>CAVRGU010000010.1:0-152528 GCA_963720795.1 uncultured Solirubrobacterales bacterium | reverse complement strand
TCGATCGTCGCCCCATTCGACCGCCAGGCAGCAGGAAGGACATCGGCCACCAAACCCGGATGTCCAGCCAGCGCCATCCGGCGGTGCCTTGCCCGCAGTGATCGCGGGCACCGTAGTAGAGGTTACTTCGGCGCTCAGCGTGCCCAGGCAGACGAAGGTGCGCACGCGGCCGCTGTGGGCACGCCTACTTCTCGTGAACGCTCGCGGAACCAGCCCACCACCGCATGCTTCTCGCGCATGTCGGTGCCGGGGCGACAGGATCTGAGCCTGCGACGACCCGGCTGAGTCGTGTGCGGTCCGTGTGCGGTCGGCTTCCGTGCCGCCATTCCAGCCGCCTCTACGGCATCGGCCCCAATGCCTCTGATCGGTGCCCCGGAGCCAAATCTCGACGCGAGGAAGTCCTCCAGCACCTCCCTGATTCCAACCAGCTACAAATCGGGGCGAACGGTTAGAGTTGGCTTGAATACAGGGGATTCGGGCTTCTGCGGGGGGATTTGCGGGGGTCCAGACCGCACTCATGCCGGGCCTCGCGTCCGCCGAAACCCGGTGTATGCCATAGCGAACGCCCGTACAATGCTGCTGACTAGCCCAGCCGGTCGGCGAACTGCCGCGGCGTGACGACCTCGACGGCGATCCGAGCTGGATCAATGGCAAGCAGGTCGAGGTCCCCGCTGATGATCGCCTCAGCTCCACTGGCCTCAGCGAGTGCGACGAGATAGTCGTCGCGGGGATCACGGCACACGGCCCGGTGAGGGCCAGGCGGATCGACAAACAGGATCGTCTGTGCCGCAAGGTCCGCCACGAACCGGGCCGCTTCATCAGCCGAGACATACTTCTGCAAGCGCGGTCGTGCGAGCACAATCGTGACCTCCCTCAGCAGCAGCGGCGAGGTGACCAGCTCGACGCGACCGTCAAGCGCTGCGTCGAGAGTCAGCACCGAAGGCGCCTGCGGAGAGCGGGCCAGGGCCGCGGACACGAGCACGTTCGCGTCCGCGACGACGCGCGGCATCAAGCAGCGTCGCGTTCGGCGCGAGCGGCGTGCAGCTCCTCCCGCACCAGCGCCATCGCAGCATCTTCGTCCAGATCGCTGCGCGAGCGGATGCGGGCTACCAGCGAGCGCAGGTCATACGCGCGGATAGCACGATCAACGATCTCGCCCTCGCTGACGTGCGCCTCGGCGGCGTGCGAGCGCAAGATCGACGCAACCTCCGCGTCAAGATCGACGTTCATCTGCTGGCGAGCAGTAGCCATAGAAGAAGCCTACCGCAGCCCTCGCACCGCTCTCAACGACAGGAGCATCGAGCGGCATGGGGCGACCTTTAGGTTCCTACCCCGACGATGCGGCGCGGGCTCGCCTGCCCCGTGCTGCACCTAATTGTCTCTTGCGGGCCGGCGCGGGCTCTGCTCTGCTCTCCCGCCCCAAGACATCGTGTGGCCGGGCGAGCGTTGGAAGCGCCCGCCCGGCCTGTGGACAACCGAAGAGATGCTTCGGATGCCACGCTCGACACCGTAGCTCTCGCGGCTGCGGGTCCAGTCATGGCTACGCCGGGCGGTTTCTTCGGCCGACCGAACGGAGCGACCATGCACATCGTCATTCCTGACGAGCTTGTCCCGCTGTTGCGCGACGGGCTCTACTTCGACCTGCACGGCCAACTGGAGGAGGCCGGCGCCTTGATCGAGCCTCGTGGTCGAGCGGATATCCGGGCCGCGGTCGATGGCTGTTTAAGCCGAGCGAAGGGCACGCGGGCGCTGCTCGATGTCGTGGGCTGGATCGAGCCCGTCGATCCCCCGTCCGTCGTGGAGGTTGACGTGCGCAAGCACAAGACGGCGCTGCTGCGGACGCTCCTGACACGCATCGAGTCCGAGCACGGTGTCGAGGAAGACCCGGAAGTCAGCGACGAGGCTCGCGCGATTGCAAAGGCGCGCATCGGCCAGCTCGCGGATCTCATCGTCCAAGCGGAGGGGAGCGCGGTATGAGCACGGTCATGGTCCCGGTGCGGCTGGTGAACGTGATGCGCGAGGTACTCGTTGAAGAGGTTGCGAACTGCGCGGAAGAGATCAAGGACTCCGGCCACAGTCACCCGGACTTCGGGATCGACCCGCAGGAGCTTGAGGACTTCGAGGTCTACCGGACGCTGCTGGAACAGGTCGGGGCGATACGCACCACACCGACGATCGCGGTCGAGCTGAGGCTGCGCCGCCGGACACACCGCGAGGCGCTGACGGCCGCGTTGTACCGGCGGGTCGAGTTCGAGCGGTATCTGATGTACGTGGACCGCGGCTACCCCGAGGGCGCCAGGCAGGCTCGCATCTCCCGACGCCATCAAGCAGATCGAGACGTTCCTCGCCGCCGCTGGCCTGGAGAAGCGCGGCGACACCCAAGCCGAAGGGAGCAACGTATGAGCACGTCGAAGACCCCGATAGCCCCGGATGAGGACGAGCTAACGGCCGAGGAGAACCCGCTGCTTGAGAAGCTGATCGCCGCGATGAACCGGCCCGTGCCATCCGAGGAAGACCGGAAGCTGCTGCTCGCGCTCGGCCGCGCGATCCGCCAGCTACGCGAGGAGCGAGGTATGACCCCGGCCGAGCTGACCTGCGCCTCAGGCGTCAGGCGGGAGGAGCTTGAAGCGATCGAAGCCGGACGACCCTACCCCGGCCGACGGAGGGCTCGGCATCGAACATTGAAGTGCTCGTGAACGGCCCCGGCGAAACGTTGACGCCTGCGCCCGCCGGACAGGTATCGACCCGTCAGTCGGATCAAGCGCGGTCCAGCGTAATCGAGTCACCGTGTCCGACTGACTGGATCGGCGGCTGACAGGTAAGGCCGCTGTACGCGAGAGCATCCGCGATGTCCGCCCTGGCTCGATCAGTGAGCTTGGCGCGGTCGAACGCGCGGAGCAAGTCCACGACCGGCATGGGCCACGGACCGGAATGATCGACGTGGGCGCGTAGCTCAAACTCCGGTATGACTTCGCGGCGGGTTAGACGCACGGAGCCGTTTAGGTCCAGGTCATCAACGTGGGGGTCGCTGTCCAAGCCTGCGTCATACAGCGTGTGGTCGAGGTCGTCCACCGCGGCCTGTGTAAGTCGCTCACGACCCAGGACCGTCAGCAGCTCCCGCACGGCCATTTCGAGCATCCCGTGGTTGGCCGACACCTGGACCGCCAGCACAAGATCAGCGGGGTCATCGTCGCCGGGTGCGGGCACGCTCAGCGGCGTGGCCGCTTCTACCTCCGACGTTAGCGGCGCCGATGGCACAGTATCGTCGCGCGCTTCTCCCGCCGCTTCTTGCTCTGCGAGCGCAGCGAGGGCCCGCACGGCGATACCGCGAACGTCTGCGGCACTGTCTTTAGCGGCTCGCAATAGAGGCTCCTGAAGCTCTGGGCCAAGCCGATCCTCAAGTGCGCGGACTGCTTCGTAGCGGACATCCTCATCGGAATCCCCAAGCGCTCCGACGAGCAGGCCGGTGTCGCGCGGATCATTGAGACGAGCGACGGCACGGAGGGCAATTCGTCGCACGAAGCGATCGTCGTCTTGTGCTGCCGCAAGCAAGGGCTCCCGAAGCTCGGGGCCGAGGCGATCCTCGAGAGCATGGATCGCCTCGTAGCGGACATCCTCATCGGAATCCCCAAGCGCGCTGACGAACAGGCCGGTATCTCGTGGATCGTTGAGACGAGCGAGACCGCGCACCGCGACCTTTCGGACCATCCCCTCTCGGTCCTTCGTCGCCAGTAGCAAGGGCTCGCGTGCCTCGGGGCTAACTCGACCCTCCAGCCCGCGGACCGCCTCATAGCGCACGTCATCGTCGTCGTGAGCCAATGATTCGACCGGCGGCTGGACGTGGCGCGACACCACCGGCTGCGCTGGCGCCGACGGTTGGCTCGGCCTACTTGGGGCGACGTTGCGAACTCCCCGTCCGCGCGACCCGCTGATGCTGTCGAGTAGAGCGTTTTCGGCGGTATTGACCGGATGAGTGACATTGAAGACCGACCGCTGCGCTTGACGGATCGGTCGAGGTGTGACCGCGTGGACGCTCGTTCGCACAGGATGGCGGACCACGCGGTTCACCTGGCGAACCGGCCTTGGCGTCACACGCCGGACGGACCTTCGAGCCATCTTTCGCATCAAACCCATGTTGAAGAACAGCCTCCTCGTCCAAGCTCGCTACGACAACCAGCCGAGCCGTCACACTCGCGCATCTTGGCAGACGTGGACGCGAGGTTGGCCCGCCACGCGAGGACGCTCGCATGAAGCAGCGTCTGAGTCTCGTCGCGCTCGGCATCGGTAGACACGGCGACAAGCGCGTACATGACCCGGAGTTTTTCCGCCGCGGGCTCTGCTCTGATCGCGCCACAAGCCCAAAAACCGATGCGGCCGAGCGGGGTGTCGTAAGCACCCCGCCCGGCCTGTAGCACCGAAGAACCATCCTTCGATGCCACGCCTACCGTAGCTCTCTGCGGATAATCGGCTGTGCTCGCTGGCGGTCCTTTCGGTGCCCGAGAGGAGGTCAGATGAGCACAGAACCCGTCCGAACATCAGGTGGAGACTCGACCCCGAGCGCGCCCTTTGCGCTACTTCTCTACGGCGAGGAGTACGCAAACCTGGGGCTTGCCGACGAGCTGGCGCTCGACGGCTACGAGGTACGACGCGCCAGCGACCCCGCCATGCTGCGCGCGGCGTGTGACACCGGGGAGATCGAGGTCGTCATCTTCGGCCAACCAACACGCCGCGGGTCGGGCCTCGACGTGCTGCGCCAGCTACGCGCGGGAGCCCTCGCCCCCGAGGTCAAGCCCATGCTCCGCACGCTCTGGATGAGCCCGAACGGCGACCTCGGCGACGTACTGCGCGGATTCGAGGCCGGAGCCGACGACGTACTCCGAACGCCCTTCGCCTACCCCGAGTTCCGCGCCCGCGTGCAAGCCCTCACGCGCCGCGAACTCGCCGACACTCCTGACGTAATCGAGTACGGGGAGCTTCGGATCGACACCGCAGCGCACGAGGTCACGATCGGAGAAACCCGTGTCGGTCTGCGCCGGCTGGAGTACGAACTGCTCGTGCATCTTGCGCGTGACCCGGCCCGCGTCCACACCAAGGACGAACTGCTGCGGGCAGTGTGGGGCATCCATGCGGCGGTGATGACGAGAACTCTGGACTCTCACGCCTCGCGGCTGCGATGCAAGCTCGCTCACGCTGGCGCCGAGGGCTGGGTGCGCGCCACGCGCGGCGTCGGCTACCGCCTCGCCCCGGACTCCCTGCGTCTGCAACCCGCGATGAGCGTCGCATGATCGCGGCGTCCTCGTGTCAGCTTCGTGTACCGCGCCCACAACGCCATAAATGCGCTGTATAGGTGAGATTCAGCTCTAACCATTATGGCCTCGGCGCGGGGCTGCAACCCCGCCCGAGACCGTGACACAGGAGGTAAACGCTCCCATGCTCGACCAACGTAGCTCAACCGAATCCGAAGCACACGCCTTCATCGACCGCGCCATCCTCGGACTCCTCCTCGATGACGACAAACAGCGGCCGTGGTCAGAAGCCGAGATCGCCCGCGAGATCACCGCCCCCGGCCACGTTCCCGCCAGCCTCAAACGCCTCCGCACAGCGGGCCTCATCCACCGCTGGAACGACCTCGTGACCGCCACACGCTCAGCCGTGCGCTCCCACGAGATCACCCAGAGCAGCGACCCAGCCTCAGCCGATGAGCGCCACCACGACAAAGCCGTCCTCGAATCCCTACTGGTACGCGCCAGCGACGGCCAGCGCCCGATCTCAGAAGACGAGCTATGCGAGGCCTTCGGCGCCAACGAGACACAGCAGAAGCTCGCCATCACCGATGCGCTCAACCGCCTCGACGCAGCCGGCCTCATCGAACGTCGCGGCGGTCGAATCATCGCCTCCGAGGTAGCCGCCTACTTCGACCGCATAATGACGCTCTGACGCCGGTCGGTCGAGACGGATGCGCCCCGGCACGCTCGCGGAGCGTCGTCGGCTGTACCTGCTCACGCGCCTGCTGGTCAAACGTCGCTACGGCGAGCACCTGACGCTCACGATCGTCGCCAAGACGCTTGCCAGTTCCCCCCGCCAACTACAGCGCGCCTACGAGCAGTTCGGCCGCGGCACTTTCCGCGAGGACCTTCTCGCCAGACGGATGATCGCCGCCACTGAGTTGCTGTCCAAGCCCTCAATCCCGATGCGCGACGTTGCGCGCATGGTTGGCTACAGCCAGTCTCCCCACTTCGCGCGGTCGTTCCGCCGGCACTACGGCGTCTCGCCGTCTGTCTTTCGGGCCGCGCTAGGTTCCAGACCGCCGCGGTCGAGGGGATAGCGTCATCATCAGCGATGAGCACTCGCCATACTGTGGCTCGCCAACAGTTCCCTTGGCGACAGCGCAGACTACCGTGGTGCTGTTGGCGCGCGGGAGCACCGCGACTCCCGTAGCCTGTGTCTGTGGTAGCCGATGATCCGCTGTTGGACGAGTTCCGCCGTCTAGAGACGGAGCGGGACCCCAAGAGACGCGGTTACGGGTTGGAGAAGCTTGTCGCGCGGATGTTCCGGGGGGCTCATTTTCGCGTCAAGCCGAACGCCGGCATGGCAAAGCCGAGGCAGACAGATGTAGTCGCCGAAGGAGGCAGCCACGTATTCCTAGTCGAGGCGAAGTGGACGACCAGACCGGCGTCGATCGCTGAGATCGACTCGCTTAAGGCACGTCTTGTGAACACGCACAGCACCGTGATCGGCGTACTCGTAAGCATTAGCGGGTTCAGCGCTAAAGCGATCGAGGCTGTAGAGACGCGCAGAGACAGACCGATGCTACTCATTGATGGAAGGGACGTCGAAGAAGCCTGTAGGCGCGACGCCGATCTCCGGCGCATTCTGCGCAACAAGCTCGATGCACTGCTCTTGGACGGCGACGTTCTCGTCGGGGAGCGGCTGTCCCGCGAGCGCCGCATTGCGCCAAGCGATCCCGCCGAGGGCAACGCCTACCTGTTGATGCGCGATGGCTCTCGCGTGCCTTGGGTATACGCTCTGGGTAGCTTTTCCGGCTTCACATTCAGTCGCGGGCTCAATGATCCCGACTGGGTGCCTGCGTCCGGGGTAGGCGTATCCTTCGACTTGTCACTATCTGCCCGCACAGTCGCCGACGTGACCCTTGCGCTAGGCGAATTGTCGTCGTTGGGCTGGGCGACGGGTGCTGGACATTGGAGCATCGCGCAGTCCGGGACTAACTGGCACGGAATCGGCCCGGCGAGCCTCATCGAAGCGCTGCGGTGCTGGAAGGAGCGCTATCCCAATACGGGCTCAATCCATCACACTGAGCAGGTCGTCTATCAAGACGTTTGCGACGATGGTTTCTACACCCTACTGATCGATGTCGCAGCATCAGACCCACGTCTGGTCTGGCGCTCCGATATGTCGTTGCAACTCAGCGGTATTCCACTAGACCTTGACCCGATCCGAGAGCTATGCCGCACATTCGATGTTCAAGCTCGCACCCGCTTCCGTCCCCGCACCGACAAGATGCTAAACCGCGTATGGCTAGGCGACGGCCAAACTGAGATCAAGCCAGTTGCGTTCGTGGTGAACGAGCAACCAGACCGACCGCCAGACCGCGAGCGAATGGTCTGCGGACTCGTGGTCAAAAATCCCTACTTCGCACAGAACGCTAGGAGGCGTGCCCTCCCGGACGAGGCACCAAGACCACTGGAAGAAGCTGAGTTCCTGGTGTGTGATCTAGGATCATGGCACCAACTGGGTAAGACACTGAAATATCGCCTAGATTTGTGCGAGTGGGCCGAAACCTCAGATGCTCTCGTCGCGCGGATAGTCGCAGACTGGCTTGACCCGCGCCGCACTCGCAAGGCTAAGCCAACCGACCGTCCGCCCCGACGCCGGCCGTGACCCAAGGGATACCTCCGATGATTACACAAGCCAATTGGTCATCTGATCGCAAATGAAAGCCGACCACCACGAGAAAGAGCGGGTCCGCGCATATGTGGAAGAACAGGGCCACGAGTCGGTGACTCACTTGGAGAAGGCAGCCTCTGAGCTTGTGGGGCCAGCACGTCACGATATTTGGGATGTACACTGTCCCGAAAGTCGCTGGTGGGTCGTTACAAACCCCACAAATCTGTATAGCCAGGCGGACTTCAAGAGCCGCGACGTGGCATTGACCTTCCACATCGGCCTTGCCTTACGCATGGAGTATCTTCGAGAGCGAGACGTACCTGTCGCCCCAGAGCCAGCGAGCCTTCTGCCCGGTTCATGGAGGCGGTGGCAGCAGGCATTCGAGGCCTACGACAGCGGCGACGAGGCGGAGAACTTCCAGGCTGTCGGAGTACGCCTGCGCGAGTGCATGGTGTCGTTTATCGGCGAGACCTGCGATGGTGACCTTGTACCTGATGGTAAGGCGTCGCCCAAGAACGCCGACTTCAAGAGTTGGTCAGATTTGCTGGCGAACCACCTAGCGGAAGGCGAGGGTGCGTACAGACTACGGTCTTATCTGAAGAAGCTGGCGATCGAGACGTGGGAGTACGTGAACTGGCTCACCCACGCCAAGAACGCTGTCCGCATGGACGCAGAGATCGGCCTCAAGGCAGTGGAGCACATGCTCGGGATGTTCACGGCAGCGCGGCTACGCCTGAATGCGATCAACGCCCGCTGTGATGATTGTGGCTCCTATCGGTTGGTTGCCGGCGAATGCGAGCATTGCGGATGGCTCGATCCGGCGTATGAACCACCTGCTCGCCCCCCCATCAGCGAGGAGGAGCGCGCGCGGCGCCTAGCAGACCCGTGTACGCCCAGCTCGGACATCTCAACCTTTCTCAGTCCGAAAGACGTGCTGTAGGCGCGCATGACCTGGTGGCTGAAGCGCATCTACTGGACCGACGAGCGCGAAGACGCCGATCTATGGTGGAATACCGGGGTAATCACAGATCCGCCGGGCCGTAAATCAAAGTCACTGAGAGGTGGAGAGCAGCCCACTGTCGGACAGGTAAGACCACCATACGCGCCAAGCTACGCGGTCGATGATTACCTGGTTGTCTGCTTCGCAAGCTCGCGCGGGTGCCCTCTTGATCTCGTTCAGCGATGCCCAGCGATCCTTCAAGTAACCGGCGAGCCACATTGGGACCCAGACCTAGTCGATGAAGGTGGGTTTCGCCCGAAAGAGGGCGATCGGTGGGGCGTGGTGACCGACGTATCGTGTATCCACGCCGTTGACCCTCGGGGCGCACCGCGCATCAGGCGCATCGGGCTTAAGCGGCTCAATCAGGCGCCACAGAGCAGATTGAGTGGCACGCTCGGGGAGGAGGCAAGGCGACTTCTCGAACAAATCGAACAGCGATCTACTAACGCCAGCAAACTCAGCCGAGTAAAGGTCATCCCCGTTGAGGGAGGCACAATTGAAGGCTATGACGTCGAAACCAAAGATGAGGTCAGACGTGCACGTCGTCAAGAGAAGCTGCTGGTCGATCGCTATGTGAAGTATATGGAAAATCAAGGCGACACAATTGTCCGCCACAAGATCGAAGTCCGAGATACAAGGGGCTCCCTTTTCAGCGATATCTTCAACGAGACACGGAGGCAACTTGTTGAGGCCAAGGTCCAGACGACGCGAAGTAACGTGCGTATGGCAATAGGACAGCTCGCGGACTACACACGGTTCATTCAACCGCCGCCACGTCGCGCCGTACTACTCGACACAAGGCCACCCAGCGACCTCAATGATCTCCTGCACAGACAAGAGATCGCAGCCATTTGGCCTGACGGGCAACGATTTACCGACGATGCCGGAGGTGAGTTCACCTGACAGCGCCAAACCCCACATTGGCGTGCCAGCTTGCGCCATTCTCGCTGACGCACAGGACAAGGGCGCCAGCGAGTCCACCACGCCCCTGGCTTCATGCCCAGACCACTCGATCCATCGACTCCTCAAGAGGGGATGAGCCAGTCGGCAAGTGACTGGGGACGTTCGAGCCAGGAGATAACGTCGGCGATCTTCTCGCGGTAAGCGTCCCGGCGAGCTTGTTGGGCCTCGCTGCTGGCCGGGGACCATTCGGTTGGGTCGTGCCCGAGAAGGTTCATAATCTCGCTGCTGGACGTTAGTAGCTGCTCACCACAGAGTGCAAATCGCCGTCGTTCAGGCAGATCGCGCCGCAACGCCCTCCAGATTTCAGGGGCGTCTCCCGCCCAGCCTGGGGTAGCAGCAAAGGTCCAAGCCGCGTCGATCCGCTCAGCTAGCTTATCGAGATTATCCAGGTCGGATTGGTGCAGACCGCCTGAGCGCCGCTTACACTCGCCCAGCGCGACCGTACCGTCTAGCAGCAATATGACGACATCAACCTCGGCGAGAACGTTTTCGCTGTCCCCCTCAAGGAACTCCACGCCAGGATAGAGCCCAACCATCCCGCTGCGGCGAAAGAGTGCTATCCACCACGCTGAGCAGAGCACGTGTGGCAGCGCGTCCGCAGCTTGCACCTCGATCAGAAGGCGGCTTGCACGATACCGGAACGTGAGTACATCCGCTGGAAACGGCTGAGAGAGAGCCAGGGCGCAACCCGGACACGCAATTGGTGGCGCCAGTTCGCCGGCTGGACGCCAAGCCTTCGTGCCACACTGGTCGCATTCAATCCGAACGCCCCGAACGAGGAGACCGGCGGCCTCGGCCCAGGCCAGCCACGCCCGCGCGTTCTTCGCACCGAAGATGCTGTGGAAGTCTTTTGTTGACGCGGTTAGCTCGTGTTGAGCGTCGTCCACCGGCGGAACCACCAAAGCGTCCAGTCGCTCATCAATTCGTGCGCTCTGCGCCGCGGCACCCTCATCCAATTCAGCCAGGCTTGCCTGTATGTCGCGGACGCGCTTGCGGAACCAGGAGATTCCCTCCCGCTCGCCCAGTCGATCGAGTTCCGCCAAGATTCGATCGTCCTTGAGCGCATCAACCGCCGCGAACGATCCCATCCGATCTAGAAGTGCCGCCGCCGCTTGGCCCGGTCGGGACGGTCGTACTCTGAGCCCGTGGTCTGCCGCTGTCGCACGCAGCAACGCCCAAGTGCTCGGCCATGGGACAGAGACCGTCTCGGATGCCGAGTGGGCCTGGAAGTCATAGCCTCCGCCTATCCACCCTCCACCCGTGAAGGCGTGACCGCGAAGCGTTCGGAGCGAGGGAAGCTGTTTGTCTGACAAGATGATTCTGCCTCGGAGATTCAGTCCAAAAGCGTGCGCTGGTCGCTGTTGGACGATCTCTCGATCCGTCGGGTCCCATACGGCGACCTGTGCGCTTCCGTTGACGAAATGTGCAATGTCCGCCGAATGACGCATTGGGCGATGGGGGGGCTGGAGAAGTTCCCCTACCGGAAATGGCTGCCACGGTCCTTGCGCCCTTTGTGCGATTTCGGTGAGCTGCTCCTCCTTGACACTTGTCGAGACGAGAGCCCAAGGTCGCTCGAAGCCCCGCAGCCGTGGCGCAAATCGCCCACGGTCATCGAGGTTCGTGAGGCTATCCAACTCTCCCACGACATCGGCCGTAGCCGGGATAGCGAGCGGGAGCGCGTCGGGGAGCCCGTGCGCGGAGCGGAGCGTCCAGAGCAGACACAAGTCGTGAACGCTTCCCGGCTCGTACACGACGGCGATATTGCTTCCGACGTGCAAGGCGTTCCATCCCTTCTGCACCCAAGTAGGAGCGTTGACGAGATCCTGCGACCACCGCGCCGATCTCACCCCGAGCTTGCGCAGAGAGAGGAACCGGGCATCGACGGCTTCTCTATCCCTCACACGGTCAATGAGATCAACCGCTGAGGGCTCGTCAACCTGTTCTCTTTCGACGTTGGCAAGTTGATCCCATTGCAGGCCAGGGATAAGTCCCGAACGTTGCACTAGGTCGGCAGGCGGCATGTCTGGGAGCACACCCAAGGTACCTGCGTAGGCGACCCACCAAGGGTCATCATCGGGCGGAAGGGATACTTCGGACCCGATTCTCCTCTCGGAGCGGATGGCCGACCAGAATCGTGAACAGCGGCTCAGTGAGCGGAGCCAGGTTGCGCACGTCGAGCGACCACAGCTCTTGGTTTTCATCCACAAGATCGCGTGCGGCGACATGATCGAGCCGGTTGCTCTGAACGAGGCTTAGCCAGGGTTGAGCAATCGTCTGTGCCTCGGGATCGACTGGTATCAGTGCAGAGCAGCCGCCACCCCAGAAGCAGCAATGCTCGCCGATCACCATTCGAGCGTCTGCGACAGACGTGGCATCGACCAGCGAAGTCAGAAGCTCTGGGCCGACCTCGCGCCATGCCGCGTGCGTCCCCTCCAGGGGGGCGGTGGACAAAAGGAGGTCGAGGTCTGAGGATCGAGGGAGGGACATTTGCTCAGCGGGCGAGCCTACACGCAGGGGCGGCCCATCGCACTTGGACTAAATAGTTAGCTCTGTCCGAGTAGCTGCCGGTACATGACCCGCGTCTCGCGCGTGGGTTGGAGCCCAAGCTGTTCATCGAGCGCGTGGGCGAGTTCGTCGTAGCGACGGGTGATCGACTCGCGCAGCCCGAGCGCGTGTTCAGCTTGGAGCGCGAGGCGCCAGCTTGCCTCGTGGAACTGGTCGAGCGTGATTGCCTGCTCGGCCACTTCAAGCGCGCCGCGAGCGTCGCCGCTTTGCAGGCGTGAGCGCCCGGCGCGCTCCAGTAGTTCGAGCAGGGTGGCCCGTAGGCGGCGGATATGGCCGTCTGCCCAGGCGTAGTCGGTGCCTTCAAGTGGCTCGCCGCGCCAGAGTCCGATCGCTGTTTCGAGGGCTTCGGGGTCATCGTGTTCGGGGTCTGTGGACGCGAGAAGCTGCTCTAGCTGGTCGAGGTCGATGTTGACCTTCGCGCGGTCGAGTTGGTAGCGCTCGCCGTCGTGGACCCATGCGTCGGCGAGTGCGCCTCGCGCGTCGGTGACGGACTGCCAGAAGCGGGGTCGGGTGCGCTCGGGGTCTTGTGCGGGCCATAGCGCCTCGATCAGCTCGTCGCGGCTGGCGCCCTTGGGTTGCAGCGCGAGATACGCGATCAGCTCGCGCGTTGCCGCTCGTTTGAGTGCTCACTTGGCTCCGCTGAGGCTGAATGGGCCGAGGATGGAGATCGAGAGGGCCGGTCGCTGCTGCGTCGTGGCTGGGGCGTGTGTCGCTGACGCATCGGGTGATGTGGCCGTGGGCGGTGGGGCGAGCGCGACCCGTGAGGCAGGCGCGTCGGCGGCGGTCGGCGCGGGTCGCGGGGCAAAGGTGAGAGGGAATCGAGTAGGGCCAGTCCGGGGTGCGGCTGCTCGTGGCCTGGGTGGCGGCGCGCTCGGTATCACCCCCGGCAGGACCATCGCGCGCCGGGAGGGAGAGCTGTGGACGGTGGCCTGTGTGGCGCGGATGAAGATTGCGAGCGCAATGTAGGCGGCGAGCACCCATACGATGCAGACCAAGCCTTGCTGGATAATCGCTGTGGTCAGCGGCGCGGTGAGGGAGCTGATTTGCGGCAGTCCGGGTCTGAGCTGCCACAGCATTATCAGCGCCGTGAGGGATACGACCGCGGCGCCTGCTGAGCTAACGCGAGCGATGAGCGGGTGGCGTCTCATAGCAGGAGGACGATCAGGCACGCGGCGGCGGTGATCGGCGCGAGCGGTAACGAGATTTTGAGTGCGGCGCGTCCGCGCCGGCTGAGGAGGTATAGCGCGATCAGCGCGTACAGCTCCAGGGTGATGAGTAGTGCGAGCGGCGCGAAGGCGTCGAGGGCGCAGAGGATCAGCAGCGCGAGCTTCACGTCGCCCATGCCGAGCATTGCTGGTGCGGCGAGACTGACCGTGAGCAACAGGGCGACAAGCGCCGCGCCGACGTATAGCCCGGAGCTTGGGTGTACCCCTTCGGCGAGCGAGAGCGCGGCGCATATCGTGGCTGCGGGGAGCACGATGCGGTTGGGGATGCGGTGCTCGCGCACGTCATGGAGCGCGAGCAGGCCGAGCGCCCCGCCGAGGATGGCGAGTCGTGCGAGCCCGCACGGGCCGACTGTGAATCTGGCGCCGCCGGCCGCGAGCAGGATCGCGGCGCCCGCACCAGCGCAAGTGAGGGTCGCTCGTCTCATGGTCCGCGTGGTGCCGCGGTCGCGTGGGCGGTGATCGTGAGGGTGTGCAAGCCGACGAGGCCGAGCAGGATCGTCGGGACGTGCCGGGTGACGGTCACGGTCACATTGCTCGTGGTGGCCGTCACCTGGCCGATGACTGAGGGGTTGGCGGCGATCGTCTGCTGCGCTTCGGTGCGCGCCTGTGCTGGGTTGAGCTGCAGGTGGCCTTCGTGCAGCGCTTGGAGGCCGATCGCCTGACTGCCAGAGAGTGCGGCGTCGTCGGCGATCGAGGCAAGCTGGCGCTTGACGAGGAAGGCGTAGCCGATATCCACGGCCGCGCCGATCACCATTATCAGCGCGAGGGAAAGCAACAGGCCTGTGATGAGTACCGAGCCGCGCTCGCCGGCAAAGCGTCTGTGCAGCCCGCGGAGGGTCATGGGCGTTCGAGGATGCTTCGGTAGTGGTCTACCGGGGCGCTTGCGTCGGCGTGGACCGTGATCGTGCCGAAGTGTCCGAGCAGTGGCAGCGTGCCGATCGGGACTTTGGCGGTGACTTGGGCGCTCATCACCTGCCTACGCGCGAACGTGCCGGTGAGGTTAAGCGTGAGTGGGACGTTCGCGCCGGTTTGTTCTTGCGCGAGCGCCCTGGTGGCTGCCGCGTGCGCGGCGGCAGGGTTGGGCGCCTGCACGGCGGAGCGCACCGCATCGCGGGCGGCCTGCTGCGCGTCAACCTGTGCAAGCTCGATCCGGGCGTAGAGGACGATCAGGAACATGAGCGGGATCAGCACCCCGGCGAGCAGCAGCACGCCACTGACCATCGCGGCTTCTCCGCGGTCGCTCCTGAGCTTGCGTGTCAGCCTGTGGATGGTCATTGTCGTGTTTCGTCTTGTGGGTAGCGCTCGGTTGGGACGCTCGCGTGCGCGGTGATCGTGGGGAGCATCAGGTCAACGCCGGGAAAGACGTGTGGCGCCGAACCCGTGACGGTGACGGTCACGACGCTTGGACTGCTTTGCGCGGAGGGGTGAAGGCCTGCGCCGGCTCCCCCGGCGGCGGTGAGGATCACCTGGGCGCGACTGACTCCCGCCCCGGAGCCTTCGGCGGCGGCTGCCTCCGCGCCGTTCTGCGCCGCGGCCTGCGCGACGTTGCGGGCGTGTGCGTAGGCGAGCGCCTGTATCGCCAGCGCGATCACGAGCAGCACCAGGCCGAGTGTGAGTAGCCCGGAGATCAGCGCGTCGCCGCGCTCACCGGCAAGCCGTTCGCGTAGTCCCACCACTGGAGCCTCCCCGTGGTCAGGCGCCGGATAGGACGCTGACGATCTTGTTCGCAGCCGTTTCGATCGGGCCTTTGACGATCGTCACGACCGCGGCGGCTGCGACGGCGAGGCCTATGGCGAGCACGAGCCAGTTGACCATGCTGTCGCCGCGCTCCTCGTCGCGCGCTCTGAGTGCTGCGTCGAGGAGACGGAACCAAATCGTGTCAAGGATGCCCATGACCATCCTCCTTTCATACTGTTTGGGTTAGGAAGTGGAAAAAGCCGTAGGCGACGAGCAGCACGAGCACCGCCAGCAGCGGGACCAGCGGTGCGTGCATCGCCAGGTAGGCGCGGTCGGCCGCGCGTTCCAGGTAACGGTTTTGCTCGGAGCGCATCTCTCTGGCCTGGGCGCGTAGGAAATCGACATACGGGCTCTCCTTCGCGCACAACAGCTCCGCGAACCGGGCGAACGCCGGCTCCCCCGTGTTCTTGGCGACCGACCGCAGCGCTTCGCGCTCACCGAGCGCTCGGTCACGCCGGGCGAGTGAAAGCGCGCGTGTCAGCTCATCCCCGAGCGGACCCTGACAGTCCCGCGCGGCAAGCTCTAGGGCCTGCCTGAGTGACTGTCCGGCGCGCAGTGAGAGTGCCATCACCGAGACGGCCTCGGGCAAGTCGAGGAATAGCGCCTCGCGCCGCTCGCGCGCCTCGGCGCGCAGCACGAGATCGGGAACGATGAAACCGACCACGGCGAGGATCAACACGAGCACGATCGAGGGTGAGTGCTGAACCGCCGCGGCGTAGGGCAGCAGCGGCACGAACGGCACGGCGAACGCGAGCAGCAGCTTCTTGAGAAAGAACTGGCGGGGCGCTTCGCTGCGACCAGCTTGGCGCAGCCAACCCTCATAGATCGCACTGACGCGCTCACTCCATACACGCACCGACTCGGGCAGACTCGCGGCCAGCGGGTTCTCTCCGCCGAGTGTGGCGGGGTGTTCTCCTCGTGCGCGAGCCATCCGTACCGCCAGCGATGGACGCCGACGCGCCAGAGCGTGCCCATACAGCAGCAGCCCGCCGACCACCAGGCAGATCGAGCACAGGGCAAGCGTCCCGTTCACGATTGGCCTCCCGTGGTGCGGCGTGGCTCTGGTACACGTCCCAGCCGGCGCATCAGGAGATAGCACGCGAAGATCAGCCCGCCACCCATGAGCGCGACGATCGTGCCACCCGTGCCGCGGTAGGCGTCGAGGTAGCCGGGCGAGCTGAGTCCGATCAACAGCAGAATCACGATCGGGCTCAACGCGAGGAGCGCCGCTTCGACGTGCATCGAGGACGCCCGGGAGCGTGCCCGCTCGCGGGCTTCAAGGCGTTCGGAGAGGACACCGGCCAGCTCGCGCAGCACGGGCGCAAGGCCGCCGGCCGGGAGGTCCACGAGCGCGGCGCGCAGCAGCAGCGCAACCGAGTCAGCCGTGCGTTCTCCCACCTCGCGCAGTCCTTCAAGCGCCGTGTCCAAGTCGGCGCTGCGCAAGCGTGTCGTGAACGTTGTCCACTCGCCGCGCAGCGCCTCCGGCCCCGACTCGGCGACCAGCCCCACCGCCGCAGGCCACGCGAGCCCCGCCTCAAGCGCGTCGGCAAGCTGCGAGAGCACCGCGGGCCATGCCCGCTCGCGCTCGCGCGCACGGCGATCCCGGCGCGAGCGCGCCCACACGACCGGCACGCACGCCCCGCCCACCAGCCCGCCGACCGTCACCGCGGGGACTTCCACGATCCACCACGCCACCAGCCCCAGCGCAAGCCCACAGACCGCCACGGCCGCCATGAACATCTGAGGGGCGATATCCACCGCGGCGCTGTCGAGCAACGCGCCCACGCGCGAGGACTGCGCAGGTGGCGAGAGCTGCACGCCGACCACGGCGCCGAACCACACGAGCCCGACGCCGGCAGCGAAGATCAAGCCGAGCAGGAACCCCGTCATCGTTCGCCTTCCCCCGTGAGGAACGCACGAGCCTCGCTCACCGGATAGCTGCTTGAGGTTTCCGTGGAGCGAGCGGGCAGTGGGCCTCCCCCAGCGACCGGGCCGCTCGCGTTGTAGGAGATCGCCCACTGCACCAGCGCTTCAACGTGATAGCCGTTCGGGCCGCAGCTTGAGAGCACGTTCGGGTCGTGACCCTGATCGCCCGGCAGGCAACGGGTCTGATAGATGTGGCGAACCGCGTTGACAGGCGGCGTCCCAGGCCGGTAGGGCACTCCCGGCCTTGCGACGAGATCGGATTCGTCCCCGAAGCTCCATCGCACAGACGCGACGCTCGCGCTGACCGTCACCAGCTCGCCGCGCAGGGAAACCGACACAGAACGAGCCGCAGGCGTAGGTTCGAGCCAGAACCATGAGGCTGCGCCGGTCAGTCCCGCCGTCTGCGCGGACGGGCTCGCCACGATCCCACCCACCGCGAGGTTCAGACGAGCGCTGACTGTGACTGCTACCGCTTCGGGGTTCACCGCCGGACGTGCGGGCGCAGCGGGAGCAGCGGGGCGCGCTTCTTCTTCACCTGCGCAGGTGTTGATCCCTTCGGTCAGGTAAAGACATTCTTCGCCTCCTGCGCCTGTGTAACGGTAAGAGCCCTGGCCGAGCGGTTCCACATGATTAGGAGAGCCCGATGTCTGCGGACCCGTGCCTTCCGCGCTCGGGCTTGGACCGGGAGCGCTGCTCGCGCCGGGCGTCGAGGCGCTGCCTGGCCTGCTGCTCGTGACCGTGATCGAGCCGCCGGCTTGTGCTTGACCTGGCGCGACCTGCTGCGAGTAGCGGCCTATGCCAATGCTGACGGCGGCAGAGGACGAGGCCACCCACATGAGGGTGCCAATCACAACGCAGGTTGCGGCGCACCCGTTCATCATTTTTGGGGTTGCACCTCCCAAACGACGAACCGCATCTGCTGGCCTTGCCGGTGCAGCACGATCAGGTCTCGTTCATCGAGTGTGACCGTGCGCCCCCGCCGTCCGTGTGTGTAGAGCGCGACACGTTCATGGTCATGGATCGTCGCCGTGGCGGATGTGTACGACGGGTCAAGCTGCACCGAGAGAACACTGAGCTTGTCCGAGAGGGATCGCACACGTAGAGCCTGCTTGCGACGACTCAAAGCGGATGCCTTCAGGTCTGCAAGCGCAGGTCCGCCGGTTGACTGCGAGGCCCAGGAAGGAACGTCGTCGTTCCAGAGGACATACACCGACAAGCGCCCATTCGCGCTGAGTGCCTGATGCACAGCGGCTTCAAGAGCAGCGGGTGTCGTCGGCTGACTTGAGGTTGTCGTCACCGTTGACCGGGTATCCCCGGTGGGGCTATCGGTCTTTGTCGCGCCGCATCCATTCGCGGCGAGTGCGAGTGTGAGGATCACGAGTGGGATCGCGCGTTTCATGGCGTGTTGAACCCGGCGGCTTGGAGGTCATCAAGGAAGGCGGGGCCGGTGCCGGCCCATTCGAGGTCGCTGCCGGACCCGGTGAATAGTGGGTTGAGTGTCATGCGGCGACCCTCGATGCCGGCGACCTCGACTATTTGGTCGATGCGGCGGGGGAGGAATCGTCGCTCGCCGCTGTCGTAGCTGCGGGGCCGGTCGCAGTGGATTACAACGTCGATCTCGCGCAGCCACTCAAGCGCCTGACTCGACTCGACATTTGCGCTGGAGGTCAGCGCGAAGCGCGCGAGGTTGGTAAGCGCGTGCTCGGCGGACTCGCCGTGAACTGAGGTCATGCCGGCGTGCCCGGTCGCCAGCGCCCAGAGCATCGCCATCGTCTCGGGGCCGCGGCACTCTCCAACGATGATGCGGTCGGGGTTCATCCTCAGCGCGTCGGCTACCAGGTCCTCGAGCGTGATCGCCGCGAGCCCATCCGCGCTCGCGGGCCGGGCCTCGTACCCGACGCAGTTGGGTAGGACGGCGGGCAGTTGCAGCTCGGCTGAGGACTCGCAGACGACGACGCGCTCGGTGCCGGGAACGGCGTGCCCGAGCGCGTTCAGGAGTGTGGTCTTGCCGGCGCTGACG
The DNA here is from genome assembly GCA_963720795.1 of uncultured Solirubrobacterales bacterium. Lineage (GTDB taxonomy): Bacteria > Actinomycetota > Thermoleophilia > Solirubrobacterales > Solirubrobacteraceae > Palsa-744. The sequence continues at coordinate 133,186 of CAVRGU010000010.1, read as the reverse complement.
CGCCCGGCGATGAGGATGTTCTTTCCGGCGCGCACGCACGCGGCAAGGAAGTCCGCGGCGATAGTGGTAAGGAACCCTAGATCGACAAGCTCGTGCAGCGTGCCGGCCGCGAGTCGGAAGCGGCGGATGGAGCAGATGACGTGTCCGTTTGAGGAGACTGGCGGGATCGCGGCGGTGAGCCGGGAGCCGTCGGGTAGCCGCGCCTCGATCCGGGGGGTGATGCGATCAAGGCGCTTGCCCTCGACTTGCTCTAGGAGGCGTTCGAGGAACGCGCGGACCTGTCGGTCGTCTTGGAATAGCGAGATCGGGCACCCGTTGCGATGTGCTGCCCGTCGTCGCGGAAGACGCGCTTTGGGCTGTTGACCATCCACTCCTGCGCGTGCTCGTCGGAGAGCATCCGCTCGGCGATCGTGCCGAGGCCTACGAGGTCGTCCCTGAGCGCGCGAGCGAGTGCCGCGCGGTCGTGCTCGGAGAGATGGCCGTTGGCGCCGCTGAGCGCTTGGGCGTGGTAGGTGCCGATCTCTTGGTCGATGAGCTGCAGGGTGCGCTCGCGGCCAGCTTGGCTTGTGAGGTTAACCTGCTCGGCCGTCAGCGCGTGTTCGACTCGTTGCCGGATCGTCTCGGCCGCGTCGCCGTTGGTCGTCGTGTCCGGGTTACTCATCGTTGCCATACCACTTCCTCGCGCTCGGCGCTCGGGGTGTTGCTGGGGGGTGCGGCGAGGCGGCGCTTGCGTCGCTTGGCGCGCGGGCTCGTGGAGGGCAGGAACAACTCATCCAGCAGGCCGTGTGAGCGCGCGGGTGAACGCGCTGCGGCGGCGTGCGAGCGCGATCGGCTTGCCGCGCCGCTCGGAGCGCGTGCAGGCCGCGGGCGTCCCACGGCAGCCAGGCGTCCACCGTCAGGCCGCGCTCGGCAAGGTGCTCGGTGATCGTCGCTGTGATCGCGCCCTTCTCGCGGCGTGCCAGGGTCCACCGACCGCGTTGACGATTATCCGCAGCCGCTCGGATCGGATGCCAAGCTCGGTGAGGATGATGTCGAGCTGGCGCAGCCCGGCGTGCAGCTGGGTCTCGCGTGCTCCGAGGACGACGATTACCGAGTCGGCGGCGATCAGCGCTTCGCGGTGAAGGTGCGCCGAGCGGGCGTCCTCGATCGGGAACCCGACATCGCACACCATGAGCGGGTACAGGCCGCCGAGCGCGTCGAGCGCGTGTGTCATTGCGCCCGGCTGCGCGAGGTCGATCAGCGCGCGTGGGTCGGGTGCGCCGAGCAGCACCGAGGGCCAACCGTCGGGCTCGTATGTCCAGCGCTCCACGAGCTCGCGTAGCGCGCCGTCGCCGGCCTGTGTCGCTCGGATGACGCCGAGGATGCGACCCGCGTTGGGGTCGGCTCCCAGGCGGAGTGCGAGGTTGCCGCCGAGCGCGTCGACCTCGATGAGCAGCGTGGGCCAGCGGCGCGCGGCGAGCGCCGCGAGCGATGCCGCGCACTCGCTCGAGCCAGGGGCGCCCTTCGCGCCGATGACCGCCAAGACGCTCCCGCCTCGGTCTTCGCGGCGCTCGGCTACCGGCGCGAGGGGTGGCGCCGCGACAGGGCGATTCTCGCCGGCCGTGGCGTCGCCGCTGATGGCGCTCAGCAGTTCCTCGCGGGAGACGGTGCTATCGAGGCTGGCATCGACCTCCAGCGCGTCGAGCAGTTCCCGCTCGCGCTGATCCAGCGCGAGGCCGACGAGGCGGATGCCCGTCGCACGCACGCGCTCGCAATGAGCCGGCGTGAGCCCGGAAAGCTCCGGGGAGAGGAGGACCGCATCGACTCGTTGCTGCTCCTGACGGCACGCTGCCAGTTCGTCGGCCTCGACCACGCTGGCGAGTAGATCGAGCGGCGGGTCGCTTGGGTCGAACAGCAGCGGCTCGACCTCGCGCTCAGTGAGCGGCGTCAGCGCGAGGATGACTCTCGGGCGCGTCATGGCGCGCTGCCTTGGGTCGCGTGACGGGATCGGCGCGGTGGACGCGCTGGACCCTTCGAGCAGGAGATCGAGCTTGGCGTCCTCGTTGGCGAGCGCGAGCGAGGAGGCCTCGAGGGGTTGCCGACCGCGAGCCGACCGGGACCGTCGCGGTGCTCGGGTCCGAGTTCGCCGGTGCTTCACCGACCGAGAGGATTTCGAGGTCGCGGGCAACCGGCCGCGTAGCTTGCCTGGCCCGAGCCCGCGCCGAACGTCGCGAGCACGGTGACGCGATCGCCGGCCTGTAGGCTCGCCCCGGACACGTCGAACTCGGGGACCGAGAGCATCAACGCGGAGGTCTGCGACTGCTGGCCGGCGAGCGCCCCAGCCGGAAGCGGGCTCCTGCCGGCACGGCAGTCGAGAGCCGCTGCCCGACGTCCTGCCAGCGCTCGCTTTCCGGCACGAGCGCCGCGAGGACCGAGTCTTCCCCGGCGAGTTTGCCGGTACGCACGTCGCCGCTGGACAAGACCGTCCCGGCGGCGAGGGCGTGCGTGGCGACCAGGACCGGCGTGCGCTTGGTGCTCGCGCTGTAGACACCCCAGTAGCCGATCAGCGCGATGAGCACGAGCAGAGGCCAGCGGCCGGGAGCGGTTGCAGCAGGCGCGCGCCGCCCGCGTCACGCGGGGCGGGCGGGCCGCCCGCCGGCTGCTCGCGCGGGCGCACCATCGGGCGGCGGCCGTTGCTCCGCTCGCTGAGCCTCTGGCGAGGGACGAGTCGGGAGAGCCTGAGACGGGGGGGTTCATAGGCCTATTCCTTCCTCGGGGCACTGACAAATCGCTGACAAATCACTTGCACCGAACTTGCAAATCCACTGACACAGCCCGTAAACAGCCGCAAATGGGCCTCTTGATGGGGCGTCTGCGTTATCCGGCGAGGCGAGGACGCGAACGTGCCTGGGGAGCCCTTGAGAGCCGCGGCGCTGGCGCAGCGCTCAGCGCGCCGTCGCGGCCTGCGGCGGCGTGTCTGCCAGAGAGGGATGTGGGCAGCACGACACATGGGGCTTTGCTCCTCCTAACAGTTCGGGATACCCATTGATTCGGTCTTCGGAACATCCCTGATCCGTGGGCGTGTCAGTGGCTTGCCTGCTGACTGTCACCCGCGCTGTCAGTGGTCGTGGGCACGCTTCGGCTCAACCCGATCGAAGGAGCCGCAGTGATGAGCCCAAACCCGCTAGACACGCTGGAGAGGACTGGCAGCGCGAGCTAAACCGGCCGCTGCTGCGCAGCCGGTTTCGCGCATGGCGGGAAGCCGAGCCGGCGCTGTCGCGGTTCGCTGACCCAACGGCGCTGCGTGCGGTTCATGCACAAGGCGCCCGGCGCGGGAGCGGAGAAGGACGCGGTGCTGTGCGCGCTGCTGAAGTGGGCGCAGCAGGAGCCCGTTGGCGCGGCCGGGTCGTGCTTGAGGCGATCCGCCCCGGTCTCTTGAAGCTCGCCGGACGGATGATCGGCGACGCGGCGGACCACGAGGAGCTTTGGGCGGTGCTGTCGGCGCGGTGCTGGGAGGGGATTCGCAGCTATCCGGTGGAGCGCCGCCCGCGCTGGGTCGCCGCGAACCTGCTGCTGGACACGCTCAATCGGCCTCGCACGCTGCGCGCTCGCCGGGTCCGCGTAGTGCCGTGCGGGCTCGTGTCGACCCCGCGTACAGCGACCCATCCCCGGAGTATCGGCCGCTCGGACGAAGGCGACGTGGACGGGCTGCTCGATCGTGCGGTGAAGGCCGGTGCGCTCGCCGAGGAGGAGGCCGAGATCATTCTCAAGAGCCGCATCGACGGTGTTCTCGGTCGAGCGACCTTGCGCGCTCGGCGGGCGTCTCGTACAACACGATGAAGCTGCGCCGCCAGCGTGCGGAGCGGCGCCTCCTGTTTTTCTTCGGCTACCGGCCTGTACCGCGGGGGCAGCAAAACAGACCTTTTTCTTTTGCTCGGGTCGCCCGGCGTGGGGCTCAGGGCCCTGTCGGACGGAAAGACCAATCGAGTTAGACGAAGGAGGTGAACCGGGTCCGCTCCCGCGCCGGACCCGAGCAACTTATGACACGCAGACTCGCCATCGCAATCGCTCTCGCGCTCGTGGCGGCGCTGCTCGTGCCTCAGGTGGCAGACGCCGCGACGAGCCTGATCAGGTGATCGAAAACCTCCGGACCTGGCTGATCGGGCTGCTCGTCGCGCTCGCCACGCTGCTGCTGACCGTCGGCGGGGTGCGCTACCTGCTCGCCGCTGGCGATCCGGGCGCGCTTGAGAAGGCCAAGGGCACGATCAAGGCCGCGCTCGCGGGCTACGCGCTCGCCGCGCTCGCGCCCGTGCTCGTCACGGTCTTGCAGCACATCGTCGGGTGAAACCGCGCCTGACACTCCTTGGGCGCTGCTCGCGCTGCGGTGCCGCTCGCGGCCGGCGCATGCCGGCCGCTGCGGCACCCGCCACGAGCGCGCCCGCCGGCAAGGCGAGCACGTCGCCGGCCGCCTCTCCTCCGCTGCCGTCGACGGCACTTGGAAGGCGCAGGGGCGACGGTCGAAAGCGGCGGCATCGAAGTCGGCCCGCCGCTGCCGACTCCCTGCGCCGCCCGCCAAGGGCGCGAAGTGAAGCGCGGGCAAGGCGAGTCATCCGGGCTTCTTCGACGTCCGCGGAAAAATCGAGGCGGCGATCAATGAATGGTTCGCGGGCTTGTCAAGGACGCGCTGAATCCGGCGATGGTGCTCGTCGGCCGCACGCTGCTCTCCACGCCGCAAGTCGCGGGGGAGGCGCAGGTCCGCTCCTACTGGCAGCTATCGGTCGGGGTCGCCGACTCGCTGCTGGTGCTCGTGGTGATGGCGGCCGGCGCGCTCGTGATGGGCCACGAGACGCTGCAAACCTGCTACGCGATCAAGGACGTGCTCCCCCGGCTTGCCGTCGCTGCGATCGCGGTGAACGCGAGCCTCGCCATCTCGCGGGCAGATGGTCAACGTCGCCAACGTCCTCGCCTCGGGGCTGCTCGGCAACGGTGTCGATCCCCGAACAGGCCGGGAACACGCTTGAGCAGCTAGTCCTGCACGCGATCACCGACGGCGGAATCTTCCTCGATCCTGCTCGGCCTCGCGTGCGCGGTGCTCGCCGTCGCGCTGCTGATCCTCTACTTGGTCCGGGCCTCGCTGATCGTGCTGTTCGTGTGCGCGGCGCCGCTGATGCTGCTCGGCCACGGTCTGCCGCAAACCGAAGGCATGGCGCGGCTGTGGTGGCGCGTGATGCTCGCCTTGCTCGGCGTGCAAGTCGCGCAAGCGCTCACCCTCGCCGCGGCCGTCCATGTCTTCTTCGCCTCGGGGGCACAGCCGTCCTTGGCGTCGGAACCGGCGGGAGCCTCGATCGACCTGCTGCTCGTGCTGTGCCTGTTCTAGGTCTGCTGCGGATCCCGTTCTGGGCGAAGGAGCTGGTCGGCTCTCGGCGCTACCGCTCGAACTACCGCGCCGGATGGCAAAGACATATGTGATCTACCGGGTCGTCAGCGGCGCGCTCGGGCGGTGCGCTGTGAACGCGGCGGCGTATCCGGCTGCCCGCGGACGTGGAGATGGAGGACCGGCTTGCGTGGGGTCTCACGGCGCGCCAGCTCGTGATTCTCGCCGTGACCGCGACTCGTCTGCTTACGGCGTGTTCTGCGGCGGCCAGGCTCGGCCTTGCCGATGCCCGTCGCTGCGGCGCTCGCCGCACCGCTCGCGCTCGTCGGCGTCGCGCTGGCGCTGGGGCGCCGCGACGGGCTCTCAGGCGACCGTCTCGCGCTCGCCGCCGCCCGGCATCTCACCCAGTCCCCCCGGCGCGTCGCTGCACCGGACGGGCTTCCCGGCATGCTGACGAACGCGCCTGCTCGAGCCCGGCGTGTCGCTGCTGCGGGTGCCGGTGAGCGCGATCCTGGCAAGCGGCGTCGTGGAGTTGGCCGACGGCACAAGCGCGCTTCTGCTCGCGGCGAGCGCACGAGCTGGGCGCTTCGCAGCATGAGGAGCAGGCGGCGTTGGCCGAGGCCTATGGCAAGTGGCTGAACAGCCTCACCGAGCCGACCGCGATCACGTTCGCTCAGAGCCCGTCGATCTCACGCGAGCGCGCGAGCGCGATCGAGCACGCCGCGCCCGGGCTCCCGCACCCGGCGCTGCGGCACTGCGCTCACACCTACGCGCAGTTCCTCTCCGAGCTTGCGAACGAGGGAGAAGGGTCTGCGCCGCCGTCAAATCCTGCTCGTGCTGAGCACCCGCAGCCGCGAGCGCAAGACCGCCAAGGCAGACCTCGAGCGCCGCGCCAGCGAGACGACGGGCCTGCTGCACGCCGCAGGGGTGGAGCTTCACCCGCTCGACGGCAAGCAGGCCGCCGCGCTGTTGCTCGACGCGCTGGAACCACCGGGGCCGCCCGCCGGCTCGCAACTGGACGGAGTGATCCACCGATGCTGAGGACGCCCTTCCTCCCGCGCGCTCGCCCGCGGACGGATGACGCCTCGGATAGGTCCCGTCACTCCCTGCCGGCGCCGAGCGCGGTGAGATCGAGCGGGACTGGCTGCGCACGGGGAACGTGTGGCATCGCAGCCTTGCCGTCGTCGGCTATCCCGCGCGAGGTCAATCAGGGATGGCTCGCACCACTGCTGCAAGGCCGCCGGCGAGCTTGACCTGACGCTGCATATCGGGCCGATCCCTCCGTCGCTGGCGGCTGACCGGCTGCGCCGCCAGCGCGCCCGGCTTGAGTCCAGCCGCCGCCTCGACGCTGACCGCGGGCGCCTGTCCGACCCGACGCTCGCCGCTGCCGCTGAGGACGCCGACGAGCTGGCGAGCGCGCTCGCCAGCGGAGAGAGCCGCCTGTTTCGCTCCGCGCTCTATCTGCGCTCATCCGCGCCGAAGCCGGGAGGAGCTTGAGGAGCGCACCGAACGCGTCAAGGCGCTCTGCGCCTCGATGCTGCTGCACGTCGTACCCGGCCACGTTCCGCGCGTTGGACGGGTGGCTCTCAACGCTGCCGCTCGGGACCGACCGGCTGCGACTGCGGCGCACGTTCGATACGCCCGCGCTCGCCGCCGGATTCCCGTTCGCCAGCGCAGACCCGCCGCTTGAGGACGGCGTTCTCTACGGGCTCACCGACAGCGGCGCCCCCGTGCTCGTGGACCGCTTCGCGCGGACCAACTTCAACAGCGTCGTCTTGGCTTACAGCGGCGCGGGAAAGAGCTACGCCGCGAAGCTCGAAACGCTGCGGCTGCTCTACCGCGGCGTGCAGGTCTTCATCCTCGACCCCGAGGACGAGTACCACTCGCTCTGCGAGGCAGTCGGCGGCGCGTACCTGCCACTGACCGGCCCGAACGCCGTCGCGCTGAACCCACTCGACCTCCCCGCCACGAGCGAAGAATCGCGGGCGCTGGACGAGCGGATTCTGTTTCTCGCGGACCTGATCGAACTGCTCGCTGGAGGCCTCGACGGCGGGGAGCTTGCGGTGCTCGACCGCAGCGCCCGCGCCACCTACCAAGCCGCCGGGATCACCACCGACCCCGCGACGCACCGCCGGCCCGCGCCGCTGCTCGCCGATCTCGTGCGCGCACTTGCAGCCGAGAGCGAAACCGGCAAGCGGCTCGCGGAGCGCCTGTCGCCATACGCGACCGGATCGCACTCGTCGCTCTTTGACCGGCCAACGTCGGTGCAGCCCGAGAGTCACCTTGTCTGCTTCTCGCTGCGCGGGCTGCCCGAGCGGATGCGCGCTCCCGCGCTGATGCTGACGCTCGATGCGGTTTGGCGCTCGCTTGAGGGTCCGCTGCGCCGCCGCGTCGTGCTGGTCGATGAGGCGTGGGACCTGATGCGCGAGACGCCGAGCGTGACACGCGAGGCGCCCGGCGCACGGTTCCTATTCCGGCTCGCCAAGAAGGCCCGCAAGCGCTGGACCGGCCTTACAACGATCACGCAGGACCCCGGCGACCTCTTGGACTCACCGCTCGGGCAGGCAGTTGTCAACAACGCCTCCCAACATTTTCTGCTGCACCAGTCACCGCAGGCGATCGACCGTGTTGGGCAGGCGTTCGCGCTGACCGCCGGGGAGCGCTCTTACCTGTTGACTTGCCCTGCCGGCCACGGGCTGCTGCTCACCGGGGAGCAGCGCATCCCGCTCGCGGTGAAGGCGAGCCCCGCCGAGCACGAGCTTGTCACCAGCGATCCCGCCGAGCTTGCGGAGGCTGCCTCGTGAAGCGCGCCGCGCTCAGCTCATGCGGGCTGCTCGTGATCCTGCCCGTGCTTTTCCTCGGCGCCGCCGCCGGGGTTTTCCGCGCCGGCACGGGAATCAGCCTCGGCCAGCCGGCCGCGAGCGTCGAACAGGTCGCGGGGATACCACCGGAATACCTGCGGCTGTTTCAGGCCGCCGGGGCGCGCTACGGCGTGCCGTGGACAGTACTCGCCGGGATCGGGAAGGTGGAGTGCGACGACGGCCAAGACCCCGCGCCGTCCTGCACCCAGGAGGGTGCGGTCAACTACGCGGGTGCCGGCGGCCCGATGCAATTCCTCGCCTCCACCTGGGCCATCTACGGCGTCAGCGTCAACGGCGGGCCACCTGACCGCTGGAACCCCGCGGATGCGATTTTCAGCGCAGCACGCTATCTGAAGGCCAACGGCGCTCCGCGGGAACTTCAGCGCGCGATCTTCGCGTACAACCACTCCCAGGAATACGTCGAAGAGGTCCTGCGCTGGGCCGCCACCTACGAACAGCAGGCCACGCCCGTCGCGGCGGCGTCGAGCGGCGCGGCGGGCACAGCGCTGGCGTTCGCGCTGAGCCAGCTTGGCGTGCCGTATGTGTGGGGCGGCGAGAGCCCGTCCGGCTATGACTGCTCCGGTCTAGTGCAAGCCTCCTACCGGGCGGCGGGGATCGACCTTCCCCGCACCGCGCAAGAACAGTACGACGCGGGTCCGCACCTGCCCGCCAGCGCTCAGCTACAGCCCGGCGACCTCGTTTTCTTCGGGCAGAACTCCAGCGACGTTACACACGTCGGGATGGTCGTGCGTTCGGGCGAAATGGTGGACGCGCCCCACCCCGGGACCGTCGTTCGCACCGAGCCGTTCCCCACCACTGTCGGCGCGCAGTGGGGTGAAGACCGCTACCTCGGCGCGACTCGTCCCGCCGCACGCGAAGGCAGTGGGCGATGAGACACCACCATCGCTTGTCCCATCACCCGACCGGCGCAGCGGGGCAGCATCCCAGCCGCGCGCTTGAACGCTATTTGCTCGAACCGAACCGGCCGCTGCATGAAGGCCTCGCGTTCGCTCACCGTGCGCTCGGGACGATCGAGCATCTTGCGCTGCTCGCCGGGGCGCTCGCGCTCGCCGTGACCATCGGTGTGCTGCTGCTCCGCGCCCTACAGCGCAACCTTCTCCCGCGAGGCGCGCGGCTCGTGCGGATCGGCGTGCCGCCCGACGTGCAGGACACGGGCGGACATCTGCTGTGGTCGGCGCTTCACGATCTGCTGCGCCCCCGGCTCGCGCGTGTGCTGATCGGCCAGCCGCATCTAGCGTGGGAGATCGCCGCGAGCGAGACGGGCACGATCTTCCGCCTGTGGGTGCCGAAGGTGATCCCACCCGGCCTGATCGAGCGAGCGGTCAGCGCGGCGTGGCCCGGCGCGAGCGCGAGCACCGAACCCGTAGCCCCGGACGAGCCCGATACCACCTATCCGCCGCGCGGGATGGTGCGTCTCACTTCCGAGCTTGCGCTCTCCGGGCCAGGATGGTTCTCACTGGACGCCTCGTTGAATCCCGATCCGCTACCGCTGATCCTCGGCCAGCTATCGGGACTCACCGACTCAGAGCGCGCACTGATCCAAGTCATTGCCCGGCCGGCGACCAGCCGCGAGCAACACCGACTGCGCAACGCCGCGCGGCGGATACGCAAAGGCGAGCCGACCAGCCGCGTGCTGCGACTCATGCAGGCGCTCCGCACCGAGCCCCCCACGCCGCCGCGGCTCGATCCAACGATCACCCCGGACGTGCGCGAGGCGATGAGCAAGAGCGCGGGGTCGATGTACCGCTGCATCATCCGCGTCACCGTCACCGCCGACTCGCGCAAGGAGGCGCGTGGGCGCATCCAAGCCGTTCTGGGTGCCTTCGCGCCCTACAACGGCACACGGGTCTTCCTGCGCCGCCGGCACGCCCCACACGCGCTTGTAAGGCTCCGTCAGCGGCGTCTCGGGCGCCGTGCGTTCCTGCTCGGCGTGCCCGAGCTGGCCGCGCTCGCGCACCTGCCCGGCCAGGACGCGATCCCCGGCGTCGTGATGGCCGGGGCGCGCGAGATCGCGCCACCGCCCGGATTGCCCGCCGAGGGTAAGCCGCTCGGCCGCGGCTCCAACGGACGGCAGATCAACCTCGCGGTCGCGGACGCCCGCCAGCACATTCACGTCCTCGGCCCGACCGGCGTGGGGAAGTCCACGCTGATCGCGCGGCTCGTGCTCGCGGACTTCGACGCCGGCCGCGGCGCGGTCGTCATCGACCCGAAGGGCGACTTGATCGAGGACATTCTCGCGCGCATCCCCGTCGGCCGCGAGAACGACGTTGACCTTTTGGACCCGCTGGACGAGGCGCCGCCCGGCCTCAACGTCCTCGACAGTCCCGACCGCGACCTCGGCGTCGATCAGCTCGTTGGCATCTTCCGGCGTGTGTTCGAGCGCTACTGGGGCCCGAGGACCGACGACATCCTCCGCGCCGCGGTGCTCACACTCAGCACCGCCTCACCGACGAGCACCCTTGCCGACATTCCGCGCCTGCTGACCGACCGCCACTGGCAGGAAAGCCTCGCCGCGCAGATCAAAGACCCCGTGCTCGGCCCGTTCTGGGAGTGGTACGGCGAACTCTCAGACCCCTTGCGCGCGCAGGCCTCCGGGCCGCTCTTGAACAAGCTGCGCGCGTTCCTGCTGCGCCGTCCCGTGCGCGCGATCGTCGGCCAGTCAAAGACGACGCTCGACGTTCCCCGCGCGATCAACGAGGGACGCCTGCTACTCGCCAAGCTCCCCAAGGGCACCCTCGGCGAGGACACAAGCCGCCTGCTCGGCTCGTTCCTATTCGCGCGGGTATGGCAGGCCGCGCTCGCCCGCGCCGCGCTGGAACCCGAGCAGCGCCCGGACGCCTCCTGTTACGTCGATGAGGTTCACAACTACCTGAACCTCCCCACGCCGTTTGAGGACGTTCTCGCGGAGGCCCGCTCCTACCGCCTGTCGCTGTGTCTCGCCCACCAGCATCTTGCGCAGCTCCCCCGCGACCTGCGCGAGGCGATCGGCGCGAACGCCCGCTCCAAGGTCTACTTTCAGGTATCGCGCGATGACGCGCAGGCGCTTGAGCGCGAGGTCCGTCCCGAGTTGTCCGCGCACGACCTCGCGCACCTTCCCCTCTACACGGCCGCCGTGCGGCTCTGCAACCAAGGGCAGCCCGGCCGCGCGTTCACCCTCACCACCGAGACCCTGAGCCCGGCCACGCCCGAGCAGGCGCAGGCGGTCAGGGCCTCGGCACGGACGGCGCTACGGCATGACGCGCGAGCAGATCGAGGCTCAGCTTGCCGCCGACCAGCGAGCGCCGGCAATCCCGATCGAGGCACAGCGCGATGTGCGCGCCAGGATGGCGCCTGCCGATTCGTCCTCCAATTCCCCCTCCAATACGTCCTCCAATTCGTCCTCCAATTAAGCGTGGACGACCCTGATTCGATGAAAACCGCCGCAAATCACCGTAATCCGGTGAAAATAAACAACCGCCGATAAGGTAGGGACAAACAAAAAACTCACCGAGAGAACAAGGGGCGCTCGGCCAAGCCGACTGCGTGAGCAGCACATGCGCAACCCTGCCAGCGCACTTGACCGAGCGTGACAGGCGTATCGCTCTTGACTGCTACGAGCATCACGTTCTGAGGACCGACCAGCTAAAGCGCCTGCACTTCACCGGACTGAGGACCGCTACTGCTCGCCTCGGGCTGCTCTACGAACTGCGAGTGCTCGACCGCTTCCGCCCAGGGCCCGACGAGGCGAGGGCACCCTGCCCTACCACTGGATACTCGATGAGGCAGGCGCGCTCATAGTCGCCGATCACAAGGGCATCGAGCCAAGCCAGCTTCACTACACGCACGCCGACGCGCTCAACTACGCCACAAGCCGCAACCTCACGCACCACGTCGAAGCCAACGAGTTCTTCACCCGCCTCGCCGTCGAAGCCAACCACGCACACGGCGCACTCTCGGAGTGGTACGGGGTACGCACCCTCGCTCATCTTTTCGCCGGCACCCTCCTACCCGATGGCTACGGCGTGCTCACCCTCCCCCGCCGCGCGCCGCTGCACGTACTCCTTGAGCTTGACCGTGGCACCGAGACATCCCGAATCCTGCGCGAGAAGGCCAAACGATACGCCGAGATTCTACCTCGCAGCAGCCTACGCGACGTTCACCCGTTCGTGATCCTCGCCGTGCCGAGCGTGCGCCGCGCCGACACTGCGACCGCCGCCATCGCCACCACACGCGCACCGATCACTGTCGCGGTATGGAACACAAACACCGCTCGATCCGTGCTCGCAACCGTCACCGCCGCCGCCGAACAAACCCGCGAATCCCGGCTATCCGAGCGCCAAATCTTTAACCAATCTTAGGGCAATCTTAGAGCTTTCCCCTTGAAACCCGCTAAACGATCATTTATAGTAAGAGCCATGGTAAGCGACTGCACGAAAGGACAAGGTGACGGAACATTGACACTATTTCCGTTGATGTAACGCAGTCTGTCGCATACGCGCTGCTTGCCCGCGCCGGGTTTGCCAAGGACGAGCGGGAGCGGTGGGCACACGAGGACGGGCGCTGGACGTGGCAAGCAGACGAGGCGTTGCGATGGGCGCTGGTCGATATCGCCCAAGACTTGGACCGCGCCGTGATGGTGAGACGGACTCGCCACACGATTATCTACGAACACGACGAACTTAAGACTGTGCTCGCCGAAGTGATCCGCGTCCGAGGCGAATGGCACACATGCCGTTATCACCCGCACATTGACGATCCCGACTATGACGACTGGGGCGAGGACCGCACGGCCGCCATCCGAGCCGCCGCGAGTCACGCCCGCGAACTTGCGATCGCGCTCTAAAGGAGTCCAAGAAAATGCCACACCCAACAAACACCAAGCGCTATCTATCACCCGCTGAAACCGCCAAGCTCGTGCGCAAGGCACTCAAGGACGGGCATCCCGGCGTCAAGTTCAGCGTGAGGACTCATACCTACGCGGGCGGCGCAAGCGTTCATGTGGATTGGACGGATGGCCCGACCGTTCCGCAGGTCGAAGCAACCGCACAGCGCTACGCAGGCGCGACTTTCGACGGAATGACCGATATGAAGTCATACCACGACACGCTGCTGAGCACCAACGACGGCGCCGAAGTCGTCCGTTTCGGTGCCGACTTTGTTTCTTGCCAGCGGACGCTATCCGACGAGTACCGAGCCGAACTCGAACACGAGATCGCCGAGTTCACGGGCCAGCCTTACGACCCGTCCGCCGCATACCACGCTGCGGCGCTAGGCGACCATTACGACAGCCCGGCCGAGCTTTGCGTCGATCGCCACTGCACAAATTGGGGCCTGGACCTACTCCATCGCCTCGCCTGGAACCGCCCCCGTCTCCCCGAAGCTAAATAGGAGAACGCACAATGTCCGCCTTTGTCGTATCTCACAGTCACATTCACCTGCTCGTCCATACTGCGATGTACGGACCCTCTGGCGCCCGCCGGACGTGGCACACATTCAGCTACTACCACCGGACGCCCAACGAACCGGCCGGTAACTCCGGCACACAACACACGATCCGCCCCGGCGACCTCGACGCTGCGAACCAACTCGGACAGTTGCTCTTGAGCGAGAACGTCAAGAGCGTTAACTACCGCTACCCGAGCGACCACGGCCTACCCGCGGACGGCGATTACTCCGCACTGTATCGGTTCGGAACCCCGCCCCGCGCCTCAGCCATAGACGTTCTCGTCGCGCTCGACGGCTATGAGTACCAGTCATGCGAGCATCCCGGCTGGCGCACAAGTGAAGCCGACTCGTTCACAGACGCACTCCGCCGAGCTGTGATCGGACACCTACCCGGATACTACGAGAGCAACTGCTGGGCGATCAGAGAAGGGGCGACGGCCGCCTAGCCCGGAGCGCCCCCACGCGAGGGCCACCCTGCAAGTCCGACACCGGGCGCCAACGACCACGAGCAGCAGGTACGATGCGCGCGCTCGATGCCCCAACGTAAACACCGACCGATCGCCCCCGAGGACTTGCTTGGACCTGCCGAAGTGCTTGCGCTGGTCGGCTGGGCCACACGCAAGAGCATCGCGGACGCCGAAACCCAAAATGGCTTTCCCTCGCCCGTGCGGGTCCTGCAAGGCACCCGGATATGGGATCGAGCCGACGTGCTGGACTGGCTCAAGCGCGAAGGTCGCGCTCCCCAAGAGTCCGCCAAGCAATAAGCGAACTCGCGCGCAGCGTCGCGGCGCGGGCACCAGCCCACGCGAGGCGATCAACCCCGCCACCGTCGGCATTTGTCGTGTGGGCCATGCGTGTTTGTGCTCAGTTTTTTTGTGACGCCGGACGGGCGACCTTCACTAGATAAAGGTGCCGTCGAGGCGGCCTGCGGTACAGACTCCCCTCCAATTGGGAGCACCCCGCCGGGCGCGTCATTTTTTCGCGGTCAAGCTGTACCGCTAGGGCGCCAGAAAAGACCTTTATCTAGTGCAAGGGCCTTCCGTTCCGACGCCCAACCACCTTGACCAAATCCGCCCGAAAGACATCTGACCTGCCGCTCGCGGTCTGGCCGTGCGCGCAGAAGACGAGCCAATGGCAGCGCTATCACCGCTACCTGCCCGACTCAAATCGGCACCCGGCGAAGATGCTCCCCGCGCTCGCACGCCGAGCAATCGAAACCTACAGCGACCCCGGCGACCTCGTAGTGGACCCGATGTGCGGGATCGGCACGACGCTGGTCGAGGCGGCCAACCTCGGGCGCCGAGCAGCCGGCGTCGAGCTTGAGCCCCGTTGGGCAAAGCTCGCCGCCGCGAACCTCGACCGTGCCCACCAGGAGGGCCGCGCCCACGCCCCGGCGAGAGTGATTGAAGGCGACGCCCGCCAGCTACCCCAGTTGCTCACCACAAACGCACAAGACCTCCTCACCGGCACCACCCGACGCACCGGCAAGCTCGCTCACATGGCCTACGGCCGTGTCGATTTGATCCTTACCTCGCCCCCCTATGCCTGCGAGATCGCCGACACATGCGTCGATGTCAGGGATAAGAGTGAACCTCTGCGTCGGCACGACACAACGAACTACAGCCCCGACCGGCGCAACCTCGGCCACGCCCGCGGCGACACATACCTCACGGCGATGGCAGAGATTTACCGCGTCTGCGCAGCGACGCTCAAGCCCGGAGGATTCCTTGTATGTGTCACCAAGAACATGCGCGCTCGCGGGGCGCTGCGCAACCTGAGCGGTGACACCATCGCGCTTTGCGAGAGCGCCGGCCTTCTCTACTGGCAGCACGTCATCGGCCTGTTGGCGACTATACGCGATGACGAACTCGTGATGCGCCCGTCGCTCTGGCAGACACTTCACGTTCGTCGCTATCGCGCACGAGGGGATCGCACGCAGGTCGTCGCGCATGAAGATGTGCTCGTTTTCCGAAAGTCTCACTCTCACCAATCGAGCGCTACGGCGCGCAGGAGGGCGGCATGACCGACAGAGAGCAGTCATCCAGCGCCAAGCCTGTTGTTGCAGTCCTCGTCGCGTTCTATCTCGCTGCGATCGTCGCGGCGAACATCATAACCGCGAGGTTCGGACCCACAGCTTCCATCTACAACGCCTTCGCGCTCATCGGCTTCGATCTCATCACACGGGATCGCCTGGCCGACTTTTGGGGAACGACCCGCTGGGCGAAGATGGCGCTCCTGATCTTCACGGGCGCGCTGCTGAGCTACCTGGCGACCCCTGACGCGCACATGATCGCCGAGGCCTCGGCGATCTCCTTCGCCTGCGCGGAGACCGGGGAGGGCCTTCTCTATCACCTGCTGCGCAAGCGCCGATGGATGCAGCGCGCCAACATCGCCGCGTGGCTCGGCGCCGCGATTGACAGTTTCGTCTTCCCGACGCTCGCCTTCGGCGGGGTGATATGGAGCACCACCGCCGGGCAGTTCATCGCCAAGACCGCCGGGGCGCTGCTCTGGTCGCTGCTGATCGCCCGCGTGCGTGTCCGCCAGCGCACGGAGGCGCTGACGTGATCCACTACCACGGTACACCGATCACGCCTCGCGCAAAGCTGCTCGAACTCGCCGGGCGCTGCTTTTGTGTGAGCTTCGCTCACCCCCAGGATGTGCAGGCCTGCCACCAAATCGGGCAGGCGGTCATGCTCGACAACGGCGCGTTCACGCTTTGGCGCACCGGGCGCCCGACCGACTGGCCGGCGTACTACAGATGGTGCGAGCCCTGGCTTGAGTACCACACCACCTGGGCCGTCATCCCCGACGTGATCGACGGCACCGAACAGGAAAACGACCGGCTGCTCGCCGCGTGGCCGTTCGGCGACCGCGGCGCCCCCGTGTGGCACCTGCACGAGCGCATAGACAGGCTTCTGCGGCTTGCTGAGGAATGGCCGCGCGTGTGCCTCGGCAGCTCGGGCAGCTATCGGAGCGTCGGCGGCGCGCGCTGGCAGCACCGGATGGCCGAAGCGATGGACCGGCTCTGCCCGGACGGGCCGGCGCCCGTATGGCTGCACATGCTTCGCGGCATGAAGCTCGCCGGCAGCCGCTACCCGTTCGCGTCCGCCGACAGCACGAGCATCGCGCGCAACCACGCAGGCGTCCCAAGCCTCGGCGTGCCCCCCAGGAGCCCGCGAGCGATGGCCGACAGACTCGACCAGCGCCAATGCCCGGCGCGCTGGCACGCGCTCCCCCTATCTGCCCGCGCCTGATGAGCACGTTCTCCGCACCAGCACGCCAGGAACGCGCCCCGGGCCTGTCCACCCGATGCGCGAGACCTTATATCTGTCAGGACCTTGAGATCACGGCTCGGGTCTGCTCTGATCGTAGACAGCGATGCGCCACGGTCGCGGAACACGGCCAGCAGCGACGCCGGCCCCTCTCACGCCGGCGCCCAGCGCAGGCCACTGGCGCAGGCCGAACGAATACCGATGCGGCGAGCACATGACGACCGCTATCGAGGAGCGTGAGCGCTGGGTCACGAAGCAGCAACTCGCCGACCACCTTCAAGTCACTCGCCGCTGGATCGAGTTGCAGCAGCATCACGGCCTCCCCTACCTGCGGATGGGCGGAATGAATCGCTACATAGTCTCCGAGGTCGAGGCATGGATACGCGAGCGCTACTCCACGACGGCCACCCCGGAGGATTCCTGATGCCGTCCAACCGAGGCTCACGCCACAAGCCCAAGTGGGTCGGGCACGTCGAATACAAGGGCCATAAGAAGTGGGTTGGCACGCACAACAACATGGACGACTACCGCAAAGCAGAGCGTCGGTGCCTTGCGGAACTACGCGAGGAAGTCGATAACCCGTCCAATCGACGCCTCACCACGCCGACTGTCCTTGAGTTCGCGGGCGCCACGATCCACGAGAACGGCCGGATCACGATGACGTGGCCGGATGGCGAGTCGTGCCAGAAGGCAACGGGGCGCCGCGATTCGTCCGTGCGACGGTTGCGCGACGGGCTGCGACCGTTCATCCGCGAGTTTCACGACCGACTGATCGACAGCTTCTCTCGTGACGAGGCGGTGACTTGGACGCGCCCGAAGGGCGCCAACATTCAGCAGGCAGTCCGGCAGTTCTTCAACCACGCGCTCGACCGGGGCTTGATCGAGCGCAACCAGTTCACTCGACTTGGCGCGAGCAAGCGAAAGCGTCGAGTAGACCGACCCGACTTCGAGATAATCACTGACGAGCAGTACGAGCGACTGCGCCACGCCGCCCGCGAAAGTCGGGCCGACGATTACGGGCTCATCCTTGAGGGCGCGACCCTCGGCGTGGGCGACGCAGCGATGCGTCCCGGCGAGGTATTCGCATTGCATCGCCCCGATATTCACTTCTCGGAGAACCTGATTCATGTGCGCTGGCAGCTCGACCTCGACACCGGCAAGATCACATGGCCCAAGGATGACGATGGCCGATGGGTCGTAATGAGCCCCCGCTTTCGCGCCCACCTAGAAGCAATGCCGCGTCGAGGAAAGACGATCGACCGTGCCAAGGGTGAGATTGCGTTCCCGGCGACGCGGGGCGGCTACATGCTGCGCAGCACTTGGTCAAACCTCTGGCACTCGGTACGCGCATCGGCAGGGATGCCGGGCCAGGAGTTCTACGAGTTGAAGCACCGCGCGATTCAATGGATGGTCGATCCCGTCGAGGACGGCGGCCTCGGCCTCGACCCCGCGACGGTCGCAGAAATGGTCGGCCACGACGACGGCGGCTACCTCATCGCCACCGTCTATACCAAGCTCGGCCGACGCCGCGCGCTCGCGCGTGCGCAGCGCGCGATGGACGACTACGAGCAGCGGAGCACCGCCACCGGGGCACCCCGGCACCTGCACGTCGTCAAGTCCGCCTAGTAACTCGCGGTGCCATGCTTGGCCCGACGTAACACTCGCGGAACTGCCGAACGCCGTCGAAGCCGGGCGGCGATAGAGCGCGCGGGCGTAGACTCGTCCCATGAGCGACAAGACACTCACCCACGAGCAGGCGCGTCTACGCCTCCATGACCACCTAGACGAGAACGTGTACGCGGGGCTTCAGGTCCGTGGCGAGAGCAGGATGTCCGAGGTCTTTAGCCTGCACGGGACGCTCGGGCACCCACTCGGAGAGCGGCCAGCGACGCCGATCCCAGCCGACACGCGCGACATCTTCGGTTCGGCCTACACGATCAGAGATCGGTCCCTTCTGCTGCCTGAGCTACCCGGGACGATCACAGAAACCAGCGACGGGATCGAGTTCCAACTCACCGATGGGCTCGTGCTGAGGATCGCGTGGGCCACGAACCCGGAGGATGCGCACGGGTACAGACACGATGACGCCCTTGTCGATCTCACCGGCCACATCGGCAAAGAAGTGTCGGTCTGGCTCACCATGACGGACGCGGAGGGGCGCTTCTGGACCGTCCTACCGCCCCTTATAGGTGTTCTCGGCAAGCAGACGCTAGGCACGGTCGAGCCCGAGGTCAGCCACGAGGCTGTCGTCAACGTCAAAGGTACGCTCGACTATGCGTACACCGTGGGAGGGAAGGTCTTGAACCTGCCGCCCTTCCCAGGCACGGTCAGCCGCTACGAGAAGGGCATCCAGTGGCTATTCGCCAACGGGCTGACGCTACGCATCAACCTCCCGGACGACACCGACGAATAGGAGGTCGCGGGTAATCAAGTCACTTACGCAACTTCGGGATCGCTACTCGCCAGAACGTCATGTCTTGCTTGATTGCCTCTAGGTAGTCGTCTTGCGGTATGCGCAGCTCTTTGTAGTCGATGCCGGTGATGTTCATCCCCGCATCATTGTCGAGCGGTGTGGCGTCCCATGCCTCGTGCATGTACGTCCCTGCGATTTGGCGAGTTGTGCTGACGAGCAGGTCGTACTTGGTGGATACGGCCTTCGATTCGGTGCCGATCTGAGCGCTGTAGTTGTTCAGTTCCTCTTGGACGGCATGTAGTGCTCCGGTGATCCGCAGTCGTTCTTCGCCGCCAATCTCCGGGTGCTCTGCCGTGGGCGCCCGCCTCCGACGGATCACATACGGAAACTCCTGGTATGAGACGACCGCCGCGTAGGCATCGGCGTAGAGCTTCTGCAAACGGGTCCGCTCGGCTCGAACGCCGTTTATGAACCACGTGAAGACGCCCGCGACGGCTGTGCCAATACTCACCACTGCCGCGACGATGATCGGGAATATCGTCCAGAAGCTGGCCGACGCGATCATGCCGCCTGCCTCACGTCGTCGGATTCGTGCGGCGCCTCGGGTCCAGGCCATTCGCCATAGCGTCGCCAGTAGGCCTCCTTGAACAGGTGGACTTGGGCGCAGCGTATGAGGCGAAGCAGCCCGTCGTCTGCAACCCATCTTTGGTCCGGCCCGTCCTTTGGATACCACATGCACAGCGTTCCGTCGCTGTATCGGTGAGGAGACTTGGTAGGACCGTCAGCCGTGACCGATTGGACCGTGGCGCGCCTGTCGTTCCAGAGCGCGATCCTGACGAGGCGGCGTTCGTTGAACTCCGGCACCGGCACATGCAGGAGGTAGACGACGCTCCCGGTCTTCCTGCCCTTCCCGGTCCTCGACACCGACATAGAGGGGAACGCTGTACGAGCCGCCCTCTCAAAGCGGAGTCGGTAGCGGAAGTCGTCGTACCAGCCGCCCGGCTTAGCGCGTCTCATCGCCGTAAGCCCTCGCCGGCTTGAGATCAGCCGCGCCGATACCGAAGGCGGTGCCCAACTGGGCGCGCTTCTGCCGACGCAGCGCATCGCCGAGACTGCGCACCCCAGAACCGGACTCCACGTAGTCGGGGAAGACCTCAGACAAAGCCGCTTCGGCGTCCTCAAGCGTCTCGGCATCAACGGCACAGGAGACAGCCTCACCGAGTTCGCGGAGTCGTGCGACAGCAGGAGCGCGCGACACGCCATCTGGGAGCTTGATCGGGTCCGAGACGCCAGCCGGGTCCGGCGTGGGGCCGTCGGCCAGCGAGTCCGCACCATCAAGCAAGAGGTCACGCAGGCTCTCGGCGACCGTGTAGTCCTCCTCCACGTGGTCCAGCGCCAACGCCTCCAGATTGAAGGAACTGACTACCGGCGGCTCGTCCTGCTTGACGGCGGCCTTCGCCAGCCGGATCACCCTCGCACGGTGTACGCGAAGCGAGATATCCACGTCGTTCAGGAGGCGGGTGTGCTCCTCGGGGTCCGAGGCGTCCCAACATTCGGCCTCGGTGTTGGGTATCCAGCGACCGTCGCCCTCGACTCTGGTCAGAGCGACGATGAGGTCCACGCTCGGGTCCTGCTCGTCCCCGAGCGGTTCGTGAAACTCGACCAGGATCGCCCGCTTGCAGACTTCGTAGGTGGCGTCGGGGTACTCCTCGCGCACTCCCTCGATCACATGCTCGGCCATCTCGGCCACGATGTTGTTCGGCGGCACGTCGTCGCCATCAGGGCCAAGCTCCTGATACTTGCGCCTGTCGAGCACCACGCCGCAATCGGCGTCGCTCACTGGCTTGTTTACGTTGCCGTGCGCGACGCTGCCCGAGTCGAACGTCTTGAGCGCACCCGCGAAGCTCCTGGCGTGCTTCTTGACGAGGTTGCGCCTCGCCTTCGTCTCTGAGAGAACGTCATCGTCCACGGCGATCTGCCTGCGGACATCGGTCAGGACCTGCCCCGCGTAATCAACTGTCGTAGTAGCCATACCAAACTCCTTTAGAGCCATGAACGTGAGAGGAAAGCCTCACTGCATCGGGCATCACCCCGATAGAGGAACCTCATCAGGGATGGTTCCACGCGCCCCGGTCGGAATCTGGCGGGCCAGGGTCGAAACGGCACCCGCCGGACCGAGGTGATGAATCCCGGTCCGGCGGGGCAAGGCATGTTCATGGTCCGGTACGGCACCGGGTTTTCTATCCGATGAGCACGACGGACGCCTTCCAGAGGTCAACCCGAGCCTGTTCAGGCAGGCATCCAACGGACTAGATCGGCTGTGCGCGTCCCGCAAACACAGGCAAAACGGCCGACGCCGATCCCCAACGCTCGGACGGGAGCGATGGCGCTTGGCGAACGCGCGGCCCGTACTCCACGCCGCGCAGGTGCGATCGTCGGACGTGATTGGTGCCGTTCGGTCTCGCGGCCTGATCGAACAGGACTAGCAGCGGGCGGGATGTCCGCCGGCTGCTGCTCCCACCCGCCTCGGCGAGCACGCGGAAGGCATACAGGTCGGCGCCGGCGGATGGACTGCGGGGGATTTGCGGGGGGATTGCGGTCCCGTTGCGGGGGGTTTGCGGGGGCCGCGACCACCGAAAGCCCGCGAACACAGGCGAAGCGACTTACGTCGATCCCCCATGTTTCGGGGGTTTTCGCCCGTGTTTGCTGGCCTTCGCCAAACACTAACCAATCGGGGCGCCCAGATTCGAACTGGGGACCTCGCCGACCCGAACGGCGCGCGCTACCAGGCTGCGCCACGCCCCGACGCAGACTCCAGTATCCCACATGGAGCCGTCCCTGCCACCGCGCGTGGCCATCCGGCCAGTCACGAGGCCGGCCCCGCCCCGCGCCGCTAGCACCCCGGGCAACTATCCTCGCCTGGGTGCCTGCCCGACTCGCCGAGATTGTCAAGGAGCTCGACCGGCTACTGGAGCCCGAGCGCTTCGCGGACTACTGCCCCAACGGGCTGCAGGTCCCGGGGCGCGAGGAGGTCGACCACGGTGGCCACCGGGGTGAGCGCGCACCTGGAGCTGTTCGAGCGCGCCCGCGAAGAGGGCGCGGAGCTGGTGGTGGCCCACCACGGGATCTTCTGGGGCAGCGGACCGGGGCCGATCGACGCGGCCTTGGCGCGGCGGCTAAAGGCGCTGTTCGCGGCGGACACGTCGCTGCTGGCCTACCACCTCCCGCTCGACGCGCACCCGGAGGTCGGGAACAACGCGCTGATCGCCCGGGCCCTCGGCGCGCAGGAGCTCGTGCCCTTTGCGCCCCACCGCGGCCAGCCGATCGGGTGCCTGGCGCGGTTCCCCGGGGCGGGGTTGCCCGCGCCCGAGCTGCTCGCCCGCGTGCGGGAGCTCACCGTGCGCGAGCCGCTCGCCTTCGAGTGCGGGCCCCCGACGGTACGGCGCCTGGGGATCGTCTCGGGCGGCGGGTCCGACCACCTCGCGGACGCGGTCGCTGCCGGCGCCGACGCGTTCCTCACCGGAGAGCCCACCGAGCGCGTGATGGCGCAGGCGCGGGAGGCTGGCGTGCACTTCATCGCCGCCGGGCACTACGCCACCGAGACGTTCGGCGTCAGGCGCCTCGGCGAGTGGCTCGCCGAGCGCTTCGGCGTGCGCCACGTGTTCGTGGACGTCCCCAACCCCATATAGAGCTGCACGCGCTCGGCCGCGCACCACGGAGCCGGCTGCGCGCCCGGGGAGCCGGAGCTGCGCCTCGGGGCCACCCGCAACGAGACCGCACGTTGCGAGCAAATGTCCGCTTGCCACCGTCCGCTCCGGGCTGTATATGTAAGTGCATGTAGATGTAGTGCGCAACCCAAGCGCGAACACCAAACAGAAGGAGTCGCCGATGGCCAATCACTTGACGCCCACCGAGCTTGCCCGCGAGTCCGGACTCGGGCGCCGGGAGGTCCTCTCGAAGTGCCTCGAGCAGGGGGTCCCGATCTTCAAGGGTCGCATCGACAAGAGCCTCTTCCTCGCAAGCCTCCGCCAGGGGTCCTCCTCAGCCCAGCGCCCCGCACACGCCGAAGGCTAAGCTAAGCGCCCACCACCGTAGCCAGCGAGGTTGGCCATCTTCGGTTTGGTCGATCCCCAGCCGTCTGCCTTGCCGCTCAGCGGCGGCTGACCAACTCAGGACCCCGCCACGCAGCGGCGTCGAGCACAAAGTTCGCCCGAAGGGCATATCCTTTGGCTGTTGAGTCAGCCGGGGCCCTGAGGGGGGCTCGCGGCTCCACCCGAAGAGGAGAGCGCCATGGAGGCAGGCACCGCAGAGCAGGCCACTGGATCGACCGTCGAGCACACACCGGGTGCCCCCGGTGAGCAGGCCGCGACGGCGCGCACGATCGCCGACATGATCCCCACCGCCGTCGCGGAGTTCGGTGAGCACGTGGCGGTTCGCCACAAGCAGGACGGCGCTTGGCAGGACGTCACCTACGCCCAGCTCGGGGAGATCGTGCGAGGAGATCGCGCTCGGCCTCGTCGACCTCGGCGTCGAACCGGGGGACCGGGTGTGCATCCTCGCGGGCACCCGCCCGGAGTGGTCCTACGTGGACATGGCCATCACCGCCACCGGGGCCGTCGTCGTGCCGATCTACCCGACCAACTCCCCCGAGGAGTGCCACTGGGTGATCTCCGACTCGGGCGCCTGCGCGATCGTGTGCGAGAACGCCGAGCAGCTCGCGAAGGTCGCCGCGGTGCGCGAGCAGCTGCCGGAGCTGCGCACGGTGATCGTGATCGACCCGCCCCCCGCCGAGGGCGGCGAGACGGACACCGCAGCCGGCGCCGGGGAGTCCAACGGGGCGGGCAGGGTAAGCGGGTCTCCGATCGACGCGCGCCCACTCGCGGAGGTGCGCGAGCGCGGACGCTCGCGGGCTGGCCAGGGCGGGGCGCAGGAGCTCGAGCGCCGCCGCGCCGCGCTGCGCCCCGAGGACCCCTACACCTTCATCTACACCTCCGGCACCACGGGCCCGCCGAAGGGGTGCGTGCTCTCCCACGGCAACTACCGCGACACGGTGGACATGGTGCGCGTGGTGGGGCAGATCCGCGACGACGAGGTCTCCTACCTGTTCCTCCCCCTCGCGCACGCGTTCGCGCTGCTGATCCAGCTGGGGGCGTTCGACCGGGGCTCCACGATCGCCTACTTCGGGGGCGACGTCAAGCAGATCGTCAGCGAGCTGCAGGAGGTGCAGCCGACCTTCCTGCCCTCGGTGCCGCGGATCTTCGAGAAGATCTACACGCTCGCCCACGGGGCGATCGAGGCGCAGCCGCCGCGAGGAACGCGCCGAAGACCGAGGCGGCGCTCGAAGCTCGGCGCGCAGGTACGCGACCTGCTCGCGCGCGAGGAACCGATCCCCGAGGAGTTGCGCGGGCCCTTCGAGGAGGCCGAGGAGGGGCTCTTCAAAAACGTGCGCTCGATCTTCGGCGGGCACATGCGCCAGGCCGCCACGGGCGCCGCGCCGATCGCACCGCGAGATCCTCAAGTTCTTCTGGGCCTGCGGCGTGCCGGTGCTGGAGGGGTACGGGATGACCGAGACCTCCACGATCGCCACCGTCTCCACGATCGAGGACCACCGCTTCGGCACCGTGGGCCGCGCGCTGCCGGGCGTGCAGCTGCGGATCGCCGAGGACGGCGAGATCCTGATCAAGGGCGCCAACATCTTCCAGGGCTACCACCACAACGCCGACGCCTCGCTTCGGCGCGGTCGAGGACGGCTGGCTGCACACCGGCGACCTCGGCTCGCTCGACGAGGACGGCTACCTCTCGATCACGGGGCGCAAGAAGGACATCATCATCACCGCCGGGGGCAAGAACCTGACGCCCGCCAACATCGAGAACGACCTCAAGCAGTGCCGGTGGATCTCCCAGGCGGTGATGCACGGCGACCGGCGCCCCTACCCGGTGGTGCTGATCACCCTCGACGAGGAAGAGGTCGCCGGCTACGCCCGCGAGCACGGCCTGCCCGAGGAGCCCGCTGCGCTCGCGCGCGAGCCCGCGATCCGCGAGCTGATCGGAGCGCGAGGTGGAGCGCGTCAACGCCCGCTACGCCCAGGTGGAGCAGGTCAAGAAGTTCGCGATCCTCGAGCGCGACCTCTCGCAGGCGGGCGGCGAGCTGACGCCGACGCTGAAGGTCAAGCGCGACGTGGTTGAGGAAAAGTACGCCGAGATGCTCGATTCGCTGTACGCAGGCCGATAGGCTGTATACGAGATGGCACCGCGATCCAGCCACGCCACACAGAGTGCTAGTGATATAACACACATGGGTACGTGGTGATATATGCGTAGCGATCCCAGCGATACACGGCGGCCTGTTCGTCGGCAGGCGGCCAGGCACAGCCCCGGTCCACTTCCGCAGGCTGCCCCAGCGCGGCAGCGCGCCCGCCAGCGGATCGACAGGCACCTCGCCGACGCGATGTTGGCGGGCATGACCGTGCTCAGCCTGCTGCTGCTGGGGGCCGATCCCGATCGCGTGCCTGTGGATCGGCGCGCAGGTCGACTACCTCTCCGGCAGCGTCAGCCTCGGCATCCTGGTCGGCGTTCGTGGCGTTGTTCGTGCTGCTGTTCGGGGCGTTGAAGATCATGCGCAACCTCGACGAGGCGTGGATCCTCGTGCGGCGCGCCGCCGGCATCGACCAGCGCAGCGGGGCCCTCGGCCGCGTGTTCGCGATCACCGCCGCGATCTGCGCGGCGGCTGTTCGCGGTCTGGTTCGTGCTGTTCAACGGCACCGGCCACATGGTCACCCCCTCCGGCAGCGGCCTGTGAGCCAGTGGACGCGGTAGGCCTCCCGCCTCGCGTGATGACCCAGCTAGCCGGAGCCGCCGACCATGGGCCTGCTCGACTACTACCGCCAGTTCGAAGGCGTCCCCGAGGAGGAGGTCAACCGCGAGCTGCGCGAGGAGGCGGCGGAGCGCAGGCGCAAGGCGCTCACGCGCGTCACCACGCTCGACCTCTCGCAGACGACGTGGCCGGAACTGCCGCACGCCGAACATCGTCAACGCGATCACGTTCACAGCGCGCGGCGGGGCTGCAGCGCTACCCCCACCTGCGCGGCTCGCGAGCTGCGCAGCGAGCTGGCCGAGCGCCACGACGTCACCCGCGGAGCGCCTGATCGTCGGCAACGGCGCCGCCCAGCTGCTGAGCGCCGCCACGCGCGCGCTTGATGGAGCCCGGCCAGGAGCTGCTCACCTCGTGGCCCTCCTACCCGCTGTTCCCGATCATGGCCCGCCGCGCGCACGGCCGCGCGGTGCCGGTCGGCGGCGGGGAGGACGCCGCTGGTGGACGCGCTGCTGGCGGCCGCCCCCGAGCACAACACGCGCGTGGTGGCGCTCGCCAGCCCCAACGACCCGACCGGAGAGCTGCTCGCGGTCGCGGAGCTGGAGCGGCTGCTGGAGGGCCTGCCGGAGGGGGTCGCGGTGCTGCTGGACGAGGCGCTCGTCGACTTCGCCGACGCCCAGCCGACCGACGCGTCGCTCGCGCTGCTGGAGGAGTACCCGCGCCTGCTGGTGTTCCGCAGCTTCTCCAAGGCGTGGGGCCTGGCGGGGCTGCGCGATCGGCTACGCGGTGGGGGGCCCCGGCTCGGAGGAGCTGCTCGCGGAGCTGGAGCCCGACCTCGGGGTCAGCGAGCTCTCGCAGGCGGGGGCGCTGGAGGCGCTGCGCTCCGGCGCCGAAGCTGCTCGACGCGCCACGTGCAGCGCGTCTGCGGTGGAGCGCATCCGCGGCTCACCGCCGCCCTGCGCGAGCGCGGCTTCGAGGTCGACCGACAGCCAGGCCAACTTCCTGTGGGTCGCCCACCCCACCCTCGACGGCGGGCGAGCTCGCCACGCGGCTGGAGCGAGCGGGCGTGCTGGTCGCCGCGGGAGACGCGCTGGGCGAGCCGCGGCACGTGCGCATCGCCTGCGCAACGCCGCCGCCTCGGACCGTGTGCTGACGGCGATCGACGGCACCCTCGCGCAGCCCGAGGGCGAGGGCGACTCGCCGTCCGATGGCAACTCGCAGCCCGAGCCTGAGAGCAACTCAGAGAGCGAGCGCGAGACAGAGCCAGACGCGGTTTAGTCCGGGCCACGCCCCCCGCAAGGACGCCGACCAGATAGGCGCGCAGGTCCCCGGGCCTACGGACGGCCTCAGGCGCCCGCTGACTCGGACTGACGCAGCAGCGCCCCGGTGGTCTCCTCAAGGATCCGCCGCCACGCGGACACGTCGTGGTCGGGCTCGGCGGCCTCGAAGTGCTCGACCACGGTGCGCAGCCGCTCGGGGGAGATCTCGAGCCCGTGGCGCTCGGAGACTTCGCGGTAGCGCTCGTATTCGCCCGCGAGGTGCGTAGGCGACCGACTGGAAGCCGTGGCGGGCGATCGCGATGCGCGAGGCGAAGTTCATGATCGAGGTCTGGAACATCAGCTCGTCGGTGGGGTCGGGCTCGATCAGCACGATGTCCACCCCGGGGTAGCGCTCCTCCCAGGTCGGGGCGATCTCGTGCAGCCGCTGGTGGGCGAGCAGCTTGAACGCCTGGTAGCCGATCTGGGGAAAGCCCATGTCCGAGACGCGCCGGGGCCGGCGCCCGCGCAGCGTGCGCACGTCGGTGGCGAAGTCGTTGACGAACGGCACCACGGGGTTGATCACGACCACGAGCTGAGCCCCCGCCTCGACGGCGATGTCGAGGTTGGTGGTGGAGGTGATGCCCCCGTCCACGAGCTCGCGGCCTTCGAGCCGCACGGGTGCGTACACCATCGGCAGCGCCCCCGAGGCGCGCACGGCGGTGGAGATGGGAACGTGCTCGAAGCCCTCGGCGCCGAACACCACCCGCTCGCAGGTGTCGAGGTCGGTGGCGGTGATGTACAGCTCTCTGCCGCGCGCGCAGCTCGCGGAAGTCGTCGGTGCGGCCGGGCTCGCCGAGGACCCGGTGCAGGTAGCCCTCGATGCCGGCGCCGGTGTACAGCCCGGAGGGCAGCGCCTGGGCGAGCTCCAGCACGAGGTCCAGCACCGACATCTGCCGCGGGTGGGTGATCAGCTGCCGGGCGATCGCCGGCGAGGTGCAGCGGCAGCTGCACCCCCCGGCGCGCGAGCTCGGCGAGGTTGAGGCGCAGCAGATCGCGGAGGTCGATGTCGCGGAAGGGCTGGGGCTCCTCGCTGGCGGCGACGCGCATCATCTCCTCGGGGGTCACGCCGTTGGCGCAGAGCGCCGCGATGAACGCCCCCGCGGAGGTGCCGACGTAGATGTCGAAGTCGTTGACGGTGGAGTTGACCGCCAGCAGGTCGAGCGCGCGCAGCGCCCCGATCTCGTACACCCCGCCGGTGAAGCCCCCGCCGCCGAGCACCAGCGCGGTCTTGGAGGGTCGGCGGCGGCGAGACTTCTCCTGCAACTTGACAACGCGCCCCATACCACGCTTTATTGTAGGGCTGCGTGCCCCGGCGCCTGCTCGCACCGCTCCCGATCGTGCTCTGCGCGCTCTTCGCCGCGTGGGGACTTGCGCCGGGCACGACCGCCTCGGCGACCGTGCCCCGCCTGCGCTCCCCGGCTACCCCCCGCCTCGACTCCCTGGCGGGCGATCGCGCGAGGGCCGCCGCGCAGCCGCACCCCGCCCCGCGCGCCACCCGCGCCGCAGCGGACGCCACGGCGGCGCTGCAGGAGCACATGGCGCACGAGCTGGACTCGCGGGGGGGCTGTCGGGTGGCTACGTGTACGACATGACGACCGGCACAGCCGCTGTTCGCCGAGCGCGCGCAGGACCAGCGGGCGCCAGCGTCGGTGGAGAAGCTCTACACCGCGACCACCGCGCTGGAGCGGATGGGGCCGACGGCGCAGCTGGAAACCACGGTGCTCGGCATCGGCCACCTCGCCGCGGGGGGCGTGTGGGAGGGCAACCTGTACCTGCGCGGCGGCGGCGACCCGACGTTCGGGACGCAGTCGTTCATCCGCAGCCACTACGGGGGCGTGGGCACGGCGGTGACGACGCTCGCCGAACAGCTGGCGCACACGGACGGCATCCACCGTGTCACGGGGACCGTGGAGGGAGACGAGTCCTACTTCGACTCCCTGCGCGGGGAGCCCTCGAGCGGCTACGCGTGGGACCCCTACCTCGAAGGGACCCTGAGCGCGCTGGCGTTCAACCGCGGGGAAACCGGCTCCGAACGCGGCCCCCACGCGCCGGCCGCGTACGCGGCGCGACGGCTGCGGGCGGCGCTGCGCGCGGCGGGCGTAGCGGTGGGAGCAGGTGGCGCGGCCACGACCCCCCCGGGGGCGCAGCAGCTCGCGGCGGTGCGCTCGCCGACGATCACACAGCTGCTCGGCGAGACGCTGCCGCCGTCGGACAACTTCTTCGCGGAGACGCTGCTGAAGGGCCTGGGCGCGCGCTTCGGGGGCGCGGGCACCACCGCGGCGGGGGCGCACGTGGTGCGCGAAACGATCGCGGAGCTCGGCCTGCACCCGCAGGTGCTCGACGGCTCGGGGCTCTCGCCCGAAGACCAGACGTCACCCTACGAAGTGGTGACCCTGCTCGACGAGCTCGCGCACACCCCGCTGGGAACAGTCCTGCGCGGGGACCTGGCCGTGGCGGGGCGCACGGGGACGCTCTCCGAACGGATGCGGGGCACCGCCGCGGAGGGCCGCTGCGAGGGCAAGACGGGCACCCTCACCGGGGTCTCCAACCTGGTGGGCTACTGCACGGCCTCCGGCGGGGACGAGCTCGCGTTCGCGTTCTTCACCGACGGCCTCGAACTCACGGCGGCGCACACGCTGCAGGACAACATGGCGATCACGTTGGCGGACTACTGAACGCAGCTCGCTGGCGCGTGAGCGCGCGTACCGTCCCCGGCGGTCGATAGAACCTGTGGTATGGCTGAATCGATCGAGCAGCTCAGCTTCGAGTTGACCGTCGGCTCGCTGGCTGAGCAGGAGCGCGCGCTCGCGGGCCTGAGGGCGCGCGCTGGGACCGTACTCGCGGCAGCCTCTATCGCCGGCTCGTTCTTCGGCGCCAAGACCAGTCACGGATCACTCGGCGTGTGGGGCGTGCTGGCGATGGTCGCCTTCGTCTTATGTGTTGGTAGCGCCATCTGGGTCTTGCTGCCACACAAGTTTGTTTTCGCTTTCCGTGGCGAGACCCTGCTGGCCGAGAGCGACCATCGCGGGGTGTCCGATGTTGCCGAGGCCTACCGCACCGCCGGCATCTGGATTGGGCCCTATCTAAACGCCAACCGTGACAAGATCGCCGGGCTCTCGGACTACCTGGCCGTGAGCTGCGCGTTGCTCGCAATCGAGGTCATCCTATGGACTCTCAGCCTTATCGGCTAAGCTGAGACCGTGGCCACCAAGGTTCCCCAATCCGCGCCGGCCCAGGCCCCACCGAAACCCCGGCCACCGGCGCAACTCCCGGTGACTGCGCCGCCCGGCTTCGCGATCCCCGAGAAACGCGGCGGGCTGCTGGGCGGCAAGAAGTAGCCCACCACGCCTCCTGCGCACGAGCAAAGACACCGCCATCAGTCACGCCACGTGGTGACGTGAGGGTGCGTGCGACGAGTGAGCCGGGCTCGAAAGCTGTCGGCCGTCAAGGAGGGCCTACAGGCTCGTCGAGCAGCCGCTGCAGCCCGGCCTCGTCGAGCACGGGGACCTGCAGGCGTCGGGCCTTCTCAAGCTTGGAGCCTGCGGACTCGCCGGCGACGAGGTAGTGGGTCTTCTTGGAAACCGCGCTGGTGACGCGCCCGCCGGCGGCGAGGATGCGCTCGGTGGCGTACTCGCGGGTCCACGTGGGCAGCGTGCCGGTCAGCACCAGCGTCAGGCCCGCGAAGGGGCCCTCCGACGGCGGCAGGCCCGCTTCGGCGAAACGCAGGCCGAGCAGGCGCAGGTCGGCGATCACCTCGCGCATGTGGGGGTCGTCCAGTTGGGCGCGGATCGAGCGGGCCATCTTCTCGCCGACGCCGGGGGTCTCGGCGAGCTGCTCGACGGTGGCTCCCAGCAGCGCGTCGACGTCGCGGAAGCGCTGCGCGAGGTTGCGGCCCGTGACCTCCCCCACCTCCTCGATGCCGAGCGCCGAAGAGCACCCGCGGGAAGGGCCGCTGCCGCGAGTCCTCGATCGCGGCGAGGAGGTTGCGCAGCGAGACCTCGGCGAAGCCCTCCAGCTCCAGCAACCGCTCGCGGTGGGCGCCCAGCCGGTAGAAGTCCCCGGGCACCCGCACGAGCCCCTCGCGCTGCAGCAGCCGCACCTGCTTCTCGCCGAGCCCCTCGATGTCCATGGCGCCGCGCGAGACGAAGTGCTTGAGCAGCTGCCACGCGCGCTCGGGGCAGTCGCGGTTGGGACACGTGGTGAAGACCGAGTCGCGCGGCTTGACGGTCGGCGTGTCGCAGAAGGGGCAGCGGGCGGGCGGGCCGGGGCCGGGGGGGGCGCCCCTTGTGCTCGACCACGTGCGGCGCGGGGGAGATCACCTGCGGGATCACGTCCCCGGCGCGCAGCACGATCACGTCCTCGCCCTCGCGCAGGTCCTTGCGACGCAGGTCCTCCTCGTTGTGCAGCGTGGCGAGCTTGATCGTGACGCCGCCGACGGAGACCGGGGCGAGCATCGCGTAGGGCCGTAGGTCGCCGAACTTGCCGACGTTCCACCGGACGTGCTCCAGGCGCGTGACGGCGGTGGTGGGGGGAAACTTCCAGGCGACGGCCCACCGCGGGTCGCGCCCGACGGAGCCCAGGCGCCGCTGGAGGGCGAGGTCGGAGACCTTGACGACGACGCCGTCGATCTCGAAGTCGAGCTCGCCCCGGCGGCGACTGCCAGGCGAGACACTGGGCGATGACGTCGTCCTCGGCGCGCAGCAGCTGCACGTCGCGGTTGACGCGGAACCCGTGCGCGCGCAGCCACTCCAGTGCCTCCCAGTGGGAGTGAAAGGAGAGCCCCTCGGTGACCCCCACCTGGTAGCACCAGATCGACAGGGGCCGTTCGGCGGCGAGCGCGGGGTCGAGCTGGCGCACGGTGCCGGCCGCGGAGTTGCGGGGGTTCATGAACGTCGAGAGGCCCTGCTCGGCGCGGCGCTCGTTGAGTGCGGTGAAGTCGTGCAGCGACATGTACAGCTCGCCCCGGACCTCCAACAGCGGCGGCGCGTCCTCGACGTGCAGCGGGATCGCGCGGATGGTGCGCAGGTTGTGGGTGATGTCCTCGCCCACCTCCCCGTCCCCGCGGGTGGCGCCGCGCTCGAGCACCCCGTCGCGGTAGACAAGCGAGATCGCCAGGCCGTCGACCTTCGGCTCGACCACGTAGGAGAAGCGCGGCTGAGTCGCCCCTTCGCGCGCGAGGTGGTTGCGCATCCGCTCGACCCACGCGCGCAGCTCGTCCTCCGAGCGCGCGTTGGAGAGCGACAGCATGGGCTCCAGGTGCGCGACCTTCTCCAACCGGCCGACCGGGGCGCCCCCCACGCGCTGCGTGGGCGAGTCGGGGTGCGCAGCTCGGGGTGCGCGTCCTCCAGCGCGGCGCAGCTCGTCGAACAGCGCGTCGTAGGCGTCGTCCCCGACGACCGGGTCGTCGAGCACGTAGTAGCGGTGCGAGTGGTACTCGACCTGGCGCCGCAGGACGGCCGCACGCGCGGCGGGGTCGTCGGTTGTGGGGGGGGGATCGTCCGCGCGGGTGGGCACCGCACCGGGCGTGGGCGCGCGGGGCTTCCGTGCCCCGCGGTCTCGCTGTGGACTCCGGCCCTCCGCCACCTCAGCCGGCCTCCACCTCGGCGGAGGCGAGCAGGCCGTGCAGGTCGAAGCTGCTCAGCGCCTCCATGCCGGGGCAGGTCGGTGAGGTCGAAGTGCATCGGGGTGACGGCGATGCGCCCGGCGGCGACCGCGGCGAGGTCGGTGCCGGGTTCGTCGTGGAAGCCGGGGTCGTCGCCGTAGATCCAGTACCGCCGGCGCGCGGGGGGCCCGGTCTCCTCGCGCTCGAGCTGCAGCTCGTCGCGGTAGATGCGCTTGCCGAGCCGCGTCACCTCGACGCCGGTGGGTGGGCCCGCGGGGACGTTGACGTTGAGCAGCGTGGAGGCGGGCAGCGGCAGCGACCTCCAGGCGCTCGACCAGCCGTGCGACGAAGCCCGCGGCGACGTCGAAGTCGAAGCCCCCGTGGAAGCGGTAGTCCAGCGCGCGCGCGCCGGACTGCTGGGAGACGGCGATGGAGGGCAGCCCGAGCACGACACCCTCCAGCGCCGCGGCGACGGTCCCCGAGTAGGTGATGTCGTCGCCGAGGTTGGCGCCGTGGTTGATGCCGGACACGACGACGTCGGCCGCGAAGCCCTCCGCAACCCCGAGGCTCGCCAGGCGCACGCAGTCCACGGGGGTGCCGTCGGTCGCGTACCCCACGGTGCCGTCGGGGAAGGGCACCTCTTCGACCCACAGCGGCCGGCGGGTGGTGATCGAGCGGGCCATCGCCGAGCGGTTGCCGTCGGGGGCGATCACCGCGAGGCGCACGTCGGGCAGCACGACGAGCGCAGCCCGCATCGCGAGCAGCCCTTCGGCCCCGATCCCGTCGTCGTTGGTGAGCAGCACGTTGAGCACTGCCCCAGCATAGGGCGCGCCCCCGATGGGCCGTGTGGCCTACCCGTAAGCGACGGGCAAGCGCGAGTCCATGCGCGACTCACCCGGGCGAGCGCGAGACCGTGCGCGACTCACACGTAAGCGACCGACGCGAGCGCGAGACCGTGCGCGGGAGCGGTCGGCCCGGCCTCGCGGCGGGGACGGCCCTCCAGCAGGCGCGTGAAGTCCTCGACCGTGCGCCGTCCGCCGGCGACCTCCAGCATCGTGCCGACGAGCACGCGGTTCATGTGGCGCATGAACGTGTCCGCCTCGACCCACAGCTCAGAGCAGTTCGCCCTCGGCGTGCCACTCCGCGCGCAGCACTCGCGCTCGAAGCGCGTGTGCTCGGTCTCGGTCGGGGTGAACGCGGTGAAGTCGTGCATGCCCACCAGCGCACGGGCACACTCGGCCAGCACCTCGCGATCGACCGGGTGCGGCCACCACAGCGCGTGCCGCGCGCGTGAAGACCCCGCGCGGGCGGCGTGCGAGCACGCGGTAGCAGTACGTGCGGCTGCGGGCGTCACGGCGCGCGTCGAAGCCGGCGGAGGCAGGTTCGGACGCGAGCACGGCGACGTCGGGGGGCAGCAGCGTGTTGAGCCGCCCAGGGTCCACGGCCTCGTGGGCGTAGGAGGCGACCTGCCCCCACGCGTGCACCCCCCGGTCGGTGCGCCCCGCGACGCTCACCGCGAGCGTCTCACCGTCGGCCCCGCGCTCGCCGAGGACCGTGCGCAGCGCTCGCTCCACCTCCTCCTGCACCGAGCGCAGCCCGGGTTGCCGGGCCCACCCGGCGAAGTCGTCCCCGTCGTACTCGAGGGTGAGCTTGGTGCGCACGCCGCGCATGGTTGCACCCCCGGGGCCGCCTCGCGGGGGCGGGGAGTCCGGGGCCGAGCTGGCCTGCTCCTGGCACAGGCAGACCGACCACCCGGCGCCTTGAGCTCGCGCGGTCCCGGCGCGGACGCGAGGACGCTGGGCACGGAGGCCCAGCGCGCGTGCGCGTGGTTGCCACACCCCGCCGCGCGGACGATCCCCAAAGATCCTCCCTCTCGCTCCCCGCTGCGAACTTCGAGCCCCGCCAGGGTGCTCAGACCAGCTCGAGAAAGACCATCTCGGTCGCGTCGGAGCGGCGCGGGCCGAGTTTGAGGATGCGGGTGTACCCGCCCGGCCGCTCGGCGTACCGGGGGGCGACGTCGACGAACAGGCGGTGCACCGCGAACTTGTCCTGCGCGAGCGCCGAGAGTGCCTGGCGGCGGTTGTGCAGGTCGTCGCGCTTGGCGAGCGTGATCAGTTTCTCGATCTCCGGCTTTACCGCCTTGGCCTTCGCTTCGGTGGTCTTGATGCGCTCGTGCTCGAGCACCTCCTTAGTGAGGTTCATCAGCAGCGCCTTGCGGTGCGCGGAGTCGCGGCTCAGCTTGTTGCGGGTCTTCTGGTGTCGCATGGGGGCTTGGGGAGTCTAGGCGAACTGCGGCCGCTTTACCGACCTGCCGCGCGCCGCTCGGCTCAGACCGCGCGCTCCTCGTCCTGGCGGAGTTGCAGGCCGCGCCCTTCGAGCGTCTCGATCACCTCGTCGATCGACTTCTTGCCGAAGTTGGGGATCGCGTTGAGCTCGGCCTCGGACTTGGAGATGAGGTCCCCCACGGTCTGGATGCCCGCGCGCTTGAGGCAGTTGTAGGAGCGCACCCCGAGCTCGAGCTCCTCGATCAGGATGCTCCACTCCTCGCCCTGCAGCGCTGCCTGGGCGCCCCCGGGCCCGCCGACCGCGAGGCCGTGGCCGTCGAGCTGGCCGCCGGGGGACGCGCGCAGCTCCTGGATGCGGTCGGCGTCGGTGAAGATCGCCAGCTGGCTGATCAGCAGCTCCGCGGCCTCGCGCAGCGCCGCCTGGGGCTCGATCGAGCCGTCGGTCTCGATGTCGAGGGTCAGCTTGTCGAAGTCGGTCTTCTGGCCCACGCGGGCCTGCTCCACCGCGTACGCCACGCGCCGCACGGGGGAGAAGATCGAGTCGATCGGAATCACACCGATCGGCTGGTCGGGCGACTTGTTCTCCTCCGCGGGGCGGTACCCGCGGCCGCGGCCGATCGTCATGTACAGCTCGAGCTTCGTCTTTTTCTCCAGCGTCGCGACGTGGACGTCGGGGTTGAGGATCTCCACGCCCGCGGGCAGGTCGATGTCCTTGGCTGTGATCTCCCCGGGGCCGCTGACCACCAGTGGCGCCTCGACCTCGGTAGCGTCGGAGTGCATCCGGCAGACAACGCCCTTGAGGTTGAGCACGATGTCGGTCACGTCCTCCTTGACGCCGGGGATGGTGGAGAACTCGTGGGCCACCCCCTCGATGCGTACGCTCGTGACGGCGGCGCCCGCCAGGGAGGAGAGCAGCACGCGGCGCAGGGAGTTCCCGAAGGTGTACCCGAACCCGCGGTCGAGCGGCTCGATCGTGAACGTGCCGCGGTTCTGCTCCACCGACTCGCTGGTGATGCGGGGAATTTGGAAGTCGAGCATCAGAGTCCTCGTCGTTGTGGATGACTAGTTGAAGAGGGGCCCGGCTCGCCGGCCTCCGGCCGGCTGCGCCACCCTCTTGGGCTGGTGTCCGTTGGACACCGGCTCCATGGCACCGCCGCCGCGCAAGCGGGGGGATGCCGGCTTAAGCTCTCCAGGCCCGTGTGCGGCACGAGCCCTTACTTCGAGTACAGCTCGACGATGAGCTGCTCCTGCACCGGCGCCGCCACCTCGCGCCGCTCCGGCCGGCGCAGCACCTTCGCGGTGAGCGACTCGTGATCGGCCTGCAGCCACGCCGGGATCTGCCCGGTGAGCTCGGTCGCGTCCCTGCACCACCTGCGTGGCGGGGTGCTCGGCCTTGATCGCGATCACCTCGCCCGGGCGCACCTGGTAGCTGGGGATGTTCACGCGCCGCCCGTTGACCGTCCAGTGGCCGTGGCGGATCAGCTGGCGCGCCTGGCGTCGCGAGGCGGCGAAGCCGAGGCGCACGAGCACGTTGTCCAGGCGGCACTCCAGCAGCGCCAGCAGGTTCTCGCCGGTGATCCCCGGCTGGCGGGAGGCCTTCTCGTAGTAGCCGTGGAACTGCTTCTCCAGCACCCCGTAGTACCGGCGCGCCTTCTGCTTCTCGCGCAGCTGCAGGCGGTACTCGCTCTGTTTCTGGCGGCCGCGGCCGTGCTCGCCCGGCGGGTAGGAGCGCCGCTCGACGCCGCATTTGTCGGTCAGGCACCGCTCGCCCTTGAGGAACAGCTTCTGTCCCTCGCGGCGGCACTGCTTGCACTGGGGGCTGGTGTCGCGCGCCACTAGCCAACCCCTCTGAGATGGTCGTGAGTCAAGCCAGACAAGGACGCAGGGAGCATGGCGTGCTCAGCACGCGAGCGACCGCGGTGACGGGTCCCGGAGGGGTAAGTGCTCACGGCCATCTCAGACCCTCCGCCGCTTGCGGGGGCGGCACCCATTGTGCGCCTGCGGGGTCACGTCCTTGACGCCCGTCACTTCGAGGCCCGCGGCGGACAGCGAGCGGATCGCGGTCTCGCGGCCCGAGCCTGGGCCCTTGACGTAGACCTCGACCTTCTGCAGTCCCTGCTCGAGGCCCTTGCGCGCCGCCGCGTCGGCGGTCACCTGGGCGGCGAAGGGCGTGGACTTGCGCGAGCCCTTGAAGCCGGCGCCGCCCGCGGACTCCCACGCGATCACGTTGCCCTGCACGTCGGTGAGCGAGACGATCGTGTTGTTGAACGACGTCTTGATGTGGGCCTGTCCCACGGGGATGTTCTTCTTGGGCTTGCGTTTGCCGCGCGCGCGCTTGGGGGCCGCCATTACTTCTTACCGGCTTTCTTCTTGCCCGCGACCTGCATGCGCTTGGGGCCCTTGCGAGTGCGCGCGTTGGTCTTCGTCTTCTGGCCCCTCACCGGCAGGCCGCGGCGGTGGCGCAGGCCGCGGTAGCAGGCGATCTCCTGCAGGCGCTTGATGTCCTGGGAGCGCTCCCGCCGCAGGTCGCCCTCGACGGTGAGGTCGGTGTCGATCGCGTCGCGCAGGCGCGACACCTCGTCCTCGGTCAGGTCACGCACGTAGGTGTCGGGGCTGACCCCCACCTCGGCGAGCAGCTTGTTGGCGGTCGAGCGCCCGATGCCGAAGATGTACGTCAGGCCGATCTCCGAGCGCTTGTTGAGGGGCAGGTTGACCCCGGCGATGCGTGCCACTGCCTAGCCCTGCCTCTGCTTGTGACGCTTGTTCTGGCAGATCACCAGCACCGCCCCGTGGCGGCGGATGACCTTGCATTTTTCGCACATCGGCTTGACCGACGGTCGTACCTTCATGATCCCTTCCTTTGACTGAGAAGAGGAGCCCGGCTCGCCGGCCTTCGGCCGACTGCGCCACCCTCTAGGTCCGCCGACCGGGCTCTGGCTGCCGGGACGGCCGCCGCTACCTAGTCGAGGTTACGCTCGCAGCACGAAACGCCTTCGCCTGCGGACGGACGCTCGATGGTAGCACTTACGGGCCGACGGGGCCTGCTCCGTAGCGGAACGTCTCGCCCCCCGGCCAGCCGCGGCGCCCGTCAGCTCGCGCCCGCAACCCCTTCGGCGACCGGCTCGGCGGTCGTGGCGGCGGCCCCGTTCGCGTGCTGCTCTCCGGCGCCCTCCTGGAGGTGCCACGGCGTGAGTACCCGCGGCCCGTCGGCGGTGACCGCGACCGTGAACTCGAAGTGGGCCGCAGGGGAGTCGTCTTGAGAGAAGATCGCCCACCCGTCACCCCCCACTCGCACCGCGGGGCGCCCCGCGGTGGTCATCGGCTCGATCGCGAGCACCATCCCCTCCTCCAGCAGCGGGCCCTTGCCCGGCCGGCCGTAGTTGGGAACCTGCGGGTCCTCGTGCATGCTGCGCCCCACCCCGTGGCCCACGAGCGAGCGCACCACCGACAGCCCCGCGGCCTCGGCCACCAGCTCGATCGCGTGCGAGACGTCGCCCACGCGGTTGCCCGCCCGGCACTGCTCCACGCCGGCGAACAGCGCCTCGCGGGTGGCGCGCAGGAGGTTCTCCTCGCGGGGGCCCACCTCCCCGACCGCGAACGTGCGCGCCGCGTCCGCCACCCACCCGTCGAGCGTCACGCCGACGTCGACCGAGATTGTGTCCCCGCGCTCCAGCCGGTAGCGCCCGGGGATGCCGTGCACCACTATCGCGTTGGGGGAGGCGCAGATCGAGCCCGGGAAGCCGCGGAAGCCCTTGAACGTGGGGGTCGCCCCGTGGGAGCGGATGAAGCGCTCGGCGGCTGCGTCCAGCTCCTCGGTGCGCACGCCCGGGCGGATCTTGCCCTCCAGCAGCTGGAGGGTCTGCACGAGCACCGCGCCCGCTGCCGCCATCTTCTCGATCTCCGCGGGGGTCTTCTTGATGATCACGAGACCAGCTTAGTTGGCTGACTGGGTAGAGAGGGGTCGGCCTGGGCCGACTGCGCGACCCCTCTAGAGCTTGTCCTCGAGACGCAGCGTCGCGAGCGTCGCGCGGATGTGGTTGTGGACCTCGTTCGCGGTGCGGCTGCCGTCGAAGCGGCGCAGCAGTCCCTGCTGCTCGTAGTAGCCGATCAGCGGAGCCGTCTGCGCGTGGTAGACCTCCAGGCGGCGACGGATCGTCTCCTCCCGGTCGTCCTCGCGCTGAGTCAGCCGCGCTCCGTCCTGGTCGCAGATGCCCTCGTGCTTGGGGGGGTCGAACTCCACGTGGTAGATGTGGCTTGGGTTCTTGACGCACACCCTGCGTCCCCCGAGGCGGCGCACCACCTCCTGGTCGGGCACCTCGATCAACAGCACCGCGGTCAGGCGCCGCTGCAGGCCATCGAGCGCCCGGCCGAGCGCCTGCGCCTGCGCTTCGTTGCGCGGAAAGCCATCGAGCAGGAAGCCGTCGCGGGCGTCGTCCACGCCGATCCGCTCGGTGATCATCCCCACGATCACCTCGTCGGGCACGAGCTCCCCCGCCTTCATATACCGCTGTGCTTCCCTGCCGAGCTCGGTGCCGTCCGCCACCTGCGCGCGCAGCATGTCGCCCGTCGAGATGTGCACCAGCGCGAAGTCGCTCTGCAGACGGTCCGCCTGGGTGCCCTTGCCTGCGCCCGGCGGGCCCAGGAGGATCAGGTTCAGCTCGGACACGACCCCCGAAGCCTACCTGCTCGGATTACTTGAGGAAACCCTCGTAACTTCGCATCATCAGCTGGGCCTCGAGCTGCTTCATCGTTTCCAGCGCCACCCCGATCACGATTAGCATCGAGGTGCCCCCGAGCTGCAGCTGTACGTGGGTGCGGTCGAACAGGATCGTCGGCAGCGCCGCCACCGCCGCGAGGAACAGCGCGCCGGGGAACGTCAGGCGGGCGAGGATGCGGTCGAGGAATTCCGCTGTCGGCCGCCCCGGGCGCACGCCGGGGATGAACCCGCCGTACTTCTTGAGGTTGTCCGCCTGGTCCACCGGGTTGAACGTCACCGCGGTGTAGAAGTACGTGAAGATGATGATGAAGATCGACTCGCCCACGACGTAGTGCCAGCCGTTCGGCGAGAAGAAGTCCGAGACCTGCTGGCCCCAGTGGGTTTTGACGAGCTGCCCGATCGTCGGCGGGAGGGTCATGATGCTCGCCGCAAAGATCACCGGGATCACCCCCGCCATGTTGATCCGCAGCGGCAGGTACGTCTGGCCGCCCTCGCTCATCCGCCGCCCGATCACCCGCTTGGCGTACTGCACCGGGATCCGCCGCTGGCCCTCCATCACGAACACGATCGACGCCACCACCACCAGCACGAGGAATGGCATCATCACCTTGAAGACCTGGTTCTGGCTGGTCCACCACGTCTGGATCCCCGAGGGCAACCGCGAGACGATCGAGGCGAAGATCAGCAGCGAGATGCCGTTGCTGATCCCTTTCTGGGTGATCAACTCGCCGATCCACATCAGCAGCACGCAGCCCGCCGTGAGGCACACGACGATCAGAAAGATGTGGGGGAAGTCGAACTTCGTGACCACCGATTCGCCCGGTGCTCGGTCTGCAGCGAGTGGAACAGGAAGACGTAGCCGATCGACTGCGCGAACGCGAGGCCCACGGTCAGGTAGCGCGTGTACTGCGTGATCCGTGCCTGGCCCACTTCGCCTTCCTTGGAGAGCTTCTCCAGCGACGGCACCACCACCTGCATCAGCTGCAGGATGATCGAGGCCGTGATGTACGGCATGATCCCCAGCGCGAAGATCGCGATCCGCGAGAGGCTCCCGCCGGAGAACAGGTTGAGCAGGCCGAGGATGTTGATCCCGGCGAGCTGCTTCTGGATGTTGTTGACCGCGGTCAGGTTGACCCCCGGCACCGGCAGGTGGGAGCCCAAGCGGTAAAGCAGCAGCATCGCCGCCGTGAAGCCGATCTTGCGCCGGATGTCCTGCACCTGGAAGGCGTTGAGGATCGTAGAGAGCACCGCCGCCGATTCTAGACGGCCACCGCGCCTCGCGCGCGGGTCTTCTCAGAAAGTTCTCTACGAGCCGGCGGTCTCGTCGAGCACGACGCAGCTGCCGCCCGCCGCCTCGATGCGCTCGCGCGCGCTGGCGCTGAAGGCGTGGGCGTGGACGGTGAGCGCCTTGCCGAGCTCGCCCTTGGCGAGCACCTTGACGGGGACGCCCTTGCGGGTCCCGAGGCCCTTGGAGCGCATCGCCTCCAGCGTCACCTCCGCGCCGGCCTCGAAGCGGGCGTCGAGGTCGCCGATGTTGACCGCCTGCGTGTGGGTGCGGAACGGCTCGAACGGCATCGACTTCTTCATGTGCGGGCCCGCTGAAGCTTGCGCATCCGCATGTGGATCGGCATCTGCCCGCCCTCGAACCGTGCCCTGCTCTTGGCGCCCGAGCGCGACCCGTAGCCCTTCTGCCCGCGGCCGGCGGTCTTGCCGGTACCCGAGCCTTCTCCGCGCCCCACGCGCTTGCGCGGCCTGCGACTGCCGGGCGCCGGCGCGAGGCTGTGCAGGCCGATGCGGGGCTCCTCGCTCTCGCTCACTTGCCCTCCTCCCCACTTCCACGAGGTGGCGCACCGCGTGCAGCATCCCGCGCGCCTGGGGGCAGTCCTCGACCTGCACAGTGTGGCCGATCCGGCGCAGCCCCAGCGAGCGCAGCGTGTCGAGCTGGCGCTTGTTGGAGCCGTTGCGCGAGCGCCGCTGGACGACCGTCAGTGCGCCCATCAGGCCGCGCCCTCCTCGGTGGCCTCTGCCGCCGGCGGTGTCTCCGTCTCGGCCTCTCGGCGACGGCGCTCGGCGGGGCGTCGCCTCGGCGGCCGCGGCTCCCCGGCGGGCGCCTCGCGCCTCGCGGGCGCCTCCTGCACGCCTGCGCCGCCTCGGCGGGCTTGCTCGGCGAGGCCCAGCACCTGGTTGATCGTCAGGCCGCGCAGCCGGGCGACCTCCTCGGGGGTGCGCAGCCCGCGCAGGCCGGTGATCGTGGCCTTCACGAGGTTGATCGGGTT
This sequence comes from uncultured Solirubrobacterales bacterium, assembly GCA_963720795.1. Taxonomy (GTDB): domain Bacteria; phylum Actinomycetota; class Thermoleophilia; order Solirubrobacterales; family Solirubrobacteraceae; genus Palsa-744. The sequence continues at coordinate 90,832 of CAVRGU010000010.1, read as the reverse complement.
CTGGGTGCCGAGGCTCTTGGAGAGGATGTCGTGGATCCCCGCGAGCTCCAGCACGGCGCGCACCCCGCCGCCGGCGATCACGCCGGTACCGGGGGCCGCGGGCTTGAGCAGCACGCGGCCCGCGCCGAAGACCCCGGTGGTCTGGTGGGTGATCGTGCTGCCGTGGCGGGGGACGCGGAAGAGGTCCTTCTTGGCGCGCTCCACCCCCTTCTGGATCGCGAGCGGCACCTCGTTGGCCTTGCCGTAGCCGACGCCCACCACTTCCCGTTCGTCGCCGACCACCACGAGGGCGGTGAACGAGAAGCGCCGCCCGCCCTTGACCACCTTGGCGACGCGGTTGATCTCGACGACCCGCTCCTGGAGGTCCAGGCCGGCGGCGCTCACGGAGCGATCTGTGGAGATGGTGGACATGGTGATCGAGAGGGTAGCGGTGTGGCGTGGTGCGAGGAGGGAGTGCGGTGCGGGCGGGGTGGAGTGGAGGTCTGATCTGGTCTTGAGGAGTGGGTTGGTGGGAGACGCGGGTTGGTGCGGAGAGCCTAGACGACGATCCCCGCCTCGCGCAGCGCCTCGGCGAAGGCGCGCACGTGGCCGTGGTAGAGGTAGCCCCCGCGGTCGAACACCGCTTCGGAGACGCCCGCCGCTTTGACGCGCTCGGCGAGCAGCGCGCCGGCGCGGGCGGTGCGCTCGCCTTTGGCGAGCGTGCCGCAGCTCGGGCTCATACCAGTTGACCGCCGCGAGCGTGCGGCCGGACAGGTCGTCGATCGCCTGCGCGGAGAGCCCCTTGTTGGAGCGGAACACCGAGATCCGCGGCCGCGTCGGCAGTGCCCGCGATCTTCGCGCGCACCCGCCGGCGGCGTTTGAGCCTGCGCTCGGGCTTGGTGAGGAGGGTCACGCCAACGCCTCCTGCTTCCAACTACGCCCACATGAGTTCGCAGGCCAAGCCGGGCAAGGACGCAGGGAGCGTGGCGTGCTTGGCACGCTAGCGACCGAGGACGCCGATCCGGCGCCGGCATGCGGGCTCATGCGCTCTTGCCCACCTTGCGGGCCACGTACTCGCCCTCGTAGCGGATGCCCTTGCCCTTGTACGGCTCCGGCGGGCGCTGCTTGCGGATGATCGCGGCGGTCTCCCCCACGAGCTGCTTGGAGATGCCCCTCACCACGATCCTCGTGGGCTGGGGCACCTCGAACTCGATGCCCTCCGGGCGCCGCGATCGGAACGGGGTGGGAGTAGCCGACGGCGAGCTCCAGGTCCTTACCCTTCAGCTGCGCGCGGTAGCCCACGCCCTGGATCTCCAGGCGCTTCTCGTAGCCTGCGGTGACGCCCTGCACCATGTTGGCCACCAGCGTGCGGGTGAGGCCGTGCAGCGCACGGTGTTCGCCGCGGTCGGTGGGGCGCGTGACGAGCAGCTGCTCGCCCTCCTGGACGACCTCCATGTCGCGGTGCACGCGCTCGTGCAGCTCCCCTTTGGGCCCGCTCACGCGCACCGACTCCGGCTCGATCGTCACGGTCACGCCGGCCGGCACGGGGATGGGCTGTCTTCCGATCCTGGACACGGTGGTTGCTCTCGCCCTACCAGACCTGCGCCAGGACCTCGCCGCCGACGCCCGCCGCGCGCGCGTCGTGGCCGGTCATCACGCCCTGTGAGGTCGAGACGATCGAGGTGCCCATCCCGCCCTGCACCTTCGGGATGCCCGCCGGCCTGCACGTAGGTGCGCTGGCCCGGCCTGGAGACGCGTCTCGAGCCCCGAGATCGCCGAGCGGCGGTCGGCGGTGTACTTGAGGCGGATCTCGATCACCTCGCCCGCGCCGCCATCGGGCGCGGGCGCGAGCGACCAGCTCTCGATGTAGCCCTGCTCGGTGAGGATCCGCGCGAGCTCCGCCTTGAGCTTGGACGCGGGGATCTGCACCGTCTCGTGGGCGGCGTGGATCGCGTTGCGAATGCGCGTGAGGAAGTCGGCTATGGGATCGGTCATCGACATGGGTCAGTGGTTGGTGTCGTGGTGGTCTGGGTGGCTTGGAGTTGTGTGGCGGTGGTTGAGCGTCGGGGTGGAGTGTTTGTTTTGCGTGCCTACATAGAGTCCCGAAAGAAGCAATTGCGCCCGCCTCCTCCTACCACGAGGACTTGGTCATCCCCGGGATCTGGCCGTTGTGGGCGAGCTCGCGCAGGCAGATGCGGCAGAGCCCGAACTTGCGGTACACCGCCTTGGGGCGTCCGCAGCGGTTGCAGCGAGTATAGGCGCGCGTCTTGTACTTCGGCGTCCGCGCCTGCTTGACGCGCAGCGAGGTCTTGGCCATCAGTCAGTCCCCTCCGTGCTCGGCTGTGTCCGGTGTGCTTGCTCGTCGGCTTGTCTGTGCCTCGGCGTCGGTGTCGGCGCTCTCGCCGATGCGCCTCGCGCGAACTCCGCCGGGCCGCGCCGTAGGTGGAGAAGGGCATCCCCAGCGCGGCGAGCAGCGCGAACGCCTCCACGTCCGTGCGCGCGCGTGGTGGTGATCGTGATGTCCAGCCCGCGCACGTGGTCGATCGCGTCGTAGTCGATCTCGGGGAAGATGATCTGTTCGCGCACCCCCATCGAGTAGTTGCCGCGGCCGTCGAAGGAGCGGGCGTACAGGCCCCGGAAGTCACGGATGCGGGGGATCGCGATCGAGATCAGCCGGTCGAGGAACTCGTAGGAGCGCTCCCCGCGCAGCGTCACGGCCACCCCCACCGGCATCCCCTCGCGCAGTTTGAACGCGGCGATCGACTTGCGCGCGCGGCGCACGCTCGGCTGCTGGCCGGCGATCGTCGCGAGCTGGTCCTGGGCGGCCTTCAGCGCCTTGGAGTCCTGCTTGGCGTCGCCGACGCCCATGTTGAGCGTGATCTTCTCGAGCCGCGGCGTCTGCATCGAGGAGGTGTAGCCGAAGCGCTCGATCAGCCGCGGCCGGATCTCCTCCATGTAGCGGGCTTTCAGGCGTGCGGCTGGCGTCCCGCCGGCGTGCGACCCGTTGGTGGCCTGTGCGCTCATCAGTCGATCCTCGCGCCCGAGCGCCGGGCGACGCGGTAGGGCTTGCCGTTCTCCCGCTCGACCCCCACCCGCGTGGGCTTGCCGCCTTTGGGGTCCAGCAGCATCACGTTGGAGACGTGGATCGGCCCCTCGCGCTCGATCACGCCGCCCCCGATGGTGCCGCCCGCTGCCACCGAAGGCGCCCGCTCGGCATCTGCTGCGGGCGGGTGTGGCGCTTGACCATGTTCAGCCCCTCGACGTACACGCGTTCCTTGTCGGGCTCCACGCGCAGCACGCGGCCGCTCTTGCCACGGTCCTTGCCCGCGATCACCTGCACGCGATCGTCCGAGCGGATCCGCAGGTGCGCCGGCGGACCTTCGCCGGCGCTTGAGCGCTTCGCGCCGGCGCGCTTCGCGCCGGTCTCTTGCCGCCCTGCCCGCGATCCGCCCTTGCTCGATCCACCTGTCTGTGCCCGGCGCGCGCCATCTCAGATCACCTCCGGGGCGAGGGACACGATCTTCATGAAGTTGCGCTCGCGCAGTTCCCGCGCGACGGGGCCGAACACGCGGGTGCCACGGGGGTTGTTCTGCTCGTCGATGATCACCGCGGCGTTCTCGTCGAAGGAGATGTAGGTGCCGTCCTCGCGGCCGAACGGGCTTCTTGGTGCGCACCACCACCGCCGTCACCACGTCGCCCTTTTTGACGGTCCCGTGCGGGGTGGCCTGCTTGACGGTGGCGGTGATCACGTCGCCCACGTGCGCGTACCGGCGGCGCGAGCCGCCCTTGACGCGGATGCAGAGGATCTCGCGCGCCCCGGTGTTGTCGGCCACGCGCAGCCGCGTCTCGTTCTGGATCATCGTGCCCGCTCCAACACGTCCACCAGCCGCCACCGCTTGGTGCGCGACAGGGGCCGGCTCTCGACCACGCGCACCACGTCGCCCTCGTGCGCCTCGTTGTTCTCGTCGTGCGCGTGCAGCGTGGAGGAGCTGCGCACGATCTTCTCGTAGCGTCGGTGGCGGCGGGCGACGTCGATGCGCACGGTGATCGTTTTGTCGGCCTTGTCCGAGACCACCACGCCCTGGCGCACGCGGCGGGCGCCCTCGCGCGGGGGGTGCACGGGGGCGAGCGGCTGCGGCGCCGGAGCCGCGGCGCGCTGCTCGGCGCGTTTGACGCGTTCCTGCAGGCGTCCGCGTCCGGCGCTTGAGCGCCTTGGCGCGGCGCACGGCTCGCGCTCGGCCTGGCGCTCCTCGGGCGTGCGCGACGGCCGGGCGCTGCCGGTGTGCGTCGAGCGGGCCTTGCGCCGGCGCTCCTTGGGCGGGAGCTGCTCGACGGGCTCGGCCGGCGCCGGCGGCCGCGCTGCTGGCGCGGTGGCTGCTGGGCCTGGCAGCCTCCGGCGCGGATCGCCGGCGCACGGCTCCGGGGTCGGCTCCGCGCCGGCTGCGGCTCAGCCGCGGGCTCCGGCGCCGCGGGCTGCTCGGCCTGTGCCTCCTCGGGCTGCTGCTCGTCGCTCATCTCGTTGTCCTGCTCGTCGGCCATTGTCGTCAGATCCCCAGCTCCCGCTCGCGCAGCGACGGTCAGCGCACGCGCGAGGTCGCGCCGGGCGCGGCCCACCCCGGCGGTGTTCTCAGCTCCCCCGTGGCGTTGGCGAAGCGCAGCCCGAAGAGGTCCTTGCGCAGCGTCGCGATCTGCTCGGCGAGCTCGTCGTCGGGCATGTCGCGCATCTCCTTGGCCTTCATGGTCACTCCTCCCGCATCACGAACTTGGACTTGACGGGCAGCTTGTGCGCGGCGAGGCGGATCGCGTCGCGGGCGAGCGGCTCGGGCACGCCGGCGAGCTCGAACATCACGCGCCCGGGCTTGACCACGGCGACCCAGCCCTCGGGGGAGCCCTTGCCGGAGCCCATGCGGGTCTCGGCGGGCTTCTTGGTGACGGGCTTGTCGGGGAAGACGTTGATCCACACCTTGCCGCCACGCTTGATCTTGCGCGTCATCGCGATACGGGCGGCCTCGATCTGGCGGTTGGTGAGCCAGCCCCGCCTCGAGCGACTTCAGGCCGTACTCGCCGAACTGAACCTTCACCTGGCCGCGCGACATCCCGCCGCGGCGGCCACGGTGCTGCTTGCGGTGCTTGACGCGCTTGGGGGAGAGCATCAGCGGGTCACCTCGGGACTGCCGCCGCCACGACCGCCGGATCCGCCCGGCCCACGACCGCCACCCGGACCGCCAGGGCCACGCCCGCCGCCCGGACCGCCAGGGCCACGCCCGCCACCGAAGCCGCCACGGCCACCGCCCGGACCACCCGAGCCACGGCCGCCGCCAGGACCACCCGGACCACGACCGCCGCCCGGACCGCCCAGGGCCACGCCCGCCACCGAAGCCGCCACGGCCACCGCCCGGACCACCCGAGCCACGGCCGCCGCCGGACCACCCGGCCCACGACCGCCACCCGGCGATCCGGGCCCACCCGCCCCACGACCACCGCGGCCATCGCCGGGGCCGCCCGGACCACCGCGGCCGCGGCCGCCGCCACGCCCTTCGCGGCCTCACGTCCGCCACCGCGGCCGTCGCGGCCATCGCTCGGCGGGGGCGGAGCGGTCATGTCGGTGAGGTCGGCGCCGGTGTAGCCCTCGGGCATGATCTCGCCCTTGTTGACCCAGCACTTCACGCCGATCCGCCCGAACGTGGTGGCGGCCTCGTGGAAGCCGTAGTCGATGTCGGCGCGCATCGTGTGCAGCGGCACGCGCCCGTCGGAGTAGCTCTCGGTGCGCGCCATCTCCGCGCCGCCGAGGCGCCCGGCGACCTGCACCTTGACGCCCTTGGCGCCGGAGCGCATCGCGCTGGTGAGTGCGCGCTTCATCGCGCGGCGGAACGCGACGCGGTTCTGCAGCTGCTCGGCGATCGACTGCGCGACGAGCTTGGCGTCGAGCTCGGGGCGCTTGATCTCGAGGATGTTGACCTTGATCTGCTGCTGGGTCATGCGGTGCAGGTCGCGCCGCAGGGCGTCCACTTCGGTGCCCGACTTGCCGATCACGATGCCGGGCCGGGCGGTGTGGATGTTGACCTCCAGTTCGCCGGACGTCCTTGCGGATCGTGATGTCGGAGAGGCCCGCGTGGGCGAGGCGGTCGGTGATGTGCCGGCGGATGCGGATGTCCTCCGCGAGGTACTCGGCGAAGTGGCGCTCGTTGAACCAGTTGGACTTCCAGTCGTGGATGTAGCCCACGCGCATGGCCTCGGGATGAACCTTCTGTCCCATCTTCTCTCTTCTCGTTCCTCTTCTGACTCGCCTACGACCGCGGGGTGAGCGTGATCGTGAGATGACTGGTGCGCTTGCGGATCGGCGTCGCCCTACCCATGGCGCGCGGCCGGAAGCGCTTGATCGTGGGCCCCTCGTCGGCGTAGGCCTCGCGGACGACGAGATCGTCCTCGAGCAGTTCGTGGTTGTTCTCCGCGTTGGCCACCGCCGACTCGAGCAGCTTGCTCCAGTCGCGCGCCGCGTCGCGGGGCGTGAAGGCGAGGATAGCGCGTGCCTCCTGCACGGACTTGCCCCGCAGGTGCCCGCACACCATCCGCGCCTTGCGCGCGGAGGTGCGTACGTAGCGCGCCCGTGCCGACACCGCGGCGCGTCGCGCCGCGCGGCTCTGCGCCGCACGGGCGTGGCGGCGGGCTCCGCCTGCCTCCTCGGCTGGCTCCTCGGCAGACCGGCTCCTCAGCGACGGGCTCCTCGGCCTCAGCGGCTTTGCGCCGGCGCCGTTTCGGTTTCGCAGCCTCGGCCGCAGGCTCCGGCCTGGGCGGCTTCTCAGCGGCGGACTCCTGCTCGGCAGCCGGCTCTTCGGCAGCCGCCTCCCCGACCAGCCGACGCTCGCGCGGCCTGCGCCGGCGGCCTCGCCCGCCTCCTCGTTCTCCTGCTCCTCCTCAGCTCATCAGCGCACCTTCCCGGACCCCGCGTGCCCGCGGAAGTGGCGCGTGGGGGCGAACTCGCCCAGCTTGTGCCCGACCATCGACTCGGAGACAAACACGGGCACGTGCTTCTTGCCGTCGTGCACCGCGATCGTGTGGCCGACCATGTCGGGGAAGATCGTGGAGGTGCGCGACCACGTGCGGAGCATCTGTTTGCGGTTCTCCGCGTTGAGCGCTTCGATGCGCTTCATCAGCCGCTCTTCCACCCACGGCCCCTTCTTGCTGGAGCGGCTCATCGACTCTTGCCCTTCCCGCGGCGGCGGCCCGCGCACGATGTAGCGGTCGGAGGGCTTGTTCTTCTTGCGCGTGCGATACCCCAGCGTCGGCACGCCCCAGGGGGTGACGGGGTGCCGGCCGGCGGTGGTGGAGCCCTCGCCGCCGCCGTGCGGGTGGTCGACGGGGTTCATCGCCACGCCGCGGGTCTGGGGGCGCACGCCCATGTGGCGCTTGCGCCCGGCCTTGCCGACCTTCACGTTCTGGTGGTCGGAGTTGCCGATCGTACCGACGGTGGCGCGGCACTCGGCGCGCACGAGGCGCATCTCGCCCGGAGGGCAGGCGCAGGGTGGCCATCTCGCCGTCCTTGGCCATCAGCTGCACCGAGGCCCCGGCGGAGCGAGCCATCTGCCCGCCGCGGCCGGGGTGCAGCTCGACGTTGTGGATCACGGTGCCGACCGGCATGCGGGCGAGCGGCAGGCAGTTGCCGACGGCGATGTCGGCGTCCTCGCCGGAGCTGACGGTCATGCCGACCGTCAGCCGCTGGGGGGCGAGGATGTAGCGCTTCTCGCCGTCGACGTAGTGCAGCAGCGCGATGTAGGAGGAGCGGTTGGGGTCGTACTCGATCGCGGCGACCTTCGCGGGGACCCCGTCCTTGCGGCGCTTGAAGTCGATCCGCCGGTACAGGCGCTTGGCGCCGCCGCCGCGGTGGCGGGCGGTCTTGCGCCCGTGGGCGTTGCGCCCGCCGCTCTTCTTCAAGCCCTTCGACGAGCGTCTTCTCAGGCTCGCTCTTGGTGATCTCGGCGAAGTCCGGGTAGGAGGTGAAGCGCCGGCCGGGGCTGGTGGGCTTGGGTTTGCGAATGGGCATCGTGGGCAGGCTCCGGTCCTAGACGCCCTCGAGGCTACGGAAGATGGCGATCGTCTCGCCCTCGCGGACCTGCACGATCGCCTTCTTCCACGTGCGGGTGCGCCCCGCTGATGTTGACGCGGCGCTTGGGCTTGGACTTGACGCTCTGGGTGCGCACCCCCACGACGTGCACGTTGAACAGCGCTTCGACCGCCTGGCGGATCAGCGTCTTGTGCGCGTCGGGGTGCACGCGGAAGGTGTAGCGGCCGGCGGCGGAGAGCGCGTAGCTCTTCTCCGAGACCACGGGACGGATGATGACCTGGGAGTGCTCCATCAGGCCTCCTTCCCTCCCCCGGCGCGGGCGGTGAGCGCGTCGAGCGCGGCCTGCGAGAGCACTACCGAGGCGGCGCCAAGAAGGTCGGCGACGCCAACGTTCTCGTGCGTCAGCACCGACACGCGGGCGAGGTTGCGGAAGGAGAGCGCCACGTCGGACTCCTCGGCGGCGAGCGCCACGAGCGTGGGGCGCGGCTCGCCCCAGCCTTCGAGCAGCTCGAGCGCGCGGCTGGTCTTGGGCGCCGCGAAGGCAGCGGCATCGATGACGGCGAGCGAGCCACGCCCGGCGTGCAGGGAGAGCGCGCTGCGCAGCGCGGCGCGCTGCTCCTTGCGGTTGACCTTGAAGGTGTAGGAGCGCGGCTGGGGCCCGAACGCGGTACCGCCCCCGGTCCACATCGGCGAGCGGCTGGAGCCGGCGCGGGCGCGGCCGGTGCCCTTCTGGCGCCACGGCTTGGCCGAGCCGCCGGAGACCATCGCGCGGGTCTTTGTCGCGGCGGTGCCGCGGCGGCGGGCAGCCTGCTCGGCGCGCACGCTCTGGTGCACGAGCGGGCCGTGGAAGCCCGCGGCGAAGGCGTCCCCGTCGAGCTTGACCTTCTTGGTGCGCCCCCAGCACGGGGGCGTGCAGCGCCGCGTCAGCCATCGGCACGCACCTCCACGACCCCTCCGCGAGGGCCGGGCACGGAGCCGCGCACGAGCAGGAGGTTCTGGGCGGCGTCCACGGCGATGACCTCCAGGCCGCGCTGGGTGACGCGGCGGTTGCCCATCTGGCCGGGCCCGCGGATACCTTTGACCACCCGCGCGGGCGTGGCTGACGCGCCGATCGAGCCTGGGGCGCGGACGTTGTGGGAGCCGTGGGACTTGGGGCCGCTCTTGAAGCTGTGGCGGCGGATGGTGCCCTGGAAGCCCTTGCCCTTGGAGACCCCGGAGATCTTCACGCGGGTGCCCACCTCGAAGGCGCCGACGGTGACGCTTTCGCCCATCTTCAGCTCGGCGACCGGAGCCGGTGGGTCGCGGAACTCGACGAGGTGGCGCAGTGGGGGCGCGTCGGCCTTGCGCAGGTGGCCGAGCTCGGCTTTGGTGAGGTGCTTCTCGCGGGCAGCGCCGAAGGCGAGCTGCATGGCCGCGTAGCCGTCGCGCTCGAGGTCGCGCACCGCGGTCACCGGGCACGGCCCCGCCTCCAGCACGGTGACGCGCGCGACGGAGCCGTCCTCCCTGAAGAGCTGTGTCATGCCGAGCTTCTTGGCGAGTATCGCGGGCATCGTGGCGGTCGGTTGCGGAGGGGGCTGGAGGTCGTTGAGGTGGGCGGGGAGGGCAGCGGGCTCAGGTGGCGAGGCGGATCTCGATGTCGACGCCTGCGGGCAGGTGGTCGAGGCGCTGGAGGGAGTCGACGGTCTTCGGGGTGGGCTGGTGGATGTCGATCAGACGCTTGTGGGTGCGGATCTCGAAGTGCTCGCGAGAGTCCTTGTCCTTGAAGGGAGACCGAATCACGCAGTACACGTTCTTCTCCGTGGGCAGCGGCACCGGCCCGGAGACGGTGGCGCCGGTGCGGGTAGCGGTCTCCACGATCTCCCTCGCGGCCGACTCGATCGCGGAGGTGTCGTACGCCTTCAGGCGAATGCGGATCTTGTTCTGGGTGGCTGGTGCCATTGGAAAGTTGCTCGGAAAAGTCGTCAGTTTTCTCGGCGGATTTGCGTACGTTCTTCATCGCACCGCGCTGCGGCGGAGCTGCATCGTCGTATCTGTCTGGCAATGAAAGGGGCGCCCCGGTGGCCGGACGCCCCTTGGGTGCTACTCGATGATCTCGCTGACCACGCCCGAGCCCACCGTGCGACCGCCCTCTCGGATCGCAAAGCGCAGGCCCTGGTCCATGGCGATCGGCTGGATCAGCTCGATCTCCATCTGGACGTTGTCGCCGGGCATCACCATCTCGACGCCCTCGGGCAGCTTGGCCACGCCGGTGACGTCGGTGGTACGGAAGTAGAACTGCGGCCGGTACCCGGAGAAGAAGGGAGTGTGGCGACCGCCCTCCTCCTTCTTGAGCACGTAGACCTCGGACTTGAACTTGGTGTGCGGCGTGATCGAGCCGGGCTTGCACAGCACCTGCCCGCGCTCGATCTCCTCGCGCTTGGTGCCGCGCAGCAGGCAGCCGACGTTGTCGCCGGCGCGGCCCTCGTCGAGGATCTTGCGGAACATCTCGACGCCCGTGACGACCGTGGAGGTGGAGTCGTGGACGCCCACGATTTCCACGGTGTCGCCGGTTTTGACGATCCCCTGCTCGATGCGCCCGGTCGCGACGGTGCCGCGGCCGGTGATCGAGAAGACATCCTCGACCGGCATCAGGAACGGCTTGTCGAGCTCGCGCACCGGCTCGGGGATGTAGTCGTCCAGCGCCGTCGGCGAGGTCGAGGATCTTCTGCTTGTAGGTCTCGTCGCCTTCCAGCGCCTTCAGCGCCGAGCCGATCACGAACGGGATGTCGTCCCCGGGGAAGTCGTACTCGGAGAGCAGCTCGCGGACCTCGACCTCGACCAGTTCGAGGAGCTCCTCGTCGTCGACCATGTCGGCCTTGTTGAGGAACACCACGATGTAGGGGACGCCGACCTGGCGGGCGAGCAGGATGTGCTCGCGCGTCTGGGGCATCGGGCCGTCGGCGGCGCTCACCACCAGGATCGCACCGTCCATCTGGGCGGCGCCGGTGATCATGTTCTTGACGTAGTCGGCGTGACCGGGGCAGTCCACGTGCGCGTAGTGGCGCTTCTCGGTCTGGTACTCGACGTGCGAGGTGGCGATCGTGATCCCGCGTTCCTTCTCCTCGGGAGCGTTGTCGATCTCCTCGAAGCTGCGGGCTTCGGCGCCTCCCTTCTCCGCCAACACCGTGGTGATGGCAGCGGTCAGCGTCGTCTTGCCGTGGTCGATGTGACCGATGGTGCCGACGTTGACGTGCGGCTTGTCGCGCTCGAACTTCTCCTTCGCCACTTTGCTCTGCTCCTCTGGAATCGACTTGTGTTGCTCCGCCGCTGGGGCGAACCGGGGAAATCTATCTAAATACCGAGTTTCGTGATTGCTGGGTGCTGTGGTGCTTCGTTGTGAGTGCTCCACACTCGCTCCTGAGAGGACCGTGAGTCGAGCCAGACAAGGCAGATGAGATCCCACCCACCCGCAAATGTGCTCTGCACACGAGCGACCGCGGTGACGGGTCCCGGAGGGGTAAGCGCTCACGGTCATCTCAGGCCGGGACCGGCTCCCCCGTGCGCTGTTCGATGATCTTCTCCGCGATGGTGGGGGGGACCTCCTCGTAGCCCTCGAACTGCATCGTGTAGGTGGCACGCCCCTGCGTGTTGGAGCGCAGGTCGGTGGCGTAGCCGAACATCTCGCGAGAGCGGCACGAGCGCATGAATCGCCTGCGCGTTGCCCCTGCTGCTCTGAGCCGTGCAGGTGCCCGCGCCGGCGCGAGAGGTCGCCCATCACTTCGCCCATGAACTCCTCGGGGGTTACCACCTCCACCGCAAAGATCGGCTCCAGCAGCACCGGCTTGGCGCGCCGCGCAGCCTCCTTGAAAGCGAGCGAGCCGGCGACCTTGTAGGCGATCTCCGAGGAGTCCACCTCGTGGTACTTGCCGTCCACGAGCGTGACGCGCACGTCCACCATCGGGTAGCCCGCCTTGACGCCGTTCTCGAGCGCCTCCTCGACGCCCTTCTCGACGGCGGGAATGAACTCCGAGGGGATCGCGCCGCCCTTGATCTTGTTGACGAAGTCGAAGCCCTCGCCGGGGGCGGGCTCGAGGTTGATGTAGACCACGCCGTACTGGCCCGAGCCGCCGGTCTGGCGCACGAACTTGCCTTCGACCTTCTCGGCGGTGCCGCGCACGGTCTCGCGGTAGGAGACCTGCGGGCGCCCGACGTTGGCCTCCACGCCGAACTCGCGCTTCATGCGGTCCACGAGCACTTCCAGGTGCAGCTCGCCCATCCCGGAGATCTCGATCTGGCCGGTCTCTTCGTTGGTGCGCACCTGGAAGGTGGGGTCCTCTTCGGCGAGGCGCCCGAGCGCGATCGACATCTTCTCCTGGTCGACCTTGGTCTTGGGCTCCACTGCGACCTTGATGACGGGCTCGGGGAACACGATCGTCTCCAGGCGCACCGGGCGCGTCGGGGGCGGCGAGCGTGTCGCCGGTCATCACCTGCTTGATGCCGACCGCAGCGGCGATGTCGCCGGCGTAGACCTCCGGCACCTCCTCGCGCTCGTTGGCGTGCATCATCAGGATGCGCCCGATGCGCTCGGTGCGGCCGCTGTTGACGTTGAGCACGCGCGAGCCGGCCTCCAGGCGCCCGGAGTAGACGCGGAAGTAGGTGAGCTTGCCGACGTAGGGGTCGGCCATGATCTTGAAGGCGAGCGCCGATGAACGGCTCGGAGTCGTCGGCGTTGCGCGTGACCTCGCGCTCGCCCTCCTCGCCCCTTGACCAGTTCGGTGCCGGTCATCGGGGGCACGTCCAGCGGCGAGGGCAGGTAGTCGATGACCGCGTCCAGCAGCGGCTGCACGCCCTTGTTCTTGAAGGACGAGCCGCACAGCACGGGCGTCAGCTTGGTGGAGAGCGTCGCCTTGCGGATCGCCTGCTTGAGGCGCTCCTCGGGGATCTCGGCCTCCTCGAGGATCAGCTCGAGCAGGCCGTCGTCGTAGTGGGAGACCTCCTCCAGCAGGTGCTCGCGCGCGGCGGCGGCGGCGTCGGCGAGCGCGGCGGGGATCTCGATTACGTCCTGCTCCTTGCCGAGCTCGTCCTTGTAGACGATCGCCTTCATCGCCACGAGGTCGACCACGCCCTCGAAGCCGCCCTCGGCGCCGATCGGCAGCTGGATCGGCACGGGGTGGGCGGCGAGGCGGTCGATCATCGTCTGCACGCCGCGCTCGAAGTCGGCGCCGATGCGGTCCATCTTGTTGATGTAGGCGATCCGGGGGACGTGGTACTTGTCGGCCTGGCGCCACACGGTCTCCGACTGGGGCTCGACGCCGGCGACCGAGTCGAACAGCGCGATCGCCCCGTCGAGCACGCGCAGCGAGCGCTCGACCTCGACGGTGAAGTCGACGTGGCCGGGGGTGTCGATGATGTTGATGCGGTGGCCCTTCCACTCCGCGGTTGTGGCGGCCGAGGTGATCGTGATGCCGCGCTCCTGCTCCTGTTCCATCCAATCCATCGTGGCGGCGCCGTCGTGGACCTCGCCGATCTTGTAGGTGCGCCCGGTGTAGTAGAGGATGCGCTCGGTCGTGGTCGTCTTGCCCGCGTCGATGTGGGCCATGATCCCGATGTTGCGGGTGTTCTGGAGGGTGAACTTGCGTGGCATGGCTTGGGTGTGGTGGTGGGCGCTGTTCGGGTCAGGGAGAGACGGCAGGGTCAGGACGAAAGCTTCGGGGTCGGGACAGGCTGGGTTAGGGCAAAAAAATCGGGCCCCCTGGGCCCACGCGCGCTGCTGGCGTCTGAGGCCGGTTCGCGTCGCTATGTGCTCAGGGTCTTCATGTTGGTGTTGCGCCCCGCGGCCGGCTTGCTCGCACAACTAAGCCGTCCGCCGAGCGGAGGCCGACTATAGCAGAGGTTTAGGTGCCTGCCACCCGCGCCTATCCACCACCCGCTAACCCCTCCCCCACCCCATCCGTCCCGTGGATTCGCTGACCGAGGTCGCTCGACTCCTACTCCGGAGCGGGCACCGCGGCGCAATCGGGATGGGTGGGGACCGGGTCCGCCACGCCGTCCTCGAAGACCGCCTGCAGGCGGGTGAGCACGCGCGTGGCGGCGCGCAGCTCCGCGGCGTCCACGTCCGCCAGCGCCTGCTCCCAGCGGCCCTGCCACTTGGCGCGCTTGGCCTCGATCGCGCTGCCGCCCGCGCGGGCTGAGGCGGGAGACGACCACGCGCCGGTCGCGCTCCAGGCGCGTGCGCTCCACGTGGCCGCCGCGGCGAGGTGGTCGAGCATCTGGGTGACCGTCGCCGGCGTCAGCTGGCGGCCGCCGCCAGCTCACCAGCGGAGAGCTCGCCGCGCTCCTCGAGCTCGAACAGCAGCTCGCACTGCGCGTGGCTGAGCTCGGTGGCCCCCAGGTGGGTGTCGCGCCCGCGCAGGCGGCTGAGGCTGCGGAAGGTCCGGCGAAACGCCTTGCCGAGCTCGAGCAGCTCCGCCGCCCACTCCTCCCGAGAGACCTTCACAGAGACCGCCATGACACTCCACTCAGACCCCTACCGGCTCCGCGACTCGCTCGGGGTGGGTCCGCGGCGCCCTCCGCGTCGGGCTGAGCGGCGAGCGAGTCACCCGCTCGCGGGCGCTCGGCGCGCAGCAGCATCGTGCAGGGGATCAGCGTCAGCAGCGGCGATCCCCAGCGCCCACCAGTAGGCGGTGTCGAACGCGCTGGCCGCGCTCGCGCCGTGAGTGGCGTCCACGCCGGCGCGCTGCAGCACCACCGCGAGCACCGCCGTGCCGATCGCCCCGCCGGTGCGCTGCAGCACGGTGAGCTGCGGCGTCGCGTCGGAGACCTGCTCGGGGCGCATCGACGCGAAGGCCGCGGTCATCGCGGGCATGAAGCACATCCCGATGCTGAGGCCGCGCACGACCAGCATCGCCGAGATCGCGACGATCGAGGTGTGCGCGCCGATGAACGTGAGCGGGATCGTGCTGAGGCACAGCAGCGAGACGCCTGTGAGCGCCACGCGCCCGCCGCCGAAGCGTTCGGTCAGGCGGCTCGCCAGCGGCATCGCCACCAGCGCCCCGATCCCCTGCGGCCCGGTCAGCAGCCCTGTGTTGATCACGTCCTGCCCGCGCACCGACTGGTAGTAGTAGCGGCACCAGGATCATCGCGCCGAACAGCGCCGCCCCGAGGCCGAAGTTCACGAACGCCGCGCCCGCGAACACGCGGTTGGAGTACATGCGGATGTCGAGCAGCGGGCGCTCCACGCGCAGCGCGTGCAGGCAGAAGAGCACGATCAGCACCAGCCCCAGCGACGGCCGGCACGACCACTTCGCCCGAGCCCAGTGCCGCGCCCGAGCCGAGCTCGCTGATGCCGTAGATGAGCGCCGCGCAACCCCGGCCGGCAGCAGCGCCAGCCCACCACGTCCAGCCGCTCCGCGTCCCCGGGCTCCGTGCGAGGCAGCATCCGCCAGCCGAGCGTGACCGCGATCGCCCCGATCGGGACGTTCACGAAGAAGATCCACGACCAGTGCAGGTTCTGCAGGATCAGGCCGCCCACCACCGGCCCCAGGATCGGCGCGATCATCGCGGGCATCGAGACGATCCCCATCACCTTGCCCATCTGCTGGGGCCCGGCGACCTGAGCCATGATCATCATCGCGACCGGCATGATCATCCCGCCGCCCGCGCCCTGCAGCACGCGGAAGACCACCAGCGAGGTGAGCGAGCCGGCCAGGCCGCACAGCGCCGAGCCGGCGGTGAACAGCACCAGCGACACCAGGTAGACCTGCTTGGCCCCGAAGCGCCGCGCCGCCCAGCCCGTCACAGGGATCACCGCCGCCAGCGAGAGCAGGTAGCCGGTGATCACCCACTGCACCTGCGAGAGCGGGCTGTGCAGATCCTTCGAGAGCGTGTCCAGCGCCACGTTGACGATCGTGGTGTCGAGGATCGACATCATCATCCCGAGGATCACCACGCCGCAGATCACCCACACGTGGCGCGGGATGTGGCCGGCCTCGTAGCTCATGCGGCCGTCGGCGGATCTGTGTCGAAGGTCCGGGAGAAGCCATTCCCTTCACCCTCGAGGGCGTCACAGACCCCCCGACGGACAGCCTCGATCACCTAGCGATACTGGGTCCGAAGGCCTTATCAGCTCCCATCTCAGAGTCAGCCTGCTGCCGGGGGAGGCAGGCGCGGGAGGGTGTGCTCTGCACAAGACCCGCGCTCCCACCCTACCAGCGGTAATGGGCGAAGGCCTTGTTTGCCTGCGCCATGCGGAAGATGTCGTCCTTGCGCTTGTAGGCGCCGCCCTGCTGGGACTGGGCGTCGAGCAGCTCGTGCGCGAGGCGCTGAGCCATCGTCTTCTCGCGGCGCTGGCGGGCGAACTCGACCAGCCACCGCACCGCCAGCGTGCGCGCGCGGCGGGGCAGCGACCTCGACGGGCACCTGGTAGGTGGCGCCGCCGACGCGGCGCGATTTGACCTCGAGGTTGGGGGTGAGCGCCTTGATCGACGCCTCCAGCGTCTCGATCGGGTCTTTCTCGCTGCGCTCCCCGAGGATCGCCAGCGCGTCGTAGACGATCCGCTCGGCCACCGACTTCTTGCCGTCCAGCATCACCTTGTTGATGACCTGCTGCACCAGTTTCGAGCGGTGGACCGGGTCCGGCTCGACCGGACGCACGTGGGCGGCTGCGCGGCGGGGCATCTACTTTTTCTTCACGCCGTACTGCGAGCGCGCCTTTTTGCGGTCGTTGACGCCGGCAGCGTCGAGCGTGCCGCGCACGACCTTGTAGCGCACGCCCGGGAGGTCCTTCACGCGGCCCCCCCGCACCAGCACCACGGAGTGCTCCTGCAGGTTGTGGCCCTCGCCGGGGATGTACGCCGTCACTTCGATCGACCCAGAGATGCGCACGCGCGCGACCTTGCGCAGGGCGGAGTTGGGCTTCTTCGGGGTGGTCGTGTACACGCGCGTGCACACCCCCCGCCGCTGGGGCGCGGCGACCTTCTTCTTGCGGCCCTTCCCCGACTTCAGTCCCGGGGTGGCCAGCTTCTTCTTCGGGGCTTCGCGGCCCTTGCGCACAAGCTGGGAGGTGGTCGGCATCCGGCCGGGGATGCTAGCAGCGCGGTGCGACGCCGCTTACGCCGCGGCGCGACCCAGGCCCGCGGAGCGCACCGGCGCCGGCATCAGCGCCGCCGCCACCACCACCGCCACGAACGCCAGCGCCTGGCACACGATTCCCACCGCGCTGCCTGCCACGGGGTCGCCGAAGACCACGATCCCGCCAGCGATCCCCGCGATGTTCGCGGCCGTTCCCGTCACCGCGATCACCGGCACCGCGTCTCCGTCCTGCAGGCCCCGCGCGGAGGCGTAGAAGGCGACGATCGACGCCGCCACCGCCACCGCCAGCCATGGGCTGAGGATCACCCCGAGCACGCCGTGCGCGCCGACGATCCCCGTCAGCGCCTTGATCGACGTGTCCGACACCCCGAACAGGATGCCCGCCGCGGCCCCCAGCATCACGCCGTGGTGCTCGGCCCGGCCGCCCATCCGCGGGCCCATGATCAGGAGGCCCCCGAGGCCGAACAGGCCTGCCTCGAAGGAGATCATCGCCGCGTCGGAGAAGCGCGAGTCCGCTCCGTGCATCGCCGGCAGCGTCAGCCCCAGCAGCACGAGGCCCCCCGCCATCAGCCACAGCCCGGCCCACTGCCGGCGGCCGACCTTGAAGCCGAACATGTCTGTCCGCCATCACCGCGATCAGCACCACGCCTCCCGCGAGCGCCACCTGCACGACCGACATCGGCGCCAGCGCCAGCGCCCCCACGTGCAGGATCCACGAGGCGACCGCCACGAGCATCCCGACCGTGAACCACTTCGAGGAGAACAGCGCCCTGCCGAGCGCAGCGGGTGGCGCACGGTCGACGGCCGCGCACCTCGTTGGCGCCCCGGTACTTGTAGAAGAAGCCGAGGTTCGCCACGAAGGCGCAGGCGAGCGACAGCAGGATGCCTAGATCAAGAGTCATGGTTGGTGGTGGGAGTGGGTGACCATGCGCAGCTCCATCGGCAGTGCTGGAGGATGCTTTACTGCGCTCGGCCGATCCGGGCAGATTAGCCGTGGGAACCTGTGCGGAAGCTAAAGGGCCGGCCCCGCGACCCCTAACGCCCGCCTAACAGCGCCCGCCAGACCCGCCCGCCGACCGTGGACCCAGCCGCACAGCCCCTGCGACCCCCGCAGAGGACGCCCCCGATCGCGCCCGCCGGGGCACCCGAAAGCCCCTGCTGATGGTGGACATCGACGGGGTGCTCTCCCTGTTCGGCTTTCCCCGCGCACGCACCGCCCGAGGGGTCGCTGCACTTCGATCGACGGCATCCCCCACTTCCTTTCGGCCACCGCCGCCCGCCACCTGCTCGCGCTTGTCTCTCTCTTCGAGCTGGTGTGGTGCAGCGGCTGGGAGGAGCGGGCCGACGAGCACCTCCCCCACCTGCTGGGCCTCCCCCGGGGGCTGCCCCACCTGAGCTTCGAGCGCGGCGCGGGTGCGGGCAAATCACTGCACGGCCACTGGAAGCTCGCCGCGATCGACGCCTACGCGCGGCGCGCGCCCGCTGGCGTGGATCGACGACTGCCTCGACGACGCCTGCCACACGTGGGCTGCGCGCGCGCGAAGCACCCACGCTGCTCGTGCAGACCGACCCCGCGCAGGGGCTCACCGAGCGGGAGGCCGCCCAGCTACGGCGTGGGCACTGATGAGAGGGCCTGAGCCGAGCTCTTGGCGCTGGCGCAGCGGCGTGAGCCCGCCTCGGCCTGGCGGCCTCCGGCCGCCTACCCCGACGTCCTCCTGGGCCTCCAGCGGCTCCTCGGGCACCTCGAGCTCGGCAAGTTCCTCGACGAAGCCGGGGTCGGAGTCGCCGGCGCCGATCTTCTCCAGCGAGGCGAGGTCGGCGTCGAACTCCTGACCGTAGCCGCCGCCGAGCGGGTCGCCACCCTGCAGGCCGAGCTCCGCGGCGATCTCGTCCTGGTCGAGCAGGCCGACCTCGTCGATCGCGCGCGGGAGCGGTTCGGAGGGCTCGATCTCGATCCGCCGGTAGCGCTTGAGGCCGGTCGCCGCGGGGATCAGCTTGCCGATGATCACGTTCTCCTTGAGCCCGTTGAGGCGATCGGTCTTGCCCTCCAGCGACAGCGTCGGTGAGCACCTTCGTGGTCTCCTGGAAGGAGGCCGCCGAGAGGAACGAGTCGGTGTTCAGCGACGGCCTTCGTGATGCCGAGGATGATGTCCTCGAACTGCGCCGTCTCCGCCTTGGCCGGCCTGCACCTCGGCGTTGACGCGCGCGAACTCGAAGCGGTCCACGAACTGGCCGGGCAGGTAGTCGGTGTCGCCCTTCTGGTCGACGCGCACCTTCTTGAGCATCTGGCGCACGATCAGCTCGATGTGCTTGTCGTTGATGTCCACGCCCTGGGACTTGTAGACCTCCTGCACCTCGTTGACGAGGTAGCGCTCGGTCTCGGTGCGCCCGCGCAGTTTGAGCAGGTCGTGCGGGTACAGCGAGCCCTCGTTGAGCTGGCTTGCCCGCCGCGATCTGCTCGCCTGCGCGCACGAACAGGCGCGTGCGCCGCGGGAACGCGTGGCGGTGCTCCTCGCCGGCCGCATCGATGATCGACGCACGGTGAGCGCCTTCTCGGACTCCTCGATCCCGACCGTCCCGTCCTGCTCGGCGATCTGCGCGAGGCCCTTCGGCTTGCGCGCCTCGAACAGCTCGACCACGCGCGGCAGGCCGTGCGTGATGTCCGCGCCCGCGACGCCCCCGGTGTGGAAGGTGCGCATCGTCAGCTGCGTGCCGGGCTCGCCGATCGACTGCGCCGCGATGATCCCCACCGCGTCGCCGATCTGCGCCAGCTGGCCGGTGGCCATCGCGCGCCCGTAGCAGAGCCTGGCAGACCCCGCTGGTCGCCTGGCACTTGAGCACCGAGCGCACCGGCACCGTCACTTGCGTGCCGCGGTCGTGGTCGTCCTGGTTGGCCTTGACGATCTCGCGCGAACTCGGCGCGGCCGATTTCGACGCCCTGCTCGGCCAGCACGCGGCCGCGCTTGGTGGCGATCTCGGCGCGCGGCGACGCGTCCGACGAGGTCGTCGTTGGGGTCGCCGCCATCCTTGAAGACCGCCATCTCGATGTACTCCTCCGTGCCGCAGTCGGGCTCGCGGATGATCACGTCCTGGGCGACGTCCACCAGGCGGCGCGTCAGGTAGCCGGAGTCGGCGGTGCGCAGCGCGGTGTCGGCGAGTCCCTTTCGCGCCCCGTGCGTGGAGATGAAGTACTCGAGCACCGACAGCCCCTCCATGAAGTTGGCCTTGATCGGGCGCTCGATGATCTCGCCCTTCGGGTTGGCCATCAGCCCGCGCATCCCCGCCAGCTGGCGGATCTGCTTGAACGAGCCGCGCGCGCCGGAGTTGGCCATCATGAAGATCGGGTTGAGCGTGTCGAGGTTCGCGATCATCGCGTCCGCGACCTCGTCGGTGGCGGCGTTCCACTTCTCCACCACGGCCTCGTGGCGCTCCTCCTGGGTGATCAGGCCCATGTCGTACTGGTCGGAGATCTCCGCCACGAGATGCTCGTACTTCTTGAGGATCTCCGCCTTCTCCGGGGGGATCACCACGTCGTTCTTGGAGATCGTGATGCCGGCCTGCGTGGAGTACTTGAAGCCGAGGTCCTTGAACGCGTCGAGCACCAGCGAGATCGTGGTCGCGCCGTAGGTCTGCACGAGCGCGTCGATCAGGCGCGTGGTGTCGCGCTTCTTCATCGACTGGTTGACGAACGCGTACTTGGAGGCGTCGAACTCGTCGCCCAGCGCCTCCGCCAGCGCGCGCTCGATGCGGTCGTTGTAGATGATCCGCCCCACGGTCGTGAGCACGTGGCCGCCCTCGCGGCCGAACGGCCGGAACTCGGCCACGTCGTGCAGCGTCACGACGCCCGCCTCGTAGGAGAGCTCGGCCTCCTGCGCGGTGCGGAAGACGTGCGGGCGCGGCTCGCTCGTCGGCCACTTGCCGGCGGCGAGCAGCTCCTGCTTGGCGGCCAGCTCGTCGGCTTCGGGGCCGTAGGTCAGGTAGTAGGCGCCGAGGATCATGTCCTGCGTGGGCGTCGCCAGCGGCGCGCCGTGGGCCGGGGAGAGGATGTTGTTGGAGGAGAGCATCAGGATGCGCGCCTCCGCCTGCGCCTCCGCGGAGAGCGGCAGGTGGACGGCCATCTGGTCGCCGTCGAAGTCGGCGTTGAAGGCGTGGCACACGAGCGGGTGCACCTGGATCGCCTTGCCCTCGACGAGCAGCGGCTCGAACGCCTGGATGCCGAGGCGGTGCAGCGTCGGCGCGCGGTTGAGCAGCACCGGGTGCTCGTGGATGACCTCCTCGAGCACGTCCCACACCTCGCCGATCATCGAGTCCACCATCTTCTTGGCGGCCTTGATGTTCTGCGCGGACTTGCGCTCCACCAGGCGCGCCATGATGAACGGCTTGAACAGCTCCAGCGCCATGATCTTCGGCAGCCCGCACTGGTGCAGCTTCAGGTAGGGGCCGGCGACGATCACCGAGCGCCCGGAGTAGTCCACGCGCTTGCCGAGCAGGTTCTGGCGGAAGCGGCCCTGCTTGCCCTTGAGCATGTCGCTGAGCGACTTCAGCGGGCGGTTGCCGGGCCCGGTGACGGGCCGGCCGCGGCGGCCGTTGTCGAACAGCGCGTCGACGGCCTCCTGCAGCATGCGCTTCTCGTTGTTGACGATGATCTCGGGCGCGCCGAGGTCGAGCAGCCGCTTGAGGCGGTTGTTGCGGTTGATCACGCGCCGGTAGAGGTCGTTGAGGTCGGAGGTCGCGAAGCGCCCGCCGTCGAGCTGCACCATCGGGCGCAGCTCCGGCGGGATCACCGGGACCGCGTCGAGCACCATCTGTTCGGGCTTGTTGCCCGACTGGAGGAACGCGGAGACGACCTTCAGGCGCTTGACCGCGCGCGCCTGCTTCTGGCCCTTGGCGGTCTTGACCTGGTCCTCGAGCTCGACCCGTTCGGCCTCGAGGTCGACCTGCTGGAGCAGGTCGCGGATCGCTTCGGCGCCCATCCCGCCGCGGAAGTACTCGCCGAAGCCGTAGGGCGAGCCGAAGCGCTCCTTGAGCTCGCGGAAGGTCGTCTCGTCGTGCTCGATCTGCTTGGGTTCCATCGTCTTGAAGAGCTCCCACACGTTGCGCATCCGCTCGGCGGCGTCCTCGATGTACGCTTCGGTGTCGGCGATGTCGGCCTCGAAGGTCTTGCGCAGCTCCTTGAGCAGCTTCTCGCGCTCCTCGTCGGAGAGCTTCGTGAGGTTGACGTCCAGCGAGTCGGCCCACAGGTGGTCTTCGTCGGAGAAGCCCGTCTGCTTGCCGCTCTCCAGGTACTTCTCGCGGCGCGCGAGCGACTCGCGCAGCTCGAGCACCCGCTCCTCGCGCTCGGCGGCGTAGGAGTCGAGCACCTTGTTGACCTCGACCTCGAGCGTCTCCAGGTCCTTCGTGCGCGCCTCATCGTCGACCCACGTGACGATCGAGGCGGCGAAGTACAGGACCTTCTCGAGCTCCTTGGGGGCCATGTCGAGCAGGTAGCCGATGCGCGAGGGCACGCCCTTGAAGAACCAGATGTGGCTGACGGGCGCCGCCAGGTCGACGTGGCCCATGCGCTCGCGGCGCACCTTCGAGCGCGTGACCTCCACGCCGCAGCGCTCGCACACGATGCCCTTGTAGCGCACGCGCTTGTACTTGCCGCAGTAGCACTCCCAGTCCTTGGTGGGCCGAAGATGCGCTCGCAGAAGAGGCCGTCCTTCTCGGGCTTCAGCGTGCGGTAGTTGATCGTCTCGGGCTTGG
Source organism: uncultured Solirubrobacterales bacterium (assembly GCA_963720795.1). Classification (GTDB taxonomy): domain Bacteria; phylum Actinomycetota; class Thermoleophilia; order Solirubrobacterales; family Solirubrobacteraceae; genus Palsa-744. The sequence goes on along the minus strand of CAVRGU010000010.1, from coordinate 67,977 downwards.
TCACCTCGCCGGAGCTCCAACCGCGGATCTGCTTGGAGGAGGCGAGGCCGATCTCGATGGCGTCGAAGTTGTTGATGTCGATCATGTCTGGCGCTTTCGCTCGCGGGTGAAAGAAACGGGGCGGTGGGGGTGCTGATCCGGTGGCTGCTTGGCTGCGTCCGGTGAGACGTCGTCGGATGGCGGATTCGCTCAAGCGGGGTCGCCGCGGCCAGCGCAGGCCGGCGCTCAAGCGGACTCGCCAGGGCCTCCTCGGCGCCTCGTCCTCGACCTCCGACCAGCTCGGGCTCGAGCCCGCCGTCGCCGAGCGCCTCGAGGTCGAGGTCCGCGGCCCCCTCGGCGAGCAGCTCCTCGACGCCGAGCTCGTCCTCGGCCTCCTCGAGCTCGTCCTCGGAGTCGGCGCTCCTCGCGTCTGCGCCCTCGACCTGCCTCGGGCTGCGCGGCCTCGGCGCCGCCGCGGCGGCGTCGGTGTCGTCCTCGCCCTCGACCGCCTCGTCGGCCGCGCCGGGCGCCGGGGCGCGCACCCCGGAGAGGTCGATGCCGAGCTCCTCGGCGGCGCGCAGCAGGTCGTCGTCTTCGTCGCGCATCTCCGCGCGCTGGCCTTCTTCGGAGACGACGTTGACGTCGAGCGCGAGCGACTGCATCTCCTTGAGCAGCACCTTGAAGGACTCGGGGATCGAGGGCTCGGCGATGTTCTCGCCCTTGACGATCGCCTCGTACGCCTTCACGCGCCCGACGGTGTCGTCGGACTTGATCGTGAGCATCTCCTGCAGCGTGTAGGCGGCGCCGAACGCCTCCAGCGCCCACACCTCCATCTCGCCGAAGCGCTGGCCGCCGAACTGCGCCTTGCCGCCCAGCGGCTGCTGGGTGACCAGCGAGTAGGGGCCGGTCGAGCGGGCGTGGATCTTGTCGTCGACGAGGTGCAGCAGCTTCAGGATGTACATGTAGCCGACCGTCACCTGCTGGGCGAACGGCTCCCCGGAGCGCCCGTTGAAGAGCGTCATCTTGCCCGACGCCTGCTCGCCCGCGCGGCGGCTCTTGTCGACGTCCATGCGGATCCGCCCGGTGTGCTCGTCCTGCCAGCTGCACGAGCGCCTGGTCGACGTCTTCGACGGTGGCGCCGTCGAACACCGGCGTGGAGACGTACACGCGCGCGGGGTCGCCGTTCTTGCGTTCGCCGCTGGCTTCCTGGTAGGCGTCGGTGCCGTCGTCGTACCAGCCCTGCGCGGCCACCCAGCCGAGGTGGGTCTCGAGGATCTGCCCGACGTTCATGCGGCGAGGGCACGCCGAGCGGGTTGAGGATCACGTCGACGGGCGTGCCGTCCTCGAGGAACGGCATGTCCTGGACGTCCACGATCTTCGAGATCACACCCTTGTTGCCGTGGCGGCCCGCGAGCTTGTCGCCCTCGGAGATCTTGCGCTTCTTGGCGACGAACACGCGCACGAGGTCGTTGACGCCCGGCGGCAGGTCGTCGCCGGCGTCGCGCGAGAAGGTCTTCACGTCGATCACCACGCCGCCCTCGCCGTGGGGCACCTTCAGCGAGGTGTCGCGGACCTCGCGCGCCTTCTCCTTGAAGATCGCGCGGATCAGCTTCTCCTCGGCGGTCAGCTCGGTCTCGCCCTTGGGCGTGACCTTGCCGACGAGCAGGTCGCCGGAGAGCACCTCGGCGCCGACGCGCACGATGCCGCGGTCGTCGAGGTTGCGCAGCGACTCCTCGGAGCGGTTGGGGATGTCGCGGGTGATCTCCTCCTCGCCGAGCTTCGTCGTGCGGGCGTCGATCTCGTACTCCTCGATGTGGATCGAGGTGAGCTCGTCGTCCTGCACGAGGCGCTTGGAGAGGATGATCGCGTCCTCGAAGTTGTAGCCCTCCCAGGACATGAAGGCGACCATCAGGTTCTTGCCGAGCGCCATCTCGCCCTTGTCGGTGGAGGAGCCGTCGGCGAGCACGTCGCCGGCCTTGACCTTCTGGCCGGCGTTCACGCGGGGCTTCTGGTGGATCAGGGTGCCCTGGTTGGAGCGCATGAACTTCTGCAGCTCGTACTCGTCCTTCTTGCCGTCGGTGGTCTGCACCACGATCTGGTTGGCGTCGACGAACTCGACGGTGCCGGCGTTGCGCGCCAGCAGCACGTCGCCGGTGTCGAGCGCCGCGCGGCGCTCCATGCCGGTGCCGATCAGCGGCGCGTCGGCCTTCAACAGCGGCACCGCCTGGCGCTGCATGTTGGAGCCCATCAGCGCGCGGTTGGCGTCGTCGTGCTCGAGGAACGGGATCATCGCCGTGGCGACCGACCAGATCTGCTCGGGCGAGACGTCCACCAGATCGACGTCCTTGGGGCCGACCGTGACGTACTGGCCGGCCTGCGTGCGGCAGAGGATCTCCGTGCCCTTGAGCTTGCCGGTCTTGGCGTCCACCGGGCGTGTTGGCCTGGGCGATCAGCTGCTCCTCCTCCTGGGTGGCGTCGAGGTGCACGATCTCCTCGGTGACGACGCCGTCCTTGACGACCCGGTAGGGCGTCGTGACGAAGCCGTGCTCGGAGACCTCGGCGAACGAGGAGAGCGAGCCGATCAGGCCGATGTTCGGCCCCTCGGGGGTCTCGATCGGGCACATGCGCCCGTAGTGGGTGGGGTGCACGTCGCGCACCTCGATCGGCGCGCGCTCGCGCGTCAGGCCGCCCGCGCCGAGCGCGGAGAGACGCCGGCGGTGGGTGAGGCCGGCCAGCGAGTTGGTCTGGTCCATGAACTGCGAGAGCTGGGAGGAGCCGAAGAACTCCTTCAGCGCCGCCACCACGGGGCGGATGTTGATGATCGTCTGGGGCGTGATCGTGTCGGCGTCCTCGGTCGTCAGGCGCTCGCGCACGACGCGCTCCATGCGGTAGAGGCCGATACGGAAGGCCTCCTGGATCAGCTCGCCGACGGTGCGCAGGCGGCGGTTGCCGAAGTGCTCGTACTCGTCGAGGTGGTCGGCGACGGGCTCGCGCGGCATCGACAGCGCCTCGGCGGCGTAGTCCTTGATTTCGAGTTCCGGTTTCTCGGGCAGGCCCGAGACGCTTGGGCAGCGACACGAGCTCCTTGATCAGCGCGACGATGTCGTCCTTGGTGAGCGTGCGCATGTCGAGGTCGATGTCGAGCCCGAGGCGCGAGTTGAGCTTGTAGCGGCCCACGCGCGTGAGGTCGTAGCGCTTGGGGTCGAAGAACAGCTGGTTGAGCAGCGCCTTGGCGTTCTCGACCGACGGCGGCTCGCCGGGGCGCTGCTTCTTGAACAGCTCGATCAGCGCGCCCTCTTCGGTGCGCGTCACCTCCGTGTCGGAGTCCAGCGTGTTGCGGATGTAGAGCGAGTTCTCGAAGATCCGCATGATCTCCTCGTCCGCGGCGTAGCCCATCGCGCGCAGCAGCACCGTGACGGGCAGCTTGCGCTTGCGGTCGATGCGGACGTAGACCTTGCCCTTCTTGTCGATCTCGAGCTCCAGCCACGAGCCGCGGGCCGGCATCAGGTTGGCGATGAAGACCTGCTTCTCGCGGTCCTTGGGCTCCATCAGGTAGGCCCCGGGGGAGCGCACGAGCTGGGTGACGACGACGCGCTCGGTGCCGTTGATGACGAACGTGCCGCGCTCGGTCATCCACGGGAAGTCGCCCATGAACACCGACTGCTCGCGGATCTCGCCCGTCTCGCGGTTGATGAACGCGACCGTGACGGTCAGCGGGCGCGCGAACGTCAGATCCTTCTCGCGGCACTGTTCGAGCGAGGCGACGGGCTCGTCGAAGGCGATCTCGCCGAACTGGACGGCGAGGTTGCCGGTGTAGTCCTCGATCGGCGAGATGTCGTCGATCGTCTCCCGCAGACCACCCTTCTGCGGGTCGGTGAGCCACTCGAACGAGCGGCGCTGGATATCGATCAGGTTGGGTACGTCGCAGGACTTGTTCAGACGCGCGAAGGTCCGGCGCGTCCGGAGAGCATCAGCAGCAGCCAAGGAAGACTCCTTCGAGGAGAGAGACGACACGACGAGTGCGAAACAGCGCAAGGCGCAAGCGCGACCCGTCAAAGATAGCACACGCCACCGCCACCCTCAAGTGGGCAGCCAGCGCTCACGGACCCCGCCTCGGAGAACCGCGTATGTGGCGCGGTCTCCTGCTGCTGAAGCGGCTGCGGCTATCGGCCAGCGAGCGCGATTCTACCGGAAAATCAGCCGATTTGTTAGGCGCGGGTAAAGACGCCCGCCGAGCTCCCCGGCAGGCGTCGCGTGCTGTCGGCCAGGATGCGAGGGCGGGCGTACACCCCTACTTCAACTCGACCGACGCCCCGGCCTCCTCCAGTTCCTGCTTGAGCTTGTCGGCCTCGTCCTTCTCGATGCCCTCCTTGACGGGCTTGGGGGCCTCGTCGACGAGCGCCTTGGCCTCCTTCAGGCCGAGGCCGGTGGCGGCGCGCACGACCTTGATCACCTGGATCTTCTTGTCGCCGGCGCCGGTCAGCATCACGTCCACGGTGGTGGGGCCTTCCTCTTCGGCCGCCGCCTCGCCGCCGCCACCGCGCGCCTGCGGCGGCGACCGGCGCGGCCACGGCCGCGGCGGAGACGCCGAACTCCTCCTCGAGCGCTTTGATGCGCTCGGCGAGCTCGAGCACGGAGATGCCCTTGAGCTCCTCGATCCAATCCTGGGTGCTGGTTGCCATCTAGTCTCCTTGGGGGTTCGCCTCGGCGGTCGGTCGGCCTCAGCCGAGGCGTCCGCCTGGTTGTCGTCTGCTTGCGCCGGCTCCGTGGCCGGCTCAGCTCTGGGGGTCGGTGCAGCGGGCGTCCTCCGCCGCAGCCTCCTCGGTCGCGGTCTCCTCGGCCTCGGGACGCCGCAGCCTCCTCGGCCGGCGACTCCTCGCACCGCGGGAGCCGCAGCCTCCTCAGCCGGGGCCTCCTCCACCGCGGGGGCCGCAGCCTCCTCAGCCAGCGACTCCTCCTCCGCGCGGGCGGGCGCCGGTCGCCGGCGGGGATCTCCCCCGACTCCTTCTTCTCGTGCACCTGGCCGAGCGCCACGGCGAGACCGCCGACCAGCGCGCCGAGGGTGCGTACAAGTCCGGAGATGGGCGAGGCGACGACGCCGACGAGCTGCCCGTAGAGCACTTCGCGCGAGGGCAGGCGCGAGATCGCACGCAGCTGGTCGGGGTCGAGCGCGGCCCCTTCCATCACGCCACCCTTGAAGGGCAGCAGCTGCGTGAGGCGCGCGTAGTCGGCGATCGCCTTGGCGGCCAGCGCGGCGTCGCCGCGCACGAACGTCAGCGCGGTGGGGCCCTGCAGCAGCGGCTTGAGCTCCTCGGCGCCCGTCTGGTCGGCGGCGCGCTCGGTGAGCGAGTTCTTGACGACGCGGAAGACCGCGTCGGCCTCGCGCAGCTTGGCGCGCAGCTCGGCGGCCTGGGGCACGGAGATGCCGCGGTAGTCGACGGCGAACACCGCCTGGGAGCTCTCGATGTCGGCGGCGATCTCGGCGATCGCCGCGGCCTTTTGGTCTCGGTTCATTGGTGGCTCCTGTCCCGGACTTCTGCTGCGAGCGGTCGCCAGCGGCCGGGGGTCTTAGGGTGGCCGTTGGGGAGGGCTCAGGCGGCGACGCTGCCGCGGGCGCCTCCTCAACGATGTCGCGGGTACGGGAAGGGTCGACTTTCACGCCGGGCCCCATCGTCGAGGCGAGCGTGATCGTGCGCAGGTAGCGGCCTTTGGCGGCCGACGGCTTGGCGCGGATCAGCTCTTCGATGACGGCGGCGTAGTTCTCGAGCAGCGCGCGCTCCTCGAAGGAGGCCTTGCCGATCACGAGGTGGACGATCGCGGTGCGGTCGGTGCGGTACTCGACCTTGCCGGCCTTGGACTCCGTGACGGCGCTTGGCGACGTCCATCGTGACCGTGCCGACTTTCGGGTTGGGCATCTTGCCGGAGGGCCCGAGGATCCGCCCCAGACGCCCGACGACGGACATCAGGTCGGGCGTGGCGATCGCGACGTCGAACTCGTCGAAGCCCTCCTGGATCCGCTGCGCGAGATCCTCGGCGCCGACCACGTCGGCGCCGGCCGCTTCGGCCTCGGCGACCTTCGCGCCCTGGGCGAAGACGGCGACCTTGACGTCGCTTGCCCGAGGCCGTGGGGCAGCGCGATCGTGCCGCGCAGCTGCTCGTCGGCGTGGCGGACGTTGAGCCCGGTGCGGATGTGCACCTCGACCGACTCGTCGAACTTGGCGGCGGCGAGGCTCCTTGACGAGCGCGATGGCCTCGGCGGGCTGGTACTCGCGCTCGCGGTCGACCTTCGCGCGCGCCTCGGCGTGGCGGCGGGAGTGGTGGGTGCTCACGCCTGCACCTCCACATCGACCCCCATCGAGCGGGCGGTGCCGGCGATGATGCGCGAGGCGTGCTCGACGTCGTGGGCGTTGAGGTCGGGCAGCTTGCGCTCGGCGATCGCCTCCAGCTGCGCGCGCGGTGAGCTTGCCGACCTTCTTGCGGTGGGGCTCGCCGGAGCCCTTCTCGAGCCGCAGCGCTTCGCGGATCAGCACCGCGGCGGGCGGGGTCTTCGTGACGAACGTGAACGAGCGGTCCTCGTAGACGGTGATGACGACCGGCACGATCGTCCCCGTTTCCGACTGCGTCTGCGCGTTGAAGGACTTGCAGAACTCCATGATGTTGATGCCGTGCTGGCCCAGCGCAGGGCCGACCGGCGGGGCAGGGGAAGCCTGCCCGGCGCGCGCCTGCAGCTTGATGGTTGTCAGTACCTTCTTGGCCATTAGAGCTTTTTCACCTGGTCAAAGCCTACCTCTACGGGCGTCTCCCGGCCGAAGATTGATACCAGGACCTTGAGCTTGGCGGCGTCTTCGTTGATCTCGGAGATCTCCCCGGAGAAGTCCGAGAGCGGCCCGGACACCACCTTGACGGTCTCGCCGATCGCGAACTGGGCGCGGGTGCGCGGCGCGGTGGCGACCTCCTTGTGCAGCAGGCGGTCGACCTCGATCTGGGTCAGCGGCACGGGCTCCTGGGCGGCGCCGACGAAGCCGGTGACGCCGGGGGTGCCCTTGACGACGCCCCACGAGTCCTCGTTGAGCTCCATGTTGACGAGCACGTAGCCGGGCATCGTGCGCTTCTCGACCGTGATCTTCTGGTTGTCCTTCATCTCCGAGACGGATTCGGTGGGCACCACGACCTGGCGCACGGCGCGCTGCTGGCCGAGCGAGACGATGCGGTGTTCAAGGTTGTGCTTGACCTTGTTCTCGTGACCGGAGTAAGTGTTGAGGACGTACCAGCGAAACATAGGGATTCCTAGCGAGGTTCAGTGTTGGAAGGGAGCGGAGGCCACGGTGCCAACGGGCAGGTGCTCTCCGTGTATTGGTTGTGCGCCCCTGAGGCCCGAGGACCAAGCAGATCAAGGACGCAAGGAGCGAAGTGTGCTCGGCACACGAGCGACTGAGGACGCCGATATGCGCAGGTCATCGGGCCTCAGAGGATGAAGTTGATGATCTTCTGTGCGACCCAGTCGGCAGCGCCAAGGTAGACGCCGGCGACAGCGACGAAGCCGAGCACGACCGCCGTGGCCTGCGAGACCTGGGGGCGGTCGGGCCACTGTACGCGCTGCAGCTCCGCCCAGGAGGCGCGCAGGAAGGCGACGGCGCGGGCGGGCAGCGAGCGGCGGTGCTCGCGGCTCTCGGCTGCCCGCCCGGCGTCGGCGCGAGCACCAAGGCATCCTCGGCCTCGGCCTCGTCGGCGGCAGGGAGCGCCGCGCCGTTGCCCCCACCGCCGGGGGAGACACCGGCAGCGAGCCGTCGCTCGATCTCGGTCGCGACCCCGGCGCCGTCGGGCGCCGAGCTCGCCGCCGTCCTCGGCAGCGGGCGACTCGGGAACCGCGTCGGGGCATCGGGACCCCGCCGGCGCCGCGGATGAGCGCGGCGTCGAACTCGTCGACCTCCGAGGAGGCGTGCTCGAGCGCGCCCGGGCAGGTCCGCGCGGTGGAGCTCGGCGTGGGTCGCGGACGCAGCGCCCCGAGGGGCGCGCCGTTCGCGGCGCTGCTTTGCGCGTTTGCGGTCACGGGCCACAGGCGCGCCTCCGCGCTAGCGGGTCTCCCGGTGCCCGGTGTGCCGGCGACACCAGCGGCAGTACTTGCGCAGGGCGATCCGGTCGGGGTTGTTGCGCTTGCTCTTGTTGGTCTGGTAGTTGCGCTGCTTGCACTCCTCGCAAGCGAGGGTGACGGCGATTCGAACGTCTCCGCGGGCCATGTGGGTCCAAGTCTTCCAAGCGTCGTCGTGTGCAGAAAGGTTTGCCCCAGGCGAAGAAAAACCCCGCCTGGCGCGAGGTCCTCCAAGTCTAGCGCGGATCGGCGGGCGTTGTACGCCAGGCCACCGCGCCCGCCGGGACCGGGAGCCACTTGCCGGCGGCTGTCTCCGACGACGGGAGCGGGCGTGCACAGTGGGTTGGTCTTGGGGATCGTCCGCGCGGGTGAGTACGCCAACCGGGCGCGGGTGGGCGGTGCCTCCGTGCCCCGCCGCGGCGCGCACGAAGTCTGCCCGAGCGGCCCCCGGCCCGTGCACTCCCCCCGGCCTCCGCGCAACGAACGCCGCTGGGGCCGCCTCGGGGCGGCCCTCATCCCAACCCGCCCACCAACCCCCCGCGCGCCACATCCGCCGGGGTCTGCGCAATCCTTTTCGCGCCGTCGCGCACCCCATCCAGCCGACTACAAGGAGGCCCGCCGTGCAGCTGCCCGAGCCGATCCCCACCACCGTCCAGGACGAGAGCTTCGCGGGGGTCACCTACCACGTCCGCGGGGAGCTCGTCCCCGAGCTGCAGGTCGAGGTCGGCGCGGCGGCGGTGATGTTCGAGCACCACACACTGCTGTGGAAGGAGACCCGGGTGAACGTCGAGCTGAAGAAGCTCCCCGGCGGCGTCAAGCGCAAGATCGCGGGCCTCGAGTACTTCGTCACGCGTACGGCCGGCGCCGGACACATCGCGTTCTCGCGCGACTCGCCCGGGCAGTGCATCCCGATGCACCTGCGCGCCGGCGAAGGGCTCGACGTGCGCGAGCACCAGTTCCTCGCCGCGACCGACAACCTCGACTACTCCTTTGAACGGATCAAGGGCGTCCAGAACATGCTGATGGGGGGCTCGGGCATCTTCATGGACAAGTTCCGCGCCACCTCCGGGGACGCGCTCGTGTGGCTGCACGGCCACGGCAACGTGTTCCTCGTGGAGCTCGGCGCCGGCGAGCAGCTCGACGTCGAGGCCGGCGCCTGGCTCTACAAGGACCCCACGGTCTCCTTGGAGGCCGTCACGATGGGCCTCAAGACGGGGCTCATGGGGGGCGGCGGCAAGCTCACGTGGAACCGCTTCACCGGCCCAGGGCGCCTGGCGATCCAGACGATGTTCATCTCACCCGCCGAGGGTGAGGACGCGAACAGCAACGCGCAGGCGGCCACGGCCGGCGGGCTCGCCGGGGCGCTGATCGGGGGTCTCACGCGGGGGTAGGCGGGCGCCGTCCCACCTGCGGTGCGGGGTCGGATAAGGAGTAAGTGGCAACTACAATTCGACCCGTGACGACCAAGGAACGCCTGCACCAGCTCGTGGACGAGCTCAGTGAGTCCGAGGCCGGCGACGCTTTGCGGTACGTCGCCTCACGGCGGGAGGGCGGGGAGGCCGACCCGGAAGCCGTGAGGCCCGGAGACATCGTTGACGAGTGGGGGAACTTGTCCGCCCTTCGTCGTGCGTCGTCGGCAGGAAAACTGGGTCGGCTTGACCAAGAGGAGATAGCTGAGCACGGCGAGACGATCGGCGACGCGTTCGCGCGTGCAGAACGCGAAAAGTGACAATGAAGCGGGGCGAGGTTTGGTGGTATGAGCACCCTGGCCTGAAGCGCCGGCCTGCCGTGGTTCTGACCCGCGACGAGGCCATCGCCAGTCTCAACGAGGTATTCATCATGCTCGCGACTACGACCATTCGCGGTCTCGCTACCGAGGTGGAGCTCGGACCCGAGGACGGTATGCCACGCATTTGCGTCTTGAACGCCGATCAGATCGACGCAGCTGACAAGGCCTTCCTGCTCGACCGGATTACGACCCTCGGCGCCCCACAAGCTGACCGAAGTATGTAGCGCGCTCGCCCGGGCGACGAACTGCTGACGCACACCGAGCCGAAGCTACTGGTACGCCGCGACGACCGCCACGATCGCGTAGATCGCCGCCAGCGCCCACCCCTCGAAGGCGGCCGCCTCGCCGTCGGCCGTGACCTGCCACACCGCGATCGTCATCAGGCCCAGCGCGCCGATGTAGATCGGCTGTAGCTCGAACGTCAGCTGGGTGGGCAGCGCCAGGGAGATCAGCACCAGCGCCGGGAACAGGAACGCGGCGATCTGCGCGACCGAGCTCTTGACGACCGCGATCGCGAGGTCGGCCTTGCCGCGCGCCGCCAGCGTGATACCCGCGAAGTGCTCGACCGCGTTGCCGGCGATTGCCACGATCACGAGGCCGGCGAACGCGGTGGAGATGTGGAGGATCTCGATCGCAGGGCGCAACGCGCTCACGAACCACTCCGAGACGAAGCCTGCGCCGACCCCCGCCGCGACGAGCAGCACGAGCGCCGCGCGCAGTGAGATGCGCGCCTGCTCCCCCGGCGGCTGGGCGGCACGCGCGCCCGTGGCGGACGCCCGGGGCCGCAGGTAGGGCACCAGCCACGTGGCGTACACCCCCAGCAGGCAGCAGGCGCCCACCACGGAGATCGTGTCCACGTGCGCGCCCGCGGCGCTGCCCGAGCTGAGCGCGAGACCGATCAGCACGATCAGGAAGACCGTCACCAGCAGCAGCGTCGTCGCGTCGTTGGGCAGGCGCGCGGAGAAACGCATCACCCCGTCCGGCGCCTGCCGCGCGCCCGCCACGATCGTCAGTCCGAGCACCAGCAGCGCACTCGCCAGCAGCGAGCCGACCAGCGCCGTCTGGGCCACCACGAGCTCGCCCGCTTTCAGCGCGAACACGACGACCAGCAGCTCGGGCAAGTTGCCGAGCGTCGCCTGCAGCACCCCAGTCGCGGCCGCACCGACGTGCTCGCCCAACTGCTCGGTGCCAAGCGCCACCACCCACGCCAGGCCCGCCAGCGCGACCGTCGCGAGCGCGAAGCGGGGCACCGCCGCCCACGCGCCGTAGTTCGCCGCGCCCGCCGCCGCCGTCACCACGGCCACCGCCGCCACCAGGACGCGCTCCAGTTTGGTCAGGCCTGCCATGGGGCCGGGCGAGCATAGCCGCGGGGCTGGACGGGGGCGCCAAGCCTTTCTCCCACGCGCTGCCCACGCGCTGCCACGCGAGCAACCGCCAGGCGCGCAGTGCGGATGCAAGCGGCCCCGACGCTCGGGAGGATACGCTGCCGCCGTGCGCCTCGCCACCTTCGTCCCCCACGACGCCGAGGACCCACGCGCCGGCACCGTCGCGGACGGCCGCGTCACCGCGTTCGCCGACGAGCGCCTCACCGTGCTCGACGTCCTGGGCGACCCGGCGCTCGCGCAGGGGGCCGCCGCGCGAGGCGAGGGAGGCGCGGGGGGCCGCACCTGGCCGCTGGAGCAGGTCACTCTGCTCGCGCCCGTGCCGGCGCCCCGGGCGATCTTTGGGATCGGCCTCAACTACGCCGACCACGTCGCTGAGACCGGCGGCGAGCGGCCCGCGCAGCCGCTGGTGTTCATGAAGCTCCCCTCCTCCGCCGCCCCCCCGGGCGCGCCGGTGCGCTGCCCGGCGGTGGTGCGCCGCCTCGACTACGAGGGCGAGCTCGCGGTCGTCATGGGCGCCGCCGGGCGGGTCGCCGGGTACGCGGTCGCCGACGACGTCTCCGCGCGCGACCTGCAGGGTCGCGAGCCCCAGTGGACCCGCGCGAAGGGGGCCGACGGCTTCTGCCCGTACGGCCCCTGGATCACCACCGCCGAGGAGGTCCCCGACCCCCACGCGCTGCGCCTGCGCACGTGGGTCAACGGCGCCCTGCGCCAGGACTCCTCCACCTCAAACCTGATCTTCACCGTCCCCGAGCTCGTGGCCTTCATCGGCGAGACCTGCACGCTCTACCCCGGCGACCTGATCCTCACCGGCACCCCCTCCGGCGTCGGCCTCGGCCAGGACCCGCCCGCCTTCCTCTCCTCCGGGGACGTGGTGCGCATCGAGATCGAGGGCTTGGGCGCGATCGAGCACGGGGTGGCCTGAGGCTGCCGAGCGCCGCGCGAGCGTACCGTCGCCATCGCGCCGTGCGCTCCCTGCATGACGACGAACACCGAGGCTCCCCGGGTGGGGTGCCGCGCCAGATCAGAGCACCACTTGGTACCCGGCTGGGGCCTGCCCGACTCGCTCGTGGCAGATTTTGCGGTATTGCCGGTGAGCTATACTCGCGCTGTGGCCAAGGTGATGATCTCGATTCCCGACACTCTGCTCGACGCGCTCGACGCCGAGGCGCGGCGGCGCGGAACCAGCCGCAGCGCCCTGCTGCAGGCCGGGGCGCGTCGCGAGGTCGGCCTGCTGCGCCGCGAGCCCAGCGCGGTGCTCTCCGACCTCGACGAGCTCTCCCGCACCTGGGAGGGGCCCCTCGGCGCCGCGGAGCTCGTGCGCGCCGAGCGGCTGCGCGACGGATGACCCCGCCCTTGGAGCAGGCGGCGCAGGCGGCCACTCGCGGGGGGCCCCCACTAGACGCGACCGCGTGGCTCGTCGACGCTAGCGTCGCGCTGAAGTGGTTCCTACCCGTGGACCGCGAGCCCGACGGCGAGCTCGCACGCGCGGCGATCGGGAAGCTCGCGATGCGCACCACCGCCCTGGCGGTGCACGAGGTCGGCAACATCCTCACCCGGAGCTCCGGCTGGAGCGCCGACCGGGTCGCGGCGGGCCTGCAGTTGCTGCTCAAGATCTGCGGCGACCCCGTCGAGCTTGTCCCCGAGGACCACCTGCCCGCCGTGCAGTTCGCGCTCGAGCACGACCTCACCTTCTACGACGCCTCCTACGTGGCGATCGCCAGGCGCACCCGGCGCGAGCTGCTCTCGGCCGACGGGGACCTGCTCACACCGCATCTGGCGCTCCCGCTGCAGGACGCGCTGGCCTGAGCTCCGCTCAGTGGCTCTCGAGCACTCTGTCGATCATGCCGTACTCCCTGGCTTGCTCGGCGGTGAAGAAGCGGTCGCGCTCCATGTCCCCGCGGACCTCCTCCGGGGTGCGGCCCGTGTGCTCGGCGTAGATCTCGTCGATGCGTGCGCGCACCTTGAGGATCTCGCGGGCGTGGATCTCGATGTCCGTGGACTGGCCTTCGAAGCCCGCCGAGGGCTGGTGGATCAGGATGCGGCTGTTCGGCAGCGCCGCGCGCTTGCCCTTCTTGCCGCCCGCCAGCAGCAGCGAGCCCATCGACATCGCCACGCCCACGCACATCGTCGCGATGTCGGGCTTGACGAACTGCATCGTGTCGTAGATCGCGAGACCCGAGTAGATCGAGCCCCCCGGGGAGTTGATGTAGATCGAGATGTCCTTCTCGGGGTCCTCCGCCTCCAGGTGCAGCAGCTGGGCGACCACCAGGTTGGCGACCTGGTCTTCGATCGGGGTGCCCAGGAAGATGATCCGCTCGTTGAGCAGCCGCGAGTAGATGTCGAATTCGCGGTCCCCGCGCGCGGTGCGCTCGATGACCATCGGGACGAGAGGCATGGCTGCACCCTAGCGGGCCGCCCGCGGGGACGCCGGGCGCCGTCTCGCCCGGGAACGCCGGCCGCGGCCCGGACTGTCGGCCCCACCCCGGCGCCGAACGCCGCCCTACACGTTCACTGTGCGCATCCCCTGCTCGTCGTAGCGCTCACCCGTCGCGGGCGGCACCGCAGCGGCGATCCGCTCGGACTCCTCCGGGGTGAGGCGCACCTCCGCCGCGGCGAGGTTCTCCTCCAGGTACGTCCGGCGCTTGGTGCCCGGGATCGGGACGACGTGCTCGCCGCGGCTCAGCACCCACGCCAGCGCGAGCTGCGCCGCGGTGACGCCCTTCTCGGCGGCCAACTCGCGGACGCGTTCGGTGAGCAGGAGGTTGCGCGTAAAGTTCTCCTCGCTGAAGCGCGGGCCGTAGCGGCGAAAGTCGCCCTCTTCGATCTCCTCGCGCGAGCTGAAGCGCCCGGCGAGGAAGCCCCGGCCGAGCGGCGAGTAGGCGACCAGCGCGATCCCCAGCTCGTCGAGCGTGGGCAGCACCTCCTCCTCCACGTCCCGGCTCCACAGCGAGTACTCGCTCTGCACCGCTGTGACGGGGTGCACCGCATGGGCGCGGCGGATCGTCTCCGCGCTCGCCTCGGAGAGGCCGAGGTGGCGGACCTTGCCCTCCTTTACCAGCTCCGCCATCGCGCCCACCGTCTCCTCGATCGGGGTGCGCGGGTCCACGCGGTGCTGGTAGTAGAGGTCGACGTGCTCGACGCCCAGGCGCCGCAGGGAGCCCTCGCACGCTTCGCGCACGTACGCGGGGCTGCCGTCCACCGCCCGGCGGGGCGGGGGGCCGAGTTCGAGCTTGATCCCGAACTTGGTGGCGAGGAACACCTGCTCGCGGCGGCCGGCGATGGCGCGGCCCACCAGTTCCTCGTTGGTGTGCGGGCCGTACATGTCCGAGGTGTCGAGGAAGTCGCACCCCTCCTCCAGCGCGCGGTGGATCGTCGCGACCGCCTCGCCCTCGTCGGTGGCGCCGTAGAACGCCGACATCCCCATGCACCCCAGCCCGATCTCCGAGACCTCCGGGCCGCTCGGCCCCAGTGTGCGCCTGTTCATCGCGGTCTGCGCTCCTTTGTCTTTTGGGCGCTCCGGCCACGCCAGCCAGAGCGGGATCACGCCCCCGCGAGGGGCGCGGGGGAACTGTTGCCGACATAATGCCGCGTAGGGTGGCGCCGCCAGCGCAGCGGGGCCTCCGACGCCGGGCCCCCGGCAAGGCCGGGCCCCCAAGTCAACTATGTTCCCCCTGAACCTACCGAACGTCCTCACCGTGCTGCGCATCCTGCTCGTCCCGGTGCTGGTGGTCGCGCTACTCGGAAACACTCCCGAGGGCGACGTGCTCGCGGCGGTCGTCTTCGCGCTGGCCTCCCTCACGGACTTCGTCGACGGCTACCTCGCGCGCACGCGCGGGTCGGTTACGACCTTCGGCAAGCTCATGGACCCCCTCGCGGACAAGCTGCTGATCATCGCCGCGCTGCTCTCCCTCGTCTCCCTCGGGCGGCTGCCCGCGTGGGTGGCGATGGTCATCATCGCCCGCGAGCTCGCCGTCACCGTGCTGCGCCTCGGGGCCACCCAGGCCGGCGTGGTGATGGCCGCGAGCACGTTCGGGAAGGTCAAGACGTGCCTGCAGATCGCCGCCATCCTCGCCGTGATCGCGGTGCCCGGGGAACCCCTGTGGGTCTCGCTGCTGCTGTACGCCGCCGTGCTCGTGACCGTGCTTTCCGGCCTCGACTTTTTCTTCGGCGTGCGCCGCCGCCTCGCGCAGGCGCAGGCCCTCAGCCCCCCTCGTTGAGCCACTCCTCCAGGGTCGTCTGGTGCGCCGCGGGGCGTCCGGTGTCGAGCTCACCGCGCAGCTCGGCGAGCAGGCCGTGGCGTTCGGCCACCACGTTGTGCTGGTGGATCGTCTCCAGGTTCTCCTGGCGCGCGGCCACGAAGCTCCCGCCGTCCAGTTGGGGGAACGCGCGCACCACCCCGGCGATGGCCTCACGCACGCAATCCTCTACGAAGCGCGGGCGGCGGTGGGCCTTCTCCACGACTGCCACCTCGTCGGAGCGCTTCATCAGCTCGTAGACCTCTGAGGACATCGAACCCTCGACGATGCCTAGCAGCGTCTTGGCGTCGATCTCCTCCTCGCAGTCCTCCAGGCAGCCGATCTGCAGGGTCCCGAGGCCCCGCTGGTTGTGGGTCGCGACGGGTACCTGCGCGAGGATCCGCTCGATCTGCTCCTCGGTGAACTCCTCCCCCTCGGCCAGCCGCTCACGCGCGCGGGCGGCCACGAGCTCCTGGGCGCAGGGGCACGCGGTGATGCCCGTCGCGGACACGCCCACCACGTGGCGCGTGCGACCCCCTTCCAGCGCCACGGCGCGGCCGTGGAGGGTGTAGATCTCCTGCGTGGAGACGCCGGAGACGGGCGCGGGCTTGTGCTCGGGGTAGCGCGCCTGCACCGTCACCTCTGCGCGCCCCGCCCCCTGGCGGTCGCGCACCAGCTCCGCGATGTTCCGCGCGAGCGTCTCTGCGCGGAACGGGGACTCTCTGAGCACCACCTCCCCGATCGCCTCGTTGACGACCTCCTCGAAGCGCGACATGTGCGCCCCCTTCTGGTCGTGGCTGAGGTCCACGAAGCACTCCAGGCGTGCGAAGAACAGCTCGTCGCGGATGCGTACCACCTTCTCCACCCCTGTGACCCCCACCCGCGAGAGGCCCACGCGGACCGCCGGCGCACGGGCCTGCACGTCGTCCGCAGCGCGGGGGGTAAACAAATTCAGGGTCACGTGCTGGTGTGGTCGGTCTGGCCGCCTGCTCCGTCGGGGCACCAGCCTAGGAGGGGTTGGCGAAACGGTTGGCGAAAGGGCTTGACGGGGTCACAAGGGGAGTCTACCGTCGGCTGATCCATACCAATCGGCTCCGGCGCGGGCTGTAACCCAACGCCAGAGCCTGAGCACAGGAGCGTGAACCTCCCATGCCTGACGAGAACCCTACATCTGACGTCGTCGTATCCGATGTCGTCGCCGAGCTCGACGGGATCGAGCGCGAAGTGCTGTACCTGCTGACCGGGGATGACCTGCCCGTCTGGGCCGTCGAGGATCTCGGTCGCGTCCTCGAACAGGGCCGGCGCATCAAGGACTCGGTGCGGTCCCTACGCGCCAATGGTCTCGTGCACCAGACCGCCGACGGGCACGTGTTCGCTACCCGCGCCGCGTGGCGTCTGGTGCAGATCGTCGGCCAGGTCGTCTGAGCCATGCCGACCTACACCGTCGAGCGCGCGCGAGTGCTGCACGCGCTCGGGGAGAACGTGCGCGGCCTGCGCAAGAGCCGGGGTCTCGCACAGGAACGCCTCGCGGAAGTCGCCAACGTCCACCGCAACGAGATCGGCATTATGGAGCGCGGCGAATGCGAGCCGGGCCTTCTCGTGCTGCTGATCCTCGCCGACGCACTGGAGGTCGATCTGCGTGTCCTGCTCGACGGGGTACCCGTCCCGCACGAGCGCAGACCCCGGAGACGCTGACCGCTGGGGGCGCCACGCCGCAGGACTGGGCGTGGCGCTGAAGTGGCGGGACCGCTCCCGTGAGTGCTTTGCGTGGCGAGGGAGCGGTCCCGCATGGCTTTTCGGATGGAACCGCTGCTCAATGTACCGGGGGCCGTGGACGCAAAAAAAGCCATCCGGTGCGCCGTATATCTTGCCGCGCGCACTGGTTCGCTGAGACATTTGCGTGGCGAGGCGAGCCAGCTATTCAGGCAATTCGGAAGATCAGCAGGAGGTCCAGTCAGCACTCATGCGCCCGTAGCTCAGTGGTCAACAGTCAGGACCCCCCAGAGCCCGCAAAGTTCGGGGAGGGCGATGGCTAAAGAGCAGCGGACTTTTAATCCGCAGGTCGAGGGTTCGATTCCCTCCGGGCGCACCACTACATGTCGGCAAGGCGGAGTGTATCCCCTCAAGCTGCAAGCGTTCGCCCGCGCCCGAGCGAGCGCCACGCACAAAACCCCTGCAAATCCCGGAGGTTAAAACTTCCGCCTCCCTGGCTTATAAGTTGCTCGCGCAGCAATGTGGCGTGCCGCGCCACGGCGCTGCTGGTGCGCCGTCCCTGGCCCCGGTAGGCATGACCGCAAAGCTGTAAGTCCTATCGGGGCCAGGGCCCTTGTCATCGACGGCACGGAGATATGGCGCGAGGGCAGATGGCGCACGCCCGAATCGGCATCGCAGGTATGTTACGCCGCCTCCCGGATGGATTCCTGCATCTGCGCACGCTCCCGGTTGAGCGCACACGTCAACTGCGCCATGATCGTCAGGTTCGCGTGGAGCCGCACGCGCTCGATCCTGCGCACCCGGAGCGGCGCGAGGCCCCATTCGTGCTTGGAGCGGCCGAACGCGCGCTCGACGGACGCACGACCCCGGTAGAGCGCCTTCCAGCGGGGGGTCTCGCGCGGGATGAGGGGATGGAGGCGGTCGGCCTTGATCCACCGGGAGGCAGGCTTGCACTCCCCGGTCGGACAGCGCCACTTGGTCGCCTGCCGCTTGTGGTCGGCTCCAGCGAACCGCCAGACGCCATGCGCGCACGTCGGAGGCTTGTGGTCGCCACGCTTCACGGCGGGGGTCTCGCGGAGCGGGATCACCGGGGCGATGCCCCGCTTAGCGCAAGCGTCGTAGACAGTTGCGTTGTCGTAGCCCCCGTCGAGCGCGGCCGTCTCGGGGGAGAATCCGAGACCCTTCAACTTGTCGAGAAGCGGCGCGACGGTCGGCGTTTCGTTCATCTTGCCCGTCTCCACCTTCCACGCGAGCGGGAGGTCGGTCTGAGCGCACACGGCCATGTGGAGCCGGTACCCGTAGAAGCCCCCGCCCTTCCGCGTGGAGATGCTGGAGCGGTGGCCCCACGTCGCGTCCGGGTCGCTGTACTTCTCGTGTTCCGGCCCGCCCTTGTACTTGTAGCGCTGCCCGTTCGCGTACGCGGGCATGTCGGAGGCGTCGATCGCCACGTCCCACCCCAGGAGCGGGTTTCGCTTCTTGAGCGCCCGGATGACGGAGGTGATGCACTCCTCCAGCATGGTCGTGTGCTCCCGGAGCTTCGCCGTGAAGCGGTAGCACGCCCAGTGGGAAGGAACGTCGCCATCCGGGGCGATCACGGCCGCAAGGGCGGGGTGCTCGCGCACGAGCGCGACCGTGCGCGTCCACGTCGGCAGGGCATACATAGACTTCGCCAGCGCCATCCCGACCATCGCCCGGAGCGGGTACCCCGGACGGCCCGTCTGGCGGGTCTCCTGAAGCTCATCGATGAGACGGACAACCTCCGGGGAGGCGAGGATGTCCGAGAGGTCTGCGGCGACGGATCGCCGTGCTACGTTTCCGGTGGTCATCGGAGGCACAACTCCTTGATCCAGACCCCCGGACGTTCCACCGTCGCGGGGGTCTCTTTTTGGCTTATCTAAGCCAAAAACTACAGGTCGCGTCGGACGGAAAAACCGTCGTTAGCGGGCCTGATCGGGCCTACATTCGCGCCTCAATCGGCGTGTTCTGACCGGGGTGGGGTAAGGATCGGCTGATCCTGGGGTACTCGCCCGCCGGGTGCTCTACGATCCCGCTCTATGGGCGGTGATCCAGGTTTCGCCAAAGCCTCCTAGTGACCCTCATACTCAGCCTGCTCACAAGGCGGTCGTGTGGGGTGGTGCCGCGACGCTCGCCTTTACGGGCTTGGCGATGATGGGCTCCGAGCGCGCTGACATTTGGATCGCGAAGCACATTCGCGAAGCCGACGACCTCCCAAACGGTCTTGCGGCCCTCTGTAAAGCCGCGAAAGCGAACGGTGCAATTCGGGGTCAGCGACAGGCGAGGGTCGAGAGCGGCGAGGACTCGCCGTGAAGCCCACTCCCGGGCCGTGCTGCGTGTTGGACCGGGCGCGATGGCTACGGCACGGTCGTCCTGGTTCGCGTGAGTCGCGGCGACTCACGCCGGATGGCGCGTCCAAGCAGCATTCGACGCGACTCTTGTGCAGGCGAGACACCGCGTTGCGTGGCTGCTAGCGGAGGCCACAACCGCTGGCGCCAAGTCGTAGTGCACAGGCGCTTGGCTACGCTTCGGCGCGTGGAGCTGCAGCGGCGCATTGCGGAGGGGACGGGTGAGTTCTTGCTCTTCGCGCTGACACCACCGCGCCTGACGACCGAACCGGAGCACGCCCGTCAGATCGCCGCGAAGACGCTCGAGCGCCTGCGCCCCGTGGGCATCGACGGCCTCGTGCTCTACGACATTGATGACGAGAGCGACCGCAATCCCGAGGAACGGCCCTTTCCGTTCCTGCCCACGATGGACCCCGCCGACTACCTCGCTCGCGATCTCGTCGGCTTGGAGGTACCCGCAATCGTGTACCGCGCTGTCAGCAAGTACCCAGAGCAACAGCTTCAGTCGTGGCTCAGCGAACAGGCCCCAACCCAGGCGCTGTCGGTGTTCGTCGGTGCGTCGTCCCGTGAAAAGCCGGTCGCGACCTCTCTGCCGCGGGCCTACGAACTACGGAGTGAGGTGCGCCCGGATCTCCTGCTCGGAGGTGTGGCGATCCCAGAGCGCCACGCGCGCGGAGGCACGGAGCACCTCCGTCTGCTTGCGAAGCAGGCTGCAGGTTGCTCGTTCTTTGTCACCCAGATCGTCTATGACGTCAACGCCGCGAAGGACCTGGTCTCCGACTATCACTACGAGTGCGCCGCTCGTGGCCTCAAGCCGGCGCCGATCGTCTTTACGTTCTCGGTCTGCGGGTCGGTGAAGACACTGGAGTTCGTTCAGTGGCTCGGTGTCGATGTGCCGCGCTGGATCGAGAACGAGCTGCGCCACGCGGAGGACACCCTAGAAGCGTCCTACGACCAAGCCGTCGCTACGGCCGTCGAGCTGATCGCATTCTGCCGGCGCGTCGGCGTCCCATTCGGGGTCAGCGTCGAGAGCGTCTCAATCCGCCAAGTCGAGATCGACGCCTCCGTCCGCCTCGCAACCCGGCTACAGGCAGAGCTACGTCGCTAATCCGCACCACCCGCATCGCAGGTGAGGCAAGCCACCCGGCCACACCGCACTGTTCCGCGGCAACGAGGCGCGACGCAGTTCGCAATCCCGCTGCCGCCTCGGAAGACCAGCAGGCGCCTGCCCCTGCGGAACAGGGGCTATCGACTTATGTGCTCTCTATGCAGTCCAACTACCTGCAATGGTTCAGCAGGGAGACTTATTGATCTCGATCGTTCGCTGAGCAGCCGATAATACTTGCGCGCAAGGTGGCGCTTGAGGCAGCGCATGGCGAGGTATGGGCCAAAGAGGGTTCGGCCAAGAAACCCCGCATCGATCGCTCAGGTCCGAAGGCGGCCGATGTTGTCTTGATGCGCTACGCAGGCATGCACGGCGAACGAACCAATGTCGAGGAGATCGCGGCTGCGGCCCGCATCCTGAGCGAGCCGATCAAGCCTAGTCCTCCGTGGTAGCAGCTTCCGCTTCGAGGATTTCCGCCTCCGAGCGGCCTCCCGCTCAGCTTCCAGCCAAGCAAGCCTCTCGGCCTCGGGAGATCTGCCGCCGATTGCGGTAGCTTCGAGCTGTGATGACATCCGAGATCGTTGAGCGGGCCGGCCGCCTTCTGGCCGAGGCGGCGCCTCCCGAGTCGAGGGTGATCCTCTTCGGGTCGCACGGTCGCGGCGATGCCGGCCCTGATAGTGACTTCGACTTCCTCGTGATCGAGCCGTCGGTGGCGAGTAAGGCGGCCGAGATGGTACGCCTGCGTGCAGTGCTCGATCCGCTCAAGGTCGCCGCGGACGTTGTGGTGGTTGCGAGCGAGTACGCAGAGGCATGGGGCGATCTTCCTGGCACCCTGATCCACGACGCTCTGACGGAGGGGCGTGTCCTCGCCGAAACCTGACCTACGCGACCTCGCGGTCCGGTTCGCGCGTAAGGCGGAGAGCGACGAGATTGCGCTTGACAGGCTCGCCAGCGATCCAGATGTGCCCGATGATCTCATCGGCTTCCATGCACAGCAGGCGTTGGAGAAGCTGCTGAAGGCCGCTCTGGCGTGTGCCGGCGTGGCGCCGCCCCGCGTACACGATCTCGGCAAGCTGCTCTCGCTGCTCGAAGACGCGGGGCAGACTCCACCCGTGTCAGTCGATGAGGCGCGCGCCCTGGTCCCGTGGGCGGTCGAGTTTCGTTACGACGATGTGCTCGATGAGCGCCTTGATCGCGCCAGCGCCTGCGGCGCCGTCGAGAAGCTGCGTACATGGGTCGATGGGTTACTCGCTGCTCCGAAGTCCTGATCGGCACCTGAATGGCAGCCCTGCCGAAATAGTCGCGAATCGCCCTCAATCCACTGCTATTCGGGCAGCGGTCTCCGAGTCACCGATGCCGCGAAACTCCACCATTCATGCCGGATTCGGTCCTCCCGGCGCCTGGCTCATGGCTCTCTGATAAGGAAGAGGTCCCTGGTTCGAATCCAGGATCGCCCACTACGAGCGCGGCGTCACCGTCCTTGGTTGCCGACAAAGGTGCGTGCCAGCTCGATGATCTCCGCAGTTGCCTCGCGCGCGTCGGTCACGCTGGCGTGGGCCACGAACCCTGCCGCGTAGGACGCTTCGTTGCGTCGCTCGCGGGAGGCGTCGAGGCGTTCGAGCAGTTCCTCGGTATCGTTGGCGGACTGGTCGAGTGCGGTTTCGAGTCGTAGGACGTGCGAGCGGTCTCCTGGCGTTACGCGCAGCCCGACGGCCTGGAGGATTGCGTCGCAGGCACAGACCGTCGCGTTGTGCAGGAGGATGGCCTTGGATGCTGCGCTGAGGGTGGCGGTATCTGCGTCAGCGAGGAGCAATTCGGCCTGCGCGAGGAACTCTCCGGCTCCGACCCGGTCTGCGTAGACTTTTTCGACGCGTGCGTCGGTCACGGTCGCGCGATGCTAGCCAGGTCGCCGACGAGCGGGGTGGTGGGGGAGCCGAGCACGCGGCGGATGAAGCTCGACTGGTCCGCGAGCAGCTGGCGGAGCTCGTCGGTGGTCACAACGGTTAGGTCGATGGTGCGCCCTGCGGTTTTGCCGATTGGGCGCACGTGGCGGCGCAGCTCGCGCAGGTCGGCGTCGCCGACGACGAGGACGTCGATGTCGCTGTCGGGTCGGCGTGTCCCGCCTGCCCACGATCCATAGATCACTGCGGCTATCACGTCGGGCCGTTCGAGTGCGGCGCGCAACTGCTCCTCGACGCCGATCGAGCGGCGTAGCAGGCTCGCGAGCGGCTCATGGAGCGGGTCGTCGGTCGCGGCCTGGAAGCGGTGCGGGCGTGCCGTCGCATCTCGGCGGACGATGCCAGCTGCCTCGGCTCGCCCGAGCTCGCGGTGGACTGAGGATGCCGGTGCGTCGAGAGTCTGGGCCAGCTCTTGTAGCGTCCAGTAGCGTTCTGGCTGGAGGAGTAGCAGCGCGAGCAGGCGTATCTGCATCTCGGAGCGGAAGAGCGGCAGGATCGACGGCGCGGACGTTCGCATTGCAGGGAAGTGTATCCCGAGAAAGCGACTCAAATCCCCTGAGAGTCCGAGCGGTCTGCTCGCCGACCCCCCACCCCCGCGACCCCCCCGCCCCCCTGCTCGACGAAGTGCTTGCTGAGCGTGGTCTCCTGCCCCTGGTAGTTGGAGCCGACGTCCGCGCCGTACAACTTGTCCGGCCGCGCGAGCATCGTTTCGAACGCGAGCTTGCAGATCGGCTGCCGGTGCTCGACCATGAACGGGACGTCGCGCGCGCGCACCTCCAGCGCGGCGCGTGAGCCGGACCGCCGCCCGGTGGCGTCGTAGCCGAAGCCGGGGTCGAAGAACCCGGCGTAGTGGGTGCGCAGCTCGCCGGCCGTCGGGTCGTAGGCCATCATCTCCGCGGCGTAGTCGGGCGGCACGCACACGCCCTCTGCGGAGAGCAGCAGGTAGAAGACCTCGGGGTCGAGCACGATCCGCCCGCCCGCCTCTGGGTGGACCGGCTCCCAGTAGTCGCGCCACCGGTAGTGGGCGAGCAGTGACATGTCGAGGCGGTTGCTGTTCTTCTTGGCGCGGTACCCGACGACCCGGTTGTGGGGGCCGCTGAGATCGACGCTCAGGAACAGCCCGTCGGCGATCGCCAGGTCCGCGACCGGCAGCGGGTGCGTGTCCACGTAGAGCAGCGGGCGGTCCTCCTCGTGGATGCGCTTTAGCTCGGCGTCGCTCACCTGCGGGTCCCCGGCTGCCAGTCGCAGCTGGTTGAGGCTCAATAGTGGCTGGACGCGCACGGCGAACGAGCGCGGGACCACCTCCAGGTACAGCTTGCCCCGGTACCCCGCCGGGATCTCGTCGAACCGGAAGTTGCCGTCGGTGATGACGCGCGTAAAGACGTCCAGGCGACCGGTCGAGCTCTTGGGGTTCGCCTTCGCGCGCACGTGGTGCGGCAGCCTGAGTTCCTCCACGAGCGGGATCAGGTACGGCCGGTCGCGCTCGAGCGTCGCGCCGTCGCGCAGGTCGAGCCGGTCGAGGGCCAGGTCCTCGACGCGCTCCATCACTGGCGATCCGGCGCTCGGCAGGAAGCTGCAGCGCAGCGCCCACGCGTGGTCGGCGAGCCGCAGGTCGATGCTCGCGGGCTGGACGCTCTCCGGGTGGATGCGGTAGTCGCCAGAGGAGATCCAGCCCTCGCTCACGGCCTGGCGCAGGCCCTGGCTGGGGAGCACGCCCGGCCCGCCGACCTCCGGCCCGCCGACCTCCGGCCGGCCGGCCGGTTTCAGCCCGGTGCTCGCCTCAGTTGTCTGTTGGGGTCCCGACGTCACGTGTTGCCCAAGTATGTCTGGTGTACGCCCGCCACACGTGCCAGGCCCGCACGCAAGATCCCCGCTCTCCGTGCGTTGAATTACCAGACCTGTTCGTGCGCCGCCGCAACCTCGGGGAGTCGATGACGCTTACAACCGGACGGCTGGGCTGGTGGGTGGCGCTGTGTGCGGCAGCGGCGCTTTGGGCCGGGCAGTGGCCCTCCGCGGCCCGCGCGGGAACCGCGACGCCGACGTTCGTACAGGCGGCGACGGGCCACTCGAGCTCCGTGGCCACCTTGGCGGTCACCCCGGCGTCGCCCGTGACCGCGGGCAACCGGCTGGTGGTCGAGGTCGGGGTGTGGAGCGAAGGGTCGGCGACCGCGGCGAGCGTGACCGACTCGGCGGGCAACTCCTACGTCGAGCTGCTGCGCTTCAAAGCCTCCGACAAGACCGAGATGAGCATCTGGACGGCGCCGGTCACGGCCGGCGGGGGCACCCGTCCGACGATCACGGTCACGCCGTCCTCCAAGGCCGACGTGGGCGTCGTGGCGCTGGAATACGCCGGGGTCTCGACGGTCTCGAACGCGACCGTTCTAGACCAGTCGATCTTTGCTACCGGCACGACCGGGGCGGCGGAAACCGTCCTCTCGGGGCCGACCCCACCGACGACGGGCGCATCCGAGCTCGCGGTCGGGTTCTACCTCGACTCGGGCTTCGGCGACAAACTCAGCGGCGGCTCGGGGTACACCACGCGAGCCAACGTCTCTCCGGACGGCAACATCGAGCTTCTCGCCCAGGACGCGGTCGTCCCCGCCGGCGCGACTCCCAACCCCGCCTTCAGCACCGGGCCCCTGACCACCTGGTTGACCTCGACAGTCGTGCTCAAGGCCGGCGCCTCGGGCCCGCCGACCCCACCCGAAGCCCCGACCGCCGTCAACGCGACGGCGGGCAACGCCAGCGCGACGGTGAGCTGGACACCTCCGCCGCCGGGCGCCAGCCCGATCACGTCCTACACCGTCACGCCGTACGCCGGCTCGACCGCGCTGACGCCCACGACGGTGAGTGGCTCTCCGCCGCCGGCGAGCGCGACGGTGACCGGCCTGACGAACGGCACCGCCTACACGTTCACGGTGTCCGCGACCAACGCCGCCGGGACCGGGCCCGCTTCGACAGCCTCGAACTCGGTGACCCCGACTGCGCAGGCCGAAGGCGAATGGGGCGCGCTGATGAACTGGCCGTTCGTTGCGATCCACCTGTTCCTGCTCTCGACCGGTCACGTGCTCGCGTTCGACGGCTGGCAGCAGCCCGAGCCCACCTACGTCTGGAACCCGACCACCCAGGAATTCACGTCAGCCACGGCGCCGGACAGCATCTTCTGCGCTGGCATGGCGCAGCTTCCGAACGGGGAGGTGATGACCGTCGGCGGCTACGGCGGGCTCACGACCGGCAACACCGGGATCGTCGACACCTCGATCTTCAACCCGGCGACCGGCACGTGGACGCGGGTCGCCAACATGCACGACCCGCGGTGGTACCCGTCCGTCACCGAGCTCCCCGACGGCGACTACGTGGCGATCAGCGGCAACTCGACGAACTCGAACACGTGGGCCGACACGCCGGAGGTCTACGATCCGGTGGCCAACACCTGGACGCTGCTCTCGAAAGTGTCCACCTCTCAGGTCCACGAGGAGGAGTACCCGTTCTCCTACCTGGCGCCAAACGGGAACGTGTTCACGATCGGCCCCTCCGAGGACGTTTCATACGAACTCAACGTCGCGAATCAGACGTGGACGCCGGTCGGTGGGCCGAGCGGGATCACCAACGGCTCCTCGGTGATGTACCGGCCGGGCAAGATTCTCTACAGCGGCGGCGCACCGAGTGTCACGAGCACCACCGCCGCCTCGGCGTCCACGTCGATCCTCGACCTGACGGCCGCGACCCCGAAGTGGCAGCAGATCGCACCGATGCACAACGCGCGTGTCTACCACACGCTGACGATGCTCGCCAACGGAGAAGTGCTCGCGATCGGCGGCGAGCAGACGAGCAACCAGGAGGTCATCACGAGCGGCGTGCTGCCCACCGAAATCTGGAATCCGACCACTGAGACGTGGTCGCCGGCGGCGCCGATCGCCGCGGCGCGCAACTACCACTCCACGGCGATCCTGATGCCAAATGGAACGGTGCTCTCCGCCGGTGGGGGGCACCCGAATGGATCCGGCGAACCCGGTGAGTTCTCGGCTCAGACCTACTCGCCGCCCTACCTCTTCGAGGGCCCGCGGCCGACGATCTCCTCCGCGCCGACCGCGTCCACGTACAACACGTCGATCACCGTCTCGACGCCCGCCGCCGCGTCGATCAGCGCCGTCAACCTCGTCTCCCTCGGCACTGACACCCACCAGGGCGACCAGGCCCAGCACTTCGTGCCGCTGTCGTTCACCGCGTCCTCCGGTTCGCTGACGGTGCAGACCCCGGCCTCCTCGGCCCTTGCGCCCTACGGCAATTACATGCTGTTCATCGTCAACTCCAAGGGCGTGCCCTCCGTCTCGGCCCCACTGAACCTCAGCGCCGCCCCGGCTGCGCCCGCCGCCCCGACGGAAGTGAAAGCGACCGCCTCGGCAGGCACCGCAACCGTGACGTGGACCGCCCCTTCGCCGGGGACGAGCCCGATCACCTCCTACACCGTCACGCCCTACGTCGGCTCGACGGCGCAGACGCCCACGACGGTGAGCGGCTCCCCGCCGGCCACGAGCGCGACGGTCACCGGCCTGACGAACGGCACCGCCTACACGTTCACGGTGTCCGCGACCAACGCCGTGGGGACCGGGCCCGCGTCGACGGCCTCGAACGCCGTGACGCCCTCCGCGCCCACCGCCCCGGCGGCGCCGAGTGCCCTCACTGCGACCCCGGCCAATGCGAGCGCGACGGTGACGTGGAGTGCGCCCGCGAATAACGGCAGCCCGATCACGAGCTATACGGTCACGCCGTACGCCGGCTCGACTGCGCTGACGCCTACGACGATCACGGGCTCCCCACCGGCGACGAGCGCGACGGTCACCGGCCTGACGAACGGCACCACGTACACGTTCACGGTGTCCGCGACCAACGCCGTCGGCACCGGGCCCGCGTCGACGGCCTCACCCGCCGTGACGCCGACCGCCACCACCGCCCCGGCGTTCGTGCAGCAGGTGTCCGGGCACGCCCACAAAGTCGCAAGCCTCGCGGTGACCCCCGCGGCGAGCCTCGTGGCCGGCAACCGGCTGGTCGTCGAGGTCGGCGTGTGGAGCAGCGCCAGCGCAACGGCCTCGAGCGTCAAAGACTCCGCCGGCGACACCTTCACGGAGCTGCTGCACTTCAAGGCCTCCGACAGCACGGAGCTGAGCGTGTGGAGCGCGCCGGTGTCCGCTGGCGGCGGCACGCGCCCGACGATCACTGCGACGCCGAGCGCCACCGCCGACGTCGGGGTCGCCGCCCTCGAATACGCCGGACTCTCAACGGCTGCAGGTACGGCTGTCGTCGACCAGACGGCGCAGGCCACGGGCAAAACCACGGCGGCAGCGGTGGTCGCGACAGGAGCGACCGCGCCGACGACGGGTCCCGACGAGCTGGTCCTCGGTCTCTACGCGGACTCCGGCTTCGACGACGCGCTGATGGCCCGGATGGGCTTCAACGGCCGGGTCAACGTCTCGCCGACGGAAGAAATGGAGTTCGTCGCCGAGGACGCGCTGACCGGCGCCACCGGTGCGACTCCGAGCGCCGGCGTGCAGACCGGCGCTTCGACCGTCTGGCTGATGGCGACGGTCGTCCTCAAGCCGGCGCCGGCCGCCGAACCACCGGCGGCGCCTGCCGCGGCGCCGGCGCTGCTGGTGGCGACTCCGGGGAACAGGAGTGCGACGGTCACGTGGAGGGCGCCGCCGAACGGCGGGAGCCCGATCACGACGTACACGGTCAAGACGTACCGCGGCTCGCGGTGGCTGCGCACGAGCACGGCCTCGGGCACGAGCGTCCTGGTCGGTGGCCTGCGCGACGGCGTCCGCTACCGCTTCACGGTGGCCGCCCGCAACGCGCTCGGCACCGGGCCGACGTCCGCGTTCACGAACACGACGCGGCCCTCGGCGTCGCTGGTGTGGGCCTTCTGGTGCACGGCGCTGCCGATGGAAACGATGCACCTCGGGGCGCTCGGCATCGCGGCCCCGTGGGCCGGCGAGAGACTGCTGCCGGGCAACCGGGCGAAGAGCGCGCCCGGGACTTCCCGGTGAGGGCTCTGTGTGAGAGCGTGTCTTATCTCAAAGCACGGTCGAGCGACCGCTCGGCCTGTGCTCCGTGTACACCGGATGTTCGGGCGTGTGCAGCTAACCTGGTCCCGTGGCGTACACCACCGTGGAAGCGAGACAGCACCTGCTCGACCAGCTCGCGAGAGCGGGCGAGAGGCTGAGCCTCGCGCTGGCCTACCTGGGCGAGGCGTACGAGCAGTTGGATGAGTACGCCGGGGAGCGGCTCGAAGATGAGCTGTTCCGGCCGATCCGCAAAGCCTACGGCCTGCTCAAGCGCGACCACGCCGCGTTCGCGGGCCGCCACGACCTGCCGCCCGGGATGCCCGAGCCCGAGCCTCCGCAGGTGCTGCCGGACAACGCGAAGGGCGCGATCGACCACGCGCTCGAGGCGGTGGGCGAGGCGGATGGCATCCTCGCCGAGCTTCAGGATTCGATGTTGCCGGTCGAGGTCGGCGACCCCGAGCTGCGCGCGGCACTCGCGCAGGTTCGTCAGCTCCTCGGCGGCCTCTCCGAGCAGGCCCGCCAGCTGGTGCGCACACTGGGACGCTGACCGGACTTCGTTTCCGGCGTCGACTGGTGCCGCGGCCGGGTGGGGTTTGCCCGCTGGGTTGCCCCCCGGGTCGGTTGAGGTGGCGTCCGCCGAGCGCGAGCCGTCGGACACTGCCCTGCGCTAGCGTAACTTTGCGGTAGCGGATGGCTGAACGGCTCACCTACACGAGCGGTGGCCTGGACTCGGCGGGGCACGCGGAGTTCGAGCGCCGCCTGCGCGACGCGTGGGCCGCGACACCGGAACCCTGGCCGCACCTGATCGGTGGGCGGCCGCTCCACAAGGGTGACGTGTTCGAGCGAGTTGACCCCTCCCGCTTCGACCGCGTCGCGTCTCGCGCCCACGCCGCCGACGCTGAGACCGTCGCGCTTGCGGTCGAGGCCGCGCGCGAGGCGTGCGCAGAGTGGCGGCGCACGCCTTACAGCGAGCGCGCCGCGCGGCTCGCCGCCGTCGCGCGCGCGATCTCCGAGCGCCACCTCGAGCTCGCCGCGGTGGTGAGCCTGGAGACCGGCAAGTCTCGCCTGGAGGCCGTCGTCGAGGTGCAGGAGGCGGTCGAGCTGATCGAGACCTACTCCGAAGAGCTGGCCCGCCACGACGGGTTCGTGCAGCCCCTGGCCTCCTTCACCCCCGCCGAGCACGGCACCGAGATCCTCAGGCCCTACGGCGTCTTCGGGGTGATCGCTCCGTTCAACTTCCCGCTCGCGCTCACCGTCGGGATGGCGTCCGCCGCCCTGCTCACCGGCAACACCGTGGTCGTCAAGCCCTCCGAGGAGGCGCCGTGGACCGCCGCCCTGCTCACCGAGGCGCTGCTCGCCGGCGAGCTGCCGCCGGGGGTCTGCAACCTCGTGCAGGGGGGGCCGGCCACCGGCCGCGCGCTGGTGGTCGCGGCCGTGGACGGGATCGCCTTCACCGGCTCCGCCGCCGTCGGGCGGGAGATCGCGCGCAAGCTGGTGGACGGCCCCTACGCGCGCCCGGCACTCACCGAGATGGGCGGCAAGAACCCCGCCATCGTCACCGCCTCGGCCGACCTCGACGCCGCCGCCGAGGGCCTCGCGCGCGCCGCCTTCGGCCTCTCCGGGCAGAAGTGCTCGGCCTGCTCGCGCGCCGTCGTGCTCGACTCCGTCTACGACGCCCTGCTGGAGCGCCTGCGCGCGTTCACCGCGACGCTCCTCGTCGGGGACCCCTCCGAGCGCGAGGCGTTCCTCGGGCCGGTCGTCTCCGAGCAGGCCCACCGGCGGTTCGCCGAGAGCGTCGCCACCGCCCGCCGCGACGGTCGGGTCGTGATCGGCGGCGGACAGCCCCGCCCCGAGGGGTGGTTCGTCGAGCCCACGGTCGTCGCCGGCCTCCCGCTCGGGCACCCGCTCACGCGTGAGGAGCTGTTCCTGCCTCTCCTGACCGTCACCCGGGTCGCCACCCTGGAGGGGGCGCTCGCCGAGGCCAACGCCGGCGACTACGGCCTCACCGCCGGCATCTTCAGCTCCGAGCAGGGCGAGGTCGAGCGGTTCTTCGACGAGACGCAGGCCGGCGTGCTGTACGTCAACCGCCGCGCCGGGGCGACCACCGGCGCCTGGCCTCGCACCCAGTCCTTCTGCGGCTGGCGGTCCTCCGGCACCACCGGCAAGGGCGGGCTCGGCCCTTACTACCTGCCACAGTTCATGCGCGAGCAGTCCCGCACCGTTGTGAGTTGATGCCCCTCCCTGCCGTCAGACTGCCTCCTGCGCACGGTCGCTGAGCACGGAGGCTCAGCGCGCACCACCTCGTTGCCGAACCTCCTCACGTGGACGATCCCCAAGCGACACCTCCTCTAATCGGCGCCCGCTCGGCTCCGCGCATGGCGGTCTCGCTGGAGGAGTACGGAGAGCGTCTCGCCAAGACCCGACGGTGGATGCACGCCAACGGGGTGGACCTGCTGGTGCTCAACCAGCCCGAGCACTACAACTGGCTCTCCGGGTACGACCCCACCTCCGTCTTCTACCACCAGTCGTTGCTCGTCCCTGCCGCCGCCGAGCCGCTCACGCTGATCTGCAACAAGGCCGAGCTCGCGCTCTGCGAGGAAACCTGCTGGGTCGGGGACGTGCGCGTCGTCTGGACGCACGAGGACCAGGTCGCGCGCACCGTCGAGGTCCTACGCGAGCGGGGTCTGCTGGGCGCGCGCCGCGTGGGGTTGAACCTGATGAGCTACCACCTGCGCCCGCGGTACGCCTTCGAGTTGCGCGAGGCGCTCGCGGGGAGCGAGGTCGTGGACGTCACCGCCGCGCTCGACGACCTGCGCCTGGTCAAGAGCCCCGCGGAGATCGAGTACCTGCGCCGCGCCGCGCACGTCGCCGACCTCGGGGTGAGCGCCGGCATCGACGCGGTGCGCACCGGCGCGACCGACCGCGAGGTGATGGCCGCGATCCAGCACGCCGTCGCGCTCGCCGGGGGCGAGTTTCCCGCCTACCCCTTCCTCGTGGACGCGCGCGGGACCCTGCACGGGACGCCGATCGGCAAGGTCCTCGCGGGCGGGGACACCGTCTACATGGAGGTCTCCGGTGTCGTGCGCCGCTACCACTGCAACGTCTCCCGCACCGTCGTCGTCGGCGAGCCCTCCGCGCGGCTGCGCGAGCTCTACGCGCTCGTCCGCGACGCGCTCGACCGCGCGACCGACCTGCTGCGCCCGGGCGTGTCCGTGCGCGAGATCGTCGAGCTCGTCGCCTCACTGCACGGCGGCCACGAGGCCCACACGTGGGGGCGCTTCGGCTTCTCGATGGAGATCGCCTACCCGCCCATCTGGATCGGGGGGCTCTCCCTGATGCGCGGGGACGCTCACGTGCTGGAGCCCGGCATGGTCATCACGATGGAGCCCGGCCTCGCCTACGCCGACGGTGCCACGATGATGCTCGGCAACAACGTGCTGGTCACCGAGGGCGCCCCCGAGGTGCTCAACGATGTCACGATCGACCTGCTCTGGAGGTAGCCTTCGTCAGCCCGTCTGGTGGATTTTTGAGGAGCGCCTCCGGCGCGGGCTTCGTGGCGCGGTGGTGACCTGGG
The DNA here is from genome assembly GCA_963720795.1 of uncultured Solirubrobacterales bacterium. Lineage (GTDB taxonomy): Bacteria > Actinomycetota > Thermoleophilia > Solirubrobacterales > Solirubrobacteraceae > Palsa-744. Next base: position 35,725 of record CAVRGU010000010.1, on the reverse strand, counting down.
GTGGCGAACGGGCAACGAACGGCTAACAACTGAGGACCGACTATGCGGCCGGCTGCAACGCCTGCGCTAGATCGTCCGGGCTGGCGTGGCCAGCGGGCAGGGTGATGGTGACCTGTCCATCGCGATCGAGCAGCCAGCGAACGTTTGTGAGCGTCATGCCGACGACGTGGCCCCGCTCGTCGTACTCGATGTTGTGACCCTCCGGAGTGGACGACGCGCTGGCGGGGGGACCTTTGTAATGAGCCACGCCGAGATACAGCACGTCTCCGCGCTGATCGTAGTGATGGTGCTCGAAGGTGGTGCCTGCGATCGTGACGCTCATGAGGTTCGCGGTCGGGGGTCGTCATCCTGGACCAGGACTGTCACGACCCAACCGGGCTCGTCATTGAAGTCTAGGACAACACGCATCCATCGCCCCGGCTCGAGCGCATTCTGGCGATAGAAGCGCTCACGGCCAGGCCGTGGATCGTCGTCGCGGTAGTCGGGCCGTGCCACCGTCGCGAGGATCGTCTCTACGTAGTCGAGTAGCCACGACCGACCCCCCTGGGCGAGGTGCAGGTGCGAACCGGCGTCGAACACCACCCGCCGGCCATCGGGGTCGATGATGGCGTTTTGCTCGCGGTCCTCCACGTTCGCCACGATACGTACAAGTGGAGACGACGGCGAAGGTCACCCGAGCCCAACGTGCTGGTGCGGAGGTGCCGCCCGGGCGCAGGCTACCTTTCATCGAGGAGGGTGCCGAGCCGGGCACCTCTCCACCAGATGCCATGTCACCCCAGCGAGACACCGTCCACTGGTACGCCGGCCCCACCACCTTCTACCGGGCCCCCCTCTGCGAGCCGCGCGAGCTGCCCGCGGGGTCGGTCGCGGTGCTCGGGGTGCCGCTGGACTCCTGGACGCTGGGGCGCAACGGGCAGCGCTACGCGCCCCGCGCGATCCGCGAGGCGTCGCTGTACCTGGCCGGCTACTACGGCCTGCAGCCCGAGCCTGTCGGCTACGTGGACGTGACCGACGGGCGTGTCTGGACGGTGCCCGAGCGCCCGCGCCTGTTCGACGTGGGCGACGTGCGCCTGCACCAGGGCGACGTGCACGCACAGGTCGAGGCGATCGCCGCGCCCGTCGCGGAGATCGTCAAGCGCGGGGCGCTGCCCGTGCTGCTGGGTGGCGACCACTTCGTGCCCTACCCCTCCTTCTTGGGCTTCGTGCGCGGTATCCAAGCACGCGAACCCGGCGCGAAGGTGGGGTTCCTGAACATCGACGGCCACTTCGACCTCTGGGACGAGTTCCGGGACATGGGCCGTTTTAACCACGGGACCTTCGCGCGGCGCATCTCCGAGCACGAGGCCGTCGGGCGGATGGTGTGGTGGGGCCTGAACGGCGCCAACATCGCAGAGCCCGAGCAGCTCGAGCTCTGCCGGGAGCGCGGCTTCGTCGGCTACACCGTGCGCTCGATCCGCCGCCGCGGCGTGGCGGAGACGATTCGCGAGGCGCTCGAGGCCGCCTGCGAGGGCGTGGATCATCTGTACGTGACCTTCGACATCGATGCGACCGACGGTGCCTTCGCGCCTGGCACGCACTCCATCGTCCTCGACGGGCTCACCGCGGGTGAGGTTCTGGAGGCGCTGGCCGTCGTGCGCGCGTTCGAGCCCTTGGGAGCGTTTGACGTGTGCGAGATGATTCCTCAGTACGACGTCGGCGGGGGCCGTACCGCCCGCTACGCGGCGCAGGCGATCCTCACCGTGATCGGACACCGCATACTCGACTCGCGGCCCGGGTTCGACCGGGAGGCTCTCGGCACAGTTTTTCGGTGAGTCCGGATAATCTCGCGCATTTTGGAATGGTTCGGCCGGTAGCTCTTGACGGCCGTGGGCGTGAGGATCTAGACTCGGTTCGAGCCTTGCATAGGGTTTGAGCGTCCGACTTGTCGGCGCCCGCCAGGGCCTGGCCGTCCGGTTCGCCGAGGCGTCGTCGGGTTCCATGTCGCGTCCCGGGGAGGGAAGATGGCCACCACCACAGAAGCGATCTACCACCGCCAGGCCTCGGGCCTGGTGCGGGAGGGGAAGCCGACCGACGGCGCCCTCTTCAACGTGCTCGGCACCACGCTCGGGCCGGTGCTCGGCTGGATCCTGCTGTTCGGGCTGCCGCTCTACCCCGGCGCGAACGTCCTGCTGGCGACGACGATCGCGTTCGCCTGCTGCATCGGCCTGAACGCGGTCTACGCGCTGTTCGCGGCGACGATGCCGCGCTCCGGCGGCGACTACGTCTTCATCAGCCGCACCTTCTCCCCGCTCGTGGGCTTCGCCGCCAACGCCAGCTTCATGTTCTGGCTGTCCTTCTACATCGGCACCGCGGGCGCCTTCATCGGCCAGCTGTCGCTCGCGACCGCCTTCCGCGAGCTCGGCTACTGGACCGGCGACCACCACCTGCAGACGTGGGGCAACTGGTTCAACACCCACTGGGGCCGCATGATCTCGGGTCTCGTGCTGATGGCTGTACTCGTCTACCCCGTGCTGCTCACCAGCCGCCACGGTCTGCGCCGCTACCTCCACTTCCAGCGCTGGGTCTTCTACTTCTGCGGCGTCACGCTGCTGGCCACGGCGGTGGCGATGCTGGTCATGTCGCGCGGCGCCTTCGTGCACGCCTTCAACCACTACGTGCGTGCCTTCTCCCCGCACACCGCCCACGCCTACTCCTTCATCCTCGCCACCGGCGGTCCGCACGGGGCCTTCAGCTTCCACCAGTCGCTGCTCTCCTCGACGTGGCCCTACTACGTCTCCTCCTTTCTGCTGATGACCGCCTACTGGGCCGGCGAGCACCGCACCGGCCTGCGCTCGCACGTGATCGGGATGGTCATCCCCTTCGCTGTCACCTTCGTGGTGATCGTCGTGACCCTGCAGATCGCCCTCTCCGCCTTCGGGACCAACTTCCTCTCGGCGCTTGGCAACACAGAAGCCACCAAGTACGGCTTCGAATCGGCTCCCTACTTCGTGGAGCTGCTCGGAGCGTGGACCGGGCCGCTCGTGGGGATCGTCCTTGCGATCGGCTTCGGGGCGTGGCTGTGGCAGTACGTGCCGGCGCTCACCATCGTCGTCACCCGCTCGATGCTCGCGTGGTCCTTCGACGGCATCATGCCCGAGTGGCTGGGCCGCGTCGATGACCGCGGCAACCCCGTCAACGCGACGCTTGTGACCACCGCGATCGCCGTCGTGCTGCTGGCGCTGTACTCGTTCACCTCGTTCTTCTCGGTGGTCACCGCCCTGCTCGGCTTCACGATTACGTTCTTCATCGCCTGCTGTGCGGCGGTCGTGTTCCCGTTCCGCCGCCGCGACCTGTTCGAGGGCTCCCAGGGCGACGTCAGGGTGGCCGGCATCCCGCTGCTCAGCCTCGCCGGCGTGGCCGGCGTGATCGGTCTCGGCGTGATGACGTACGTGCTACTCGCCGACCCCAACTCGGGGACGAGCTGGGTGAACAACCGCAGCGAGGTCTACGCGATGATCGTCGCCGTCGTGGTCGCGGCGCTCCTCTACGTAGTCGCGTGGTGGGTCAGGCGCAAACAGGGCATCAGCCTGAGCGTCGTGACGCGGGAGCTGCCCGTAGAGTGAGCTGATGCGCACCCCGGACGCCCGCGGCCCGGCATGAGCAGGTCGCCGTGGCGCCGGCGCGGAGCGCGGGAGGTGCGCCGCCTGTTCTTCGCGACCGACCTCCACGCCTCGGAGGTGTGCTTTCGCAAGTTCCTCGCCGCCGCCCGCGTCTACGAAGTCGACCTGCTCGTGCTCGGAGGAGACGTGATGGGCAAGGCGCTCGTCCCGCTCGTGGAGGACACCGGCGGGCGTGGCGTACGGGTGGGGGCCGCCGCGGAGGCCCCGCTCGTGGAGGTGGAGGACGAGCTTGCCGCGCTCACCAGGCGCGTCGCCGACGAAGGCAACTACGCGGTGCGCGTCTCGCGCGAGCGAGCGCGCCAGCTGGAGTCCGACCCCGCTCAGCTGCACGAGCTGCTCGTCGCCGAGGCCCGGCGGCGCACGCGGGAGTGGGCGGAGCTCGCCGAGGCCCGGCTGGCCGAGCGGGGGGTCCGCTGCTACGTGACCGGCGGCAACGACGACCCGCCAGAGGTGCTCGAGCCTCTCCAGCGCGAGCCGGAGTCCCCGCTGCGCTTCTGCGAGGGTGTGGTCGAGGATCTCGGCGAGGGCCTCTCGATCCTCAGCCTCGGCTACAGCAACCCCACCCCCTGGCGGACTCCGCGCGAGCTGCCCGAGGAGGAGTTGCTCGCCCGCATCCGGGAGCTGGCCTCCCACGCGCCCGATCCGCGCCGCACGATCTTCAACCTGCACGTGCCCCCCGTCGGCACCGGCCTCGACCGCTGCCCGGAGCTCGACGCGAGCAACGACCCCCCCTCGGTCGTGCGGGTCGCCGGCGAGGTTCAGTACTTCGACGCCGGCTCCACTGCCGTGCGTCAGGCGCTCACCGAGCTGCAGCCGTTCCTGAGCCTGCACGGCCACATCCACGAGTCGCGCGGCGCCGCGCGACTCGGCCGCACGCTCGCGCTCAACCCCGGCAGCGATTACTCCACCGGAGCGCTCCGGGGCGTGATCGCTACGCTCGACGTGGAGCGACCCTCCTTCCAGTTCACCACCGGTTAGCCGCCAGCCAGATGCCCTCCGCCCCCGCTTCGCCCGCAGGCCCGGCGCTCGCCCGCGCGCGGGAGCTCGTCGCCCTCTCTGGCGAGCAGGGGTTGACCCTGCGCGCGCTCGGGGGTGCCGCGATCGCTCTGCGGGCGGCGCCGCAGACGCCGCCGGCGCTGCTGCGCGAGTGTCGCGACCTCGACCTCGCCGCCGAGGAGGGCACCGGCCGGAGGGCCGGCGAAATCCTGCGGGACGCCGGCCTGCGCGCGCTCTCCGAGCGCTTCAACACGCTGCACGGCCACCACCGGCTGATCTTCCTCGACGGAGGCGGACCGGCTCCGCTGAAGATCGACGTGTTCGTGGGGGACCTGGAGATGTGCCACACCGTGCCCCTGCGCGGCCGGCTGGAGCACGATCCGCTCACGCTCTCCCCCACTGACCTGCTGCTCAGCAAGGGCCAGATAGTGCAGCTCACCGACAAGGACCGTCTCGACGTGTACTGCCTGCTGTGGAACCACGACGTCGACGCCGGCTACGTAGCCGAGCTGTGCGCGCGGGACTGGGGCTGGTGGCGGACTGCGACCGCCAACCTCGCCGGCTGCCGCGGGCTGCTCGAGCAGGCGCCGATCGCGGAGACGGACCGGGCGCGCGTCCGTGGGCGCCTGGAAGAGGTCGAGCAGGCAATCGCCCGCGCCCCCAAGTCGCTGCGCTGGCGTGCCCGCGCCAGGGTGGGCGAGCGTGTGCGCTGGTTTGAGCTGCCTGAAGACATCGAGGGACCGGCGGTCGCGCCGCCCGCCGCTGAGCCGATCCCTGCTGACGAAGGGAATCCGTCGTCCCCCGCCGCCTCAGCGACCGGCTGAGGCTCCCTCGGCCGTCACCGCCGCGGCGATCCCCGCGACCATTGCCTCCAGGCACCGCTGCCCGAGCTGCGCGTCCACGTGGCTCGTGTCCAACACCACCCCTGTGGCGGGGACGGCGTCGGCCGGCGTGGGTAGGACGTCGTAGCCCCGCCGCGGCTTGAACGGCACAGGTAGGGGAGAGTCCCCCGCGAGCTCGGGGGCGAGGTGGCGCATCACGGCCGTCTCCAGGCGGCCCGCGTGATCCTCGGGCCACAGCGCTGCGCCCTCGGGGAACAGGGCGCGCTCGAGCTCCTCGTCGAGGTAGTCCCACGGGGCCTCGAACAACAGCGCCCGCGCGCCCTCCCCCCGCTCCAGCGGCCCCCGCAGGGCGTCCCACAGGACCGCGGCGTTCTCCATGTGCCAGGAGATCACGACCAGCGCGCGGGCCCCCGCTCGCACCGCACCGTCGGCGAGCGCCTCGACCGCCGCGAGCAGTCCGCCCAGCGTCAGGGCGGGCGCTGGGAAGCGGTCGCCGCCGCCCGAGCGCGGGCGTGAGGGCGCACCGAAGGGAAGTGTCGGCAGCACCACACCCCCCACGAGCTCGCCGACCGCGTCACCGAGATGCTCGACGATGATCGAGTCGGTGGCCAGCGGCAGGTGCGGTCCGTGCTGCTCGAAGGCGCCCACCGTGAGCACGAGCGGCGCCCCGGCTCGCAGGCGCTCCTGAAACGTCGGCCACGCAAGCTCGCCCGCCTTCATGGGACGATCATTCCAGGTTGAACGGATTCAAGGTTGAACGGCCGCGTAGCCGGGCACAGCCGAGGTAGGCTCTGAGTGCAAGTGGCGGCTGACGAGGCGCAGATCACGGCTGACACGCCGAGCGTGGAGACGCCCGCTGGCGAGGCGCTGTACGAGCGCGCGCGCGCGCGGCTGCCAGGAGGCAACTCCAGGAGCACGGTGTACGTGCCCCCGCACCCTCCCTACGCCCTGCGCGGCGAGGGGTGGCGGCTCGTGGACGTCGACGGGCACGAGCTGGTCGATTTGCAGGGCAACTACACCGCGCTCGTCCACGGCCACGCCTTTGCGCCTGTGGTGCAGGCTGCCGCCGCGGCGCTCGCCGATGGCTCGGCCTTCGGCCTGCCGACGGCCGCGGAGGTCGAGCTCGCCGAGTGCCTGGCGCGGCGGCTGCCTGCGGCCGAGCGTTGGCGCTTTGCGAGCTCCGGGACCGAAGCGGTGATGATGGCCGTGCGCGCCGCCCGCGCAGCCACCGGGCGCGACGGGCTGCTGCGCTTTGCCGACTGCTACCACGGCAGCTGGGACGCGGTGCTCCAGCCGGGCGCTCGTGGCGTGCCGGCGGCCACGCAGCGGGACGTGGTGACGCTGCCGTTCGGGGACGCGCAGGCGTTCCGCGCGGCGCTCGAGCAGCACGGCGAGCGCCTGGCGTGCGTGCTGCTCGACCTGATGCCCAACCGCGCCGGCCTGCGCCCGGCGGAGCCCGCGTTCGCCGCACTCGTGCGCGAGGAGACGGCCCGCCGCGGCGTCGTACTGATCGTCGACGAGGTCATCACCTTCCGCCTCGCGGTGGGGGGAGCGCAGGAGACGTACGGCGTCGAGGGCGACCTGGTCGTGCTCGGCAAGCTGATCGGCGGCGGCTTCCCGATCGGGGCGTTCGGCGGGCGCGCCGAGTTGATGGACGTGTTCGACCCGGGCCGTCCCGACGCGGTCCCGCACGGGGGTACGTTCTCGGCCAACCCCGTCTCGCTGCGCGCCGGCCTCGCCGCCCTGGAGGCCCTCGACGCCGAGGCGATTGCGCACATCGACGCCCTCGGCGAGCGGTTGCGCGCGGGACTCAACGCGCTCGGCTACACGGTGACCGGCCGTGGTTCGCTGCTCAAGGTGCACGCCGGGGACCCCGTCGAGCTGTGGTGGCGCCTGTACCGCGAGGGGGTTCTGATCGCCGTGGGAGGGCTCGCGTGCGTCTGCACGCCGATGGATGAGGTCGTGATCGAGCGCGCGCTCGGGGCGTTCGAGCGCGCGCGAGGGTGAGCGCGGCGATGAGCGGCGCAGGGGACGGCGCAGCCGGTGCGCACCAAGCGAGCACGGGGCGCTGAGCGGCGGTGCCGGCGCCGTCGGTGTGCGTGGTTGGCGCCGGGGCGGTTGGCCTGGCGAGCGCGCTGGCCCTCGCGCGGCGCGGCGCCGGGGAGGTGACGGTGCTCGAGGCGCGACACGTGGCTGCGGGCTCCTCCGGGCTGTCGGTGGGGATCGTCGAGACGCAGTACCTCGACCCGCTCGACATCGAGTTGCGCGTGCGCTCGATGCGGGCATTCGAGGAGCTCGAGCGCGAGCACGGCCTGCGGATCGTGCGCAACGGCTACCTGCGGCTTGCGCACTCCGTTGAGGCTCTCGGGGCGTTCGAGGAGAGCGTGCGGGTGCAGCGCTCGCTGGGCATCGAGGACGCGCGCGCGCTCGATCGCGGCGGGGTCGCCCGCCTGGTCCCCGACATGGCCGTGGACGATGTGGCCGGAGGCATGTTCGGGCCGAGCGACGGGTTCCTCGACGGCCACCTCTACTGCGGGCTGCTCGCGGAACTGGCCGGCGCGGCGGGCGCACGGGTACTGAGCGGTCATGAACTGCTCCGCGCCGAGGCCGGCACGGCCGGTGGTTGGCGACTGTGGACGAGCCGAGGCGAGCTCGCCTGCGACTACGTGGTCGACGCCGCCGGACCGTGGGCCGGCCGCGTGGCGAGCGTCCTGGGCGTGCAGATGCCGCTCTTCCCCCAACGACACCAGGCTGTGGTCGTCCAGCTCCCGCGCGAGCTTCCCTACGTGATGCCGTCGGTCACCGACTACACCCCCCGCTCGGGTGAGCGGGGGCTCTACTTTCGCCACGAGCGCGCTGGGCAGCTGATCGCGGGGATGCACACCGAGGAGGCGCTCGAGCGGGTTGAGGACCCGGATCACTACGCCCGCGGCGTGGACCCCGAGCTCCTGGAGAGGCTGGCAGAGGAGCTGTCCGCGCGCCTGCCCTCGCTCGCCGGCGCCCGCCTGGGGCACGGGTGGGCCGGTCTGTACCCCGTGAGCCCCGACGGCCTCCCCCAGGTCGGCCCGGCCTCCGGCCACGAGACGGCGATCCTCGCTGGTGGAGCCGGTGGCTCGGGAATCCAGATATCCCCTGCGATCGGGGAGCTCGTCGCGGACTGGGTCCTCCTCGGCGAGCCGCGTGTGGTCGCGGGCGCCGCCAGCCTCGCGCCGGGTCGATACTCTGGCGGCCTCTGATCTGTGGAACCGTCCACATCGCCCCGTCCACTTCGACCCCCGAGCCCCGACCATGACCACTTCCCCAGAGCCGGTGATTCTGTCAGCCGTGCGCACCCCCGTAGGACGCTACGGCGGCGCGCTGTCCCAGGTCCGCCCCGACGACCTCGCGGCGGTCGCGTGCGCGCCGCGGTGGAGCGCGTGCCCGAGCTCGACCCGGCCGACGATCGAGGAGGTGTACCTCGGCTGCGCCAACCAGGCCGGCGAGGACAATCGCAATGTCGCCCGCATGGCGCTGCTGCTCGCCGGCCTGCCCGAGGAGGTGCCCGGGGTCACCGTCAACCGGCTGTGCGCGTCGGGGCTCTCCGCGGTGGTGTGCGCCTGCCAGGCCGTGCGCGCTGGGGAGATCGAGCTGGCGGTGGCGGGCGGCGTGGAATCGATGACCCGCGCGCCGCTGGTGCAGGGCAAGGACGCGAAGGCGTTCGCGCGCGGCGACCGTACGGTGTACGACACGACGATCGGCTGGCGCTTTCCCAACCCGCGGATGGCCGAGCGGTTCCCGCTGGAGAGCATGGGCGAGACGGGCGAGAACGTCGCCGAGCGGTGGGGGGTGAGCCGCGAGGATCAGGACGCGTTCGCGCTGGAGAGCCAGCGCCGCTGGGCGGCCGCCGACGCCGCGGGGCGCTTCGCCGAGGAGCTCGTGCCGGTGGGAGAGTGCGTGCGCGACGAGCACCCCCGTCCACAGTCCACGCCCGAGGCGCTCGCCAAGCTGCGCCCGGCCTTCCGCGAGGGCGGCACCGTCACCGCGGGCAACTCCTCCGGTGTCAACGACGGCGCCGCCGCGCTCGTGGTCGCCTCCGCCGAGGCCGCCGAGCGCATGGGCGCGCAGCCGCTCGCGCGCTTCGTCGGCTCCGCGGCGGCCGGCGTCGACCCGCGCGTGATGGGCATCGGCCCCGTACCCGCCGTACGCAAGCTGCTCGCGCGCACCGGCGTGGCGCTCGAGGACGTGGACCTCGTCGAGCTCAACGAGGCGTTCGCCTCCCAGAGCGTCGCGGTGGTGCGCGAGCTGGGACTCGACCCCGAGCGGGTCAACGTCAACGGCGGCGCGATCGCGATCGGCCACCCGCTCGGGATGAGCGGCGCGCGGCTGGTCGTGAGCCTCGTGCACGAGCTGCGCCGCCGCGACGCCCACCTCGGCCTCGCCACGCTGTGCGTCGGCGTCGGGCAGGGGCAGGCCGCGTTGTTCGCGCGGTAAGCAGCCCTCGCCTCCCGCGCAGAGGTCCAAAGGGGCTAATGCCAGCCGAGGTCGCTGCCGATGAGAACCTCGTGACGCTCCACCGCACCTCCAGCCCCCCGCGCGGACGGGGGCGCGCGCTCACACTCCTGCTCGGCGTACTGGCCGCGGCGCTGCTGCTCGTGCCTGCGGGCGCGGCCGCGCTGGTCGTCGAATCGGAACCCGGCGGGGTCAAGGCCGGCGTCCAGCCACACAGCGCTCTGTTGTTCCCGGGGGCGACCCGTGAAGCCGGCGAACCGATCTACCCGCTGGACCCGGCGTACCCCGAAAAATTCGCCAACCCGAAGGGCGCCCCGGTTGTGTCCTCCAGCCACGTCTACGCGATCTACTGGGACCCGACCGACAGCTACCACGGCGACTGGCAGAGCCTGATCGACACCTTCTTCCACAACGTGTCCGTCGAAAGCGGCTCGGGCGCGGGCGTCTTCTCGGTTGACTCGCAGTACACCGACCGTGCAGGTCAACACGCCTCCTACAACACGACCTTCAGCGGAGCGGTCACCGACACCGAACCGTACCCGGCCGCGACATGCGTGGACCCGCAGCCGCTCACCGGCACGGTCTTTCCGAGCCACGAACCCAACCAGATCGCCTGTCTCACCGACAAGCAGGTCCGCAAGCAGCTCCAGACGTTCATCGCCCAGCACTCGCTCCCGACGGGGATGGGGACGATCTTCTACGTGCTCACCCCCCCAGGAGTGACGGTCTGCCTCAACGAAGCCGGCGGCGTCGCCGGGCGCTGCTCGGACTACGAATACGCATCGACCGAAAGCTACGAACACAGCTTCTGCAGCTACCACTCCTTCGTCAACCCGGACGGCGCGCCGGAAGGCGACGCGAGCACGGTGCTCTATTCGGTGATTCCATGGTCGGCGGGCAACGAGGCCGACGGCCACTTGTTCGAAACCCTGATGCCGCCCGGCTACCTATGCCAGGACGGCGGGTTCGACCCTAGCAGCAAACCGGTCGCCGAGCTGAAAGAGCACGTCAAAGGCAGCCTCAAGGAAGGAGAAGAAAAGCGGAAAGTGGAAGAAGAAAAAAAGCGGGCAGCCGCGGAAGAAGAAGAAACCAAGAACCAGACGACCTACGAAGAATCCTACAAAAAAGGCCTGATTTCCGAAGAAGAACTCAACGAAAAAGTCGCAGCACTCGTAGTGCACAGGGAAGAACGCGAAGAAAAAGAAAAAACAGAAGAGATCAAGGCCGCAAAAGCTGAAAAAGAAGCATGGGAAAAAAAGGAAAAGATGGAAGGTCCTCACATTCAGGAGCCCAACCAGGTGCCCTGCCCGACCTCCGACGGCGACGGCTATTGCGATGAATACGTCGCCGAAGTAATCGTCAACCAGATCGCCGCCGAGCAGCAGAACACGGTCACCGACCCGCTGCTGGACGGGTGGCAGGACACGGTCGGCAACGAGGCGGCCGATGAGTGCCGCAACTACTTTGCCTCCGGCACGATCCACGGGAGTTCCGCGACGGTCGAAGACACGGAAGCGGGGACGCTCTCCAATGAGGTGCTGAACGGCGTCAACTACTACCTCAACAACGCCTTCAATCTGGCCGGTTTGAAGCTTGCCTATCCGGGGGTTCCATGCCTCGAGGGGATCGATTTGGTGCCGAAGTTCACGGTCCCGAACCCGGTCAAGTCGGAAGAAATCGTCGGCTTCAACGGGATGGAGTCCCAGATCAGCTTGGGCGAGGGCACGGCGTACAACGCCAAAGGCGAACCGACCCCCACGTACGCCACCTACACGTGGAACTTTGGCGACGGCTCACCGCCTGTGACAGGTTACGCGCCCGGTCAGGCCCCGGGGAACCCTCCTGCGGTGCTCTGCGAAGCGCCGTGGTTGGCGCCCTGTGCGGCCAGCACCTTCCACTCTTACAAGTACGGCGGCACCTACGAAGTGACGCTCACCGTCACGGACGTCGGGGGCAACACGGCGACCACCAGCCAGGAACTCACCGTGGTGGGCCCGCCTCCCCCGCCGCCTCCCGCTCCCCCCGCTCCTCCCACTCCGCCGGGCGGCAGCTCCGGCAGCTCGGGCGGCTCCGGCTCCTCGGGCGGCTCAGGGTCTGGCGGCGCGACGGCACTGCCTCAGCCCGTCGCGACCGCGGCGGCCGTGTCGAGCTCGCTCAAGCAGGTCGCACGCAAGGGTCTCGTGGTGCGGTACACCGTCAACGAGCAGGTGACGGGCCGCTTCGAAGTGCTGCTGGAATCCGGCGTCGCCCACCACCTGGGGATCTCCGGACCGCCGGCCGCCAACCTGCCGGCGGGCTTCCCCAAGTCAGTCGTGATCGGCCGCGCGCTGCTGGTCACGCTCAAGGGCGGGCGCAGCTCCGTGCGGATCAAGTTCTCCAAGAGCACCGCCAAGCACCTGCGCCGCGCGCACAAGGTGACGCTGACGCTGCGCCTGGTCGTGCGCAACGCCTCCTCGCAGAGCCCGCTCTTCACCACGGTGATGAGCTCCTCGGTCCTGCACTGAGGGTCTTACAACCCCGGCCAGTGCCGGGCGACAAACCCTGCGTTGGAGCGGATTTCCGGCTGCCAGCGGGAGGCGAAGGGCCCCGAGCGCCCGACCGTGTCGAAGCGCATCCAGCGCCCGCCGACGTTTACGTACATGTAGACGTGCCCCGCGGAGGCGTAGATCGTGATCCACTGCCCCGGCCCCGCCGCCCCCCAGCTCTCCAGCGACCCCGAGGTCTCCGGCGCGGACAGCAGCCCGCCGGCGGCCAGCGCGTAGGAGACGGAGCCCGAGCAGTCGTAGGCGTCGTCGACGAACGAGGCGTGCCCGCCCCCGTACACGTAAGGGAAGTCGGTGATCGCGTTGGCCCCCGCGATCACGCGCTGCACGACTTCGGGGATGCCCGCGGGGATCGGGATCTGCCCGTCACCCCCGACTGAGTCGCCACCTGGGACGGTCGCGGCAGTGGCCGTCGCCTGTGAGCGCGCCGTACGTTCGAGCGAGTGCATGTGGCCGAGCTCGGCGCGCACTTCCGCGTTCGACTGCGCCCCGGGGGCGACGAATTCTTCGGCGACCTTGGTCGGGCGGGCCGCGGAGGAGTGGTGCACGGAGGTCACCGGGAAGCTCTTGGCTTCTTCGGGGTCGCGCACCTCGGCGACGGGCCGCGTAGAGGCCACCTCGCCCGAGGGCAGCGTGTGGGCCGGGGTCCCCGTGTGTCCTCCTGCCCGCGCCGTCCCTGTCCGTGCCACCGTCTGCGTCCCGGTGGCCCCGGCAGTCCCGCCCGCGTGCACTGTCACTCCGGCCCTGCTTGCGTGCGCGGCGGCATGGTGGGCGCCGCCGAGGGTGAGCGCGAGCACCGCCGCGAGCACCACGAGCCCACCGCCCGCGGACCCACCCACGAGCACGCGACGCGAGGGACCCGACCGCGCCGAAGACCGGGCCGCGCCGTCTAGTTGCTGCGTACCCACAGCCCACAGGCTAGCGAGGCCTGCCGACTCTCCGCGGCAGAAGCAGGTTGCGTCCGACGCTCGCAAGGCCCGTACGGAACGCACGCGGTCCCCCGCGAGCACGCTACCCTGACCGGATGCAGGACGAGGCCACCGTGGCCGGGATAGCCCGTGCGAGCGTCCCGGCGCCCGCTGACACCCGCGCGCACGAGCGCCTGTGGCACGGGATGCGCAAGCCGGCCAACTGGCTGCAGCTCGTCCGCTTCGGGGTCGTCGGCGGCAGCGGGTTCGTGGTCAACGTCGCGGTCTACGCGGTGTGCGCACAGGCGCTCGGGGTCGAGTACCGGGTGTCCAGCGTGGTGGCGTGGCTGGTCGCGGTGCGCAAACAACTTCCTGCTCAACCGCCACTGGACGTTCGACGCGGCCGCGGGCAGTGCGCGCCTGCAGGCGCGACGGTTCTTCGTCGTCAGCCTTGTGGCGGAGTGCGTCAGCCTGGGGCTGCTGACGGTGTTCGTGGAGGGCGCCGGGTCGCCAAGGTGGCGGCCCAGGCGCTGGCGGTGGCGGCCGTGATGCCGCTCAACTTCCTCGGCAACAAGCTCTGGAGCTTCCGCGCGCGTCGTGGCGCGTCGACGGCGCCCGGGCGCCCGACGCACGCCGGAGCCAGCGGGTACCTATACTCTGAACCCCCCGCTGCGGAGGACAGAGCGTGCAGGAGATGGTCATCTACGGTGTCAGCTTCGACATGGTCGGCAAGCAGCCGATCGTGCTGCTGAAGACCGTCGAGGGCAACCGGTTCCTGCCGATCTGGATCGGCCACCCCGAGGCGGCGTCGATCCTGATGAAGCTGCAGGGCGCGAGCACCCCACGTCCGATGACCCACGACCTGCTGTGCGACGTGCTCGGCGAGCTCGAGGTGCGCTGCACGCAGGTCGCCGTGACGGAGCTGCGCGAGAACACGTTCTTCGCCTCGATCACCCTCTCGGTCAACGGCCGCGAGCTCGAGATCGACTCCCGCCCGAGCGACGCGATCGCCCTCGCGGTGCGCTGCGGCGCGCCGATCTACGCGGCCGAGGAGGTGATCGCGGAGAGCGCGATCGAATTCGAGCAGAACGAGGAGGAGTCCGAGGACGTGGTCGAGCAGTTCAAGGAGTTCCTCGACCAAGTGTCCCCCGAGGACTTCGCGGCCGGCGATTCTTGAGGCAGAGGGTGACGCAGTCGGGCCCCTCTTTCAGTCAGGCTTGGGGATCGTCCGCGTGAGTGGGTGCGCGGACCGCGGCCGTGTGCGCTGGGGCCTCCGTGCCCCCGCCGACCACGGTAGGCGCGGAGCACCGAGCGCCGGGTCCCGGCACCGACGGCCCAGCCCGCGGGCCTCCGGCGGTGGAGTGGTCGCGCACGGGGAGCGCGGACCCCACGGGAGCCACCGACCAGCCGGTCTGGCGCAGTCGGCCTACCGCGTAAACGCGCTCTGCAGGATCCGCGCGACGAGCGCGTCGAAGTCGATGCCCGCGGCGTCCGCCGCCTGCGGCAGCAGGCTGGTTTCGGTGAGGCCGGGCACGACGTTGGTCTCCAGCACCGTCAGCTCGCCGGCTCGCTCGTCGAGCATCAGGTCGACGCGCGCGACCCCGTGGCAGCCGAGCAGCCGGTACGTTTGCCAGCGCCAGCTCCTGCGCGCGCGCGGTCGTCTCGGCGGGCAGGTCGGCGGGGCACACGAACGTGGTCATGCCGATCTCGTAGCGGGACTCGTAGGCGTAGAAGTCCTGCTCGCGCGGGATCGCCTCGACTACCGGCAGCGCCACGCGGGTGCTGGGCGGGCGGGCTTCCATCCTCCACGTCGAGCACCGACACCGCGAGGTCGCGCCCCTTGACGTAGCGCTCCAGCACGACCCGGTCGTCGTAGGAGAACGCCGCCACCAGCGCGCTCGGCAGCTCCGCGGCGCCCGCCGCGAACTTGACGCCGAGGGCGGAGCCGCCGCGGGCGGGCTTGACCACCAGCGGAAACCCCGGGCTGCGCTCGAGCTCGGCGAGCGCCGTCGCCACGCCGAGCCCCTCCAGCGTCTCCTCGGCGAACGAGCGGAAGTCGGGCGTGGGAACGCCCGCCTCGCGCATCAGGTACTTGGCGAGCGCCTTGTCGGTGCACGCATGCACGCGCGCGGGTCCCGAGCCCGTGTAGGGAGATCCGAGCGCTCCAGCAGCCCCTGCACGGTGCCGTCCTCGCCGTCGCGGCCGTGCAGCGTCACGAACGCCGCGTCGGGTGCCTGCTCGCGCAACCGCGCCACGAGGCTCCGGCCCGGCGTCGATCGGCGACCACCTCGTGGCCGCGCCGCCGCAGCGCCTCCTGCACGTGCGCGCCCGAGCGCAGCGAGACGCCCCGCTCCAGCGAACGCCCGCCCTTCAGCACCGCGACCTTCATCGCCTGCCAGCTCGACGCGGTGGCACGCAAACCCTCTGTTCGTCGGCTCGACGCCGTGGCACCGCGACCCTCACCGCCCGCGGGCTCGACGCCGCCGCAGCTCGACCACGTCGGCGAGACCCTCGGGGTCGGGTGGCTCCACGGTGGGCTGGGTGGGCCGGCGCTCCTCCCCGGCCTGCTCCGGCCCGCGCGCGCTCGCATGTGCGGCGGCTCCGCCTCCGGACCGGGGGCGCGGGCGCCCGGCGGGCGGGGCGACCCGGTGAACGCCCCGAACAGCCGCATCTGCCTGATCACGGCCGCGCCGATCCGCCGGATCCCCTCGCGGATCTCCTCCTCGGGCAGGCCCGCGAAGTTCAGGCGCATCGAGGAGGCGCCCGCGCCGTCCACGTCCATGTACGCGGCGCGGCCCGGGACGAACGCCACGTCCGTGCACTGGGCGAGCAGGTTGGTGGTGTCGATGTACTCCGGCAGCGTCGCCCAGATGAACAGGCCGCCCTGCGGCGTCGTCCAGGTGGCCTCCTCGCCGAAGTGCTCCGCGCAGCGCCTGCCAGCATCACGTCGCGCCGGCGCCGGTAGAGCGTCCTTCAGCTCCCGCAGGTACCCGCGCCAGTCGTGCTCGGCGAAGTACCTCGCCACGAACAGCTGCGTCATCGAGGAGGAGCAGAGGTCGGCGCCCTGTTTGCCGAGGTTGAGCTTCTCCAGCACCGGCCGCGGCGCCACCGCCCAGCCGAGCCGGATGCCCGGGGAGAGGATCTTCGAGAAGGTCCCCAGGTAGATGACGAAGTCCGACTTGCCGCTCGCGGTCGGCGAGCGGCGGCGTCCAGCGAGTACAGCGTCGGCAGCGGCTCGCCCTCGTAGCGCAGCAGGCCGTAGGGGTTGTCCTCGAGCACCAGCAGCTCCCGCTCGCGGGCGATCTCGCACCAGCCGCCGGCGGCGCTCCAGCGACATCGTCACGCCGCCGGGGTTCTGGAAGTTGGGGATCGTGTAGATGAACTTCGGCCGCCGGCCCTCGGCCTGCAGGCGGTCGAGCGTCGCCTCCAGCTCGTCGACCGGCATCCCGTCCCCGTCCATCTCGAGCTGCACCACGTCCGCCTGGTAGGCGCCGAACGTGGGCACCGCGCCGGGGTACGTGGGCGCCTCCGCGACGATCACGTCGCCGGGGTCGATCAGCGTCTTGCAGACGAGGTCGATCACCTGCTGGCCGCCGGTGGTGACGATCATCTCCTCGGCGCCGACCGCGGTGCCCTCCTCGGCCATCACCTGCACGATGCACTCCATCGTCGCCGTCATCCCCTCGGTCGGGCCGTACTGCAGCGCCCGCGCGGTCGAGTCGGCGGCGACGTGGGCCATCAGCTTCGCGTACAGCTCCGGCGGAAACGTCGAGGTGTCGGGCAGGCCGCCCGCGAGCGAGATCACGTCGGGCCGTTCGGTGAGCGCCATCATCTCGCGCATCGCCGAGGAGCGCATCCCTTGCGTGCGCGCCGCGAACAGCCGCTCGTAGCGGGCCAGCTCGTGCGCGGTGGAGCGAGCCCTGGGGGTGGGTGGGCGCTCATCCTCTATCGTCATGGCGCCTCGCACGGTAGCGCACGGGCTCCCGCGCGATGCAAGCGCGGTCCCGCGAGTCTGGAGCCAACCCCGGTGACGACACTGCGCAACCCCGCTGCTCGCAGCCGCTCGGCGGCGGAGAGCCATCCCCACAAAACCCGCCCCCGGAGGTGCGCGGCCTCGTTGCCGTCGGGCGAGGGGCACACCCAGGCACGTGAGCGGACTCCATAAGATCGGGAAGCGGGCAGGCCCCCCTCCCGACCTCCCCCCAAAAGCAACATGAACGGACTCGTCTTCTACATCGGCCTCGGTCTCGGCCTCGCGCTCGCCGCCGGCCTGCGGCCGTTCCTGCCCGCGCTGCTCGCCGGGGCGCTCGCGTCCGCCGGCGCGCTCGGGGTCAGCTTCGCGCACGGCCCTACCGCGTTCCTGCAGTCGCGAGTGGTGGCTGCTCGCCGTGTGCGTCGCGCTCGTGCTCGCCTACGCCTGCAGCTCGCTGCTCGGCTCGCGCCGATCGTCGACCCGGGTGACCGCCGCCAGCGCCCCGCGCCCTTCGCCGCAGCGCTCGCCGGTCTGGGGCTCGGCACGGGCGCGCTGCTGTTCGCGGGAACGCTCGCCGCGCACGGCGACTCGCCGTGGCCGGGCCTGGTCGGCGGCCTGCTCGCGGCGGGTCTCGCCCAGCGCGCGTGCTGGCCGGTGGTGGCTCGGCGCGCGGGCGCGCCTGCCGACCGCGCGGCGCGCGAGGCGCTGACGGTCTACCTCGACGCGGCCGCGCTCGTGCTCGCGGCGCTCGTCGCGCTGCTGCACCCGCTCGGCTACGTGGCGCTCGCGGCTGTGCGGTGTGGCTGTGGCTCGCGGGCCGGCGGCGCGCCGGGGCGCAAGTACGCCGGCCTGCGCATCCTCGGACGGTGAGGGCCCAGTCCCAATGTCTGCCGGCCTCGATGCGTCGGCCGTGAACGCGGCGCGCGCCGCTCCGGCGGGCGGGTCGGGGCACGTGGCCGCGCCCCAGCTCGTCCTCTGCGTGATCGACGCGATGGCCCCCGCGGCGCTCGAGCGCGCGGTCGCCGAGGGAGTCGCGCCGGTGCTCGGCGAGCTGATGCGCCGCGGCCTCTACGTCCCCGACTGCGTCGCCGCGTTTCCCTCGGTGACGCCGGTGTGCGCGGCCTCGATCGCGACCGGCGCCGGCCAGGAGCGCCACCTGATCCCGGCGATGAACTGGTACCACCGCGAGGAGGCCCGCTACGTGGAGTACGGCTCCTCCTTCCGCGCCTCGCAGCGCTTCGGGATCGCGCGCCAGCTGACCGACACCGTCTACAACATGAACCGCGCCCACCTCGCGCCCGAGCCGCTGACGGTGTTCGAGGCGCTCGACGACGCCGGCGTGCGCACCGCCGGCACCACCTACCTGATCTACCGCGGCCGCTACCGCCACGAGCCCCAGCGCGACTCGGCGCTCACGCGGCTGGCCTCCGCCACGCTGCTGCGCCACCCGGTGATGGGACCGCGTGAGCTGTTCTACGCCGACATCTTCGCCTCGCGGCGCACCGGCTGCCGCTCGGGCCTGGGGATGCCGGGTGTGCGCGACCAGCACTCCGGCTGCGTCGCCGCGTACCTGGTCGAGCACGACCTGTTCGACTTCCTGCTGCTCTCGCTGCCCGACAACGACTGGCACTCCCACAAGCACGGCCCCGAGGGGCAGCTGCGCTCGCTCGCGCTCGCCGACCGCCAGCTCGCGCGCATGATGGCGCCCGCGGGGGGCGTGGAGCGCTTCCTGGAGACGCACGCGGTGGTGGTGATGGCCGACCACTCGCAGGCCCCGGTGCGCGCCACGGTGGCGCTGCAGGACGCGCTCGCCGAGTTCGACGTGCTGGAGCCTGTCCGCCGCGGCGGCGGCAGGCGTCGCGATCGCCGTCTGCCCCACCCAGCGCGCGGCGATGGTGTACGTGCTCGCCGAGCACCACCCCGAGGCGCTGCGCTCCGACGTCGTGCGCCGCGCGCTGGCGCTCGACGGCGTGGAGCTCGTGCTGTGGCTGGAGCGCGACGTGCACGGCGCGCCCGCTGGAGGGTGTGATCGCGCGGCCCTCGATCGGCGAGCTGCGCTTCGCGCCGGGTGGGGAGTGCGCGACGCGCGCGGGGACGGTGGAGCGTGGAGGGCGAGCTGACCGTGCTCGGCGCGACTGTTCGCGACGGCGTGCTGCAGCACGCCCGACCATCCCGACGCGCTCGCCCGCGCGTGGTCGGCGCTGAGCTGCCCCACCTCGGGGGATGTGCTGCTCTCCGCGGAGCCCTTTCACGAGTTCCTGGACTGGGGCCGCCAGGGGCACGTGGGCGGCGGCAGCCACGGCTCGCTGCGCGGCGAAGACTCGCTCGGGGCGCTGATCCTCTGCGGGGTGGACGCGGCCGGGCCCGCCGGGCGGGCGGGCATCTGCCTCCGGCGGGGGCCCCGCGCAGTGGTCGATCCGCGATGTCGCGCCGCTGGTGCTCGGGCACTTCGGCTTGGCCGCCGACTGACCCGTTGGGGCGCCACGCGCGGCGGGTACCCTCGCATCGTGCGCCGTTCCCTTGCAGCGACCCTCTTGCTGGCGCGTCTGCCTCTTCAGGCGGCTGCGCCCACGTCGGGGTTGCGCGCTCGGCGACCACGCTACCGTGCGCGAGGCGGGCGACGAAGCGGGCGGCCACGCCGCTGGCGCGCACCACCGGCCCGCGGACGACCGGCGGCACGAGGGCGACCACCGAGCGCCACCAACTCGGAAACGCCCGTGCCGGTCGCGCCCTCGATCGTCCCGCCCGCAGGCCGGCGGCTCTCCCCCGACGACGTCCTCGAAATCGCCAGCCGGCTGCCGAAGATGCGCCACGTGCGGGCCGCCTACCCCGGCTCCTACGGCGGCGCCTACCTGAAAGGCCCGGGCCGCTGGCAGGTGAGCTACTTCTCGCGCAAGGGCACGGAAATCGGGCAGGTCATCATCTCCGACGCGCAGCGGGCGGGTGCTCGAACAGTGGACCGGCTTCCAGGTGGCGTGGACGATGGCGCGGGGCTACCCCGGCGCGTTCGGGCGCCACGTCAACGCGCTCTACGTGTGGCTGCCGCTGTGCGTGCTGTTCCTGCTGCCGTTCATCGAATGGCGCCGGCCGTTCGCGCTGCGCCACCTCGACCTGCTGGCGCTGCTCTCGTTCTCGGTCTCGCTGGCGTACTTCAACCACGGCGAGATCTACAAATCCGTGCCGCTCACCTACCCGCCGCTGATCTACCTGCTGGTGCGGATGCTCGTGCTGCTGCGCTCGCGCGCGGCGCGGGCGGGGAGCTCATCCCTGACACCTGCTGATCCCCGCGCCCTGGCTGGCGGTCGGCGTGGTCTTCCTGCTGGGCTTTCGCATCGGCCTGAACGTGACCGACGCCAACGTGATCGACGTCGGCTACGCCGGGGTGATCGGCGCCGCAGCGGATCGCCGACGGCCGGCCGCTGTACGGGGGCTACCCCTCCGACAACGAACACGGCGACACCTACGGGCCGGTCAACTACGAGGCGTACGTGCCGTTCGAGCAGATCTTCGGATGGAGCGGCCTGTGGGACGACCTGCCCGCCGCGCACGCCGCCGCGATCGCGTTCGACCTGCTCGCGGTCGGGCTGATGTTCCTGCTCGGCCTGCGCATCCGCGGCCCCACGCTGGGGGTGGCGCTCGCCTACGCGTGGGTCTCCTACCCCTTCACGCTGTACGCGCTGGAGAGCAACTCCAACGACGCGCTCGTGGCGGTGCTGCTGCTGGCGGTGCTGCTCGTCGCCTCCTCCCCGCCCGCGCGGGGGGTGTTCGCCGCGCTGGCGGGCCTCACCAAGCTCGCCCCCCTGGCGCTCGCGCCGCTGCTCGCCACGCACGGGCTGCGCGAGCTGCCGACGCGCGGGCGGCGCGCGCGGGCGCTCGCGCTGTTCGTGCTCGCCTTCGCGCTCACCGTCGCGGTCGTCTCGATCCCGGCGCTCACGCACGACTCGCTGCACGAGATCTACGAGCGCACGATCGTCTACCAGTCCAACCGCGGCGCCCCCTTCTCGGTGTGGGGGCTGTACGGCGCCCTGGCACGAGCTGGCAGATCCGTGGCGCAGGTCGCGGCCGTCGCGCTGGCGCTGGTGCTCGCGTGTGCTCCCCCGCCGGCGCCGGCTTCCCGCGCTCGCCGCCGCCTGCGCCGCGGTCCTGATCGCGCTGCAGCTCAGGCTCGAATACTGGTTCTACCTCTACATCCTGTGGTTCTTCCCGCTGGTGATGGTGGCGCTGCTGGCGGACGCTAGCCCGCCGGCGCCGCCGGCCGGGGCATCAGCACCTGCTCGATCGAGTCCGCTCGCAGACGGCTGCGAGCAGCGGATCACCACCCCGTTCAGCCACGGGTCCTCCTCGGAGGTCTGAAAGCGCACCGGCATCTGCGTGATCATCGCCTCCAGCGCCAGCTCGCGCTTGACCCCGATCACGCCGCCGCGGGGGCCGGTCATGCCGACGTCGGTGATGTACGCGGTGCCGCCCGGGCAGCACGCGGGCGTCGGCGGTGGGGACGTGGGTGTGGGTGCCGACCACCGCGCTCACGCGCCCGTCGAGGTAGCCACCCGAGCGCGATCTTCTCGCTGGTCGCCTCCGCGTGCATGTCCACGAGCATGTGGTCCACCTCGCCCAGCTCCGAGCAGCGCCCCGTCGATCTCGATAAACGCCGAGCGCCCGGGCGCAGGTAGAGGCTGCCGCTGAGGTTGACCACCCCGAGGCGCATCCCCGCCGGCGCTCTGCACCACGCACACCCCGCGCCCCGGCTGGCCGCGCAGGTAGTTGGCGGGGCGCACGATCCGCGGCTCGGTGTCGAGGTACGGGTAGATCTCGCGCCGGTGGTAGGCGTGGTTGCCGAGCGTGATCGCGTCGACGCCCGCCGCGAAGCAGCTGCTCGGCGGCCTTCGGGGTGATGCCCAGTCCGCCCGCCACGTTCTCGCCGTTGACGACCACGAACGTCGGCTCGTAGCGCTCGCGCAGCAGCGGCAGGCAGTCGAGCAGCGTGCGCCGGCCGAGGCTGCCCACGAGGTCGCCGACGAACAGGATCGTCGCCTCGCCAGCCTCCGCGGCGGGCAGCGCTCGGGAGCCGCACGCTCGGCGCCGCGCCGGCTCGGCGGGGTCGCCTCGGCCTCAGCCATACTTCGCCCATGATGGGAGGCATGTGACCCCTGTGAGCACCGAGGAGCAGACTTCCGAGGCGCCGGCGCCTGCGGCCGAGCCCCCGCGCCAGAGGAGCGCGAGCTGGTGGACCGACGGAGGCGCCGCCGCACGGACTCCACGCCGCCCGCGCCCCCGCGCGTGGTGGTGCCCCGGTGGGTGCAGCTGGTGGCGCTGCCGCTGGCGCTGCTCGCGCTGTGGGCGCTCGCGCGCGCGGCGGGGAAAGTGCTTGTGGTCTTCGTCGTGGCGGCTCTCATCGCGCTGATCCTCAACCCGGCTGTCGCCTTCCTCCAGCGCTCGCGCCTCCCTCGCGGCCTGGCGGTGCTCGCCGTGTACCTTGCATTCTTCCTGACATTGGCCGGGATCGGCTTTCTGCTGGCCAACCCGATCGTCCACCAGGTGCACTCCTTCACGCGCAACCTGCCCAAGCTGGTCGCCGAAGCGAACGAAACGCTGGCCAGCATCGCAGACGCTCGCTCAACCGGCACGGCATCCACGTGCACTTCATCAAGCAGGGCAAAACGGCGCTGCAGACGATCCAGGACAAACTCGCCAAGAGCGCCGGCTCGATCGCCTCCTTCGGCGGGGGGCTGCTCGACCGAAGCGGCGAGCGCGATCTTCGACCTGGTGCTGATCTTCGTGCTCTCCGTCTACATGCTCCTCTACGGCGAGCGCATCGGGCGGCTCGTGCGCCGCGCGATGCCCGACGGCGACGGCACGCCCGCCGACGACTACCCCACGCTGACCCAGCACGCGGTCTCGCGCTACGTGGGCGGCCAGCTGCTGTTCAGCTTCGTGATGGGCGCCTCGACCGGCATCGCGCTGTACCTCTTCGGCGTGCTCGGGATCTTCCCCGACGGGCAGCAAGTACGCGGTCGCGTTCGCGATGTTCTACGGCGTGATGGAGCTGATCCCCTACATCGGCCCGATCCTCGGCGCGCTGCCGCCGGTGCTGGTGGCGCTCCTCACCGACCCGATCTCCGCGGTGTGGGTGGCGCTGCTGTTCGTCGGCCTGCAGCAGCTGGAGGGCCACGTGGTGGCGCCGCAGGTCTTCGGGCACACGCTGCGGATCAACCCGCTGCTGGTGATCTTCGCGCTGCTGCTCGGGCTGCAGCTCTACGGGGTGGTCGGGGCGTTGGTCGCGCTGCCGATCCTCGCCGTCTTGCGCGAGACGTTCGTCTACCTCAGCCGCCACCTCACGTTCGAGCCCTGGGAGCGCTCGCCGGGCGGGATGCTGTGACCGGCGCAGCCAGGCCCAGCCTTGCGCCGGACCGGCCGACTGCGCGCCGATTCACGAGCTGCCCGGATGGGCCGGCGTCGGGTCATTCCTCGTACCGGGCCGGCCGTCCGCGCGCCGATTCGTGAACTTCCCGGACGGGCCGGCGTGATCGGTCCCCGCCCGTGGGGGAGCCGCTACTCGGCGTCCGCAGCCTCGCCAAGCGCTACGGCGAGCGCGAGGCGCTGCGCGACGTCAGCTTCGAGGCGCGCGCAGGGGAGATGGTCGCCGTGATCGGCCCCAACGGCGCGGGCAAGACGACGCTGCTGTCGATCCTCGCGGGCGTCCAGCGGCCGAGCGCGGGCGACGTCAGCCTCCCGCCCGGCGGGGTCGGGTGGGTGCCGCAGCAGCCGGCGCTCTACTCGCGGCTCTCGGTGGCGGAGAACCTCGAGCTGTTCGCCCGCCTGGAGCGGACTCCCGACCCGCGGGCGGCGGTCGCGGCGATGCTCGAGCAGACCGGCCTGCAGGAGCGCGCCTCCGAGCGGGTGGAGCGCCTCTCCGGCGGCAACCGCCAGCGCGTCAACATCGCGATCGGCCTGCTCTCCGAGCCGTCGGTGCTGGCGCTGGACGAGCCCTCCTCCTCCCTTGACCCCCGCCAGCGCGAGCGGCTGTGGCGGTTCATCGGCGCGCTCTCGCAGCGGGGCAGGTGCGTGGTCTTCTCCACCCACAACGTCGCCGAGGCGGAGCGCTACGCGCAGCGGGTGATCGTGCTGGCCGACGGGGAGCTGCTGTTCAACGGCTCCCCGGCAGGAGTTCGCGCGGGAGCAGGTGCCCACCCAGCCCCAGGGAACCGGACCCGAGCGCCGCCCCGGCTTCGAAGGAGCGTTCGTGGAGTTCCTGCGCGAGCGGGGGCACTGAGCCGCACATGAGGTGGATGCTGCGCAAGGACCTGCTGATCCTCGCCGCTCGCGGGTGCTGGTGGCGGTGCTGGTGCTCTACCCGGTCGCGGTGGCGCTGCTGATCGGCCTGGCGATCTCGCGGGCGCCCGGCAAGCCGAAGGTGGCGATCGTCAACCTCTCCCCGCCGTGCGCGACCGTCGAACTGGGCGGCACGCGCCTGAACGTGGGCCACTACTACAGCCAGCTCTTCAACCAGGTGCAGCCCGTGCCGGTCGCCACCCGCGCCGCAGGCCGTGCGGGCCGTCGCAGAGCGGGCGCGGTGCTGGCGGCGGTCGTGATTCCCGCGAACATCGCCTCGCGGCTCTCCTCGGTCACCAGCCAGGGGCACGTGGAGGTGATCTACAACGGCGACGCGCTGGAGCAGAGCTTCGTGCACTCCACGATCGAAGCGGCGCTCGCGCAGGCGAACCTCGAACTCTCCGACCAGATCAGGCGGGTGGCGGCGAAGGTGATCGGGGCGCTCGTGCGGGGCGGCAACCTCGGCGTGCCGGGCGCTCCACAGAACCTGCCGGGGCTGAGCGACATCCCCGACATCCTGCACCGCGTCATCGCCCGCCAGCCCCCACGGCGCGGACCGCGCCGCAGCTGGAACGGCTGGCCGCGTTCACCGAATTCGCCGCCCAGAACCTCGGGGTCAGCCGCGAGGTGCTGAGCACCGTCAGCCAGCCGATCCAGGTGCAGCAGCACACTTCTGCACGGCCGCCGCACGCCGCTGGACACCTACGCCGTGGTGGTGGCGGTCAGCATCTCGCTGATGTTCGTGTGCGTGCTGCTCGCCGCCGGCGGGATCGCGCTGGAGCGCGAAGAGCACACCCTCGCGCGGTTGGTCAGGGGCTCGCCCACCCCCTCCCCGTCCCCGAGCCACCGCGGGACCCGGTGCCGCGTCGGAGGCGCGCTGATCTCGCGCGAGCCGCTGATCGCGGAGAAGCTGCTGCTGGCCGCCGGCTGCGCGGCGGTGGTGGCGTTCGCGATGCTCGCCGGGATCGGGGCGTTCGTGGGCCTGGAATGGGGCCGCGTGGGCCAGTGGCTGGTGGCGCTCGCCGCTCGGCGCGCTGGCGTTCGCCGCGCTGGGGGTGGCGATCGGCGCGCTCGCCCGCGAGGTTCGCGCGGCCTCGCTGCTGGCCTTCCTGCTGTCGCTGCCGCTCGCCTTCCTGGCGCTCGTCCCCGCGGGCGCGGTAGCGGGCGGGCGTGTACGACGCGATCCGCGCGATCTCGTTCGTGTTCCCCTACAAGGCCGCCCTGCAGGCGCTCGACGCGGCCGTCAACCGGCTCCTCGCCCGGGCCTCGGCGTCTCGCTCGCGCACCTGTTCGGGCTGACCGCGCTGTTCGCCGTGCTTGGCGCGGCTCGGGCTGCGGCGGCTGGAGTGACTGGTCGCGCCCCGCCGCCCCGGGTCAACGTCCGCGGCGCGAGTACGGTGCGGCCGGCGTAGGCGACCCGACCCACCCGACCCTCGTCCGCGGAACCCCGACCGCCCGTCCCGCGGGGGTATCCTCGACGGACGTGGCTTTCCCCCAGACGCGCATGCGCAGGCTGCGCGCCTCACCCGCGCTGCGCGGCCTGGTGCGCGAGACGGAGCTGCGGGCAGGGCAGCTGGTGCTGCCGCTGTTCGTCGAGGAGCGGCCCGGACCCGCGCCAAGCGGCTCGGCCACGGCGTTGCCCGGGCTCAAGCGCCTATCGATCCCGGAGGCCGTCGAGGCGGCGCGCGAGGCGGCGCGGCTCGGGCTCGGCGCGGTGCTGCTGTTCGGGATCCCCGCCGAGAAGGACGCGCAGGGCTCCTCGGCGTGGGACGGAAGACGGCGTGGTGCAGCTGTGCGTGCGCGCGCTCAAGGCACGCGTTGCCGGAGCTGCTCGTGATCACGGACGTGTGCCTGTGCGAGTACACCGACCACGGCCACTGCGGGGTGCTGGACGGTGACCACGACCGTCGACAACGACGCCTCGGTGGAGCTGCTGGCGCGCACCGCCGTCAGCCACGCCCGCGCGGGCGCCGACATCGTGGCCCCCTCGGACATGATGGACGGCCGCGTGGGGGCGATCCGCGCGGAGCTCGACGGGGAGGGCTTACGCCGACACCCCGATCCTCGCCTACTCGGCGAAGTTCGCCTCGGCCTTCTACGGCCCCTTCCGCGATGCCGCCGGCTCGGCCCCGGCGTTCGGTGACCGCCGCGCCTACCAGCTCGACCCCGCCAACGGCCGCGAGGCGCTGCGTGAGACGCTGCTCGACGTGGCCGAGGGCGCGGACATGGTGATGGTCAAGCCGGCGCTCGCCTACGGCGACCTGATCCGCGCGGTGCGGCACGCGACGCGTCTGCCGGTGGTCGCCTACAACGTCAGCGGGGAGTACGCGATGGTCAAGGCCGCGGCCGCGGCGGGCCACCTCGACGAGCGCGCGACGGTGCTCGAGATCCTCACCTCGCTGCGCCGCGCGGGCGCGGACGTCATCATCACCTACCACGCGAAGGACGCCGCCACATGGCTAGCCGAGTAGAGAGCTCTCCCATTCCGAAGACCCGTAGTCGCACCGAGGGCACAGCCGAGCCGCCGAGCGCCGCCGTGGACCGCGCGCGTCCCGGCGGACGGGCAGGTCGTGAGATCCGCGACCGCAACGAGGCGCCGCCGCCGAGCGCCGTCGACCGCGCGAGCGCCGCGACACCGAAGACCCGCAGCCGCACCGAGGGCGCGGCCGTGGCGCTCGACGAGCTCGACCGCCGCCTGCTCAACCTGATGCAGGGCAGCTTCCCGCTGGAGCCCCGGCCCTACGCGGCGGTGGCGCGCGCGGCGGAGATCCCCGAAGAGCAGGTGCTGGAGCGCGTGCGGCGAGCTGCTGGAGCAGCGGATCATCCGCCAGGTCACCCCGATCTACGACACCCGCGCGCTGGGCTACTCCTCGATGCTGGTGGCGGCCAAGGTCGACTCCCGAGCACCCGTGGCGGGCGGCGAAGATCGTCAACTCCCACCCCGGGGTCTCGCACAACTACCTGCGCAACCACGACTTCAACATGTGGTTCACGCTCGCCACCGAGCCCGATTCGCCGCTCGGCCTGGAGGGCACGCTGGAGGTGCTGCAGCGGCTCACCGGCGCGGAGTCGATCCGCCAGCTGCCGACGCTGAAGCTGTTCAAGATCAGGATGGACCTGGAGATGGAGGGCGACACCAAAGCGCTCGCCAGCGAGGGGGCGTCGCCACCAGCAGGAGGCGTGCTCGACGTCGGTCGCCTACGACGAGCGCGACATCGCCGTGATCCGCGCCACTCAGGGCGACATGCCGGTGATCGAGCGAGCCCTACGCCCCCGCCGCGCAGCGGCTGGGGATGGACGTCGAGACGCTGCTCGAGCACATGGCGGGGATGCGCGAGCGCGGCCTCTGCGCCGCGTGGCCGCGATCCTCTTCCACCGCCGCGCGGGCTTCTCCGCGAACGGGATGGGCGTCTGGAAGGTGCCGCCGGAGCAGATCATGGAGCTCGGCCCGCGGATGGCGTCCTACCGCGGGATCTCCCACTGCTACCAGCGCCCCACCTACGAGGATTGGCCCTACTCGGTCTTCACGATGGCCCACGGCCGCTCCAAGGAGGAGTGCGACGCGATCCTCGACCGCGATCGCCGAGCAGACCGGCATCGAGGAGCGCGCCACGCTGTACTCCTCGACGGAGTTCAAGAAGGTCCGCCTGCTCTACTTCACCGACGACTACAAGCGGTGGGAAGCGCAGCACGCCTGAGATGGGGGTCCCCGACCGACTCGTCGCGTCCACCCGGGCCGGTGCCTTCGAGCGCGCTTGAGCAGGGCTCTGTGACGGCCTGTCACTCACCGACACCCGCTCCGCGGAGCTCTACCGGCGCGCGCGTGCGGGTGCTCCCCGGGCGGCGTCAACTCGCCCGTCCGCGCGATGCGCGCGATCGGGCGCGACCCGCTGTTCCTCGCGCGCGGGTCGGGCGCCGAGCTCGTGGACGTGGACGGCAACCGCTACGTCGACTACGTCTGCTCGTGGGGGCCGCTGATCCACGGCCACGCCCACCCGCGGATCCTCGAGGCGGTGCGCGCGGCGGCCGAGCGGGGAACGAGCTTCGGAGCGCCGACGGCCGGGGAGGTCGAGCTGGCGGAGGAGGTGGCGCGGCGGATGCCGGGCGTCGACATGCTGCGCATGACCTCCTCGGGCACCGAGGCGACGATGACCGCGCTGCGCCTCGCGCGCGCGGCGACCGGCCGCGAGCGGGTCGTGAAGTTCGCCGGCGCCTACCACGGGCACGTGGACGGGCTGCTCGCGCAGGCCGGCTCGGGCCTCGCCACGCAGGCGATCCCCGCGAGCCCGGGGGTGCCCGCGGGCGCGGCCGCGGCCACCGTGGTGGTGCCGTGGAACGACCCCGACGCGCTGGTGGAGGCGGTGCGCCGGCACCAGCCGGCCGCGATCGTGGCGGAGCCGATCCCCGCCAACATGGGCCTCGTGCCGCCGCGCGCCGGCTTCCTGGAGCTGCTGCGCGAGCAGGCCGACGCGAGCGGCGCGCTGCTGGTGCTCGACGAGGTGATCAGCGGCTTCCGCGTGGCGCGCGGGCGGCGCGCAGGAGCTCACGGGGGTGCACGGCGACCTCACGATCATGGGCAAGGTGCTCGGCGGCGGCCTGCCGGCGGCGGCGGTGGGGGGCCGCGCGGAGTTGATGGAGCTGCTGGCGCCGGCCGGCGAGGTCTACCAGGCGGGCACGCTCTCGGGCAACCCGCTCGCGGTCGCGGCCGGCCTCGCCACGCTCCAGATGCTCGACGAGTCGGCGTACGCGCGCCTGGCGGCGATCACCGAGCAGCTCGCCGCGGGGCTGCGCGAGGCGGCGAGCGCGGGCGAGCGGGCGGCGCGGGCGTCCGGCATTCAAGATCGCGAGCCTCCCGGGTCTGCTGACGGTGTTCTTCAGCGAGCGTCCCGTGCACGACCTGGAGGGAGCGCAGGCGTGCGACCTGCAGGCGCACGCCGCCTGGTGCCGGGGGCTGCTCGCGCGCGGGGTCTACCCGCCGCCCTCGCAGTTCGAGGCGTGGTTTCCCTCGCTCGCCCACACCGCCGAGCAGATCGAGCGCACCGTGGCGGCCGCCGCCGCGGCGTTTGGAGAGCTCCCGTGAGCGCCCACGGCACTCGCGCGTTTGGAGGCGCTGCTGCGCGAGCAGGGCGGCCTGGTGGCGAGCCTGCTTGCCGACGGGAGGCCCTCCGCCGGAACCCCCCAACGGCGCCGGCCCCGCGCAGATCGCCGCCGCCGGCCCGCGGGCGCGGGCCCACGCCGAGGAGTACGAGCTGCTGATGGAGGCGATCTACGAGGGCTACCTGCTGCACTACGGCACCCCCGCGTCGTGCGCCCAGCGGAGGCCGACCTCGGCCTGCTGGCCGGCGACCAGCTCTACGCGCTCGGCCTCGCGCGCCTGGTGGCGCTCGGCGACCTGGCGGCGGTGGCCGAGCTCGCGGACGTGATCACGCTCACTGCGCTCGCCCAGGGTGGGGACCGTGAGGATCTCGCTCTGGCGGTCTGGGAGGCGGGCGGGCGCGCAGTGGGCTGGGGCTCGAGCGATCCCCACCGCCGCGCCAAGGCGCTCGTCCACGCGGGGGACCCGGAGGCGCTGGCGAGCGATGCGCGCGGCTGCCGCGCCCTGAGGCACCACCGAGGCCCTGGAGGCCGTACACAGCTGCCGCGCCCTGAGCACCACCGAGGCCCTGGAGGCCGTACCGCTGCCGCGCCCTGCAGCCACCACCACCGAGCCCGGAGGCAGTGCGGACGGCGGCCGAGCCCTGCAGCGCCACCGAGCCGACGGCGACCAGGCGCGGGCGCACCTGAACACCCCAATCCCCAGTATTTGTGACGAAAAGCACCATCCCCGCGGCGAACTGCGCCGACCGGCGCCGGCCCGCAGGCGGTATCCTTAGGCGCCCTTGGCCAGCAAGCACGACAAGCACGCCTCCAAGTACACGCTCGACCGCCACATCCCGGGCGCGTTCGAGGGCGAGACGGTCACGCGGCGGCGCTTCATGACCGGCTCCGCCCACGCCGCCGGGGCGGTCGCGGCGCTCTCCTTCACGCTGCCCGGCGCTCGGCTTCGCGATCGGCCCGATCTTCAAGAGCAAGCCCCACACCTGGGAAACGGTGGGCCCGACGGACATGTTCCCCGACAACGACTACATCCCCACCGTGATCACGCTCACCCCGGGGATCGGCGAGGCCGGCAAGGGGCTGGTGTACGTGCGCCAGAAAAACCCGGCGATCGACACCGACCCCTACGACAAGAACACCCCCTACATCGCGATCACCTCGCGCTGCGCGCACCTCGGCTGCCCGGTGCGGTGGGTGCCCGCCGCCGAGCGCTTCATCTGCCCCTGCCACGGCGGCGTCTACGACCTGCTCGGCCGCCGCGTGGCGGGCCCGCCGCCGCGGCCGCTGGACCGCTTCTACACGCGCGTGGTGGACGGCATGGTGCAGATCGGCTCGCGCTTCAGCGTCAACAGCGAGCTGCGCCGTTTCTCCCCCGCGACCCCGGCGAGCCGATCGACGGCCTCGGCCAGTACGCCTACCCATCGCGTCCCTCGATCCGGCGCTAGACGCCGTGCCCAAACTCCCCGCCCCCCCGATCCCCGCTCCGCTGAAGGCGCCGCCGCCGCGGCCGGAGGAGCAGCAACGGCGCGGTCCGGCCGGTCGATCATGCCGCCAACGCCGGCACCGCGGTCGTCGACTGGGTCGACGAACGCACCTCACTGAGCGGGGCGGCGCGCTGGATGATGTTCCGCAAGGTGCCCAAGGGCACCAACTGGTTCTACACGCTGGGCTCGGCGACGATGTTCGCGTTCCTCAACCAGGCGGTCACGGGGGTGTTCCTGGCGATGTACTACCGTCCCGACGCCTCCGGCGGGGCCTACGAATCGATCCGCTACGTCACCAACGACGTGTTCCTCGGGCAGTTCGTGCGCGGCATGCACAAGTGGGGCTCGACGGTGATGGTGGTGCTGGTGTTCCTGCACATGGGCCGCACCTTCTTCTTCGGCGCCTACAAGTACCCGCGCGAGCTCAACTGGGTGATCGGCGTGGTGCTGTTGATCCTGACGATGGTGATGTCGTTCACCGGCTACCTGCTGCCCTTCGACCAGCGCGCCTTCTGGGCGACGCAGGTGGGCGTCAACATCAACGGCACCGGCCCCCTGGTCGGCCCCTACCTGAGCGACTTCCTGCGCGGCGGCTCGGAAATCGGGGCGACCACGCTGTCGCGCTTCTACGCGATCCACATGCTGCTCGTGCCCGGGTTGATCGCTGCGCTGCTCGGCGCGCACCTCTACCTGGTGGCCAAGCTCGGCACGACCGCGCCGCCGTGGTCGAAAGCCGAGAAAGACCCCGAGCTGCGCGAGGCCGAGGCGTGATGCGGCGATGAACCAGCGCGAGAAGGAGGAGTACCTCCGCGAGTACGCGCTCCTGAAGTCCAAAGGGAAACCGTTCTTCCCCTACGCGGTCGTCAAGGACTCGGTCATGGCGTGCATCGTGATGGCGTGCATCATCACGATGTCGCTGGTGCTCGGCGCGGAGCTCGGCTCCAAGGTCAACCCCACCACCAGCACCTACGTGCCGCGCCCGGAGTGGTACTTCTTCTTCCTGTTCGAGCTGCTGCGCGTGATCAAGCCGCCGAGCCTGGTGGGGCTGGCGACGATCGGGATCCCGACGCTGGCGATGATCCTGCTGTTCCTGCTGCCCTTCTACGACCGTGGCCCCGAGCGCCGGCCCGAGCGCCGGCCGATCGCCACGATCACGGCTCTGTTCGTGATCGGGGCGATGTTCTACCTCACCTGGCAGGGCGCCTGCACGGGCTCGCCGTTCTCGGTGGAAATCGCCACGCCGGCGGTGGTGCGCCACGCCGGCGGCCAGGCGCTCGCGCAGTTCGAAGACGGGCAGCAACGTGGTGGCCTCCAGCGGCTGCCTGGCGTGCCACAAGCTCGGCGACAACGGCAACGACGGGCCGGGCCCCGAACTGACGCACATCGGCTCGCGCATCCCGCGCTTCGGGATCGCGCGCACGCTGGTCAACCCGACGCAGCCGATGCCCTCGTACAGGCACCTGCCGCCGAAGCAGTTCGAAGCGGCCGTCGAGTTCCTCTCGCAGTTGAAGTAGCGTCGGGACCCATGGCTCAGGAGGCTCCCCGGGTCGGCAGGGCGCTGGCGCCGACCAAGCCGGGGGACACGCGTCCGCGCTGGCCGTTCGGGATCCGAGTGGAGCGAGTGTCACCCCATCGGTACCCGCCGACCAGCCCGAGGCCGAGCAGGTGCAGGCGATGTTCGACCGCATCGCGTGGGTGTACGACGCGCTCAACGGCGTGATGACCGCCGGTCTGCACCACCGCTGGCGCGCGCGCGCGGTGGACCTCGCGCGGGTCCGACCGGGCAGCCGCGTGCTGGACCTCGCCACCGGCACCGGCGACCTGGCGCTCGAGCTCGCGCGGCGCGTGGCGCCGGGCGGGGAGGTGGTGGGCAGCGACTTCTCCGAGGAGATGCTGACCCGCGCGCGCGCCAAGTGCGAACGCGATCGACACTCGTCCCGGACTCGAGCGCCGGCGTCGGTGCGCTTCGAGTGGGGCGATGCGCTGCAGCTGCCCTACGAGAACGACTCCTTCGACGCCGCCACGGTCGGCTTCGGCGCGCGCAACTTCTCCGACCTGGCCCGCGGCCTGCGGGAGATGGCGCGCGTCGTGCGGCCGGGGGGCAGGGTCGTGGTGCTGGAGATGACCTCGCCCGACGCGCCCGCCGCTGTCGCAGCTTCTTCGCGCTGTGGTTCGATCGCGTGGTGCCGCTGCTGGGACGGCTGGCTGGGGACTCCGACGCCTACTCCTACCTGCCCAACTCGGTCAAACGCTTCCCGGCGCCTGCGATACTTGGCCGCCGAGATGGAGCGGGCAGGCATCGGCGAGATCGGCTACCTGCTGACGGCCGGGGGCATCATCGCGATCCACGCCGGCACCGTGCCGACGGAATGGTCCATGATGAATACAGTGAGCAGCAGCACCGCACAGGCGCAAGCGCAGGCAGCGGAGGACGAAGAGGCCGTGGCGGAGATCATGCGCCGCGGCGGCGAGGTGCTGCGCGAGCGGATGGTGCGCACCGAGGAGCACCTCGAGCGCGTGGCGGCGGAGGCGGGCGCCCCGCTGGCGGCGCACGCCACCGCCACGGTGCTCGCGGGCGGCAAGCGCCTGCGACCCCTGCTGGTGGTGCTTGCCGCGGCCGCCGCGGGTGACCCGAGCGCGGACGAGCAGGAGCGGGTGGTGCGAGCCGCTGTCGCGGTCGAGCTGGTGCACTCGGCGACACTGGTCCACGACGACGTGATCGACGGCGCCCAGCTGCGGCGCGGGCACCCCTCGGTGGTCGCCCAGGCAGGCAGACGCGTGGCGATGGCGACCGGGGATCTGCTCTTCTCGCGGGCCTTTGCGGAGCTTGCGCGCAATGGCGAGGTTGCCCAGCTGCGCGCCCTCTCGGATGCCAGCTCGGCGCTGGCCGAGGGGGAGCTTCTGCAGCGCGAGGACGCCTACGCCCCACGAGTCGCGGTGGAGCGCTACCTGCGCCGCTGCGAGCTGAAGACGGCCGCGCTGTTCGAGGCCGCCTGCCGTCTGGGGGCGCTGGTCGCGGGCGGTGGCGGCACGAGTGCGTCTGACCGGGACGCTCGCGGATGCGCTCGGGGCATTCGCGCGACGCATCGGCCTGGCCTTTCAGCTGCTCGACGACGTGCTCGATGTCTCCGGGCCCGGTGGAGCGCACCGGCAAGCCACGTGGGACCGATCTGCTCGACGGCACCGTCACGCTGCCGCTGATCCTCGCACGCGAACGCGACGAGCGCCTGGCGGCGGTTGACCTCGCCTCACTGGACGGCCCCGAGCAGGCGGGCGAGCTGTGCGACCGGATTGCGGCGACTGGGGCGCTCGAGGAGGCCCGCGAGCGGGCGCTGGCGTTCGTCGCCGACGCGAAGGCGATGTTGCCCGCGATCCTGCCCGACGGCCGCGCGGCGTTGCTGGATCTCGTGGCCGACGCGGTCGTCGAGCGCTACCGCTGACCCGTCAGAAATCGCAGGGCTGGATCAGGTCGGCGTCCAGCGCGCGGATGAACAGGTCGATCTCCTCGGCCATGTTGGCGTGCGTGACGCGCTGGAGGTCGCTGAGCAGCGACTCCGGCTGCGCGGTCGAGCTCGTCGTCGAGGCTTCCACCGCCTCCTGCTCGAAGACGCCCTCGCGCGTGGCCTCGCACTCGGGGCAGCGCAGCAGGATCCGCCACTGGCTCGCCGGCCTCGGCCCAGTCCACCGGGTGGACGAGCTCCCCGCCGCAGTAGAAGCAGACGTGCAGCGGCTCGGTGGCCGGATCGGCCTGCCTGCGCCCCGCGCCCAGGGAGGGGGGGAAGTGAGCAATAAATTTCAAGTAGTACAGCCCATTCGCATTGTGATCGCCGATGACCATCCTATTTTCCGGGATGGCTTGCGGCGACTGTTGGAAGCGGAGCCTAACCTGACGGTGCTGGGCGAAGCTTCAGACGGGAGAGGCAATGAAATGGCGCGGCAGCTCAAGCCCGACATTTTGTTACTGGATCTGGCGATGCCCAGCATCCTGGGCTGGAAGCTTTGCGGGACCTCGAGCGCGGGAGGCGGTTCCAGCCCGGTGCGGGTGATTCTGCTCACGGCGGCGGCGGAAAAAAGTCAGATTGTCGAGGCTTTGCAGTTAGGTGCGCGTGGAGTGGTGCTGAAAGATTCCGCCACTCAGCTGTTGCTGAAAGCGATCCAGACGGTGATGGCGGGTGAATACTGGGTGGGTCGAGAGAGCGTGAGTAAACCTGGTGCAGTATTTACGGACGCTGGTGCAATCTTCCAGTGATGAAGCGCGACAGAAAAAATTTGGGTTGACTCCGCGGGAGTTGGAGATTGTGGCCGCGGTGGTGGCTGGATATTCTAATAAAGAAGTTGCGGAATACTTCAAAATCAGCGAAAGACACGGTGAAGCACCACCTCAGCAATATCTTCGACAAACTAGC
>CAVRGU010000009.1:0-67809 GCA_963720795.1 uncultured Solirubrobacterales bacterium | reverse complement strand
GAGCGCCTAACAGAAGTGGTTGATGTGTTTGAGGCAGATGTTGGCGCAGGCGAGTGTGAGCATGGCTTCGTGGATGTCGGCTCGGCGTGCGTGGCGGCGTGCGAGGTAGCGGTTGGCGTGCAGCCAGGAGATCGTCCGCTCTACGACCCAGCGGTGGCGTCCGAGACCGGAGCCGTGGCCTGTGTTGCGTTTGGGGATGTGCGGAGTGATCTGGCGTTCTCGGAGTTCTTCTCGATGGCGCACCGAGTCATACGCCCGGTCGGCGTAGACGCTGGCGGGACGGAACTTGCCGTAGCGACCGATCGGCGGTACGCGGTCCACGAGCTCGACGAGCTGGGTGACGTCGTTGCGGTTGGCGGCGGTCAGCGTGACCGCGAGCGGGATACCTTTCCCCTCGACGATTACGTGGTGCTTGCTACCAAGACGGGAGCGATCGACTGGCGAGGGGCCTGTCTGTTCGCCCCCCCTTTTGCTCGCACGTGCGAGCTGTCCACGACCGCGCGGGACCAGTCGATCTCCCCAGCATTCTGCAACTCATCAAGCAGAACATGGTGCAGGCGCTGCCAAAAGCCGGCTTCGTTCCATTCCGCCAGGCGCCGCCAACACGTCATGCCGGACCCACAACCCATCTCCTGCGGCAGATACTCCCACGGGATACCCGTCTTCAGCACGAACAAGATCCCTGTCAACGCCGCCCGGTCAGGCACCCGAGGGCGCCCCGTCACCTGCGGCTCTCGGACCGGCAACAAAGGCTCGATCCGACCCCACAACTCGTCGCTCAGCAAAGGTTTGGCCATAACGCAGGACTTCGACAGCCCCACCACGAATCCTACCTTTTGTTAGGCGCTCTAAGCGTCCCGCTCGGTCGGTGGCGGCCTGCGTCCGCGCGACCCTCGTGAGCGAGGTATCTGGGCCGCTCTGAGGGTTGCGGCGGCTGGGCAACGGTGTGGTGCGGCGAGCAGTCGTCAAGGTGCCCAGACGCTACCCTCTGGTCGTGGTGCCCTCAATCGACTTCACAATCGCCTTTGACGAGCCCGACGGAGATGGCTGGATTGTCGCGCGTGTGCTGGAGGTTCCGGGTGCCCTCAGCCAGGGTCGCACGCGAGTGGAGGCGCGGGAGAATGCGCTCGATGTGCTACGCACGGTGCTCACGCCGGGCGATGCGCTCTCCGGGCGACGCCCGCGTGAGGATCTGGAGCATCTTCGGTTCGTCGCCGCGGCGTGAAGCGTCGTGATCTGGAACGTCACCTGCGTGAGCATGGCTGCCGTGAGGTAGGCGGCTCAAAGCACGCTGAGTGGCGTGGGCCGAACGGCGAGGTCTCGGCCCTCCCGCGGCACAAGCAGATCGGGCCGGGTCTAACGCGAGCCATATGCGCCGGGATCGGGGCCAATGCAGCTCTTGTCTCTGAGCCCACGTGCTACGTCACGTTTGTCTCAAGCAGCAAGTCATCCTCATCGCCAACATCGACTAGGTTCGCAAGCTCGTCGCTTGTCATCCGACGGGCTGGGTCTGCACGGCCCTCATCGAACCCGACTCCCTCGGCGATCAAGATC
This sequence comes from uncultured Solirubrobacterales bacterium, assembly GCA_963720795.1. Taxonomy (GTDB): domain Bacteria; phylum Actinomycetota; class Thermoleophilia; order Solirubrobacterales; family Solirubrobacteraceae; genus Palsa-744. The sequence goes on along the minus strand of CAVRGU010000009.1, from coordinate 66,255 downwards.
TCGTGGACATCACGAGTATCGCTTGGGTCGTTCCAGTGGAAAGAGGCACTAACACTGCCGTCAGCTGAAAGCACTCGGTAGGCATTTGGACCGTCGTACTTGTTCGCAATAAAATTGCCCACTGCCTGTGCCGCCGTGCCCCCCAGTTCGGCGAGGTCGCCGTAAGTGGTCCATCTTCCGAGTGGGACAGCCGCTATTGCGGCTTCAACCCGCCTCCAGTCGAAGCCCCAGGCTGACGAGTCCTCGACATCGGGGAGTGGGCTGATCCAGATTTTGCCGATTTGTAGCGCCAAGAGATCGGCGCGGGCAAGTATCTCATCCCGGCCCCATTCGTCGTTTTCTTGAAGTGCACGATTCAGCTCAAGATGACTGTCCCCGTAGATCTCCCGCTTGCGCTCGAAGGGGTTATTGTTGAGTGTCCCGTTGAATGCCGTCAGCGTAAGGTTCCCGAGCGTGTGGACAAGTTCGCTGTGTACCTCATCGGGGTCTTGCCCAAGCGACGTCAGATGCTCGCGCCATGCTGCCGAGAGTGTCTGTGGCAGTATGTGCTCTATCTGTAGGGTGGACTCGTCGAAGTCGATCTTCTCCGGATGATCGAACGAGCGCTCCAGGCGCTCCAGGATCATCTTCCGCTGATCCCAACGTCCGATATGAAAGAAGCGCTGGCTCTTGACAGCGTTCCGTATCCACTCGTCGTCCGGCCAGTCAAGGCGCTCTCGTGAGAGCTCGCGGTGAAGCGCGTCGGCAAAGCCTGGACCATCGGGGAGTCGATCGATAACCTGTACAAACAACTTGCTTAGAGCGCCTAACAAAAGGTAGGATTCGTGGTGGGGCTGTCGAAGTCCTGCGTTATGGCCAAACCTTTGCTGAGCGACGAGTTGTGGGGTCGGATCGAGCCTTTGTTGCCGGTCCGAGAGCCGCAGGTGACGGGGCGCCCTCGGGTGCCTGACCGGGCGGCGTTGACAGGGATCTTGTTCGTGCTGAAGACGGGTATCCCGTGGGAGTATCTGCCGCAGGAGATGGGTTGTGGGTCCGGCATGACGTGTTGGCGGCGCCTGGCGGAATGGAACGAAGCCGGCTTTTGGCAGCGCCTGCACCATGTTCTGCTTGATGAGTTGCAGAATGCTGGGGAGATCGACTGGTCCCGCGCGGTCGTGGACAGCTCGCACGTGCGAGCAAAAGGGGGGGCGAACAGACAGGCCCCTCGCCAGTCGATCGCTCCCGTCTTGGTAGCAAGCACCACGTAATCGTCGAGGGGAAAGGTATCCCGCTCGCGGTCACGCTGACCGCCGCCAACCGCAACGACGTCACCCAGCTCGTCGAGCTCGTGGACCGCGTACCGCCGATCGGTCGCTACGGCAAGTTCCGTCCCGCCAGCGTCTACGCCGACCGGGCGTATGACTCGGTGCGCCATCGAGAAGAACTCCGAGAACGCCAGATCACTCCGCACATCCCCAAACGCAACACAGGCCACGGCTCCGGTCTCGGACGCCACCGCTGGGTCGTAGAGCGGACGATCTCCTGGCTGCACGCCAACCGCTACCTCGCACGCCGCCACGCACGCCGAGCCGACATCCACGAAGCCATGCTCACACTCGCCTGCGCCAACATCTGCCTCAAACACATCAACCACTTCTGTTAGGCGCTCTTAGCGAGTTGGTCGCGATGCGCGCAAGCTGACGCCGCACGAGAAAGGACTCGATGATTGCGACGACCCGCCTCAGCTCGGCCGTATCGATCTGCGCGCGTTCACGTAGATCGTACGCGACCATAAGCACTGGATAACTCGTCTGAGCACCCCAACGTGCAAGGCGACCGAGTCCGGCAGCTAGCTCGATGTCGGACTCAGACGGGGGATCGATCAGGGACTTGTAATGTGCAGCGCGCAGCGCAAAATCCTCGACAGCAGCACGTACCTGCTGCTCGTCATGTGAGATTGGATCGAGACGCCGTTGATGGGCAGCATAGACATCGTCGGTCGTGACGTTGAACCCGCGGCGCTGAAGGTCAACTCGCGCGAGACCAGCGAGGTTCCCAACGCCGACGAGCGTCTCCATTGGACGCCACACCTGTTCGTACACGGACTCGGCACTGGTGGGTAGCAGCATGAAAATATAGTTACGCAACAAGTCAGCCTGGTTGAGATCCACGCCCGTACCGTTGATTGACTGGAAGATGCGGTGAGCGTTGTCGCCGTGTTCTGTGGTGATCTCGACGATTGCCATGCGGTCAGCGATGACCCGCTCAAAGCTGGCCACATCTATTGATCTACCATCCGGTCGTGGCTCACGCAGCCGCTGAGTGTAAAACCGATACGCGTCGGTGATCAGATCTCGCGCCCCTGCGTCGCTAGTTCGTCCGACGCGTGCCTGGTATGCCGCACGATCCTCTTCTGTTGGCTGCAACCGATAGCGTGAAGACCCATCCTGAAACTCGTTGATCAGATAGAGCTTGTCGAAGCGATCAACGAGTTGCGGCTCGTCAGCAGCTGCGGAGTCCCGAAGCGCACACAATACGAGCATGAGCGTCGTCAATCGCTGCTGGCCGTCGATGACCAAGAAGGTCTGCACTCCGCTTGCCGTGGGGTCGACCGGCGAAAGGACGAAGCTGCCCAAGAAATGCCCAGCGATTGTGGCCCCACCCTCGCCGACCATATGATCGTATTGCTCGACTAGGTCGTGCCAAAGTTGCTGATGCTCAGGCAGGCCCCAGGTGTATTGGCGCTGCCAGATCGGTACTCGAAACTGCTTCTCCCCCTGTACGAGGCCCTTCAGGGTTGCATTTTGAACTTGCACAGCGGTGGATCATACCACTGGACTACTCCTGGAGCTTCGGTTCGGTGCAGGACAGCCCGCAACCGAGCGCGTAGCTTCAGGTAGTTCAGCGTGGCCTTGATCCTTGCGCGAGGCCGCCGGCTTTGAGCGTCTGCACGGCCCCAGATCGGTAGCTCAAGCGTCGTCGTGAGGATGCCGAATTGGCGGGATGGGCTCCGCTGTAGACGCTAAGCTTTGATTGCTGATGGCCGTGGATGTGGAATACGCCGATGCGCAGGAGCTTCTCGATGAGGAGGAGCAGGCTCGTCGTGCTGATGAGGAGGCGCTGCGGTCCGGCCGCAAGACGCACGCGCAGCTCAAGCGCGAGAACGAGATCTTCGCGCTTCCCCCCGGTCGTGCCCGGATCAATCTCGACTCGGCGCGATCTCTCTCCTGAGCGACGACTCCCGGTTCGCGAACGTGGATGAGCCGCGAGATGACAAGGGGGCTGAGCTGTCTGCGCTGACGGTCGATCAAGCCGGACGGATCATTGCGCGCTTGGGGGAGGTCGTCGGTGATCGACGCGTGGTCCTCGTAGGAGGACAGGCGGTCGCGATCTGGGCATCACAGCTCCAAGATCGCATTGAGGGCCTCCCCGTCGAGCTCGTCGCGAGCCGTGACATTGACCTGCTCGGCGACGCGTCGGATCTGCGGCGGGCGGCAGAGCTGCTCGGAGGACGGGCTCGTCTGACCAGGTGGGAGGATCGCACGACCCTCGCGGGCGTTGCCATCTTCTTCGACGGCGAGGGTCGTGAGCGCCGGCTCGATGTCTTGGAGAGCGCATATGGGATGAGCTCGCAAGATCTTAGGGAGACGGCGGTCGAGGTCGACCTGATCTTCGGCGAGGATCGGGTTCGCATCTGGGTCATGCACCCTGAGCGTTGCATGGAGAGCCGTGTCCATAACAGTGCCCTGCCCAGCAAGCAGACCGAGCTCGCCTGGCGGCAGCTGCGGGCGTCGATTCTATGCGCCCGCGCCTTCAGCGAGCTGCTACTTGACGAACGCGGCCCGGCCGGCGTGCGGGATGTGTTGAACCTCAACGAGCGCATCTTTCGCTTCGCCCGAGGAGATCGTTGTGGCCGCCTGGCGCGCGACCTGGGGATAGAGGTCTTCGACGCGGTGCTCGACGATGAGCGGTTGCCGGAGAACTTCAGGGCTATCCGGCTGCCCCAGATGCGGGAGGGGATTCGGCGCTTGCGCTGAAGAGCGGGGCAGCGTCACGGCGACGGCTCGGCCGGCGGGACTGGGAGTGCGTCAGCGTCGGCATCACGGCTTGGGTAGGCACACAAGCCAGATAAATCCATAACCTCGATAAGATCAGTGGTAATTCTGGCTGCGACAATAGCTCAGCCAGAATCGGCCAGGACGATGGCGACCACCACGAGCACCTCACGATCGCTGGATCAGCACGGACCGCGTGCGCGCGTGTTCGCGTTTCCGGACCCGGTGAATGAGGTCTCGGCTCGCTTGGTCGCCGGGGGAGTCGTGCTGATGAGTCTCGCCGCGATCGCACTGCAGGAGCCGTGGATTATCGCGGTGATCGCCTACGGGTTCTTGGCCCGCGTGCTGAGCGGGCCCACGCTCAGTCCACTCGGACAGCTCGTCACCCGCGTGATCACGCCCCGCCTGCACGTCGCCCCACGCCCGGTTCCGGGACCGCCCAAGCGCTTCGCGCAGGCGATCGGCGCCGCCTTCTCGGTCGCCGCCGCCATCCTGGCGCTCGGCTTCGGTCTGAGCACCGCCGCGGACGTGCTCCTCGGATGCCTGGTCGTCGCGGCTACGCTCGAGTCGGTCTTTGGCATTTGCCTCGGCTGCAAGGCGTTTGCGGCGCTGATGCGCCTCGGGGTGGTGCCGGCGGAGGTGTGCGAGCGCTGCAACGACATCACCGCGGGCTCCTCGACGTGAGCCAGCGCCAGCCGGGGGAGGACGATGCTCTTCAAGCAGATCACCCATGACGATCTCGGCTGCGCGTCCTACCTGATCGGCGACGAGCGGGCCGGGGTCGCGGCGGTCGTCGATCCGCGGTTCGAGATCGACGAGTACCTCGAGCTGGCTCGCTACCGGGGGGTCATCATCGAGCACGTGCTCGAGACCCACAACCACGCCGATCACGTGTCCGGGCACGGGCGCCTGGTGGCGGCCACGGGAGCGCGCATCCACGTCCATCGCCTGGCCGACCCCGCCTACGACCATGAGCCGTTCGAGGATGGCTGGGAGCTGCGACTGGGGTCGCTCGTGGTGCGCGCGACGCATACCCCGGGGCACCGCCCCGAGCACACCGCCTTACCTCCTGATCGACACCAACCGCGGCGATGACCCGTGGGCGGTGCTGAGCGGCGACAGCCTGTTCGTGGGCGACGTCGCACGCACCGACCTGGCGATCGAGCAGACCGAGGGCGCCCGCCAGATCTTCCGCTCGGTGCACGACCGGCTGCTGACGCCTGCCCGAGGACTGCGAGGTCTGGCCGGCGCATCTCGGAGGATCGATGTGCGGCGGGCCGGGCATGGACATGAAGATCTGCTCGACGATCGGTTACGAGAAGCAGCACAACCCCACGCTCGCGATCGCCGACGAGGAGGAGTTCGTCGCGCAGGCGCTGGCGAAGCTGGGGCCGCAGCCGCCGAACTTCGAGAAGATCGTGGCGCTCAACCGCGGCCCGCTGCTGACCAGCGGGGTGGAGGTGCCGGCGCTGTATCCCCGTCAGGTGCAGCTCAAGCGCGAGGAGGGCGCGCTGCTGGTGGACGTCCGCACCGACCTGCAGTTCGACGACGTCCACATCCACGGGCTCGATCTGCATTCCGTCGTTCAGCTCCGGATTCGGGTCGAAGCTCGCCTGGCTCGCCGAGCACGACCGCGGAGATCGTCTTCATCGGGCGCGACGACGCCGACGGGCGACGCGCGGCCAAGCTGGCGCTGTCCGTGGGGGTCCGCAACGTCGCGGGCCTGCTCGCGGGGGGCATGACCAACTGGCGCCAGGAAAGGCACCCGGCGACCGAAACCGAGCGGCTGGCCGCGGATGAGCTCCTCGACCGGCTCGCGCAGGAACCGGATCTGCAGCTGCTCGACGTCCGCGAGCTACGCGAGTGGAACGACGGGTCACGTGCCGGGCTCGGTGTTCACTCCGTGGCACGACATCAAGGGCATCCCGCAGGGACTGGATCCGGCCCGGCCGATCGCCGTGATCTGCGCCGCGGGGGTCCGCGCGGCGACCGCGGCGAGCCTGCTCACGCATCACGGCGCGGGGAAGGTCATCCACGTGACCGACGGCGGCGTGCCACGACTCGCCGAGCTCGGACTGCGGCTGGAGTCGAGCTCCACCACGCCGGCCGACACCGCGGCGTAGGCGCCGGGGCGCTTACAGCCGCCGCGACGCCGTCGGGAGGGCGCTCCGCGGCCTTGCCGAATTGATGCTTCTCATCGCCGGTTAGTGCCGCCTTTCACCGGTTGAAGGATAATGCTCCGCTGTGTTGTCCGTGGGACCGCGTAGGCCAGCTACACCCGGGAGCGTAAAGCTCGGCCTCATGGTTGCCGCCGGCGTGATTGCGGCCGTACTTGGTGCGTCAGCCGCGTTGCCAGCCCAAGGGGGGGGTGCGGGGTCGGGTGCTCCGGGTGGCCCACTTGCGCCTACCGCGTCAACCACGACCATGTCAACCGCGACCACTCCCACCACCACCGCGACCACTCCAACCACCACCACGCCCACGACCACCGCTCCGGTCACGCCGTCGCCGCAACCGCGGGGCGCATCGAACCCCTGCCTGCTTGTGGCGCTGCACCTGCACTGCCCAGCGCTGATCATGTCGGCGCCATTTGAACTGCACTTCGATCGCACGACCATCCCGGGGCGCGTGCTGCTACGGGCGAGGAGCTCGATCAACAACCACGGCAGCGGGCCGCTTGAGCTGCGCGCGACGCGCACCGGACCCCGTGCGACGGTCGTCTATCAAGCGATCTACAACCGCCGAGGGCGAGTGCACCTCTATCGAACCGCCGCTTCCTTGGTGTTCAAGCATGTGCCCGGCGACCGCTACGAATACGGCAACGTCGGGGCGTTCAGCTACTGGAAGTTCAGGCATGCAGCCGCGTTCCAACTGTGGTCGATCGACGGGCGCCACAAGGCGCTCCGGCTCGTGCGGACGGGCCCGAAGGTGGACTACTGCCTGCGTGATCTAATGCGCACGCATCCCTCCCGCGGCTCACCGCGTGAAGCCGTCTACCCCGCCTGCAGTCAGGACTCCAACATGCGCCACGACGTGCTCGGCACGTCCGTCGGCTGGTCGGACATCTACCCATACGCCTACCCGGAACAGTGGATTGACGTGACCGGTCTGCGGGGCCGCTTCGCGTACGTCCAGATCGTCGATCCCGACAATCTGTTGTTCGACTCCGATCCCCAACGGAAAGTGTCCGAGACCTACATCGCACTGCCCTCCGGTCGCGTGCTCGGCCACCGCGTCGGCGTCGCCGTGCCGTGAGGGTCAGGTCCGCGCCCGCGGGTGCCAGCGAGGTCTCCTCTCGCCGGGCGGCCTCGGAGTGCTCGCGGCTGTCTCGCGAGGAGATCAGCACCGCGGCGAGGATCGCCCCGGTGATCGCGAAGCCCGCGCCGACCAGGAACGCGCGGTCGAAGCCTTTCGTCAGAGCAATCGCGGTGCTGTGTACCCCTGAGTGCAACAGGCTCTGGGTGCGGCTGTTGGCGACGGTGGCGAGGATCGCGAGGCCGAGCGCGCCCCCGACTTGCTGGGCGGTGTTGATCAGCCCCGAGGCGAGACCGGCCTCGTGCGGCTTGGTTCCCGTCACCGCCGCGATCGTCACCGACACGAATGCCAGACCGAGTCCGATCGCGGCGAGCAGCGAGGGTCCGAGGACGTCCGCCGCGAAGGAGCCTCCCAGCGCGGGGACGCGCGAGAACCACAGCAGCGCACCCGCGATGAAGAGCAGTCCCGCGATCAGCGTCGGCTTGAACCCGACCCGCGTGGTGAGTTGCGAGGCGGCGCCCGCGGCGAGGACGATCCCGCCCGCGAGCGGGAGGTAGGAGACGCCGGTCTTGATCGGCGAGAAGCCGAGCACGTCCTGCAGGTAGAGGGAGATGAAGAAGAACATCGAGAACAGCGACATGCCGATCAGCAGGCCGACGATGTTTGCTCCCCTGAGCGTCCGCAGGCGGAAGATCGAGAATGGCATCAGCGGATGGCGCTGACGGCTCTCGATGACGACGAACGCGACGAGCAGCGCGGCGGACCCCGCGAGGCGCAGCAGCGTCCCGGTCGAGCCCCAGCCGACGTTCACGGCGTCGACGACCGTGTAGACGAGCAGCGCAAGACCGGCCGTGACCGTCACCGCCCCGGGGACGTCGAAGCCTTCGGTGCCATTCTCGGCGCGGCTCTCCAGCAGCAGTCGCGGGGCGAGCGTGGCGGCGATCAGGCCGATCGGGACGTTGACGAACAGCACCCAGCGCCAGCTCAGCCCGCTCGTCAGGATGCCACCGAGCAGCACGCCGGCGGCGCCGCCGAGGCCCGCGACGGCGCCCCAGATGCCGAGCGCGCGGTTGCGCTCGGCGCCTTCGGCGAACGTGGTCGTGATGATCGACAGCGCCGCCGGGGAGACGATCGCCGCGCCCATGCCCTGGATCGCGCGCGCGATGATCAGCCACGCCTCCGACTGCGCCAGGCCGCCGGCGAGCGAAGCCAACGAGAACACGACGAGGCCGAGCATGAACATGCGCCTGCGCCCGAGCAGATCGGCGAGACGCCCGCCGAGCAGCAGGAACCCGCCGAAGGTGAGCGTGTAGGCGTTCACGACCCAGGAGAGGTCGTCGCGGGAGAAGTGCAGCGCCGCGCCGATCGAGGGCAGCGCGACGTTGACGATCGACGCGTCGATCACGACCACGAACTGCGTCATCGCCAACAGCATCAGGGCGAGGTTCTTCGCACGGGGCGTGTCGAGCGACGGTGCGTGGGCTTTGGCTTGGGCGAGCGAGCTCATCGGGAAGCTGACCTCCGGTTCCGTTGCGTCGGCGACTATAGTGAACTAAGATTCCGCTTTCAAGGGGAGGGCGGGAAAAAATGTTGACCAAGACTTCTACATCTACAGCCACCGAGCTGGAGAACGGGCGCCCGTTGCGCGCGGATGCGCGCCGCAACCGCGAACGCATCATCGAGGCGGCGCGCGAGCTGTTCGCGGGCGAGCGGCCAAACGTCCAGATGGACGAGGTCGCGCACCGCGCCGGTGTCGGCGTCGGCACCGTCTACCGGCACTTCCCCGACAAGGAGGCGCTGATGGGCGAGCTCGTCCGCCAACGCTTCGATCTCTTCAACGAGAACCTGCGCCAAGCGCTCGCGGACGAGCACTCCGGCGCGTTCGCCGCACTCGCCGCGGCGCTGCGCGCGAACTTGGTATCGGTCGCTGAGGACGCCGCGACACGCTTCGCGTTCATGAGTGGCGGCGAGCGCGTCTTCGCCCATGCCGCCTCGGAGATGGAGGAGTTCATGCTCCTCGCCAACGAGCTCGTCCGGCGCGCCCACCTCGCCGGCGAGCTGCGCGATGACTTCCAGGCAAGCGACATCCCGATGGTCATGTGCGGCATCTGTGCGACGATCGACGTGAGCAAGCCCGGCTGGGACTGGCAACGCCACCTCACCCTGATCCTGCACGGCATGCACGCGTAGGCACAAAGCCAGCGACACCACTTGCTCGAACCTCTACCTGCGTGCCGTCGGCGAGTGGGCCGCGCAGTTGCGCTCGTGTGGAGGCGCAGGGGCGCCAGATGCGTCCGCCCGCGTCCAGATCGTCCGTTTCGTCGGGTTTCGCGGACGCATCGGACGATATGACTTTGTCGAAGTCGTCACGCGGAGGCGTGCCGCGCGGGGCCGGGCCGTGGCCCAGCCCCGCTGGCTCTAGCAGCCGCTCGGAGGTGGAAATTCCCGTTCGACGAGGGAGCCTTCGAGATCTGAGGCCAACACGAGAAGCGAAACGACCTGTCCGCCGCCGAGCGTACACGGAGTGTTCGTGGAAACCGCCCAGGTGCCATTGGCTTCCTGGGGCCCGTATTGGCCCGTGCCGTCGCCGTTACTGTACGTGGCTCCACAGCGCGACTCCAAGGTTAGGGTCGCGGTGCTCGGCTGCAGGCCAAAGCCCGTACAGGTCTCCGTGAAGGAGCCTTCGACTGGAGGTCCTGCGACCGCGTCTACGCCCCCGAGCTGGCCGCCTTTGTGGACATAGCGCACGCACGCCTTCCTGTTCACAAACGCGCTGCCGTCCTGCGCAAACAGCGCGCCCGGATAACCACCTTGCCTGCAGAGCCTGGCGTTTTTGCTGCTTTCATGAACGGCCCACGATGGGCTCGCGGTGAGCGCCACCGATGCGAGGACGCCGATGCCAACGATTGCCGCGCGAGCAATGATCCTTCCGGTAGCCATGAGACTCCTTTCGTTGCGATCCAGTTGCGGCGCAACGCCTCCTCCGCATTGGCCAATGCTTAGGACCATTCCGCCGTTTTGCAAAGGCTAGCTTACACTCTTGAGTACTGGAGATACCTGGCCGAGCGTTCCCTGATCGACGTCGTTCGGATACGCCATCTGCAAGGCGCCGATGTTGCGTGAAAGGCGCTGCGGCGATGGCCGGGGAGTAGTTCGGCGCGGCTCATCGGGCTGGGCGTCCCGTCGATGAGCTGCTGCAGCTCTACGTACTGGAGGTGTTCCTCGACCGGCTGGCCCGCTCGCGGTTCGCTGGGCAGCTCGTGTTGAAGGGCGGGGTTCTGCTGGCCGCCTTCGACGAGCGCCAGCGTTTGGGTTGCCGTGAGACCCGCGCACTCGCGCGCGGTCCACACGATGCTACCGGGCGAGCTTATTCGCCAGCGCCCGCCACGCTTTGACAGCACTGCACAGCAGCTTGTACTGGGCGTCATCCAGCTCGAACTCCTCGCGTCGTAGGCGATCGAACTGGCTGAGCATGTCGGCGAAGACGCCAGGGTCGAAGCCGCGGTCCTTATCTGCCGCGAGTCGGCAGAGTCGATCCAGGCCGTAGCGCGGCTCGATCGCCAGCAGGTCAACGAAGTCTCGCGCCTCGGCCCGTCCGAACACTGCGAGCACCTTGTCAACCGCCAGCTCCTCGCCGCTCAAGACCGGATGGGATGTCCCGGCTCTACTGGGAACAGCCTCGCGTCCGCGCCGAGGTCGAGCTCGGTTCTGCTCTCTTCGCCTTCGATCGCCAGCCGTGCGAAACCCGGGCTTCTCTGGACGTGATGTACCGCGAGACCGGCGTTGCGGAGGGCGTGCTCGACGGCGGGGACGAGTCGGTCTACCGCTGCGCCGGTCAGCCCGAAGAAGTCGAGGTCGCGGGTCTGGCGCTGGACCTCACCTCGCACGATCAGCGCGGCTCCGCCTGCGAGGGCGAAGTCGTCTGCCTCCTCCAAGCCGGCGACGATCTCTGCGACCTGCTGCTGCAGGGGGCTCAGCACGCGTCAGTGGCTATGCGGTCTTCCACCCAGCGGCCCATGCCTGTCGCACCGTGGGTGGCAGCACGAGCTTGTCGAAGAGGTCGAGGAGCTGGTCGGGGTCAACGTAGAAGCGCACATCGTCCTCGGTGCCCTCGCGAAGGACCTGCTCGTAGACGCGGGCGCGGTCGGCGCGCTCGTCGAGGTCGTATGTCATCGGAGGGCCGCTCCAGCGAATGTGAGGGGGCAGCTCGATCTGGCCGGTTGCGTGAGGCAGCGACGGATCGTCCAGATCCTCCGGGATCGCGACCGGTCTCGCGGCTGGTCCGAGCTCGCGCGTGCGTACGTGTGCCACATGCGGATGAGAGGACTCGAACCTCCACCTGGTTACCCAGACACGGACCTGAACCGTGCGCGTCTACCAATTCCGCCACATCCGCGCCCGGAAGCACGAAGATATCGCAAGAAGCGCCGCTGGTCCCGCACGAGGCGCCCCGGCCACCCCGTCAACTGCCTGATACAAGGCCGGCTGCTCTGCTAGCCTCGATCTCTCCTGCGCCGCCATCGTCTAGGGGACTAGGACGCCGCCCTCTCACGGCGGTAACACGGGTTCGAATCCCGTTGGCGGTACTTTAGGAAAGCCGCACCAATATTGGTGATTCGTGGGGTTTGGGACGATGTCGGGGTACCGAGATGACACCGTTTGTCCCCCGGGAGTCAGGGCGCACTTGGAGTGCGGAGGCCGCGCCCGATTGCGCTGGCCGCGGAGCAGGGTGTCCGCCGGGTTGCCCTTCCCGCGATCTCGACGGGCGTCTACGGCTATCCGCTGGAGGTCGCCGCCGAGGTCGCGCTCGCGGCCACAGCGGCGGGGCTGGATGTGCATCCCGCGGTCTGGGAGGCGCGCTTCTGGCTGCTCGACGAGACGGCGTACGCGGCGTTTGCGGCGGCGAGCGCAAGCCTTTGAGGATCACGCTCCGTTGGTTGGCTGGGAGGGCGGCGCCGGGCAGGCATGCCCCGGCGGTAGGCATACGCTCCCTACCGTCCGTTGCGATAAGCATCACGCCGATTGTCTCCCACGCTCGCAATGCGCTCTGAGCATCAGTGTGGTGGTTCAGGCGCCCGGTCGCCCGCGCGAGTAGTAGCGCTACTGCGGCTTTGTCGCGTAGGCACCGATGACTGTTGGCCAGAACGAGATGCGTCCGACCGGTCCGGTGTCGGCACGCAGGCGCTCGGCGAGGGTGTCGATGTCCACTTCCTCTTCGGTGGCCACCCCGGCAGCCACGATCCCGGGCAGCAAGCTGCGGGCGAAATCCACTGCCTCGGAGACCGCCTCCTCGCCAACAGCAATCGCGACTTCGCTGTCGAGGTCCAGGCTGGGTTCGAGGCCGGCTTCGGCAAACGTCGCGGGCAACCGCATTCCCATGTCCGGCTGCGTGCCCAACCCGCCGAAAGCGCCATCAATCCACTCGCTGAGCCGCTCAGACGCCGGGGTATGCGGCCAGGACACCAAGAACCTCTGCGGTATCGCAGACCCCGTGCGCATGCACATCTCCGCGAACACGACCACCCCACCCGGGCGTACGTGGCGTGCCGCGGCCCGCACCGCCGCGGGCGGGTCACCCTGGTACATCAGCACGAGCCGCCCGACCAGTGCATCGAACGGGCCGCCGGCGAGCTCGACCTCGCGAAAGTCCCCGAGCACGAACTCGACGTTCTCGATGTCAGACTCGGCCGCGCGCTGACGCGCCCTCGCGAGCGCCTGCTCGTCACGCTCGACCCCGACCACCGAACCGTCGGCGCCGACCAGCTCTGACAGAAGCAAACTGACATCGCCCGGCCCGCAGCCGACATCAAGCACCCGCATCCCTGGCTCGATCCCCGCGCGCGTCAGTAGACGGCGCGTGAACGGCGCATACATGTCAGCCTGGCGGACCAGCCGCTCGTGCTCGTCCCCGCTGGAGGAGCTCAGCGCATACCCAGGGTCTCCCGTGGCCGACACGCCGGTGGAGTCTACGCGCGCCCGTCAGCCCCCGTCTGGCCGCCCCTGAGTCCTCGAAGCGGAAACGGCTGTGGCCGGGATAAGCTGTTCCGGCGGTGACCGACGAAGACGTGCTCGCTCATGCACACCGACTGGCGCGCGCGTACCTCGACGGTGTGAGTGAGCGGCACGTGGGCGGCTCCGATCCGGTGGCGTTGCGCCGGCCGCTGACCGATTCCGGTGAGGGCGCGGTAGACGTCCTTGAGCAGTTGGCCGCTGATGCCGATCCAGGGCTGGTCGCATCCGCCGGGCCGCGCTACTTCGGATTTGTCGTCGGTGGGTCGCTCCCGGTCGCGCTCGGGGCTGATTGGCTTGTTTCTGCGTGGGACCAAATGTGCGGCATGTACAGCGCATCGCCGGCGGTGGCGGTCGCCGAGGAGGTCGCAGCAGGGTGGGTCTTGGAGTTGCTTGGTCTCCCCCGAGGCGCGAGCGTTGGCTTCGTCACCGGTGCGCAGATGGCCAACTTCAGTTGCCTGGCGGCTGCGCGCGGCGAGCTGCTAAGGCGAGCGGGTTGGGACGCTGACGCGCAGGGACTGTTTGGGGCTCCACCGATCGAGGTGCTGGTTGGCGAGGAGGTACACGTGACCCTGTTACGGGCGCTCGGCTACCTCGGTCTTGGTCGCGATCGCGTAACCCGGGTGGGTGTCGACGCGAACGGTGCGATGGACCCGCAGGCGCTCGAGGGGGCGCTGGTCGCTGCCAAGGGTCCGGTGCTCCTCTGTGCCCAGGCGGGCAACGTCAACACTGGCGCGTGCGATCCCCTCGGGGCGATCGCTGACCTCGCGGCTGAGCACGGCGTGTGGCTTCACGTCGATGGAGCGTTCGGTCTGTGGGCCGCCGCGTCGCCGCGCTTCGAGGCCCTGGTGGCCGGCAGGGACCGGGCCGGCTCCTGGGCCGTCGATGCGCACAAGTGGCTCAACGTTCCCTACGACTGCGCGTTCGCGATTGTTGCGCCGCCAGAGGCGCTACCGCGTGCGATGGCGGTGAGCGCGGCGTATCTCGCCCGCAGCGATCACCGAGAGCCGGCGGAGTTCGTGCCCGAGGCCTCCCGCCGGGGGCGTGCGATCCCCGTGTACGCGGCGTTGCGATATCTCGGCCGGCGCGGCGTCGCCGAACTGGTAGAGCGATGCTGCGGGCATGCGACGCTGATGGCCTCCCTACTTCGGGAGGGCGGCCTGGAGGTGCTGAATGACGTCGTGCTGAACCAGGTCTTGGTCGCGGGCACGCCGGAGCACCTCGCCCGTGTGCAAGCCGACGGCGAATGCTGGCTCGGCGGCACAGCGTGGCGCGGACGTCACGCTCTGCGGGTGTCGTTCTGCAACTGGTCGACAACCGAAGATGACGTTCGTCGCACCGCGCGCGCGATCCTCAACGCAGCCAATTGATCACCGACCAGCTTCGTCCCGCGGTACGCGCCTCCCGCCGAAATCGAGGAGCACCCTGCAATGGGCGCCGGACCCGACTTTAAGGAACCCTGGACAGCTAACGAAACTTACTGTAAGATACGTAAATGCTCCTACAGGCGCGCCCGCTATACGACAACCTCGGCGATTCGCAGCTCTTCGTCACACCGGACGCGTGGAGCAGTGTAGACCGAGCGCTGGAGCGACGGTTGAACGTTGCGGTCGTCGGTTCTCGTGGCGTGGGCAAGACGACCCTGCTCCGTCAGCTACAGCTCGTGCTCCGCGACAAAGATGAGCGCGTGGCGTTCGTTGATGCCACGGCGGTCGGAGATACGTTTGAGCTGGCGACGCGCATCCGCGACGCGCTCTTGGGTCAGCCCTCACCGCTGGTCGCAAATGCTCGGCGGACGGTGGGGGCTATGAGCGGCGACCCCACTCCGATGGCAGGCGCGTCGCGCGCGCTTGCAGAGGTGCTGCGCGAGATCGGAGGGGCCGAGCCGACGATCGTCCTCGTCGATGCCTCAGCGTCGGCCGAGGCGGTGTACGGCCTTTTTGGGCGGATGCGCGATGTCCTCTGGCAGCAAGAGCATCGCTGGGTGGTGGCGATCGAGGACACCGACCGGGCCACCGCGCTCAAGCCACCCGCGGATGCGTTCTTCGACACGGTCGTTGTCTTGGATCCGTGGCCGACCGACGACCTAGTCAACCTCCTGGCGCGTCGCGGAGATCCCGACAGTCCGTGGTCTCGTGACCTCCTGGTTGGCGCCGCGACGGGCGCCAACGGCAGCCCGCGCGACGCGCTGCGCATCCTGAGCGATGCACTCGTGCGCGACCGCGACCCGTCGACTCTGCTCGACGCGCGCGGGCGGCTGCTCGACCGCGCATCCCAACTCGGGCGTCCGGCGGGCATGTTGATGGCGGAGCTGCTGGAACGCGGCCAGGCGAGCCCATCGGATGATGACCTACAGGTCTCTCTTGGCGTTACTCGCTCACGGCTCACCCAGCTATTGCGCGACCTGCTCGCACAGGAGCTGGTGACCGCCGAGAGCGAACGGGCCGAGGGCCCCGGGCGACCACGCGTCGTATACCGTCCGGCGCTGCCGCGATGACCCCCGAGCAGATCGAGTTCCTTGCGGGCCAGGGCGCGTTCCGCCCGCGCCAGCACTTCAGCCACCTCGCGGCCGACCACGTCCCCTTCGACGAGCTCACCGGGCGCGCGACCTTCGAGACCAGAGCCCTGCGGGCGGTGACCGCCAATGACACAGCCGTGGGCATCCTCGGCCCTCGCGGCGCGGGCAAGTCCAGCCTCATCGCCTACGTCTGCGCCCACCTGCCCGATACGCACGTGGCTCTCCGCGTTCCGGTCACAGGCGCCGACGACCCGACCAACGTGTCAACCGTGGCCGCCGTCGCGCTCAGCCAGGCGCTCGCCGACATTGACCTCGAGCACTACCAACGCGAGGCGCTCGAACGGGCGCGCGCCGACAGAGCCACGGTCGAGCAAGTACCAGGCGGGCTGCGCAGCGGGACTCTCGGAGGAGGCCCAATTCCCGCCCAGGTAAATGTCGAGCTTGGCACGCTGCGCGAACAGCTCACCAGCAATCGCCTCGCCGCCGAGCGCCTCGCCGGGCTTGATCGGCTGATCACGATCCTCGTGGCGCGTGACTTGCAACCTGTGTTCGTCCTTGAGGACACCGAGGCGGCGATCGGCGGCGCGGACCAGTACCGACCTCGCCTCTGCCTTCCTCTCCGGGCCGGTGCATGCGTTCGTCCACGAGCTCCAGGCGCCGTGCCTGATCGCGGTTCAAACTGCGTTCCGGCGGGTGGACGCCTTCGCTCAACTTGCAGCCAGCCTCCGCATGGTCGAAATCCCCGCCCTTGACGACGCCCATGGACGCAGCGGACTTGCCGCCATCGTCGCCAACCGGCTGCGCCAGCACGAAATCACCGAGCGCGCCGAGGCGATCATCGCCGAGGACGCGCTCGCGTTGCTGATTGCCTTCTACGACGAGACGGAGCGGAACCTGCGACTGACGATGGCCGCCCTGCAATCCGCCGCCGAGTACGCAGCGGACACACGCGCCGAACGCATCATGGCCGGTCACGTTCGCGCTGCGGTCAGCGATTGGCGCACACGGATCTCGCAGTGACGCGGAAGAGACCAGGCGGAGCCGGTGGGTCGGGACCGAGCAAGCCTCCGACCGAAACCCGGTCTCGTAGACTGCACCGCGTACGGCAGATCCCGTGACACCGTTCGTGACACCATCTTGAGCGCACTTGAGATGACCTCAGCGAACTGAGAGCCCCGAATACGCTTGAGGTGCGCTCAAACCGGGGGCCTGCCGTCGTTTCGAATCCCGTTGGCGGTACTCCCGAAAGCCCTGTCCAGTACAGGGCTTTCGCTTGCTCGTAGGCCCCGCGTGCCAGTGGTGCGGACAGTGGACGAGTAGCGCGTGCCAGTCTGCCAAGGATCCAGGCGAGAGGTACCGGACGGCCGGACCATCTCGCCCTGCTCAACCCCCCCGGCGCGCCGCGGGTATGTAGAGCAGCAACGAGGCGAGCGCCAACGCAGCCGCGGCGGCCAGCGGCAGGACGAGGCTCGACTTCAGTAGCAGCGCCCCCGTCAGCGCTCCGGCGAGGATCCCGAGCACGGCGGCAGTCCTTCGCGTCGAGCCCTTGCCCGTGCCGCCAAAGAGCGGGGAGTCCGCCGCGAGGCCGGTGAGCGTCATCGTGAGCACTGTTGTGGTGAGGTCTGGCACGGCGATCCGACGGATAGTTGCGTTGCGCACACCCATCGCTAGCGCGAGCAGTGCGATCACGGCGTCACCCGATATGGCATTCGGTCGGACATCGACGACGCCGACCACGACGGCGGCGACCGCAATCAACGACATCTCGATCGCCAGCGCCCAAGCGAAATGCCGCGGATGGCGGTCTGCCATCCTCGCGGCAAGGACGCCCCCTGCACCTGCGCCCACGAGGAAGGCACCCAGCGAGACGAGCGGCGCGACGACAGGCAGACCACCGCTGCCAGCGATCCCGAAGCCGAGAAGTACTATGTTCCCGGTCATGTTTGCCGTGAAGACACGGCCGAGCCCGAGGTAGCTGGTCGCGTCCACCAAGCCGGTCGTGAACGTCAAGACCAACAGCGTCCGGGCCAGCGGGTGCTTGATGCTGCGGCCGGCGCGCTGACTCAGTGGCTCACGGTCAGCGCCGGCCGCTGCTGCAGAAACGGACATCATTGTGCTCCTCTCAGGTATCTGGCGTCGCTGGGTTGGGCAGAGCGTTCGCGGCGCCGAGAGACGGCCTATGATCCAGTCGTCTCGGCAGCGCTGGAGGTCGCGGCGCTCACGCTAGCGCCGAGGATGATCACAGCGGTTCGGCAGAAAGGGAGCGCGATGACGACCAGCATCCTGAACCCCGTCACGCTTGGCATGACTGGCCTGAACGGTCTCCCCGGTTGCCTTCGGCACCTGGCAGCTGGGGGGTGAGTGGGGGCGGTTCGACGAGGACGAAGGGATCGCCGCGATTCGCCGTGCTCGCGAGCTCGGCGTCAACCTCTTCGACACCGCTCAGGGCTACGGCTTCGGCGCCTCGGAGCGACTCCTCGGCCGGGCGCTGCGGGACGACCTCGACAACCGGCGCGAGGAGGTCGTGGTCGCGACCAAGGGCGGCCTGCGGATGACCGAGCAGGGTCTCGTCCGCGATTCCAGTCGCGCCTGGCTTCGCCGCGGGGTCGAGGACAGCCTGCGCGCGCTCGAGATCGACTACATCGACGTCTACCAGGTGCACTGGCCCGATCCGAAGGTCCCGCTTTTCCGAGACTGCCACGGCGCTGCAGGAGCTCGTGGCGAGGGCAAGATCCGCCACGTCGGCGTCTCGAACTTCGACGCGGCTCAGATCGCCGAGTTCGCGCAGACGCGCCCGGTCGAGACGGTGCAGCCGCCCTACGACCTGTTCCGACGGGATATCGAGGCCGAGTTGCTCCCTTACACGCGCGAGCACGACATCGGGGTGCTCGTCTACGGACCGCTGGCGCATGGGCTGCTGAGCGGAGCCATGCACGCGGACGACCTCGTTCGCGCGACGACGACTGGCGCAGCGGGAGTCCCGCGTTCCAGGGGACGCCTTCAGCCAGAACCTTCGAGGTCGTCGATCAGCTGAAGCGATTCGCCGCCGAGCAGCTGGGCTGCTCGGTCGCCCAGCTCGCTGTGGCGTGGACGCTGGCTAACCCGGCCGTGAACGTCGCCATCGTGGGCGCACGGCACCCGAATCACATCGAAGACAGCCTCGCGGCTGCCGAGCTGAAGCCTGGGCGAGGCCGAGCTCGAGCAGATCGATCGCATCATGGCCGGCTCGGTGCCCATCGGGGGGCCCTCCCCAGAGGCGATGCCGTCCGGCGAATAGCGCACGTAATGCGCGACCCGTTCGATCGAAGGAGAGAACTGATGACAAGCTCCCCGCAGGGCTCCAATCAGACCACCGTCGCGGTGCTGGGAACCGGCAGCATGGGGGCCCCGATCGCCCGCAACCTGCTCGCCGCCGGCTTCCCGGTCTCGGTTTGGAACCGCACCGCCGCCAGGGCCGCACCGCTCGTGGACGACGGCGCCCGCCTCGCTCCACTCAGCCGCCGACGCCGCGACAGAATGCCGATGTCGTGCTGACGATGCTGGCGGATGGCGCGGCCGTCGAGGAGGCGATGAGCGGCCCGGGAGGAGCGCTTGAGGCGATGCGACCGGGCTCGGTGTGGATCCAGATGGCCACGGTCGGTGTCGACTGGATCGGCCGGCTTGATCGGCGCTGGCGGCAGAGCACGGTGTCGAGCTCGTCGACGCTCCGGTCTCCGGCAGCGACGGTCCCGCCCGGGAAGCCAAGTTGATCGTGCTCGCCTCCGGTCCGGATGAGGCGCGGGCCCGAGTGCAGCCGATCTTTGACGCGATCGGTCGCGAAACCCTCTGGCTCGGGCCGGCCGGACAGGGAACGCGGATGAAGCTCGTGCTCAACAACTGGCTCGTAGCGCAGGTCGAGGCGGTCGCCGAGACCGTCGCGCTGACCGAGGCGCTTGGGCTCGACCCGCACCTGTTCCCGCAAGCGATCGACGATGCCCCGCTGGGATCTCCCTATGCGGTGGCGAAGGCGCGGACGATGATCTCCGGCGACTTCAGCCCGGGCTTCGCCCTCCGGCTGGCCTTCAAGGACGCCGACACTCGCGCTCGACGCGGCCCAGGAGCTGGGCCTCAGCCTTCCACTCACGGCCGCGCTCGCGCCCCGCTGGCGTCAGGCGATCGCCGACGGCCACGCAGACGACGACGTGAGCTCGGTGTTCGTGGAGTCAGCGCCGGCGGCGCCACCAGCGCAAACGCCGCCGACACCGGTTGACTGAGGCGGCTCCCCTGCCCCCGGCCCTCCGGGCGCGTCGCGAGGCGCTGCTCTTCGACTGGGACGGCACCGCCGTACCCGACCGCGCAGCGGATGCCGGCGCGGTACGCGCGGCGATCGAGGCGGCGTGCGCGCACGGCCTGGACGTGGCAGTGGCGAGCGGCACGCACCTGGAGAACGTCGACGGCCAGCTCGCCGCCCGCCCGCGCGGCCCCGGCGAGCTGCACCTGCTGCTCAACCGCGGCTCGGAGGTCTTCAGGGTGGACGCCGACGGCGTACACGGGTGGAGCGCCGCGTCGCCTCCGCCGCGGAGGAGGCGGCGCTCGACCGCGCCGCCGCGCTCACCGTCGAGCGCCTGCGTGCGCAGGGGGTCCACGCCGAGGTCGTCGCGCAGCGCTTGAACCGCCGCAAGATCGACCTGATCCCGCTGCCGGAGTGGGCCGACCCCCCGAAGGCGCGGCTTGCCGAGCTGCTCGCCGCCGTGCAGGCGCGGCTGCGCGCCCACGGCCTGCAGGACCTGCGCGCCGCGGTCGAGTCTGAGCGAGGCCGCGGCCGTGGAGGCGGGGCTGGCCGACCCGCGCGTGACGAGCGACGCCAAGCACGTGGAGATCGGCCTGACCGACAAGTCCGACTCCGCGCGGTGGTACTTCGCGCACCAGTGGCTGCGCGGCGTCGCGCCCGCGCAGGTGCTGATCGTCGGCGACGAGCTCGGGCCGCTCGGCGGCCTGCCCGGGCAGCGACTCGCTGCTGCATGGCCGGCGCAGGCCGCGAGCGCGACCGTGGTCTCGGTCGGGCCGGAGCCGGCCGGCGTCCCCGCCGGCGTGCTCGCGCTCGGCGGCGGCCCGGCGCGCTTCGCGCAGCTGCTCGACGCGCAGCTAGCGCCCGCGTGCGCGGCGCGCTGCCGGCGTGCGTCGCGGACCCCGCGTGGACGGTGTGTGTCGACGGCGTCGACCCGGAGCACGAGCGCGCGCGCGAGTCGCTGCTGGCGCTCGCCGACGGGCGCACGGGCACGCGCGGGAGCCTGCTCGCACCGCACCGCGCCTCCACGCCGGAGGTGCTGCTCGCCGGCGCCTACCGCGGCCACGGCGAGCACTCGGAGCTGCAGCCCGCGCCGCTGTGGAACCGCCTCGCGCTGCACGGCGACGCGTCCCGCAGGGCGGCGGGGCCCCGCAAGGCAATGGCGCCCCGCAAGGCAAAGGCTGCTCCGCAGGCGACGACGCCCGACGACGCGCACGCTCGACCTGCACACGGGCTGCTCCACCATCGGGGCCCGGACGCCCTGGAGGCGGTGCAGCTCTCCTCACTCGCCCGTCCCGGCGTGGCGGCGCTGCGCGTGCGCGCGCCGCGCCGGCACTCGCAGCAGCCCGCCGCTCGCGGTGCCGCCGGCGCGGAGGTGAGGCGGAGCGGCGACGGCGAGTCGCACGGATGCGCGTCAAGCTGGCCCGTGGCACACTTGAGGCGGCCGCCGCCCAGGAGGTCGAGCGGCGAGGCGGCGGGCGACGACCTCGAGCGGGTGTGCTCGCCGTACGCCGCGTACCCGGCCCCGGGACGAGGCCGACGAGCCCGCCGCGCGCGACGCGTGCGCCGCGCGCGCGCCGCCGGCCGCGAGCAAGCTGCTGATCGAGCATCGCAGCGCGTGGGCGCGAACGGTGGGAGGCGCGCCGACGTGCGTATCGACGGCGACCCGCGCTGCAGCTGGCCGTGCGCCTCGCGCTCTACCACCTGATCGGCTGCGGCGGGCGACGGCGGCGAGGCGGCGGTCGGCGCGCGCGGGCTGACCGGCGACGGCTACCGCGGCCACGTGTTCTGGGACGCGGACGTGTTCGTGCTGCCGTTCCTCGCCGCGACCCACCCGGCGGCGGCCCGGGCGATGCTCGAGTACCGCGTGCGGCGCCTGCCCGCCGCGCGGCGCACGGCGCGCGCGGCCGGGCCGCGCCGGCGCGCGCTTCGCGTGGGAGTCGGCGCGCACGCGGCGCCGACGTCACCCCGCGCTCGGCGCGCGACCGCGCCGGGCGGGTGGTGGCGATCCACACCGGCGAGCGCGAGGAGCACATCGTCGCCGACGTGGCGTGGGCGGCCGCGCTGCTACGTCGACTGGACCGGCGACGAGGCGTTCCGCGCCGGCCCCGGCCGCGGCTGTTCGATCGAGACGGCCCGCTACTGGGCCTCGCGGGTCGAACGGGACGGCGACGGGCGCGCCCACATCCGCGGCGTGATCGGCCCCGACGAGTACCACGAGCACGTCGACGACAACGCGTACACCAACGTGATGGCGCGCTGGAACCTGCGCCGCGCGTACGCGGAGACGGCCGACGCCGCAGCGGCGTCGACCGAGGCCGAGCGCGCGACGTGGCGCGCAGCTCGCCGACGCGCTCGTCGACGGCTATCAGCCCGAGAGCGGGCTCTACGAGCAGTTCGCGGGCTTCTTCGCGCTCGAGCCGCTGGTCATCGCCGAGCTCGCGCCGCGGCGGCCCGATCGCCGCCGACCTGCTGCTCTCGCCCGAGCGCGTGGCCGGCGCCCAGGTCGTCAAGCAGGCCGACGTGTTGATGCTCCACCACCTCGTGCCCGAGGAGGTGGCGCCGGGGTCGCTGGCCGCGAACCTCGCCTTCTACGAGCCGCGCACCGCGCACGGCAGCTCGCTCTCGCCGGGCGTCCACGCCGCGCTGTTCGCCCGCGCGGGCCGCGTGCGAGCGAGGCGCTCGCGCTGCTCGAGCTGACGGCGCGGATCGACCTCGACGACATCTCGCAGATCGACCGCCGGCGGCGTGCACCTCGCGGCGATGGGCAGCGTGTGGCAGGCGCTCGTGTACGGCTTCGCGGGGGCGCGCGCCACGGGGCGAGGTTCTGCACGCTCGACCCGCGACTCCCCGCGGCGTGGGGCGAGCTCGAGGTGCGCCTGCGCTTCCGCGACGCCCGCCTGCGGGTCACGGTCGGAGACGAGGAGCTGGAGGTGCGCAGCGACCGCCCGGTGGCGGTGAGCGTCGCCGGCGGCGAGCCAGTGACGGTGGGCCCCGACGGCCACCGTGAGCCGCGGTGAGGGCCCTAAGGCCCACTCAGCTGGCGGGCCGCAGTCCCGGGCCCGTTCGCGCTGCCCGCCGCACCGCTGGCACGGATTCTGCGGGGCGCTCGCGTCGCGGCGTCCCGCCCACGGGCCGTTCCCGCAGCACCGGGCGGCTGCGGCCCCCAGCGTGCGCGGCATCGCGCCCCGCGCGGACCGCCCGCCGGTACACCGCTTCGTAGCCGTCGGCCACCAGCGCCACGTTGTAACGGAAGGCGACCGAGTCCCGGCAGCGCAGCGGGTCGATCTCTCCCAGCCGCGCCACTGCCTGCGCCATCGCGCGCTCGTCGGCGACGAGGAAGCCGTTGACGCCATCGAGCACCACCTCGGCGGCCGCACCTTCGGGGAACGCGATCACGGGGGTGCCGCAGGCGAGCGCCTCGATCATCACCATCCCAAAGGGCTCGACCCACCGAATCGGCATCAGCAAAGCCCGCGCGCCGGCGAACAGCTCCAAGCGCCGCGTCCCGCCGACCTCGCCCACGTACACCACCCGCTCGCCGTCGATGTGGGGCGCCACCCGCTCGCGGAAGTAGACCTCCTGTCCCGGTTGGACCGGGCCGGCGAGCACAAGCCGCCGGCCGGCGCGCAGCGCGGCGGCGATCGCGTGGTGGGCGCCCTTGACCGGGCTCATGCGCCCGATCCACAGCAGGTAGTCCTCCTTGGCGGTGCGCAGCGGCCACTGCGCGACGTCCAGCGGGTTGGGCACGACCGCGGCGGCGCGCACACCGTCGGGCGCGTGCTCGAACTGGGAGTGGCTGAGCGCCACGAGCGTCGCCTTGCGGCCGTGGCGGGCGTAGAAGGGGGCGGTGTCGGCGTCAAGCGGGCCGTGCACGGTGTGTACGACGGGCGCCCCGGCACGCGCGGCCATCGCAAGCGCGGTGAAGCCGGAGTGGTCGTGGATCACGTCGAAGGGCCGCCCGCGCAGGGCCTGCTGTGCCACCACGTCCCACGCGCAGGCGACGTGGTCGGCCTCGTGCAGCGCCGAGCCGATCGTGTCGGGGTGCGCGGCGGGGAGCGGGGAGTGCACGTGCGCCGCGGAGCGCGAGCCGGGGGCGGCGAACAGCGTCACGTCGTGGCCGCGCGCGACGAGCTCCTCGCAGAGCAGCGCGACGACCGCCTCGATGCCGCCGTAGCCGGGTGGGGGTACGGGGATCCATGGGGGGGCCAGCAGCGCGATCCGCAGCGTCTCGCGGGGTGTGCGTGTGACACTGTGCGGGCGTATGGCGGCGGGGAACGTGTTCATCCGGGGGAGCAGGCGTCGGCCGGCGCGAGGGCTCGTGGGGACCGGCGGCGACTGGCACAGTCAAGCTAGCAGTCACTTCCGCAGTGTCCATCCGGGTTATCCCGCGAAGATCTAGAGGGGAGCTATGCGGGTGAGCGCTGCCGACCCCACCGGCGCGCGGGCGGGCGCTGCCGACCACACCGGCGAGCGCGCTCGCGCCGTCGCCGACGGCGAGACCTCCGGCCGCGAGGTGCTCAGCCCGCGCGGGGAGCCCTTCACGGTCGTGGGGCGCGCCGGCCCGGTCGAGCTGCGCGGCGCCCCACCGATCCCCGCCGAGGCGCGGGAGGAGCTGCTCGTCATCAAGGAGGGCGAGCTCTTCCTGTGCACGCGCCCCGACGGCGACGTCGGCCCGGCACAGGTGTCGGGCGAGGGGTTCTACGCATACGACACCGCTACCTCTCGGAGATCCGCCTGGAGGTGGGGGGGTGCGCCGGTCGCGCTCTCCTACGCCGTGGACGCGGAGCGCGCCGCGGTGGACGCGACCAACGGAACGCTGCACCGCGGCGCGCGGGCGCCGGTGCCGCAGCTCTCGCTGAGCATCGCCGGGAGATCATGGTCGCCGCCGGCCGGCTGTACGACCGGTCGTGTGCGTAACTTCCTGAGCGAGCCGGTCACGACCACGGTGGCGCTCGCGCTGGCGGCCGACTTCGCCGACATGTTCGAGGTCCGCGGCGCCCTGCCCCGCCCGGCGCGGGGCCACGCGCTCGCCCCGAAGCGGACCGCGCGCGGGCTGACACTCGCGTACGTGGGCGAGGACGAGGTGTTCCGCGAGACGGTGGTCGAGCTCGAGCCCACCCCCGCCCCCGCGCACGTGGAGCTGGATGGCGAGGGCGCCCGCGCGCGGTGGGAGGTGACGCTCGCTCCACATGAGGCGACCGCGATCCTGATGACGGCCGAGCCCTCGCTGGGCGGCCGTCGCCGGTCGCGCCGGCGCCCGCAGACGGCGGCGGCGGGGCTCGCCGAGGCGCAGGCGCGGTGGGAGGCCGAGTGCACCGGGATCGAGACCGACAACGAGCTCTTCAACGAGGTGCTGGCCGCCTCCGCGCGGGACCTGCGGGCGCTCACGGTGCCGGCGCCCGGCGGCCAGATCCTCGCGGCGGGGATCCCGTGGTACGTGGCGCCCTTCGGCCGTGACGCGCTCGTGAGCGCGGGCGAGGCGGTACTGCTCGATACGCGCCTCTCGCGCGACGCGCTGATGTGCCTGGCGAAGCTGCAGGCCGTCGCGGACGATCCGTGGCGGGACGCAGAGCCCGGCAAGATCCTCCACGAGCTGCGGGTCGGGGAGCTCGCCGGCGCGGGCCTGGTACCCCACACGCCCTACTACGGCACCGCCGACGCGACGCCGCTGTGGGTGATGCGCGTCGCCGACTACTACGCGTGGACTGGCGACCTGCAGACGGTGCGGGGACTGCGCCCGGCGCTCGACGCGGCGCTCGCGTGGATCGACGAGTACGGCGACCGCGACGGCGACGGGTTCGTGGAGTACGAGTGCCGCTCGCCCGGCGGCCTGCGCAACCAGGGGTGGAAGGACTCCGGCGACGCGGTCGTGCACGCCGACGGCACGCTCGCGGAGGGGTCGATCGCGCTCGTGGAGGTGCAGGGATACGTGTACGCCGCCCGGCAAGGGGCTGCCGACGTGTATGAGGCGCTCGGCGAGCCGCAGCGCGCGGCGAGCCTGCGCGCGCAGGCGCAAGAACTGCGCGCGGCCTTCGACGAGGCGTACTGGAACCCCACGGAGGGCACGTACGCGCTGGCGCTGGACGGGCGCAAGCGACAGGTGGCGAGCGTCACCTCCAACCCGGGGCACTGCCTGTACTGCGGGATCGTCGAGCCGCATCGCGCCGCCGCCCTCGCCGCGCGCCTGCTGGCGGATGACATGTTCAGCGGGTGGGGCGTGCGCACGCTCTCCAGCGAGAACCCGGCGTACAACCCGATGAGCTACCACTGTGGGTCCGTGTGGCCGCACGACAACGCGATCCTCGCGGCGGGCCTCAAGCGCTACGGCCACCAGGAGGGGGTGCGGCGGATCGCAGGTGCGCTCTTCGAAGTCGCGGCCCGGGCGCGGGACTCGCGCCTGCCGGAGCTGTACTGCGGCTTCGACCGCGCCGAGCGTGCGGCGGCGGTCGCCTACCCGGTGGCGTGCATCCCGCAGGCGTGGGCCGCGGCCGCGCCGCTGCAGGTGCTGCAGGCGCTGCTGGGCATCTCCGCGGACGCCCCGGGCGGCGCGCTGACGATCGCCCACCCAGAGCTGCCCGAGTGGCTGGGGAGCGTCACCCTGCGCGGGCTGGCGGTGGGGGATGCGCGCGTGACGCTGGACTTCAAGCGCGGCGAGCGGGCGACGAGCTTCACGCTGGTCGAACAGACGGGCGAGCTGAACGTGACGATGGCCGCCGGCCGGTAGCGTCCCTGAGGCTCACGAGCCCTCACCGGCGGCCCGGCACCGGCCGCCCGTAACGATCGTTTCACCGCTGTCAATGGCAGCATGTTGATACTGGTCCGGTGCGTGGCTCGCTTTCCAGTTCACCCCAGCCAGCTATCCCGTATAGTGGAAAAACGGGCCGTAGCTCGAAAGCCTCGGGGGAGTTGGAGACGCGCCTCGACTTCCTTGCGTCAACCCATGAACCTTTGCGAGCGAGACCAGAGGAGCCGGCGCCATGGACGCGGACGCCGGCACCGCCACGGGGTGCGCTGTGGCGAAAGCACCACAGCCGCCACCACCAATCCAGTTCCCATAGTAAAAAAGAGTGACAATTAGGCAGAGTCAGATGGCTGCAAAGACCAAAACCCGCCCAGAGGCCCCGCGACTGCGTCCCGGCCCCAGCAGCCTGCCGCGTGGGCAGGTGTCGGAGATCCAGCGCAGCCGAATGCTCACCGCGGCCGTGGAAGCGGTCGAGGAAGTCGGCTACGCCCGCCTGACCGTGGCCCAAGTGATCGCCCGCGCGCGCGTCTCGCGCAAGACCTTCTACGACCTCTTCGAAGATCGCGAGGACTGCTTCCTCGCGGCGTTCAACCAGTCCGTCGACCAGCTCTCCGCGCACGTCGGTCGACGCCTACCGCGAGGAGTCGGGCTGGCGCGACGGCGTGCGCGCCGCCCTGCTCGCGCTGTTGCGGTTCATGGACGAGGAGCCCGGCCTCGCCCGGATCTGCTTCGTCGAGGCGCTCGCCGCCGGCCCCCGCGTGCTGCGCCGCCGCACCCAGATCCTCAACCAGGTGAAGCGCGTCATCGACGAGGGCCGCGCTGGCGCCGGCGCCAACGCCGCCCGCGCGACCGAGCAGTCGCCCGACGTCACGGCAGAAGGCGTCGTCGGAGCGGTCTTCGCCGTCCTGCACACGCGTCTGCTGGCCCGCTCGAAAGAATCGTTCACCGTGCTGCTGGGGCCTCTGATGAGCATGATCGTGCTCCCCTACCTCGGCTCGCGCGCCGCCAGCGCCGAGCTAGCGCGCAAGCCCCCCGTCCTGCCGAAGCGCAGGCGCTCCCCACGGCGCGTCGAGCAGAGACCCGCTCGAGGGCCTCGACATGCGTCTCACCTACCGCACCGTGCGCGTGCTCACCTTCATCGGCGAACACCCCGGGGCCAGCAACCGCGAAATCGCCGACGGCGCGGGCATCGCCGACCAGGGCCAGATCTCCAAGCTGCTCACCCGCCTGGAGCGGCTGAAGCTGGTGACAAATCTCGGGGAGGGCCAGATCAGGGCTCCCCCAACGAGTGGTACCTCACCGACCGCGGCACCGGCAGGTGGAGCGCGCGACCCGGCCGCGCTGAGCCTCCCGGCGAGCTCCCCGGCGCGCCGGCGCCCGCCGCTGCGCTCGCCTGCGCCGCGCCCGCCCCGCGGTCCCACCCGCAGCCGCGCGGTCGGAGTCGGCGAGAGCGTGCTCACGCGTCTGCTCGGATGGCGGCTGGCTCGGGCTCGCCCGCGACCCTGCGGTCGGACGTGGGCGACGCTCGCGTGGCTGCTGCACGGCGGCGCTCGGGGCAGCGCTCGCGGGGCGCGCCGGCTCGAGGGCGCGCAGGTCCGGCACCGGATCGACGCTGCGCCCGCCCGGCCGCACGAGCGGCGCCCCCGCGAACGCCGCGCCCGCACAGAGGCCGCCGGGGGGGCGGCGGAGCGCGGCGCGTCGCTGCCGCTGAGCGCGCTCCCTGCGCGGCGCGCTGCTCGGCGGCCGCGCCCGCGGGCGCGCCGCCGACGGCGCTACGTGCGCCTGCGCGTCGGTGCCCTACCGCACCGACCGCACGAGCGCAGAGGGCGTGGTGGCGATGTACGAGGCGCTGCACAAGCGCCTGCAGCGCGGTGGTGGCGGCGCCTGCTGCTCGGGCAGCCGTCGGTGGCGCTCGAGGTGCACCACGCCAGCTCGGCGGCGCGAGACGGCGCAGGCGCGAGCGCGTGCTCGCCGTCGCGTGCCCGGCGGGGCTCGAGCCGATGGTCGAGGCGGCGCTGCGCTGCGCCTACCCCAACTGCCGCCTGTGGAGACTTCCCGCCGGCGGCTCGGGTGCCAGCCGCGCGGCCGTGCGCTGCGCCTGAAGAAGCACGCGGCGTTCATCAGGCGCGTCAAGGAGCTCGACCGCTACGAGCAGGAGCGCGAGCCGCCGATGAATCGGTTGCTGACCGTGATGGGCGCGTGTGGCGAGGACGGCGTTCGTGCAGCTCGGCGCTCACGCCGGCGCCCGCGCTGCTTCGAACGAGCTGGCCAAGCACCGCTACAAGCGCCACGAGGACGCGCCTGTCCCGCGAGCGCCGCGAGCACCTCTCCTGCGCGATCGCTCGCTCGTCGAGGAGGCCGAGCTGCGCGGCGGCCTGAGCGTGCAGCACCGGCCGCTGTACTTCGCCGACCTGCGCGTCGTCGCAGCCGACGCGCAGCGCGTGCGAGCAGATCGCCTCCGAGCTGCGCGCCGAGGGCGCCGAGAACCGCCTCGTCGAACGCGGCACCGCCGTGCGCCACGGCCTGCTCGGGCTCTACCGCCGGCGCGTGCAGCGCGGCGAGGGCAACCCGCTGCCGTCGCCGCGCCGGGGCGTGCTGGCCTCGACCGAGCTCGCCGCGGTGTGGCACATGCCCTCGGTCGACTACGCCACCGTCCCGCTTCGCCCGCACCGCCGTGCCGCTCGCGCCCGCGCCGCCCGCGATCATGCGCCCCCGCGAGGGCCCGGGACTGCTGCGCGACGCGTACGGGCCGGTGCTCGATCCATCCGCAGCATGCGCCGCCAGAACACCGCCGTGCCCGGCACCGTCGAGCAGGGCAAGTCCAGCTACCTGGCCGCGACCGTCGCCGAGGACCTGCGCCGCGAGCGCTGCGCGGTGATCGTGCTCGACCCCAAGGGCGACGCGGCCGAGGCGGCCGTGAGCGTCGTGCCCGCCGAGCGCACCTGCACGCTGCTCGACTTCGCCCACCCGACCTGCGGCTTCAACCCGCTCGCCGTGGACGCCCCCGCGGACGTGATCGCCGACTACGTCGTCGGCGGCGCTGAAGAACCTGTTCACCGACGCGGACATCCGCGCCTCCTCGGACCGGTACCTGCGCAACGCGATCATCGCCGTACTCGCCTATGACCGGCGAGCGACCCTGTGGGACGCCGCCCGCCTGCTGTCGGTCGGCGAGGAGGGCTACGCCTACCGCGCAGCGTCGGCGCCCGACGTGCGCGCGCTGCCCGAGTATCGAAGGAGATCTCCCAGTTCTTCACCGCCGAGCTGACCGCGCAGCTGGCCGACGCGCGCAGCACCACGACCGCCAAGCTCGACGCGCCCGTCAACAAGCTGGCCCGGCTGCTGAACTCGCCCTCGATCAAGCGCGTGCTGCTCAACGAGTCGCTGCGCGTGGACCTCGATCGAGTGATCGCCGGCAGGAGGTGCTGGTCGTCAAGGGCGCCCTCGGCGCGATGGGCGCGGGCAACACCTCCGTGCTCATGCAGCTGCTCGTCGGGATGCTCGACGCGGCGCTCGCGCGCCAGCAGGATCTCGTCGCCGCCGAGGAACGCATCGGCCGTCGCGCTGAAGGTCGACGAGGCTCCGCTGGTGCTCAACCGCGGCTTCGCCGAGACGATCGCGCTGAAGCGCTCCGCCGGCCTGGAGACGGTGGCCTGCTGGCAGACCGACGCGCAGTGGACCGACCGCGAGGTGCGCGACCAGCTCGACGCGCTGTTCGCCCATCGCGTGTACTTCGCCACCGCCTCGGCCGCGACGCGCGCGAGGCGGCGTTGGCTGACGATGGCCGAGTACTCCGACACCGTGCGCCCCGATGTACCGGCCTCACCGCGCTCGGACGCCCTGACGCGCGCCTGCACCTGCCCCAGTCACCATGCGATCGTCTCGTGGCTGGCCGCGGAGGGCCGCCAGCCCCCCTTCGTCGCGAGACGATCCCGCTGCGCATCGATCCCGAGCGCCTGGCCCTGCACGCCGCCCGCCAGGCTGCCCGCGGCGGCCGGTACCTTGAGGACCTCGCCCAACCGCACTGGGAGCGCCGCGAGCGCGCGGGCGCCGGGGAGGGGCGTGAACCCCACGGCTCCTCGCGGGGGAGCGAGCCAGAGAGAGAGGCGAAGGGGGAGGGGGAGATCGTCCGCGCGGGTGAGCGCGGGGTCGGCGCCGGCGAACGTGGGGCCTCCGTGCCCCACGACGACAGCGGGAGCGAGGTCGGGGGGACGCAGCCCACACTCCCGGTGAAGCCGACGAACCGCGCGAGGATCCCGCCGCCGGCGAGTGCCCCGCCGGCCAAGCGTGGGCACCGCTCCCTGCGACCGCCGCCGAGAGCTACGCGGAGCTGGTCGCCCTCGACGCGGCCCACACCGTCCGGTGGGCGCGGGTGCCTACCGTGCCCACCGCGCTCGACCCCGACCCGCTCGACGTCGAGGTGCTCACGACGGTCGCAGCCCTGCGCCACGTGCTCACCACCCAGATCCACCGTCGCGTCAACCCCGAGCGGTCGCTGACCACCACCCAGCGGCGTCTGAAGCGCCTCTCCGACGCGGGGCTCGTGCAGCGCTTCCAGTTCCACCGCCGCGATGGCGGCGGGGCGCCCATGTGCTACGTGGCGAGCACGCGCGGAGTGGAGGTGCTGCGCGCGTACAGGCACGAGGTCCCCGAGCCGCGCGCCGCGGCCGCCTCCTCCGGCGCCGCGCCTGTCCGGCCCGCGGCCACCCCCACCGGCCCCGCCTCCGCCCGGCCTACGTCCGCCCGACCCGCGGCCGTCCCCTCAGGCCCCGCGTTGGACGCGCCGACCGGACTGCGTGCCTCCCCCGCCCCGGCGGCACACCGCGGAGAGCCAGCTGCGCCAAGCCCGTCACGACGTCCACGTGGCCGGGTGGGTGCTCGCGCTCGAGCGTACCCTCGGCGCCGGTCCCCTGAAGCTGTACGGCCCGGAGGAGTCGGCGCTCTCCCCGCCGCTGCGCGCTACCACCGCTGGTCACGTCGCGCTCGGCCCCGGCGAGTTGCGCCTGCCCGGCGGCCGTGCCCCGCATGGGTTCCTGCGCACCGAACCGTCCGGTGTGCGCGTGGAGGCGGAGCGCTTCGAGACCCTGCGCCCCGACGCGAGCGTCGAGGTGCCCGGCGGGCGCGTGCCCGAGGGCGAGCCGAACGGCGGGTGCCGGAGCGAGCCAAGCGGCTGGCCGTCCGGCGCCGCTGGGCGTCGAGTGTGGCTGGCGGTCGAGCGCGACGACCGCCTCACCCCCGCGGCCGCCGCCAAGCTCGAGCGCTACGACCACCTGCTTGCCGGGTGGGCGGTGTGCACCCCCCGCTTCGCGCGTCGCGGCGGGCGGGTGGGCCCGAGTCCCGCGGTCGTGTTCCTCTGCCGCGACCGCCCCCGTGCGCGCGAGTGTGCCCGGCGGGCCGACCACGTGCTCACCGCCTGCCGCGCGTACGCCGGGGAGCATCAGCGGGACTGGGAGTACCCCGGCCGGGCGGCCGTCGCGTGGGTCTCCGAGCGCGACGTCCACGAGGGCAGGCTAGTCGCCTATGGCGTGCCTCCGCTGCCACCCGAGGTGCGCGCCGCCGGCTCCGGCGCGGGTCCTCACGCACGCGAGGCGACGTGCGAGCAGCGGGTGCTGCTGGGCGGCTGTGCTCGTCTGCTGGGCGGGTCCGGGGTGCGGTAGGCGACTCCGAGACGTCGATCTTACCGTGGTAGCATCGGCCTGGTGGCCAGTCAAAAGCGATCGATTTCGTTCGATGAGTCTGTGCTGCACGAGGCTGAGCAGCGCGTCGCCGAATCGGGGGGTGGAAGCCTTTCAGCGTTCGTAAACGCCGCAGTGCTGCGCGAGTTGCGAGTCTCCCGCGGCCTTGATCTGCTCGCCGAGGACGATGCCCAGTTTGGTCCGGCGCCGGCCGACGTACGGGCTCGGGTTGCTACAGAGTGGCCGGCCTGACGCTTGATGCCGGTGCGCTGATCGCCTACGAGCGGGGCGAGGCGCGTGTCCGAGAGATCCTGGCAGTGGCCTACGCGCGCGGTTTGGTGCCAACGATCCCTGCCATCGCGCTCGCCGAGGTCTGGCGCGGCGATGCGAAGGATGCGCGCGTCGCTCGCCTGCTCAAGGCGTGCTCAATCGAGACCGTTAACGAGCGCTTGGCGCGAGAGGCAGGTCGCCTACGGAGAGCCACACCCGGCGCGCAGATAACGGATGCGTGTATCGCGGTGGGCGTGGGTAGGCGCCGCGATGCCATCGCCACCTCGGATCCCGACGACATGAGAAGGCTCCTGGGGTCGGGCTTCACGATCCTCGCTGTGTAAGCCGCGACCCTGTCGGGTCCGCCGACACACCACGCGCGTCAGCGCGGGCCAGACGGCGGCGGCGCCTGGAGCTGGCGAATGTCTGCATAGCCTTTGCTGTACTGCTCAAGGCTCGTCATCGGACCGCCGAGGACCCTGAGGAGAATAGAACCAATGGAGGCCGCCACCGTGACGCACACCAGCCAGCAGCCGGTAGACGACGCCAAGCTGCGCGACGCGCAGCGCGCGCGCCTGCGGCAGCTGCACGACGAACTCGTTGCTGAAGGCGCCGACGGCTCAAAGCACCTGCCCGAGCTTCAGTCCCGCGCCGACGCCTGGCCTGAGTGACCCGTCGCCACCGCCGCGACTTCCTACTCGACAGCGGAGGCGTCAGCGCGCTGGCTGCCAGCCCAGACCTGCTCCTCGCGTATCTCGCACTGCTTGCGCAACGGTTCGAAGGGGCGCTCCTGATACCTGTTCCGGTCCTCACTGAGGTCCGCTCGGGCCACCGAGGTCCCGACACGCTCGTTGACCGCTTGATCAAGGCCATAGGCGCCGAGGACGACATCTACGCGCCCTTGACCATCATGGCCGCCACGCGGGCTGGCGTGCTGCGCACCGAGGCGCTGCAGCTGTCGCGCCACGACGTCTCGACTACCGATGCGCAGATCGTTGCGATGGCCGAGGAACGCAGCCACATCTGCGCGGTGACCATCATCACCGGCGATCCGGACGACATCAACCTGCTCGTTGGCCTGACCCGCCGCACCAACATCGCCGTAGACGTCCCCGGCTGACCCCGGCGTTTCGCTTCGTCGCAAACTAGCGAAGGGGTCCAGTGAAGACGGGCCCATCGCGAGGTCCAGCTACGCCACCACGCACAGTGGATCCCCACGGCACGTGAGGCTCGCCGGCATAGGTGGTCGGTGACTACACGCTGGCTCGGGTTACAAGGGCGTCTGAGCACGTGGTCGAGTCGCTGCCGCCGGGGGCGGCGCGGCGGGGGTGTGGTTACGGCTCGACCTCGGCGTTGGCGATGATCTACCACGACTCACCCTCGCGGCGCTCCCAACGTGGCGCGCGAAGACGCGTGCAGTCACCCGCTCAGATCCGCCGTCGCCCACCCGCGACCCGCAGTCGCCCTCGTCC
The DNA here is from genome assembly GCA_963720795.1 of uncultured Solirubrobacterales bacterium. Classification (GTDB taxonomy): domain Bacteria; phylum Actinomycetota; class Thermoleophilia; order Solirubrobacterales; family Solirubrobacteraceae; genus Palsa-744. The sequence goes on along the minus strand of CAVRGU010000009.1, from coordinate 32,010 downwards.
GCGCGCTCCGTGCCGTGCAGCCGCCTTCCCGCCCCGCGTGGACCCAACTGCACGGGCGAGGCGCCGGAAACCGAGCCGTGGAGCGGGACTACGTTCGCGTTGCCACGCTCGCCGGCGGCCGCGGAGCCGGCGCGCTCGCCACCCGCCCCCGCCCGACGCTACGATCGCTGCTCCCGATTCTCCTGTACCCAGGCAGCAGCACCCCACGCGGCGCGCCCCACGCACCGCCCCGACGTCTCCCTCTGAGCTGCCCCGACGCGGCTGCTGAGCTCTCTCTGCTGCCTTGCAGCCGGCGCGCAAGTCGCCCCCGTCGCCGGCCACCATGCCGATCGCGCCCACTTTGCGCCGTTCCGCCGACCCACCTCCTAACCCGAGATCCCCTTAGGGGATCTCGCCCTCCTGCTGCCCGCTCGGGAGCCCTCGCCGCCTCCCTTGACGGCGCCCCGCGAGCGCCCTACAAGCCGCCTCCCCGAACCCCGGCGGCCAGGAGACCTCATGACCACCACGCTCACTCACCCCCGTCCAGCCGCGCTCCCCGCGCGGCAGTCCATGTCCCCGCTCGACCGAGTGCTCGCGGGTCCGACCCGACTCGCGCCCCTCACAGCCGCGGTGCTCGCCCACTACACCGACGCCGAGGGCCGCCCGCGCGAAGTGCTCGCCCGCCCGGGCATGGCGGCAGCGTGCTGGTCCTCGACCGCGACGCCGGCACCTGGGGCGATCGCCGGCTGGTGGCGCACCTCGCTGCCGACGAGCCGCTCGAGAACGCGAGCTCGTGTGCCGCGACTACCTGCGCGATCCTCGCCCGCGCCGCTGCCGGCCGCTCGCTCCCGAGGATCTCCTCACGGCTCCCTTCTCCGGGGGGTGCGAGTCGCAGGAGGAGGGCGGCGAGCCCCCCGATCCGCTCCCGTCGCCGGAGGCGGTGGAGCTGCTCGACCGCCACGGTGCTCGGCACTGGCTGGAGCCGCTCGCCACCGGCCTGTCGATCCCGGAGCTGCGCTGGTGCCGGTGGCCGCGGGGGCCGCCGAGGCTCCGGGGCTCGCGGTCAGCCGGGCGCGGCCCCAGCCCGAGAGCGTGCGCGACGTGGTGGGGTGCATGGATGGCTACGAACCGGTCCGTGCGCTCACCGTCAGGGCGCTCGAGGTCCATCGGAGGACGCCGCGGTCTCGGTGGCGGTGCTGCGCTGCGAGCTGCAACGCATCGACGCCAGTCGGATCGTGCTCAACCGGGGGCTGCGCCGGCGGTCGTGCACGCGACGCGCACCCAGGGGGTCAGCCTCGAGCGAGATCGCCTTCCGCTGCGGTCGGGTCAAGCGCGACGGCCAGGCAACTACAGCGGCGAGACCAGCTGGCTCGCCCGCCGCGTCGGCTCTGCGCCCGAGGGCGGCCGACGGCAGCCCCACGCCGTGGATCCACAGCGACGTGCTGGCGCTGATCGCCCGCGGCGGACTGGGCGTGAGCCCGCGCGAGGTGGAGCTCTGATGGGCGGGATCGCCCCGCGCGGAGCGATCCCGGCGTGGGTCCTCGAGTCGGAGCTCGTGACGGAGCATGGTCGCCGCCCCTGCGAGCAGCTGGCAGTCTCGACGGCTACTGGTGCGGTCGTGGACGCACGACCGAGCACGCGCGGGCGCTGGCACGGGCCGATCCTCGTGCGGTCGCGCGCGCGCCGACCTGCGCGGTGCTGGGGAGCTTCGAGCCGCCCGCGGCGCTGCTCGGCGTCCTCGAGCGCGCTCGCCGTCAGCTGCCGCGGGGCCGCGACTCGCCGTGGTGCCTCGCGACTGCCGGTGATCGTGATCAGCCACGCGCCGCGAGCCCGACCTGCTGCGCGCCTTCGACGCGGGCGCCGACGACTTCCTCGCGCGGCCCCGCGCGCTACCTGGAGCTGCGGGCGCGCCTGCGGGCGCTCCTCCGCCGCGCCGGAGCGGGCGGCCGCGGCGAGCGCTCTGAGGTCGGGCCGCTGGCGATCGATCCCCGACGCCCACGCGGTGCACCTCCACGGCGCAGCCGCTCGGGCTGCGGCGCCTGGAGTACGAGCTGCTCGTGCACCTCGCCCGCGAGCCCGAGCGCGTGTTCTCCCCGGCAGGAGCTGCTGCGCGCCGTGTGGGGCTACCGCTCACCGGCTCCACGCGCACGCTCGACTCCCACGCCAGCCGCCTGCGGCGCCGGCTCCGCGCGACGGGCGCACGAGCGGTGGGTGGTGAGCGTCCGCGGCGTCGGCTACCGCCTGATCTGATCCTGAGTCCTCCCGGCCGCGCGGCCCGCCGGCTCGTCCGGTGGCGGCCCGCTGCGTCTCCTGGACGACGCGCGGCCCGGACGGGCGCGCCGTGCTGCACCAGTCGCAGGCCCGGCCGCGGTGGCGACCCCGCCTCCCTGGTCGAGAAGGAGGGACGTGAGGGCGACCCCATCCATGATACGAACGACCCCCGAAGGGACGGACCCCTTTGCTGTACTGGAGCACCTCGCGCAGTGGCTGGCGCAGGTACCACCGCCCACGTCGCCATCGGCGGGCTCCTCGGACTGCTCGCGGCGCACGCGATGCGCCGCCGGCACCTGCACTGGAGCTGGGCGGCCGGGCGCGGTCCCGCCGCTGCTGTTGCGCCCGCCGCCGCTGGCGGGTAACGCGGCGTTCACTGCGGCGCTCGCCGGGCTGGTTGCCGCCGTGCGCGGGCGGCGCTGGCACCACGAGGACCTGCGCGCGGGCGCCGACCTCGCGGAGGTGGCCGTGCGCCGCACGACGCCGCTCGACGCGGTGGGCGCCGTCGTGCGCGCGGGGCGCGCGTGGCTCCGCTTGCACCGGCCGGTCCGGCGGATGTACGCACGTCTGCTCGGCGGGCGCCTCGGTAGGCGCTTGCTCGGGGGACGCCGGCTCGGCGTGCGCGTGCTCGGCGGAGGCGTGCTCGACTGCTTGCCTGGCGGCCGGCGGCTGCGCGAGCTGCGGCCGTGCGGCGGGGGCCTACTCGGGCGCCTGCTCGGCCGGCGCCCGGAGGGCGTGGACGAGCTGCGCGTCGGTGACGCCGCCCGCGGCCGCCCGGTCTCGATCGAGCTCGGCGGCGTGGCGCGTCACCGGCGGCGGCACGCACACGCTGGTGGCGGGCGCCACCGGCTCAGGCAAGACCGTCACGCCGACGTGGATCGTCACGCAGGCGGTCGCGCGCGGGATGGCGGCCGTCGTCGTCGACCCCAAGGGCGACCGGCGGGCGCGTGAGCGCCTGCGGCATGCCGCGGCCGCCGCGGGCCGGCGCTTTCTCGAGTGGACGCCGGAGGGGCCGGCGGTGTACAACCCGTACGCGCGCGGCGGCGAGACGGAGATCGCCGACAAGGCGCTCGCCGGCGAGCGCTTCACCGAGCCCCACTACCTGCGCCAGGCGCAGCGCTACCTCGGGCACGCCGTTCGCGCGCTGCGCGCCGCCGGCGCGCAGGTGAGTCTCGCCAGCCTCGTCGGGCGCTCGACCCCGAGGAGCTCGAGGTGCTCGCGCGGCAGCTCGTCCCCGAGCGAGCGGCGGCGGTGCACGCCTACCTGGACTCGCTCACCCCACGCCAGCGCGGCGACCTGACGGGCGTGCGCGACCGCCTGGCGATCGTGGCCGAGTCCGACGTCGGCCACGTGGCTGGACCCCGCCGCCGGCGGCGGGAGCGCGGAGGCCCTCGACCTGCTTGCGCGCGGTGCGGGCGGGCGCGGTCGTGTACTTCGAGCCTGCGGGCCGACTCGCGGCCGCTGCTCGCCCAGATGCTGGCGGGCGCGATCGTCAGGACCTGCAGACCGTCGTCTCGGCGCTGCAGGAGCACCCGGCGCGGTGCGTGGTGGCGATCGACGAGTTCTCGGCCGTCGCCGCCGAGCAGGTCGCGGGGCTCTTCGGGCGGGCGCGCTCGGCGGGCGTCAGCCTGCTGCTCGGCACCCAGGAGCTCTCCGACCTACGCGTCCCCGGCCACGAGCACCTGCGCGAGCAGGTGCTCGGCAACCTCACCACGCTGATCGCCCACCGCCAGGTGGTGCCGGAGTCCGCAGAGTTGGTCGCGCGCCTCTCGGGCACCGCGGGCGCGTGGCGCACGACCGTCGCCTCAGCGACGGCCGCTCCACCCGCACGCGGGTGGCCGTGCCGGCGATCGATGCCGAGGAGGCGATGAGCCTCCCGCGGGGCTGTGCTGCCGTGCTGCGGCTCGCCGGCCCGCGCCGCGCCGCGATCGCGCGGATGTCCTCGCCGGATCGCGGGTGAGGCGCCGCCACCGCGCGGCCGTTGCGCGGACGTAGCTCGCTGGAGCGCTTGCGAGGCAACACGACCGCGAGGCGGTCGCGTGGACGTGCTCACCCGACCGCCTCGTCAACACCACGAAAGGAGAACCATGGTTACTGCATCGACACACCCAGAGCTCCTGCTCTGGACAGCCGGCCTCGGCGCCGTCACGGCGGAGGCCGTGGCCACGCACGGGGGTCTCACGGTCGCCTCGGCGCGGGCGCGCCTGGCGGCGGCCGAACGCGCGGGCCTGCTCGCGCGCCGCGCGCCGCTGCGGGGCGCCCCGGCGCTGTACACGGTCACGCGGGCCGGCCTGCGGGCCTCGGGGGCGCGCGGCGTCGACCCGTGCACGGTGAGCGCCGCCTCCGCGGCGCACCTGATCGAGTGCGCCCGGGTCGCGGCTGCGCTGGAGTGCTGCTACCCCGACCACCGGGTGCAGGGCGAGCGGGGGCTGCGGGCCGAAGAGCGCGAGCGCGGCCGCGCGCTCGCCAGCGCCGAGGTGGGCGCCCTCGGCGTGGGCTCGCGCCACCGCCCCGACCTGGTGCTGTGGCCCGCGGACGGCGGCCCGCCGGTGGCGGTGGAGGTGGAGCTGACCGTGAAGGCCCCCGCCCGCCTGGCGGCGATCTGCCGGGCGTGGGCACGGACGCGCAGGTCGCTGGTGTGCTGTACCTCGCCCCGCCCGAGGTGGAGCGCGCCGTGACCCGCGCGATCGCGCGGCCCGGGCCGGCGAGTGCGTGGTGGTCGTGCCGCTGGCGGCGGTGGCCGCGCCGGTTCGCCGGCCGTGACCTGCGGCTGCCTACCGACCCGGCCCGCCCCGTCGGGTCCCCATCGCATCCCTCGAGTCCACCGCCTCGCCGGCCCGCGGCACGCAAATCGAGCGCTCAATCGAGCGTACCGTCCCAAGCAGCGCGTAAGTTGTCGGACGGGGCGGTGGACGACCCAAAGGAGACAACATGTCACACCCCAACATCAACCACGTGGTGCTGATCGGTCGCCTCACGCACGACCCGGAGCTGCGCCAGACCGCCTCGGGCCAGAGCGTGTGCAACCTGCGGCTGGCGTGCAACGGCATCCGCCGCGATGCCGATGGCGAGTACCACGAGCGCCCCAACTTCTTCGACGTCGCCACGTTCGCGGGGCTGGCGGAGACGGTCGCGCGCTACAGCGCCGGGGCAACCTCATCGCGGTCGCCGGGCGCCTGGAGTGGCGGGAGTGGGAGACCGCCGAGCAGGAGCGCCGCCAGGCGGTCAGCGTGGTGGCCGACACCGTCCAGTTCCTGGAGCGCGCCCGGCGCGCGCGGCGAGGGCGAGCCGGGGGCGAGCCGGACGGGGACGGCGAGCGGGAGCTCGTGGGGGCCGGTGCCGGCGAGATCGACCTCGTCTTCTGAGGACCGCCGGGTCACACCGTCCGCAACCGTGGAGGTCCGGGCCGCGGTCGCCCCGCGGCCGCTGGGGTCGTCGTCTCATCCGCACGCCCCGCGGCGGGCCCGGGCCGCTCGCTGCGTTTAAAGGCCGGTATGCAACTCCCGCGCCGCAAGCCCTCACCGTGCAAGGAGCCACACGTGCCAGTCAACAGCCAAAGCGGTCGGCAAGACCTACGAGCCCACGGTGTACGCGGTGGGCCGCGAGAAGATCAAGGAGTACGCCCGGGCGGTCGGCGAGACCAACCCGGTGCACCTCGACGTGGAGGCGGCCCGCGCCGCGGGCTACGCCGACGTCGTGGCGCCGCCGATGTTCGCCGTCGTCTACTCCGCCCCCTCGGTCGGCCCGCCGATCTTCGATCCCGAGATCGACATCAACTTCCCGATGATGGTGCACGGCGGCGCAGGAGTTCGAGTGGGGCCCCCTGGTGGTCGCGGGCGACGAGATCACCACGACCGCGTGCGTCGAAGGACATCTCCGAAGCGCGACGGGCGCGGGTACTACGTGTTCGAGTCGTCTCCACAACCAGCGCGGCGAGCAGGTCTGCCGCGGCACCTGGACCAACATCGTACGAGGAGTGTGAGCATGGCCGACCTGGCTGCAGGTAGCGCAGATCCCTGAGGTGCAGCTCACCCCCGACAAGTACCTCACCGTTCGCTACGCGGGCGCTTCGGGCGACTTCAACCCGATCCACGTTGACGAGGAGTTCGCCCGTGCCGTGGGCCTGCCCGGTCGCATCCTGCACGGCCTGTGGTCGATGGCGCAGGTCGCGCGCGCGCAGACCGAGGCGGCCGGCGGCCCCGAGCACCTGCGGCGCCTGTCGGTCCAGTTCCGCGGCATGGGCGTCCCCGAGCAGGAGGTGGTCGTTACCGGCACGGTGCGCGAGGCCCGGACGGAAGCGGCGCTGATCGACACGGTCGCCGTGCAGGGCGAGAAGGAGATCATCCGCAACGCCGAGGCCGAGGTCGAGGTGTAGCAGCCCGGGGCCCCGCGCGAGGAGCCGAACGGGGCCAGCCGCTCGCTTGCCGTGCTTTGCGCCGGGGCTCGAACGGGGCCAGCCGCTCGCGCGTCGCCTCCTCGGCGGCTCGTACAATCGAATCCATGCTTACCGCCAGGCAGGAGCTGATCCTGTGCAAGGTGGTGGAGGGTTATCTGCGGAGGGCCAGCCGGTGGCCTCGCGGGCGATCGCCGCCGACCCGGAGCTCGACTGCGGGCCCTCCACCGTGCGCAACGAGCTCGCGCTGCTCGAGGAGCATGGCCTGCTTGCGCATCCCCACACCTCCGCCGGGCGTGTCCCCACCGACGCCGGCCAACGCTACGTCGTGGACCGGATGCTCGCCTCCGGCGAGGGCCTGGTGGACGCTGCCGCGCCTGGAGCTCTCGCTGACCCGCCAGGAGGTGGAGGAGGCGATGCGGGCGACCACCGAGACGCTCTCGCAGGTGACCGACCTGCTCGCGGTCGTCTCCGCGCCCTCGGCGAGCACCGCGACGATCCGCCGCGTCGAGGTGCTGGCGGTGCAGCCGCAGGTGGTCGTGGCGGTGCTCATCACCTCCACCGGCGAGGTCGTCGAAGGTCTTCGCCACCTTCGAGGAGCCGGTTGACCCGGGACTCGTGGCGTGGGCGGGGGAGTACCTCAACGAGCGCCTCGTTGGCCTCGGGCTGGGCGCGCGGATGATCCACCAGCGCCTCGCCGACCCGACGCTGAGCACCGGCGAGCGGGCGTTCCTCGACCGCCTGGTGCCCGCGCTGGGCGAGCTGGCCTCCGAGTCCGAGCACGAGCTCTACTTCGATGGCGCGGCGCGGCTCTTCTCCGAGGCGCACGTGCGCGAGGTGGGGCAGATCAACGAGCTGATGGAGCTCCTGGAGCAGCGGGTAGCGCTGCTGAGCGTGATGCGCACGGCGCTCAGCGAGCCGGGGGTGTACGTGCGCATCGGCCGGGAGCTCGAGCTCCCCGCGATGCGCTCGCTGGCGATGGTGGCCGCTCGGGTACGGCGTGGCGCGCCGCCGGCTGGGGATCGTCTCGGTGATCGGCCCGGTGCGCATGAACTACGCCTACGCGATCCCGGCGGTGCAGGAGGTGGCCCACGAGCTCTCGCGGTTCGTTGAAGAGACGTACGCAGAGAGCTAGGGTGGGGCGATGAGCCGTGCCTCGCTGCCGCGCGACCCCTACGAGGTGCTGGGCGTCGCCCGCGACGCCTCCGAGCAGGACGTCAAGAAATCCTTCCGCCGCCTCGCGCGGGAGCTGCACCCGGACGTCAACGCGCACGACCCGCAGGCCGAGGAGAAGTTCAAGGAGGCCGCGGAGGCGTACGAGATCCTCTCCGACCCCGAGCGGCGTGCGACCTACGACCGCTACGGCCACGAAGGCCTGCGCTCCGGCGGGTACGCCCCGAACTTCGACGCGTTCGGCTCGATCGGCGACCTCTTCAACGCCTTCTTCGGCGGCGCGAGCGCCTTCGGCGGGCCGGCGGGCGGCCCGGCGCAGGGAGCAGGACGTGGCGGTGGCGCTGGAGGTGGGCCTCCGCGAGGCGGCCCGTGGCACGAGCGAGGAGGTGCGCCTACGAGGCGGTCGAGCGGTGCGAGCACTGCCGCGGCAACGGCGCTGAGCCGGGCACCCCGATCGAGACGTGCGAGCGCTGCGCCGGCGCCGGCCAGCTGCAGGCGGTGGCGCGCACGCCCTTCGGCCAGATGGTGCGCACCGTCGTGTGCGACGCCTGCCACGGCGACGGACGCGTACCCCGGCAGCCCTGTGGGGAGTGCCGTGGCCGCGGGCGGCGCGCCGGCCGGCACGCCGTCACGGTGCAGGTGCCCGCGGGGATCGCCGACGGGCAGCGCATCCGCCTCAGCGGCCAGGGCCACGCGGGCGAGGCGAGCGCGCCCGCGGGCGACTTGTACGTGCTCGTGCGCGTGCGCCCCGACGAGCGCTGGGTGCGCGACGGCGACGACCTCGTCACCGCGCTCGACGTCTCCGCCCCGCTGGCCGCCGTCGGCGCGACGCTGGACGTGCCCACGCTCGACGGCACCGCGTCGCTGCGGATGGTGCCCGGCACGCAGCCGGGGGAGGTGCTCACCGTGCGCGGCCAGGGGATGCCCTCGCTGCGCGGCGGCCGCCGTGGCAACCTGCGCGTCGTCGTCAACGTGGTCGTGCCGCGCCGCCTCAGCGCACGAGCAGCGGGAGATGATGGAGCGCCTGCACGACACGCTGACGGAGGAGAACCTCCGCACGGAGGAGTCGGTGCTCGGCAAGCTGCGCCGCGTGCTGCGCCACTCCGGGGTGATCCGCCTCGCCCTCCGCGTGCGCCGCGAGGACGCCGAGCTGGTGCTCGCGGAGCTCCTGGAGCTCGCGCCTGCCGGCGTCGAGGAGACCGACGTGGGGGAGGGCGTCGTGGAGTACGCGGTGTACGGCGCGCCGGGCGAGCTGCCGCAGCTGCCGCAGCTGCGCGCGGTGGCCGGCGAGGCGCTCGTGGAGGTCGCCACCTCCGAGCTGCCCGACGACTGGGCGCAGCGGTGGCGGCGCTACCACCAGCCGGTGCTGCTCGAGGCGCCCGCGCCGCCGGCGGGCGGGGTGGCCGTGCCGGGCCTGCGCGTGCGCCCGCCGTGGGAGGCCCCGAGCGCCCGCGGGGACGTCGAGGAGCTCGTGATCGACCCCGGCCAGGCGTTCGGCACCGGCGCGCACGCGACCACCCGGCTGTGCCTGGAGCTGTTGTTGGCGCGCTCCGCCGCCGCCCCGCTCCGAGGGCCGCTGCTCGACGTCGGCACCGGCTCGGGGGTGCTCGCGATCGCGGCCGCCCGCCTGGGGTACGCGCCCGTGGTCGCGCTCGACGCCGACCCCGAGAGCGTCGCGGCGGCCACGGCGAACGCCGCCGTCAACGGCGTGGGGGTAGAGGTGGCACGCTGGGACCTGCGCCGCGAGCCCCTGCCGTGCCAGCCGGGCGCGCCTGCCCCCACGGTGCTCGCCAACCTGCTGCGGCCGCTGCTGCTGGACCTCGCGCAGGGGCTCGCACCTGCGCCCAGCGACCTGGTCGTTGGAGGGTTGCTGACCGACCAGGTCGACGAGGTCGTGGGCGCCTTCGCGGAGCGCGGCCTGCACGAGCGCGAGCGCCGCACCTCCGGCGAGTGGGCAGCCGCGTGGCTGAGCGCCGCGTGAGCCGCGACGCGCGAGCCGCGACGCACGCGACCGTGCCCGTGAGCCCTCTCCTCAGGCTGAGGCTGTCGCCTCGGATGCGGGGTCCGGCACCTCGGTGACCGCGCGGGCCATCGCCTGGTAGACGAGTTCGATCGCCGGCCGCAGGTGAGCGGGATCCGTATCGTCGCGCAGCAGCACCGCGGCGGTGGCCAGCGCCGTGCCGATCTCCTCCAGGGCCTCCCCAACGTCTCCCGGCTCGGGGTCGCGGCAGGCGGCGAGCGCCATCTCGAGCATCGCCAGCGCCTGCTCGGGCACGCCCGCGAAGAGTGCGGGCCCGGTGAGCGAGCCGTACCCGTACACCCGCGCGAGGCGTCCGGAGAGCGTGATGCGCGACCCCCGGCGCGGGGGTGTGACGGGCGGCAGCCCGCGGCCGTCGAAGAGCCCGGCGACCGTCTCGCCGAGCATCCCGCGCACCGCGCGCTCGTCCAGGCCGGCGTGCGCGGCCACGCGCAGCGCCATGTACAGCGTGGACCGCGGGCGCCCGTAGGGTGGGTCGGAGGCGAACACGACCCGCTCGGCCGGCACGCGCGCGAAGAGCTCGACGACGTCGAGGGCGAAGAAGCAGGAGACGTCGTACAGCACCCCGGGATGCTCGGCCAACATCGAGGTGAGGACCCCTTGGTCGCAGATCGCCCCGTGCGCGAGGATCAGCACCACCTCGGGGTAGCGGAGCGCGAGCTGCGCCAGCCCCTCGGCGATCGGCGGCAGCCCCCGCCCGGCGTGGATCAGGATCGGCACGCTCGCCTCCGCGGCGACCGCGAAGATCCCCTCCAGCTCGCGCCCGTCGAACGCGAACGCCTGCGCGCGGGGATGCAGCTTGATCCCCCGGGCCCCGGCGGCCAGGCACCGCTCGGCCTCGGCGAGTGGTTCGTCGAAGGGGTCCAGGCGGCAGAAAGGCACCAGCCGCCCGTCGCTTTCGGAGGCCCACGCGAGCACGCGGTCGTTCGGCACCCGGTACGCGGGCTGCCGCTCGGGGTCGTGCAGCGGAAACACGCACGCGCGCCGCGCCCCGGCCTCGTCGAGCATCCCCAGCAGCTCTCCCAGCGCCAGCGAGCGCCCGTCCTCGTCGAGGCCGAGGTGGGTGTGGGCGTCGAAGACTTCTGCGCCCGCGGGCCTCAGCCGCTCCGTCTCAGCTAGAAACGGCGCGAGCGCCGCAGCGTATAGCGAGTCATCCACGGTCGCGCACACTATCTACCAACGACGGGAGGGGGCTCTGGGGGAGGGCCTGCCCTCCCCCAGCTACGGCGCTACCCTGCGCGCACATGCGCTTCGCCGTGAAGTTCCTCGGCTGCAAGGTCTCCCACGCGGACGCGATGCTCGCGCGCGCGGCGCTGCTCGCGGCCGGCCACGAGGAGGTGCCCGAGGCAGAGGCGGAGGCGCACGTGATCAACACCTGCTGCATCACCGGCGAGGCGGAGGCGAAGTCGCGCCAGGCGGTGCGCCGCTCGCTGCAGAGCGCGCGGGAGGTGTACGTCGGCGGCTGCGCGGTGAACCTGCGCGCCGCGCAGTTCGCGGAGATCGACCCGGCGGTGCGGCCCTTCACGGGCACCGCCGAGGAGGTCGCGCAGGCGATGGCCGGGGCGCTCGGCGGGTGCGCCGACCTCGAGCACGAGCCGTGGGTGGGCCGCGCGTCGATAGGCGCCCGCGCCTCGTCCCCACGCACCCCGTCTCCGCCGCGCGCTGCCCGGGGGCCCCCGCCCAGCCATCGCTGCTGCAGGCCCCCTCGGCGGCGGCCGCCCGCACCCGCGGCTTCGTGAAGGTGCAGGACGGGTGCGACTGCCACTGCGCGTACTGCATCATCCCGACCGTGCGCGGCCCCGCACGCTCGCGGCCCGCCTCGGCGGTGCTGGCAGGAGGTCCGCGCGCGCGTCGCCCAGGGCCAGCCCGAGGTCGTGATGACGGGCATCACCGTCGGCGACTACCGCGACCCCGAGCAGGGCTGGAGCTCGGGGAGCTGATGGTCGCAGCCGCCCAGCGTGCGAGGGCGTGGAGCGCGTGCGGCTCTCCTCGGTGGAGGTGATCCACGTGCGCGACTCGCTGCTCGAGGCGCTGCGCGAGGAGCCGCGGGTGTGCCCGCACCTGCACGTGCCGCTGCAGTCCGGCGACGACGGCGTGCTGGCCGCGATGGGCCGCCACTACACGGCCGCGGAGTACCTGGAGGCGATCGCGGCGCTGCGGGCAGCGGTGCCGCACGTGAACGTGACCACCGACGTGCATCGTCGGCTTCCCCGCCGAGGACGAGGCGGCCTTCCAGCGGACGCTCGGGCTGGTCGCGCGAGGCCGGCATCAGCCGCGTGCACGCCTTCTCCTACTCCCCCCGTCCCGGCACGGCCGCGGAGGCGCTCGGCGACCGCGTGCCCCCGCAGGAGAAGAAGCGCCGCTCGCGGGAGCTGCGCGGCCTCTCGGAGGTGCGCTCGCGCCACCACCGCACGGCGCAAGCTGGGCGCGCACCGAGTGTGTGCTGGTGGACAAGGTCGCCGACACTCAGTGCGCGGGGTACACCCCCGACTACACGCGCTGCTACCTGCCGGCCGGCGCGGCGGCGGCCGGCGAGGTGGTGGCGGTGAGCGTGGGCGAGTTGCACGCGGACGGCCTGCGGGCGACACCGGTGTGTAGCTAGCCGTGCGCCTCCACAGTGAGACAGCACTGGCAACGACGCCATGAAGGCGAGAAGAGCGCGTCGGCGCGCTGAGGATGGTGCTCTCGAGCTGCAGAAGGACGCCAAGCTGGGGGAGGCGACGAGCTGGCGGTGCTGCGCCGCGAGCGCAAGCGACGCCTGGAGGCCGCGAGGCCTACCGCGAGCCGGCCGAGGAGCTCGCGGCCCGAGCGGGCGAGGCGGGCTGATCGCCGCCTACCTGCCAGCCGAGCTCCCGACCGAGCTGCGGGAGATCGTCCAGCGGCGGTGCGGACAGCGGAGCCGAGTCGTCAGAGACATGGGACGCGCGATGGGCGTGGCGATGGCGGCGGTGGACGGCCGCGCCGACGGCAAGCGTGTCTCGGCGCTGGCGCGGGCCTCGCTGAGGGATGAGGACGCAGATCGAGCTACCGAGCGAAGTCGCGGCGGAGCTGGCCGGCAGCCAGGACGCCGTGCTGCGCGCGCTGGAGGGCCACCTGGAGTGCCGCGTGTTCCTGCGCGGCAATCTACTGACGCTGGACGGATCGGAGGGGAGATGCGCGCCGGCGAGCGGGTCGTACGCGAGCTCACGGAGCTGATCGAGCACGGCCACGAGATCGGCCCGGGGACGATCGCAGCGGTGACGGGCGCGCTCGACGCGCACGAGTCCCCCGCGCGGGTGCTCGAGGACGTGGTGTGGCGCCACCGCTCGCTACGGGTGGCGCCGAAGACCGTCAACCAGAAGCGCTACGTGGACTCCATCCGCGAGCACACGATCACCTTCGGCATCGGCCCGGCCGGGACCGGCAAGACGTTCCTGGCGGTGGCGATGGCCGCGGCAGCGCTCGTCGCGCCACGAGGTCAACCGGATCATCCTCACGCGCCCGGCGGTCGAGGCCGGCGAGCGGCTGGGGTTCCTGCCGGGCGACATGATGGCGAAGGTTGACCCCTACCTGCGCCCGCTGTTCGACGCGCTGCACGACATGCTCGACCCCGAGAAGGTATCCGCAGCACCTGGAGCGCGGCGCGATCGAGATCGCGCCGCTGGCGTTCATGCGCGGCAGAACGCTCAACGACTCCTTCGTGATCCTCGACGAGGCACAGAACACCACGCCGGAGCAGATGAAGATGTTCCTCACGCGCCTGGGCTTCGGCTCGCGGATGGTCGTGACGGGAGACATCACGCAGGTGGACCTGCCGCCCGAGCAGCGCTCGGGCCTGATCGCGTGGGGGACGTGCTGGAGACGGTCGAGGGCATCGAGTTCGTGCGCTTCGGCGGCGAGGACGTCGTGCGCCACAAGCTCGTGCAGCGGATCGTGGAGGCCTACGACGAGCACTCTCGCCGCAGTGCCGGTGACTGCGTCCGACGGATTGCCGCAGGGCATAGTGGCGAGCGAGCTGCTCGGCGAGGCGCGGCGCTGCCGGCGTCCTGCCGGGCCGTGCTGGCCTGCGGCGCAGCCGCTCCCGGCGTGCGAGGACGGGCATCTGGCGATCGAGTTCGTTGACGCCGAGCGGCATCGCGCGCCTGAATGCGGAGCACCGTGGTAAGCCCGTACCCACCGACGTGCTGTCGTTCCCGATCGACGGCGCCGCGCCGCTCGCCGGGGGGACGCGCGAGCTGGGGGACGTGGTGATCTGCCCCGAGCACGCCGCGGACGTCGCCGAGGCGGTCGTGCACGGCGTGCTGCACCTGGTGGGGATGGACCACGAGACCGACGCGGGGGAGATGGAGGCGGTGCAGGCGGAGCTGCTGCGGTGGGAGCGCCTGCCGGCGAGCCTCGTGGCGTCGTGACCCCTCCCGCGTTTGCCTGGAGGCGGCCGTGACCCGCGCGGGCGTGGTGGCGCTGGCCGGCCGCCCCAACGTGGGCAAGTTCACTGGCGGGGGGAGGGCGGGCCCTCCCCCCGAGCCCCCTCCCGGTAGTGCCTGGAGGTGGCTGTGACCCGTGCGGGAGTGGTGGCGCTGGCCGGCCGCCCCAACGTGGGCAAGTCGACACTGATCAACACCGCGGTGGGCCGCAAGGTGGCGATCGTCGCCGACCGCGCGCAGACGACCCGCCGCGCGACCCGCGGGGTGTGGCACCGCGGGCGAGCGCCAGCTCGTGCTGGTGGACCTGCCAGGGGTGCAGCGCCCGCGCGACGCAGCTCACCGCGCGCATGGCGGGCCGGGTGCGCGCGGAGCTCGCCGGCGCCGACGCGGCGCTGGTGGTGGTGAGCGCGCTGCAGGGCGTGGGCCCGGGGGACCGCTACATCGCGGCGACGCTCCGCGAGTCCGCGAGCGGCGCCCTCCCCGCGACCGTCGCGGTCAACAAGGTGGACCGCTGCGGCCGCGCGGGCACGCTGCAGGCGCTGCGCGCCGCCGCGGAGCTCGGGCCTGGAGGGTGAGGTCTTCCCGGTCTCCGCGCGCACGGGAGAGGGCGTGGGGGAGCTGCTCGCGCACCTGGCCGAGGTGGTGCCGGAGGGGCCCTTCCTGTATCGGGGCGGGGGACGCACCGACCAGCCGCTGCAGGTGTGGGTGGCGGAGCTGGTGCGCGAGGCCGCGGTGCGGCGCACCCGCCAGGAGGTGCCCCACGCGCTGGAGGTGGTGGTGGAAGAGATCGAGCCGCAGGGCGCGGGGCGGACGCGGGTGCGGGCGCTGATCTGGGTGGAGAGCGCTTCGCAGCGGGGCATCGTGGTTGGCGCCCGGGGCCGGATGATCGGTGCGATCGGCACCGCCGCGCGCCGGGAGCTGGAGCGTGAGCTCGGCGGCCCTGTGCACCTCGACCTCTCCGTGCGGGTGCGCCCGGACTGGCGGGGAGACGAGCACCTACTCGATCGGCTGGGGATCGTGTAGCTGTTGTCAAGCGGGTCTGCGCAGACTCTCCGACGGGCCAACATCGCCTGCACACGCCGAGAAGCCGCCCTACGCCTGGATCTGGTGGTCCTGGCTTGATTATAGGGTATGCAAGCAGACCCAGACATCACAAGGTTCATACCGTTGGCCAAGGTGACGCACGCGCTATGCTAGGGCGTGTAAGTTATGTAACATGTCGTACGGCATGGGAAACGTGCCCGTACGGTACGGTTAAGCCTGCCGGCGAACGGCAGGGGGCTGCGGGGGAGAGATGTCTGCAAAGATCGCGGTGCTGGGGTTGGTCATCGAGGAGCCGGGGCCGGCGCACCGGCTGACGGCAAAGCTGCGCCAGCGGCTCTCCTCGGCCGGCTTCGTGGACTCCAACGTCTACTCCGCGCTCACGCGCCTGGAGCGCGACGGCCTCGTACGCGCGATCGACCAGGACCAGGGCGAGGAGCCCGCGTGGGAGCAGCCGCCCGCCCGCCGACTGCTTACCGGTGCGCACCGCAGCGCGACGCGCTCGCTGCCGGCGCACACCCCTCCGCAGTGGGCCGGCGCGGCCCAGCGGGCGGGCGGGCAATCAGTCGCCGGCCGCCGCCCGGCGGCACGCCGCTCGCCGGGCTCGCGGGCCGACTCGCGCTCCTTCGAAGCGACGCCCGCGGGAGTCAGACACTTCGAGCAGTGGCTGCTGAGCTCCTCCACCGCGCCGCCGCTGCGCGACGAGCTGCACATGAAGGTGGCGCTCTGCCAGCCGCACAACCTGCCGCGGCTGGTGGAGCTCGTGTACGGGCAGGAGCTGATGTGCCTCGCCCGCGTGAACGAGCTCAAGCGCTCCTTCGAGCGCGCGCGTCCGCCGGCGCCCGACCGGTGGTCGGGGCTCGTGCTGGCGCACATCAGGGACGCCGAGCTGTCGTTCTGGGAAACACGGCTGCGGTGGCTGAGGGGCGTGCGCGAGTCCCTGGAAGGGATGCACGCCGAATACGAGCGCGCGACGCGCAGGCGCACGGGCAGCTGAGGACGGGCGCGCGCGGGCGTCCCGGCCCCACTCGGCGAGGCCAGAGTCGCCGGGACGCTAGTATTTTCACTTGTGCATTGAGTACCGGGTAGTGGATCTGCAATCATGGCGCGAGCGATGCGAGGCGGAAACGTCAACCCACGAGGCTCCGCGGCAGCCAGCCGGTCGCGGCGGGCGCCTGCGCGCGCCGCCGCGACCACACGCGCGACGTCTGCGAAAGCGCCGGCGAAAGGCCGCGCGAACGGCGCCACCAGCGCCGCCCGGGAGGAGAAGATGGCCGGCGAACGGCGCCGCGGGCGGTTCTCCTCCTCGCTGCAGGCAGGCCTCGCGATTCTCAACTGCTTCAGCTCCGAGCAGCCCGTGCTCGGCATCGCCCAGCTCGCCGAGCAGCTCAGCATGAGCCGCTCGACCACCCACCGCTACGCCTCGACGCTGGTCGCACTCGGCTACCTCGAGCAGGACGCCGCGCGCCGCTACCGCCTCGCGCCGCGCGTCGCCGACATCGGCATGTCGGTGCTCGACTCGATGACGCTGCGCCGCGCGGCCCGCGAGCACCTGCGCGAGCTGCGCGAACAGACCGGCCGCACCGCCTCGCTGGCGGTGCTCGACGAGGGCGAAGTCCGCTACGTGGACCGGCTGCGCGGCTGGCGGCGCGGCCAGCACGCCGTTGACCTCGACCTCGGCGCCGGCGCGCGCGTGCCCGCGACGTGTACCGCGATGGGCAAGGTACTGCTCGCCTATCTGCCCGACGCCGAGCGCGAGCGGGCGGTCACCGAAGCGAAGCTGACGCGCCGCGGCCCCAACAGCATCACCAGCAAGCGCGCGCTGCGCGCGGAGCTCAAGCAGGTCCGCAAGGACGGCCTCGCCATGAGCGACGAGGAGATGGGCCCGGGGGTCCGCACGATCGCGGCCCCCGTGCTCGACGCCGACGGCAACGCCGTCGCCGCGGTGGGGCTTCCGGTGCCGGCCGCCGCTTTCTCGCTGCAGGACCTCCGCAAGACCCTCGGGCCGCCGGTGCTGGCGGCCGCGAAGGGCATCTCTGCGGCGCTGCGCGCCGCGGGCTGAGAAGGGCCGGGTCGCCCGCGGCGACGGCTCCGGAGGCCAGGGGGGGTCGAGAAGGGCCGAGTTCATTGAGGGTCATGCGGGCTCCGACGCCCAGCGTGAGCCCGAGAACGGTGGCTCGGTGGGGGCGTTTCGGGGCCTCGACGGGGGTCGGGAACATTCAGGAGTGACTGGGTCGCGTAGCGCTGCGCTGACGCGAGAGTGATCGCGGGGGTGGGTTGCGCGCCTCGGGCGTCCCCCAAGAGTGGTCGCGGAGGTTGACGTGGGGTATCGGCAGGGGTGCTCCGTTGCAGGATGTGCGGCCGCGAAGCCGCATGGGCAGGGCGGATTTTGGATGCTGCAGGAGGATGGGTGGCGGCCTGGTGCGGGGGGCCGGCGACCCAGGGCGTCGTCTGCACCGTGGGGAGGGGCGGGGTGGGAGACACCACTGGCTGACTCGATGGCTTGGAGGCTAGGATTTAGGGGAGCGGGATTGAGATGGTGCTCGCGATTCGCTGTACTCTCGGATCGAGTCGTTGGTCGCGGTTCGGCGGTCCGGCGACTCGGAAGAAAGCCCGGAGCTTGTGCGGCGTAGCACGAGAATCCCGGTGGGTAGAACATAAGACCGATTGAGCGCGCGTCGCAAGGCGGGTGTCTCGGGCGGTCATCTCCAAAGAGACCAGGTCACTGGTCGAAAGTAAGAAAGGAAAATAGTCGTGTTCAAGAGTATGAAAATAGCAGGGCTTTGCCTTGCGTCGATGCTCCTGGTGGGCATGGCGCTGGCGGGGTCCGCCAATGCAGCGCCTTTATGGTTACTGTGTTTAGAAGGTAGCGCGAGTACTACCAAATACTCGAGTAATCAGTGCAGTAAAGTAGAATCTAGTGGGAAATGGGAATCGGTCGCGCTTGGAACTAAATCGGACACGGTCAATATCAAGGCCTTCACATTGTCACTGCTCGATGAAGGCACGGGTGCTGAAATCACGTGTGATGGGGCCGGAACCGTGGGTACAGGGTTAATCGAAAGCTCCAACAAAGGCGTGACCAGAGTTGCCGAAGTAACAAAACCTTCCACGAACTGCGTACTGACAAAAGCCGCTATTCTTGGCTGCACGGAAACCAAAAACATTGAAGAAGTAAAAGGAGCCAACCTTCCGTGGGCAACGGAAATCGTTGCAAACGGAACAAAACTCGAAACCAAGATCAAGAAAGGCCCGGGTGCGGCCGGTGAACCTGGGTGGAAAGTCAAATGCGGCGGCGTTGAAGATGTGTGCACGAGCCCTGCCGGAGAAGAAGAAGGAGTAGAATTAGTAAATCTCGAATCAGCAGGCGTGTTATTAGTGAAGGGAAGATTCGAAGAATTGCACAAAGCCAACTGCACCGTTGGAGGAAATAAAAAGGGTAGAGTACGCGGCTTATTGGCTATCTTATTATCGAAAGGTAGTGGGCTCTCGATAAATACTCAGTGATGATATCGGAGTCTTGATTGGCTGGAGTGGTTTCGGGTGGGGACCGGCAATTGCCGGCCCCCACCCGGTTCTAGATGGAGGGAGGAAGAAATGAGGGATATACGTGTGTGGGGTGAGGCACGGGGATGTATGTGAGTGACAATATCTGCTTTGGTGGCTGGAGGAGCGGTCGCTGTGCTGGACTGGCTCTGGGAATGGTGTTGGTGTGGGCGTGTATGGCCGGGCTCGCGTGGAGGGCGGCGGCTGCGGGGGGGGGATTGTCCAAATGCGGCGCTTCGGATTGGGCCGTCGACGAATCTGCCCGATTGTCGCGCGTATGAGCTAGTGACTCCGGAAGATCTTGGCCGTACGGAGGACATGACGTTCACCGAGGGCGACTTGGCGCTTCCTTCGGGTGATGGCGAACGTCTGGCGCTCAGGACGTTTGCTGAGTTTGGGCCTTCTCCAAGTGCGGAAGGTACGCTTGTTGTTTTCTCGCGTACTACGCAGGGTTGGGTGATGCAGTCGGCCGTGGCGCCGGAAGCGATTGGGGCGCATCTTGAGATTAAGGCTCTTCAGCCCCGATCTCTCGCAGGTAGTGCTCGAATCGTCCATTCACAATGATACAGAAGAAGCCCCTAGTGCACCAAAGACGTTCGATGTGGGTCCTGTGGGTGGCCCGTACACACCCGTGACAACAGTCCCAGGTACTGCGGAAGTAACGCATTTTGATGGTGCAAGCTATGACATGGCTGGCGCGTCGGCGTTTAACCAAATCCTGTTTGAATCGAATGGTTATCAGCTTTTGCCTCCAGGGCTGGAACGCTCTCTCGCTGAACAGACCATCCCGGGGGAGCCTGATTTGTATGAATGGTCGGACGGGCAGTTGCGTCTTGTCAATGTCGAGGGTGAAGGCGCGGGGCTAAGGCTGGTCAATCGGTGTGGCGCGAGTTTGGGAGCCGGCGGCGATCTGGCGGCTGGTCAGGGTACGGGTACGGTTGGCGCGGTTTCTGGGGATGGTTCGAGGATCTTCTTTACGACCCCCGCTCTCGAACGGCCAGGTTGTGAAGAACCGACGCGTCTCTACATACGGATTGATGGTAAAGAAACGGTTGAAGTATCGAGGCCGGGTCCGGGCGTCAAAGTAAAGGTATCGGAACGTGAGCCCGTGTTTTATAATGGTGCGAGTAAAGACGGCTCAAGAGTTTTTTTCAGCACAGAGACACCGCTGCTTGCGGGTGAGACAACAGGCACGGACAGGCTGTTTATGTATGATACGGAAACCGGTGTCCTTTCTCTTGTCACGGCTAACTTTGTAAGCCGCGAAGGTGGAACAGGGGGCGGGCTCTTTCTTGTGTCTCAAGATGGGTTGACTGTCTATTATACTTATAATGAAAATATCTTTCGGTACGACACGTACACAGGCACGACTAGTTTTGTGGCCGCGATTCACACTCCAATCTTTCTCGGTGAATTTTTTTACACTACGCCGAATGGTGAATTCCTTCTTATTCGTCGGCGGCCCTGGTGGTCCTGTCGAATTCATGGGTTCTCATGGCCTTGAACGTGAACTGCGGGGTGCGGGTCACAATGAGTGGTACCGCTATGATACTTCGAGTGGTGGCGTGATGTGTGTTTCCTGTGGGGAGGGTGTTGCTCCCGCGCAAGGTGAGGCGCTGGATGCCCAGTCCAAAACGACCCTGCCGCTGGGGTATTCGGTTCCCGCGTTTACCCCGATGCCTGCGGATGGGCAGCGTGTGTTTTTTCAGACAACTGCCCAGCTTGTACCACAGGATACGAATAGTACGGAAACAAACATAAGCAGTGCGGGCGGTACGTCTGGTATGGATGTGTATGAGTGGGAGGCGTTTGGGGTGGAAGAAGAACCTGGGGTGGTGTGTCGTGTACTGGTTGGTTGTACGCATTTGATTTCGGCCGGGGATGCTACGGGTCCCTCGTATCTTTTGGGTGCGAGTGAAGATGGTCGGGATGTGTTTTTCTCGTCTGCTTCACCGCTCGTGGCGTGGGCGACTCCTGAATTTAGCAACATTTACGATGCGCGTGTTGATGGTGGGTTTCCGCCGCCGCCGGCGCATGCCGTCGAATGTACGAGTTGTCAGGGTGTTGGTGGTGGTCCTGTGCCGCAGATCGGTGCGCCGGCTAGTGTGACGTTTTTGGGTGCGGGCAATCCACCTATCCCATCGTTGACATCGTCGTCTGGGTCGAAATCCAAATCGAAACCAAAATCGACATCCAAGCCGAGTTGTGGGCGTGGGTTTGAGCGTCGGGGTGGGCGGTGTGTGCGTGTCTCTTCGCGTAGGCGGAATAGGCGGAGGGCGGTTCGATGAGGGTGATGTTGTTCAGGGTTGTGGTGGTTGGTTTTGTGGTTTGCCTGTGTGGTTGCGTGCTCCCGGTTGCGGTGGGTGCGTTTGAGGTTCAGCCGGGTAGTTTTGGTGTGGTGCCTTCGAGTGTTCAGGCTGGTGCACACGCGGATCTGACGACGAGTTTTGTGTTTACCACGGATCGGGCGGGGAGTGTGGGTGGCTTGTTGCGTAGCGCGGAAGTGGTTTTGCCGGTTGGGTTTGCTGGCTATCCGGTTAATGTAAAGACCTGCTCTCCTGTAGAGTTGCAACTTAATACATGCCCGGTCGATTCGCAGATCGGGATACTGGAAGTTGTGTTCCGGAAGGGGTACGAATATTATGTGACTTATTATCTTCCGGTTTTTAATATGGTTCCTCCTCCGGGTTATACTGCTATTTTTGGGTTTGGGGCCCTGCATGTGATCAGTGGTAATATCGTGGCGACCGTCGGCTCGGACTACAGGGTCCGTGCGTCCGCGGTAAATGTGGTAACGGGGAGTGAACTTGTGCGTCAATCGTTGACGATTTGGGGTGTTCCGGCTGATCCCGGCCACAACGCGCTGCGTGGTTTTACGTACTGTGCCAAGATTGGTGAAAGCCCGAGCTTGATTTGTGACGGGGAAGGTGGTGTCCCAGTCAACGAAAACCCGGTACCATATCTCGTGAACCCAACGCAGTGCGGGAACGTCCCGTTGACCGCGGAGCTCGTGGGTGTCGAGTCGTGGGAGGGTGAAGCGGCGTCTGGGATGGAAGCCAGTGTGGGCCCGTTCACGGGCTGCGAATCGCTGAAGTTCGCGCCGACGATCTCGGCTGCTCCGGAACAGACGCAGGCGACGACGCCGACGGGCTATGAAGTCGATCTGCACGTCCCCCAGACCGAAGGCGCGGAAGGCCTCGCCACAGCCGATCTGAAGGACGCGGTCGTGCAAGATGCCCGCGGGCGTCGTGCTCTCCCCCTCGGCGGCGACGGGCCTGGAATCGTGCAGCGAAGCCGCAGGTCGGGCTTGGACACCGAACAGCCCGTGGAATGCCCCAACGCCTCCAAACTGGGCACGGTCTCGGTCATCACCCCCGCGCTGACCGGCGAACTGAAGGGCTCGCTCTACCTCGGCGGCCCGCCGTCGGGCCCGATCACGAGCCCGCCGTTCACCGTCTACCTCACGTTCGAAGGCCACGGCGTGCACGTCAAGATCCGCGGCACCGTCACCCCGGACCCCGCGACCGGGCAGATCACGACGACCTTCGACGAAAACCCGGAGCTGCCCGTTCAGCGAACTGAAACTCCATCTGAACGGCGGCTCGCGCGCGACGCTCGCGAACCCGAGCGTCCTGCGGCTCCTACAGCGCCGAAGCGGACCTCACGCCGTGGAGCACGCCGTTCACGCCGAACGCGACGCCGACGAGCCCGCCGTTCACGATCACCGGCTGCGGCCCGCCGCGCTTCGAACCCGTCTTTCGAAGCGGGGACGACGAGCAACCAGGCCGGCGGCTACAGCCCGCTGAGCGTGACGTTCGCGCGCGAAGACGCCGACGAGGACCTGGGCGGCCTCTCGGTCACGACGCCCCCGGGCCTCTCGGGGAACCTCACGGGGATCCCGCTGTGCGGCGAACCGCAGGCGGCCGAGGGCACCTGCCCGGCGGCGAGCCAGATCGGCGAACTGACGGCCGGCGCGGGGCCGGGCCCCGAACCGGTCTTCATCAAGGGCGGCCGGGTCTTCCTCACCGGCCCCTACGACGGCGCGCCCTTCGGCCTCTCGATTGACGTCTCCGAGCGTGCTGGCCCGCTGGACCTGGGCTCCGGGCCGTGCGACTGCGAAGTCGTGCGGGCGACCGTGAGCGTGAACCCGCAGACCGCGCAGCTGACCGTCACCAACGGCGCGCTCCCGACGGGCAAGTACGGCATCCCCTTCCAGGTCAAGAAGGTCAACGTGCTGATCAACCGCCCCAACTTCGTCTTCAACCCGACCAACTGCAACCCGCTGAGCGTCAACGGCACGCTCGCGAGCACCCAGGGGATGCTCGCGCAGATAGTCTGCACCACTTCCAGGTCACCAACTGCGCCGCGCTGGCCTTCAACCCCCAGCTTCAAGGTCTCGACCTCGGGCCGCACGACCCGTGAAGAGGGCGCGAGCCTCGACGCGAAGCTCTCCTACCCGAGCGCCCCCTTCGGCACCCAGACCAACATCGCCCTCGCCAAATTGCAGCTCCCCCGCCAGCTCCCCTCGCGCCTGACGACCCTGCAGAAGGCCTGCCCCGCGGCGCACCTTCGAAGCCAACCCAGCAGCCTGCCCCGCGGCCTCCCGGGTCGGCGTCGCCCGGGCGACCACCCCGATCATCCCCGTGCCCCTCACCGGCCCGGCGTACTTCGTCTCCCACGGCGGCGAAGCGTTCCCCGACCTGATCGTCGTCCTCCAGGGCTACGGCGTGACCGTTGACCTGGTCGGCTCCACCTTCATCAACGAAAAGACCAGCATCACGACCTCCACGTTCAAGACCGTGCCCGACGTCCCGGTCGGCACGTTCGAGCTCTACCTGCCGCAGGGCCGCTACTCGGCCCTGGCCGCGCACGGCAACCTCTGCAAGTCCAAGCTCGCGATGCCGACCGAATTCGTCGCCCAGGACGGCGCGGTGATCCGCCGGAGCACTCCGATCGCCGTCACCGGCTGCCCGAAGGCGAAGGCCAAGGCGGCGCGCGCGGCCCGCGCGGCGCGGCGGGCGGGCGCGGCCCCCGGCCGGGCGAAGGCATGATCGCAACAGCTGGGAGAGTCATGTATGATAGAGCGAGCTTGCGGGAGGAGGCGGTGCATGCGATCGCCCCGCGACGGAGAGGTCCAACAATGGAGGCAGGCGATGAGTGTGGTGCGTAGGCAGTTCGTGGCGGCGGTCGGGGCGCTGGTGTGCGTCTTGGTGGCGGGCGTTCCGGTAGCGGCGGCGGTAGCACCCGAAAAGCCGCTCACCAAACAGGCGAGCTCGGTGACCGGCGAATCGGCGGTCCTCAACGGGGAGCTGAACCCACTCGCGCGCACCGAAAAAGTCGCGTTCCACTTCGCTTACAACATGGGTACCGAATGCAAAGGCGGGAGCTCCACCCCGGGCGAAGAAGCTGAAGGCAACCACAAGGCGGTCGCCAAGAAGATCGAAGGCTTGGAGGGCAACACCGAATACACGTTCTGTTTGATGGCTACGGGACAGTCGGAATACGAATCCGAATCCTTTACGACGAACCCACTTCCCCCGGTCATCGTGAGCGAACACGGCGCCTTGAAATCCCCGGACCCGTTCGTGGCGGAACTCGAAGCCACAGTCAACCCGGAGAATGCGCCGGGCATCTTCTGCGTGTTCGAATATGGGACGACCACCGAATATGGGCTGAGTAAGGCATGCACCCCGCCGAGCGAAGGTGTGACGCCGCAGACGGTGAGCGCAGTGGTGGAAGGCCTGAAAGCGAACACGACCTACCACTACCGCGTGGTGGTCATCAACGCGGCGGGCGAAGCCGAAGGCCCAGGTAAAGGTAACGAACCACTGAAAACCGAAGCCGCGCTGCCGCCGGAAATCGTGTCCGAGTCGAGCTCGAACCCGACGCCGTTCGCTGCCACCGTGAGCGCGGAGGTCAACCCGGAGTTCCAGGAAACCTCGTGCGAATTCCAGTACGGCACCAGCAAGGAAGCCGTAGAAGAAGGCGAAGGCAAGTCGGCCTCGTGTGGCTCGACGGGCGGAAGCGCGAGCCTGGAAGGCCTGGAATCCAACACAGAATACTTCTACCGCGTGGTCGTCAAAAACGAAACGGGCCTGCGCGACGGTACCGTCGATAGCTTCAAAACTAGAGTGGCCCTGGCGCCGACCATCGAAGCGGTGAGTCCTCCCGTAATCACGCCGTTTGAAGTGACGCTCGAAGCGTCCCTCAACCCGGCCTACGAGCTGACCACCTGCGAAGTCGAATACGGCAAGACCGGCGGCGAACTCAACGAACACAAGGCCCCCTGTGTGCCCGGGACGGTCGAAGGCGCTCCGGGACAGAAGGTGTCGCTGCCCCTGGCAGGACTCGAACCGGAAACGACCTACAGCTACCGCGTCGTCGTCAAGAACGCTACTGGCTCCGCTGAACATGAAGCGGAAGTGGCCACCCCGAGCACGCAAGACCCCGCGGTCACGGAAGAGGGCAGCTCGGAAGTAACGCCGTTCACGGCGAAGATCAGCGCGAAGATCGACCCGGAATATCAGGCGACCTCCTGCACGTTCCAGTACGCCACCGAAGCCGGGCCCCTCGAAAACGGAGAAGGCGAATCGGTCCCGTGCGAAACGGAACCCGGGAAGGAAACGCTTGGGTCCGGCGGTAGCCCCGTGGAAGTCACCGGGAAGTTGACGGGCCTGGAAGCCGGCACGCTCTACTACTTCCGTGTGGTGGCCACCAACGCGACAGGCACCACCGAAGGCACACCCGCGAAACTCACGACGGGACACGAAGTGGCGCCGAGCGTTGTCGGGCGAGAAGCCGTCGCCGAAAGCGAGACAGCTGGCGACGCCAAGCTCAAGGCCGTCGTGCAGCCCAACTACGAGGCCACCGAAGTGATCTTTGAATACTCAAGCTCGGAACAGCTCGTGCTGGAAGGCAAGGGCGAAACGGTGGTGGGGCACATTCCCGCGGGGCTCGACGAAGAACAGACTGTGATCGTTGACCTGCAGGGTGCCCTGGAACCCCGCACAACCTACTACTTCCGCGTGTCGGCGAATAGCGAAGCCGGCAGCTCGCCGGTCGAAGCAGGCAAGCCTGCCACCTTCAAGACGCTCGTCGGACCCCTGGTCTTCGAAGGGGCGGCTGTCGAAGTGGGAGTGGACAGCGCCACGCTCATCGGGGCGGTAGACCCCCAGGGCGAAGCAACGACCTACCGGTGGGCCTACGTCCAGCTGCCCGTCTATGAAGAAGCGCTCTTGTTCGGCACCTTCCACGAATACGATCCCGCCCTCGACCCATACCTCAACGGCGTGACCGATCCGGTGGAAGGGTCGGAAGGTCTCGCCATCGGCTCCGCGCGCGCACCCGTCCTCACGCAGCCGGTGACGATCGACAACTTGGCCCCCGGCACGACCTACCACTACGCGCTGGTCGCGGAAAACAAACTGGGCAGTAGGACGATCGGCGAAGGCGGCACGTTCACGACCCTCTCCACCCCGCCCACCGTCGGGGAAGCGAGCGTGGGTAGCGTCACGGAAAGCAGCGCGGTGATCAGCGGGTCAGCGAACGGGCAGGGGCTGCCGACGCGTTGGGAAGTGCTCGTTGGCACGAACCCGGCGGCCCTCGAATTTGCGGCCTCCGGGCACATCGAAGGGCCCCCCGGCGCGACACCGATCGAAGTGGCCGTCGGGCCGCTGGCCGCCGGCACCGTCTACTACTACAAGGTGCTCGCGGTGAGCCCGTCCAGCCCGGTCAACGCCAAAGGCGAAGTGGAACCGGCCGAAACGACCGAGGGCAGCTTCACGACGGTTGCGGCTCCGCCGCCCCCCGGGCTCGCGCCGGTGTTGACCACGCCGCTGCTCGAAGTCCCCAAAGTCCCGTTCCCCGTGGAACCGAAGGAACTGACCAAGAAGCAGAAGCTCGAAAAAGCGCTGAAGACGTGCAAGGCCAAACGCTCCAAGAGCAAGCGGGTCGGGTGCGAAAAGCAGGCGCGCAAGCTCTACGGGACCAAGACGACCGCGAAGAAGAGCGCCAAGAAGAGCGCGCGACGGTAGTAGCAGAGGCTCCGCCGGAGTCACAGCCCCCGCGCGAGCCGCTCGGCGATCCGTTCCAACCCCTCCAGATCGAGCTCGGCGCAGAAGAGGAAGGGAACGCTCAGGACCGGCGTGGCGCCGGATTGCTCGGCGTCGTGGCGCAGGCGGGCGATCTGGGTCTGTTGGAAGCGGGCGCGCTCGTGCACGGTGTGCGCGGCGCGCACTGCGGCGCGCGTGGCGGCGTGTCCGTCGCGGGCTCCCGGGCGGCGGCGGGCGGCGGCGACGGTGGGCGCCGCCGCCCCGTTCAGGGCCGCGATCCG
The DNA here is from genome assembly GCA_963720795.1 of uncultured Solirubrobacterales bacterium. Classification (GTDB taxonomy): domain Bacteria; phylum Actinomycetota; class Thermoleophilia; order Solirubrobacterales; family Solirubrobacteraceae; genus Palsa-744. Next base: position 4,834 of record CAVRGU010000009.1, on the reverse strand, counting down.
TCGCAGGTCCTCGCCTTCGAAGCGGCGCGGCAGGGTGGCGTTGACGATCACCGCGTCGAGCTCGCGGCCGAGGTCGCGGCGCAGGCTCGCGCGCAGCTCCACTGTCTCGGTGACGGCCATCTCGGTGGGGCGGGCCACGGCGACGTAGGCGGAGCGCGCGGGGTCGGCGAGCAGGTCGCGCACCTGGCCGGCCTGGCGGGCCATGGGCCCGACGCGGGCGAGCGCGGCGTAGGTGTGGGGCGCGCGCAGCAGCGCCAGCGCGTGGCCGGTGGCGGGGGCGTCGAGGATCACGAGGTCGTACTCCTCGGCGGCCGCGGCCGTACCGCTGCGCCGCGCGTCGCCGTCCGCGCTTCCGCCCGGCGTGTCGCGGTCGGCTGTCTTCCCGCCCCGCTTCCCGCGGTCGGCTGGCCGGCGGCCCTCGGCGAGCTCCCACACCTTGATCACGCTGAGCATCTCCCGCCCGCCGGGGGTGGCCGCGACGAGGTGCTGGAAGCTGCCGCTCGAGGTGAGCAACCGCGCCGGCACGCGCCCGCCGACCGCCCGCAGCCACTCCAGGAGCACGCGGTCGCGGTCGATCGCAAGGCCCCACAGCCGCTCGCGCAACTGTGTCTCGACGCCGTGCGGCAGCGGTTCGGGGTGGTCGAGCAGCGCGGCGAGCCGGCCCGCGCCCTCGCTGTCGCTCACCGCGGAGCCGCCTCGGCCTGCGAGGGGCTCACCTCCACGACGATCGTGCGCAGCCCGCGCCGCGCGCCGAGCAGGCCCAGCGCGGCCGACACCGTCGTCTTGCCAACGCCCCCCTTGCCGGTGACCACGATCAGCTTGCGCTCCAGCAGCGACGCCACGGCCCCATATGACGCGCCGGGGTCTCGGCCCCCGCCTACAATCCTGCGGATGAGCGCCCCCGCTGCCGACACGCTCGACGCTGAGCCCGTCTACGACGAGCGCGGCCTCGTGCCGTGCGTGGTGCAGGACTGGGACAGCGGCGAGGTGCTGACGCTCGCCTACATGAACGCGCGAGGCGCTGCCCGCACGCGCGCCACCGGGGAGCTGCACCTGTGGAGCCGCTCGCGCGAGGAGCTGTGGCACAAGGGCGCCACCAGCGGCAACACCCAGGCGGTGCGCGCGCTGCGCACGGACTGCGACGGCGACACGCTGCTCGCGCTGGTCGAGCCGGCCGGGCCGGCGTGCCACACGGGCGAGCGCACCTGCTTTCACCGCGGCGACGCTGGAGCCGCGCGGCGCCCGCACGAGACGCTGCCCGCGCTCGAGCGCACGCTCGCCGCGCGCGCCGCGCGAGCGCCCCGCCGGCTCCTACACCGTCGCGCTGCTCGACGACCCGCCGCGGATCGGCGAGAAGGTGATGGAGGAGGCCGAGGAGGTCGCGCGCGCCGCGCGCGAGGAGTCCGACGAGCGCGTCGACGAAGAGGCCGCCGACGTGCTCTACCACCTGCTCGTGCTGCTGCGCTGCCGCGGCCGCGCCCTCGCCGACGCCGAGCGGGTGCTCGATGCCCGCCGCCGCTAGGCCGCTGCCGAGGCCCCGCGCCGCGGGCGCCGCCGCCGGGTCTCGCGGGCGGATGGAGCGCAGGCGCTCGACGGCGTGCACAACGCTGTGCCCGTCTGCGAGAGCTTCATCGCCGACTGCGAGACGCCCGTGTCGGCGTTCCTGAAGCTGCGCGCGCTCGCGCCGGGCGAGCCGGCGTTCCTGCTGGAGTCCGCCGAGCAGGGCCAGCGCATGGGGCGCTGGTCGTTCATCGGCGTGCGCCCGCGCTCGGTGCTGCGCTGGTCGCTCGGCGACCCCGGCGATCCCTACGCGCTCGCGGCCGCGCACGTCGGCGAGCTTCCGCCAGGCGCCGCTCGCGCTCGCCGATGCCGCCGGCCCTTCGCCGGCGGCGCCGTGGGCTTCTTCGGCTACGACCTGGTGCGCACCGTCGAGCCGCTCGGGCGAGCCGGGCGCCGACGCCGCTGGGCCTGCCCGACATGGCGCTGATGCTGACCGACGCGCTGGTCGTCTTCGACCACCTCAAGCACACGCGTCACGATCCTCGTCAACGCGGACTGGATGCCGAGCACCGACGCCGAGCGCGCCCGCTAGCGGAGGCCGCGCAGACGATCGCCGAGATCCGCGCGCGCGCTCGACGGCCCCGTGCCGCACGCCGAGCGCGTGCGGCCGGCCCGCGCGGGCAGACGCCGCGCTTTCGAGTCGAACATGCCGCGCGCGCAGTTCGAAGGCGATGGTCGAGCGGATCGTGCGCTACATCCATGCCGGCGACGCCTTCCAGGTCGTGCCCTCCCAGCGCTGGTCGGCGCCGGTGCCGGTCGAGGCCTTCTCGATCTACCGGGGCCTGCGCGCGGTCAACCCCTCGCCCGTACATGTACTACCTGGACTTCGGCGACTTCCAGGTCGCCGGCGCCAGCCCCGAGCCGCTGCTCACGGTCACCGGCCGCCACGTCTCGACGCGGCCGATCGCCGGCACCCGCCCGCGGGGCGCCACCCCCGAGGAGGACCGCCGCATCGCCGCGCGAGCTGCTCGCCGACGAGAAGGAGCGCGCCGAGCACGTGATGCTCGTCGACCTCGGGCGCAACGACCTCGGCCGCGTGTGCGAGTACGGCAGCGTCGCCGGTCGACGAGCTGATGGAGGTCGAGAACTACAGCCACGTGATGCACATCGTCTCCTCCGTCTCGGGCACGCTGCGCGAGGGCGTCGGGCGCGATGGACGCGCTGCGCTCGGTGCTGCCCGCCGGCACGCTCTCGGGCGCGCCGAAGGTGCGCGCGATGCAGATCATCGACGAGCTCGAGCCGGTCAAGCGCGGCGGCTACGGCGGCGCGATCGGCTACCTCAGCTACGGCGGCGACCTCGACACCGCGATCCACATCCGCACGGTCGTCGTCAAGGACGGCGTCGCCCACGTGCAGGCCGGCGGCGGCACCGTCGCCGACGCCAAGCCGGCGTACGAGTACGAGGAGTCGGTGGCGAAGTCCACGGCGGCGCTGCGCGCGATCGAGCTGGCGTGCGAACAGGCCGATTGGGCGTAGGGAGCCGATGAGGGTCCTGGTCATCGACAACTACGACTCGTTCACCTACAACCTCGTGCAGTACCTCGGCGAGCTGGGCGCCGAGGTGCGACACGGTGCGCAACGACCGCGCCACGGTCGACGAGCTGCTCGCCGGCGGCTACGAGCGCTGCGTGGTCTCGCCCGGGCCGTGCACGCCCGACGAGGCCGGGATCACGCTGGAGGCGGTGCGCCGGCTGCCCGAGGCGGGCGTCCCGACGCTCGGCGTGTGCCTCGGCCACCAGGCGATCGCGCAGGCGTTCGGCGGCCGGTGGTGCTGCACCCGCCCGTGCACGGCAAGGCGACCACGATCAAGCACGACGGCGCGCACGATCTTCGCCGGCCTCGCCTCGCCGCTGACCGTCGGGCGCTACCACTCGCTCGTCGTCGACGCCGAGCTGCCCGACTGCCTGGAGGCGTCGGCCGCGGCGGCGGCGTGCTGATGGCGCTGCGCCACCGCGAGCTGCCCGCGGAGGGCGTGCAGTTCCACCCCGAGTCGGTGCTCACCGAAGCAGGGCAGGTAGCTGCTGACGAACTTCCTCGAGCTGATGCCCAGACCCGATCCTCACCACGGCGCGATCGACGCGCTCGCATCGCGCCAGGACCTGAGCGAAGAGCAAGGCCGCCGAGGTGCTCGCGCGAGATCATGCGCGGCGACGCCTCGGAGACGCAGATCGCGGCGCTTCCTGATCGCGCTGCGCACGAAGGGCGAGACCGTGGAGGAGCTCGCCGGCCTGGCGCGCACGATGCGCGAGCTCGCCGCGCCCGTGCCGAGCGACGCGCGAGGACCTGCTCGACACCGCCGGCACCGGCGGCGGGCGGCGCACCTTCAACGTCTCCACGACCGCGGCGCTGATCGCCGCCGGGCGCCGGCTGCGCGGTCGCCAAGCACGGCAACCGCTCCGCCACCGAGCCTGTCCGGGCTCGGCCGACGTGCTGGAGGCGCTCGGCGCGCGCATCGACCTCGACCCCGGGCGGTGGCGCGGTGCATCGAGGAGGCCGGCTTCGGCTTCATGTTCGCGCCCGCCCACCACCAGGCGACGCGCTACGTCGTGCCGGTGCGGCGCGAGCTGGCGGTGCGCACGATCTTCAACTTCCTCGGCCCGCTGACCAACCCCGCCGGCGCCACGCGGCAGCTGATCGGCGTCTCCGACCCCGCTTCCTGGAGACGATCGCCGGCGCGCTCGCGCTGCTCGGGCCTCGAGCGCGCGCTGCGTCGTCGCCGGCGAGGACGGCCTCGACGAGGTCTCCATCTCGGCGCCCCACGCGCGTCGTCGAGCTCGACGGCGGGGGCTGCGCCGCTACACGCTACGCCCCGCGGACCTGGGCCTCGCCCCGCTGCCGCGGAGACCCCGCGCTCGCTGGCGGGACCCCCGCGAGAACGCCGCCGTCACCCTCGCGATCCTCGCCGGCGAGCAGGCGGCGCGCGGCGCGCCGACCGACCTCGCTGCTGGCCAACGCCGGTGCCGCGCTGTACGCCGCCGGTGCCACGGCGTCGATCGCCGAGGGCATCGAGGCCGCCCGCGCCGCGCTCGCCGACGCGGCGCGGCTGCGTGCGGCCCCCCCTGCAGGCGTACGCGCAGGCTACCCACCGGCAGTCCCCGCGGAGGCTCCCGCGTGAGTGCCCAGTGCACGAGCAGGCTGGCGCTGGCACCGGTACGCCTACCGTACTCTAGGGAGATCCTGCCCACCACCCGTGCCGAGGTGCAGCGGCGCAAGTGCGAGGTACCCCTCGGCGAGTTGCACGTCGGCGCCGCGCACTCCCTCCACGCGGCGCTCA
>CAVRGU010000008.1:0-91304 GCA_963720795.1 uncultured Solirubrobacterales bacterium | reverse complement strand
ACCGCATGGGCTGGGATGACAAGGTAGTTTCTAACCTGAAAAATATTCTCGATCGGCACTCGTCGAGCCTGTTGAAAGCCGCTAGGCTCGGCGTTCCGATCATTGCGGGGAGCGACGCGGGGGCCGTGGGAGTCCGGCATGGCTTTGGGTTGATTGATGAATTATGTTTGATGGGAAATGCAGGCCTGTCTTCGCTACAGGTTCTTGAGCTGCGACCGAAAGCAGCAGTTATGCCCTCGCGTTCAAGGATCAATTTGGACTGATTAAGCCCGGGTACCGAAGCCGATTCATCCTTACCCGGCATTCACCGCTGCAGAGTGTATCAAATCTCCGAAAAGAAAAGCATGTGATCTTTGATGGCGATGTATATAATAGCAGCGAGCCTGTCGATCCGGAAGGCCTGTGAAAACCGCGCATCATTCTATCGTTCCACCATTCCATAATTCCAACATTCCATCATCCGTTTGTAGCGGTGTTAACAAATATTTCAGTGTCCGTAATTTTAAGTTCAACCCCCGCACCCCTTGCCGCTTCCTGAAGAGCCGCCTGCAGCATCACCACCGGATCACGGCTCACGTCGAGCCTCCTCATCAATCCCTCCCCTTTTTTCGCGCCGACCGTAAGCGTAATTTTTAATCCTTTGCGTTTGCACGCAACGCGAACATCATTCTCGATCTTTGTGTTCATTGGTTTGATGAACGCGTCGATGTAATGAACTCCTATGCCCGACTTGTCCGCTGTTGTGGGGGGTAATTTTTCTTTTGCTGCCTGGTTGAGGTCGCAGAGTTTTATCATTTTTGATTCTTCCTGTTAATAGTGGTATGATCATCCATTCATGTTGAACTCAATTTCTCTTGCTTGGCCAGCGCGCACATGTGCGACCCCTGCCCTCGGCGCATGCGCCGAGGGCCCTTGGGCATAAGATCGGTCGGTGGCAAGCACTCCGGCACTCGCGACGTGGCGCGGGCGGCTTCACCTGAGACGCCTGCTGATCGGCGCGCTGGTCCTCGTCGTGCTCGGCGCCGCCGCGACGCTTGCGGGCTGGGATGTGACCGGCTGGTGCAAACACATCTGGAGCATCGTCACGAGCATCCCGCTCGGCTCCGTGATCGCGGCGCTGGTGCTGCTCACGCTGCAGACGACCGCGACCGCGTACGCCTGGTACTCGATCCTGCGCTACGGCTACCCCGACTCCGACGTCCGCTGGATCCAGATCCTGGCGTGTTACGCGGCGGCTGTCGCGCTGAACTCCGTCCTGCCGGCCAACCTCGGCACGCTGGTGATGCTGCTGATGTTCACGACGATCATCGCTGCCGCCACGTTCGCGGGCGTGCTCGCCGGGATGGCGGTCGAGAAGATCTTCTTCACCCTGATCGGCACGTTCGTTTACGTGTACCTCTTCCTGACGGTCGGCGGGTCGTTCTCGCTCCAGCTGGGTTTCGTGACCGAACACCCGTGGGCCACCGCGATCCTGCTCGTCGGTCTCGCCACGCTCCTGTACCTCGTGGCCCGGGTGCTGCGCCAGCGCGTCAAGCAGTGGTGGGCCCAGGCAAAGGTGGGTGGGCAGATCCTCGTCCACCGCCGCGCCTTCCTCGGGCGCGTCGTGCTTCCCGAGGCGATCAGCTGGGTGGCGATGCTGGGGGTGATCGCCGTGTTCCTGTCGGCCTACAACATCCCCGTCAGCTTTCACATCCTCATGCGTGTGGTGGCCGGCAACTCGATCGCGAACGTCAGCTCGGTGACCCCGGGCGGGGCGGGCGTCGTGCAGGGCTTCAACGTGCTCTCGCTGAAGGGCGTCACCAGCACGTCCAACGCGACCGCCTACTCCGTGTCCCAGCAGCTCGTGACCACGGCCTGGGGCATCCTCTTTGCGATCGTGGTGCTCGTCCGAGCGTTCGGCTGGACGGGCGGCAAGACGCTCGTCGCGCAGTCCTACGGCGAAGCGCGTGAGAAGCAGGCCGAGCACTCAGCCGCGCGCAAGGCCAAGGGCAAGGCCGGCGCGCCCAGCAGTTCCAGTTGATTTCACCCGAGCCGCCGACGCGGGGCACGGACGCCCCGCGCACACGGCCGTGGTTGGCGTGTCCACACACGTGGACGATCCCAAAAGATCCCTACGGTCCGTGCGGCCTCACGGTCCACGTCGGGAGAGACGACGGGCTCGCAACAGCGCTCCGGCCGCCCGCTTCTGCTTCGGTGAGAACTCCAAATCGACGTGCATCTATATACGTATACCAATTGAAATGATGGGTGTCGATGTAATACGATCCGCGAAATGGGTACACCTCCGCTTGCTCGCCGGCTGCTCGCCGAGCTGTTGGGCTCGGCGTTCCTCGCCGCTCTCGTGATCGGCTCGGGCATCGCGGCGCAGACGCTCTCCCCAACCGACGTCGGTCTCCAGCTGTTCGAGAACGCCGCCGCCACCGCGGCGGGCCTGTTCGCGATCATCCTCATGTTCGGTCCCGTCTCAGGCGGGCACTTCAACCCCGTGGTCTCGCTCGCCGACGCGACCTTCGGCGGCATCCGCCGGCGTGACGCAATCCTCTACATCCCCGCTCAGGTCGCCGGCTGCGTGCTCGGCGCCACTGTCGCGAACGGCATGTTCTCCCTGGCCGCCCTCAGCATCTCCGTGCACCACCGCGCCTCGCCCGCGCACCTATTCTCCGAGGTGATCGCCACCGCTGGGCTGCTGCTGGTCATCTTCTCGCTCGCGCGCACCAAACGCGCAGACACCATCCCCGCCGCGGTCGGCGCATACATCGGCGCCGCCTACTTCTTCACCAGCTCGGCCAGCTTCGCCAACCCCGCGATCACCGTCGGGCGCATGTTCTCCAACACGTTCGCCGGCATTGCCCCCGCCTCCGTGCCCGGGTACGTGATCGCCCAGCTCGCCGGGTGCCTCGCGGCGCTTGCGCTGCTGCGAGTCCTCTACCCCGACGTGACACCGGCCGACGCAGAAGCGATCCTCCTGCCACACCGCCAGGAGGTCTCCGGCTGATGGCGAGCGTCCTGTTCGTGTGCCTGCACAACGCCGGGCGCTCGCAGATCAGCCAGGCGCTGTTCGAGCGCGCTGCCGCCGGACGACACACTGCCCTGTCCGCCGGCACCACCCCGGCAGAGCACGTCCACCCCGAGGTCGTCGAGGTCATGCGGGAGCTCGGCATCGACCTGTCCGACCGCCGACCCCAGCTGCTCACCCGCGAGCTCGCCGCACAGGCCGACCTGATCGTGACGATGGGCTGCGGCGACGCCTGCCCCTACATCCCTGGCAAGCGCTACGTAGACTGGGACCTGCCCGACCCCCGGGGCCGCCCCCTCTCCGAGGTGAGGGCTACCCGCGATGACCTCGCGCGGCGAGTCACAGCACTGGCGGGCGCACTGGACGCGGAGTCGTAGTCCGCTCATCCGCTCATCAGCCCATCCGCGCGCCGGCGGCTGCTCACCTGCGGTAGTCGGCCGAGTTGGGGAACGCGCTCCCGACCGCGGGTCGGATCGCCCAGTTCGACCGGCGGCGTCGACGCTGAGGACGGTCGCCGATTATTCACCCGACAGGATGCCCGGATGGGCCTGCACGTAGGCGGCGCGCGCCTGCTCGGTCGCGACGATCGCCTGGATCCCCTGCAGGCCCTGCACAATCCGTGCAAGCGGCGCGTCGCCGAGGAGCTGCTTACGTTGGCGAGGGTTGGCGCGCTCGGCCCTCGCGACCCGGCTGCGCATACCCCTGAGCGTGACCTCGTCCGATCGCAGTCGCGCCGCGAGCGACGGTGTCCGCCCCACCAGGCCGATGTTCCCGCCGGGGCCGTTGGGCACGGGCTCAGTGACCGTGTGCCCGTCGCGCAGCTCGACGGTCGCGGTGAGGGCGCCGCGGAAAAACTGCCCGTCGTAGACGACGATGAACGTGTGCTCGGGTCCGCTCGGACGCAGCGTGCGCACATCGCGGGGCGTGGCCAGTGTGATGGAGACGACGTCGGCTTCGGCCGTGCCGGTGACGATCGTGCGGCCGGGTAGCGTGCGCCGCTCAATCTCGGGAGGCGGCAGCGCGTTCGTGAGTTCTCCCGACAGGTTGTATTCAGGGCCGCCCTCGGTTTCGAAGCGCACGGGCGCAGGCCTGCGCTTGAGCGGCGCGCCCCCGCCGCTGCTCGATCCCTGCAGCCCGTAGCGCAGGGCGCCGCTCTGCGCGTCGATCGTTGCGAACCGTCCTTCGATGATGCGTCCGTAGGCGCGTGACCCGTTGCGGCCGGCCGCGAACCCCCACGGCGCGCCACCGTCGGGGTCGGGCGCGCGCGACTGCGGTGTAGCCGGTACCCCCGGCCCCGGCCTGCCTTCCTGCACGGCGCGAGCGCCGACGGTCCGTCCGTCGATCGTGGCCGAGATCCGCAGTGGCGCATCCCAGTAGCGCCCCGGCAGCACCGCGAGGAACGCGTGGTTCGCGTCGAGTGCGAGGGGGCGAGGCGCGCCGGCGCCGAGCAGGACCGGGTGCGTCGCGTCGAGTCCCAGCAAACCGCTGACGACCGTGCGTAGCGGTCGCGGTGCATATGCGTAAGGGTCGGCGACGTAGCTGACGGTTTCGGCCAGCGGTCCGAAGCGGGCGAGGTCCTTCGGTTCGTTGCAGCCGCCGACGCTGGCGCCGTACTCCTGCCCGACGCTCAGCGTCAGGGGCGCCGAGTAGGGGCGAGGCTCGACCAGTCGGCCGTGACGGACGACTCCCACCTGCGTGCACAACATGCGTGTCGGGTGATAGCCGTCACCGAAGTTCGCGCGGGGGTTTGGCAGGCCCTGCCAGCTGCGCAGCGCCCACTCCGGTCCACCGGCCGGGTCCTTGGCCCGCAGCGTCTCGCGCACCGTGCTCGGCAACGGGACATCGGGCGGGGCGGGCAGAGCCTGTTTGGCGGGGAGCGGGTTGCGGTAGGCGGGCACCGGCGGTTCGTGCAGGGGTCGGCTGGTCTTGCTTGCCGGGCCTTCGACGGGCGTGTACGAGGGTTCGAGCAGGTTGGTCGAGCGGCGGTAGCTGATTGTCCGCCCGTCGCGCAGGCGCGCGGTCAGCGTCAGCGAACGGGGATCCACGTGCCCGTCGAGCACCGCCAGGAACACGCCGCCGTGTGGGTCGACGACGAGCCGGCGCGGTGCGCCCGCGCCGCTCAAGGTCAGCGAGGCCACCCGCGGCGCCGCCGCTCCGTAGACCAGTGTGCGCGCCCGGTTGTTGCCCCACGGGTACCCGGTGTGTTCGCCCGAACCGGGCACGAAGCGGCGCACCAGCACGAACAGTGGGTCGCTCGCCCAGGCGACCGCACACCTGCGGCGTCAGCGGTGCTTCGAAGCGGCTGGGGTCGCCGCGCCCGAGCTCCTGTGATGCCTGCGCGCAGTTCTCTTCCGGGTACGCACCCGGTCCGAGGTCGCGCTTCGCCGCTGACTTCCCACGGCGAGCCGCCGTCGGGATCAGCGACTTCGAACGCCGAGGACTGGGCGAACGCGACGGTGTGGCTGGCGCCGTCGCGCGTGACGACGACCACCCGCGGGCGCACTTCTTCCACGTAGCCCGCGTAGACGGTGAGGAAGCTCCCCTCCGGCCCGAGCCGCAGCGCTGCGCGCTCCGCCCGGTCCGTACACGGTCACCGACCGCGCGCCCGCGCCCGCGACGCCGTTGACGACCGTCCGCGCGCCCTCGTGCTCGTTCCCACGAACACCCTGCGCGCCCGCCAGCACCGGCCCGTCGGGAGCGTCCACGCCACACGCATCGACGCCGCCGAGCGGCAGCGCGCGGAACACGTGGTCGAGGCCGACGATGCCGAACTGGCCGCCCAGCACCTGCCCGACAGCGGTGCACGTCTCGCCGGCGCGCGTGCGCGAAATGACGGATGTCCCACGGCGGTTCGGCGGGGTTCGGGTCGGGCGCGTCGAGGCCGGCGAGCCGCGCTGTCGCAGGCATCGGCACCCCGCTCGACTGCAGGTCCACGTGTGGGGCGCCGGCAGCGGTTCGCCCTGCGTGATCAGGATCGCCGCCGCGGCCACGCCAGCCAGCAGCAGCACCAGCACGACCGCGAGCAGCAGCGTCCGCCGCGTGCGTGCGCGGCACGACGGCTCGCGGTGGCTCGCCCAGCCGCCGGAACTCACCGCCGAGCGCGTCGAGCACGGGCAGTGGCGCTCGCCTCACGACGCTCCCCCGTGGCGAGCTGGACGTCCAGCGCGCGGCTCAGCGCGCGCAAGCCCGCGCGACACGCGCGCCCGCGCAGCCGGCTCGGAGATGCCCGAGGTCGCGCGCGACCTCGGCGTAGGGCCGCTCCTGCACGATCCGCAGCTCGAAGCGCCCGCCGCTGCTCGGCGCTCAGGCGCACGAGCTCGCCGCCCAGCGCCGCGCGCAGCTGCGCCAAGCCCCGCTCGCTCCTCGATCAGCGCCAGGTCGTCCTCGTGCGCGACCGGAGTCTGGATCCCGAGGCGCAGCAGCGCCGTCGCCGCTCGACGCGGCCACGGCGCAGGTAGCGCGACAGCCGCCGGCGGGCGATCGTGTACAGCCACGCCTGGCGCTCCTCGCGCGAGTCGCCGCGCAGCCCTCGCCAGCCGAGGTACGCCTGGGCAAACGTCTCCGCCGTCAAGTCCAACGCCATCTCGGAGTCGAGCGTCCGACGGGCGAAGAACACGAGCACCCCCTCGCTCTCTCGGCGGTAGAGGTCATCGAACTCCCCAGCATCGGCCATCTCACCCTCAATGTGTCACCGGACCGTGAAACGTGACGCACGGTTCGCCTCGCGGGCCGGGCGCTATGCCGCAGTCGGCGGTCCGAACCAGATGGCGTGCGTCAGGCAGGCCCGGGGCGGCTGGCTTTCCGACCCAGGCAACGTGTCCGTCGGGCCGGATCAGCACGGCGGTGGGAGCAGTGACCGCGCCAAGTACCGGAAGCTCCCACGGGCCGACATATTCAGCGTCGATCAGCTGGACCCGGCGTGGAGTTCTCCAACAGGCATCTCTGCCGCCATGTCATCTCCTTTTGTTGAGAACGTAGGACTATCTCTCATTGACCCTGCTCACTTGCGGTAGCGACCCGGTAGCGAAGGTAAACGACGCGGGAGCCGAACGTCTTCGTCTCGACCAACTCCAGGTTGATTTTTTCGTCCAGGGTCGGGAAGTAGGGCGTGCCGCTGCCGAGTAGGACCGGGCTGACGAACAGCCGCCACTCGTCGATCAGCTCCAGCTTCATACACGCACGGGCGAGGCCGGCGCCGCCGACGGCGATGTCCTTTCCGGGCTGTTCCTTGAGCCTCGAGACCTCCTCGCCGACACCGCCGGTGGCCAGCCTGGTGTTGCCCACCACGCTCTGAAGCGTCGTGGAGAACACGACCTTCGGCAGGGCCTTCCAGATTTGGGCGAACTTGACGTGCTCTACCGCCAGCGCACTCTCCTCAGCGGTCTCCCAGTAGACCATCGTTTCGTAGAGTCGCCGTCCGCAGAGATGCACATCGGTTTCCTGCACCTGCTGGGTGTGGAACAGAAACAGCTCCTCGTCGGGTACCGACCAGTCGATCGACCCATCGGGTCCGGCGATGTAGCCGTCTAGCGACACAGTCATCGAGTAGATCAGCTTCCGCATCACGGTCCTCCTCGGTCAACGGGCGGATCGTCACCCCACAACTCTTCGCTTAGCAGGTCCATTAGAAGGTTGTCGTGCCAGCGGCCATCGGCGCCACGTTCGTAGCAGCGCATTACCCCCACCGGGCGAAAACCGACCAGTGCATATGCGCGAATCGCGCGTGCGTTGTCGCACGCTGGGTCGATCGTGAGGCGATGGTGTCCGCGCTGAGAGAAGAACCATTCCGCAGCGAGCCGCAGCGCAGCGGGTCCCAACCGTTGGCCTTGATACTCGGGCGCCAGAAAGATGTCTAGGCTGGCCTGGCGGTGGTCGGGATCGGTCTCCTCGTTGTATCCAAGCCACCCAGCCAGCGTACCGTCGACTTCGATCGCAAACGCAGCGCCGTCGTTGTCAAGCCCCTCGCGCGTGTGCTCGGGATCATCGAGTGAGCCCCACCACTCCCGCACGCCGGGGCGCGTCAGAATGGCTGCGAGCCGGTCAACCTCGCCGTCTTCCAAGGGCCGCAATGTCACGCGCCCAGCGCGCAGGCTCGAATGCACCATGCCAGTGTGCCACCTACCAGCTTCCAGACGGCTCCACTGGACCATGCGGTCGACGAGTGCGCTGTGGTCGGCGATGCCGGGGGCTCGCCGATCTGGGGCAGCAGATGTTCAATATGACGCCGGCGCGTCGCCTCATATGCCTCCATCGGTGACCTCCATCGGTGAGTTACCATGTCAGATGTGGAGCAGCTCATGTCTACCAACGAGGAGGCGATCCGGGCTTGGGACGGGCCGCTGTTTGAGGCGTTCGTCCGTTTTCGCCATCTCATGACGACGGGGCTCGGCGCGCACGGCGAGGAGGCCCTGCGCCTTGTTCCGCCACGTGCCGGCGAGCGCGTGCTGGACATCGGCTGTGGCTTCGGTGACACGAGCCAGCGGATAGCGGGTCTCGTCGGGCCGACGGGGGAGGTTCTCGGCGTCGATGCCGCGCCGCGGTTCATCGAGACCGCGAAGCGCGAGGCCGCGCAGGCCGGCATCGACAACGTGCGTTTCGAGGTGGCCGACATCGAGAACACGGTCTTCGGCGAGCGCTTCGAGCTTGCGTTCTCGCGGATGGGAACGATGTTCTTCGCCAATCCGGTCGCGGCGCTGCGCAACGTGCGTGAAGCGTTGCGCCCGGATGGCAGGCTCGTCATGGTCGTCTGGCGGACAAAGGTCGAGAACGACTGGCTCTATCGCGCCCAGACGATCACCGAGCGGTTCGTCACCAAGCCCGAGCAGTACGACGAGCCGACCTGCGGCCCGGGGCCATTCTCGATGGCCAACGCCGACACGACGAGCGGGATCCTGCTGAGCGCCGGCTTCCACAACGTTGCGCTGCGACGCTGTGACATGCCGATCACGATCGGCTCTGACCTGCAGGAGGCCGTGGAGCTCGTCATGAGCATTGGGCCCGCCGGAGAGATCCTGCGTCTCGCGGGCGAGCGAGCGGCGCACCTCCACGAGCCCGTCGCGGATGCGTTGCGCGAAGGCTTGGCCGAATGGGACGGACCCGACGGGGTCACGGCCCCAGCGTCGACATGGATCGTCACGGCGGACGTGTCGTCTTGAGCTGGCGCTGGGAGCAGCGTCGGTCTTCCCGCCGTCGCCATCTCGCGCCGGGCGGATCCTCGAAACGCGTCGCCGTGTTGCGGCGCCGTCAACCGATGGAGGCGAGACGAGCAGTGTCGAGGTGAGCAGCGACTACGACGTGATCGTGCTCGGCGGCGGCTCGCCGGGCGAGCACTGTGCGGGTGCACTGGCGGAGGGCGGCCTGCGCGTGGCCGTCGTGGAGCGCGAACTCGTGGGCGGGGAGTGCTCGTACTGGGCTTGCATCCCGTCGAAGACGCTGCTGCGCCCGGGCGAGGCCGTCCACGCGGCGCGCGAGGCCGCCGCGAGCGCCGAGGTCGATGTCGAGGCGGCGCTCGCCTGGCGGGACTTCATAGTCTCCGACTACTCCGACGCCGGGCAGGAGCGCTGGCTGGCCGGCCGCGGCATCGACCTGTTGCGCGGCAGCGGCCGGCTCGCCGGCCCGGGCGTCGTCGAGGTCGACGGCGTACGGCACACCGCCGACCACGTGGTTCTCGCCAACGGTGCCGACCCGTTTGTGCCGCCCGTGTCCGGGTTGCGCGAGCTCGACGGCGTTTGGACCAGCCGCGAGGTGACGTCGATGAAGGCCATTCCGCGCCGCCTGCTGATCCTCGGTGGCGGGCCGGTCGGCGTGGAGATGGCGCAGGCCGTTCGTCGACTCGGCGGCGAGGCGGTGGTCATCGATGCGGCCGAGCACGTGCTTGCCCGGGAGCCGGCGCCTCTGGGTGAGGCACTGGGAGAGGTTCTGCGTCGCGAGGGCATCGAGCTCGTCCTGTCCGCGAAAGTGACCGCCGCACGAGGCGAGGGCGAGAAGTACGTCCTCGAGCTCGACGACGGGCGCGAGCTGCGCGGTGAGCGGCTGCTCGTCGCGACCGGCCGGCGTCCGCGGGTGCGCGGGCTCGGCCTGGAGACCGTCGGCGTCGAGCCGGACGCCCACGGCGTTCCCGTCGACGCGCACCTGCGCGTAGCCGAGCAGCTCTGGGCGATCGGCGACGTCAACGGCCTCTGGCCGCTGACCCACGTCGGCAAGTACCAGGGCGAGGTGGTCGCCGCGAATATCCTCGGCGAGCCGCGCAAGGCCAACTACGAGGCCGTCCCGCGCGTGGTTTACACGGACCCGCAGGCCGCGGCGGTGGGCGCTTCCACCGGGCGCTTCAGCGCCACGGTCCCGCTGTCGGAGGTGGCGAAGACCGCCACCTACACGCGCGCCTACGCCGACAGCAACGGCTTCCTGACGCTGCTCAGCGACGGCGAGCGGCTGACGGGCGCCTACGCGCTCGGCCCCGAGGCGGGCGAGTGGCTGCAGCAGGCGACACTCGCGATCCGCGCCCACATCCCACTCGACGTCCTGGCCGACACGATCCAGCCGTTCCCGACGTTCTCGGAGATTTACGTCGCTGCGCTGAAGGCCCTCCGCGGCGAGCTGGCGGCAGCGTCCAAGGCGGTCGGGGCACGACCACCGATGGCGAACTGACAGCAGGAGAGGCTGACTGCGAGGTCGATCTCCCAAGGTCATCGGGGCGGCGTGACCCAGGGGGAGGACAGCTCCCATGTTGGTGAATAGCATGGCGGCATGTCCACGAACCAATCGGCGACCACTCCCGAGGAGGTGGATGGGGTCTCACCGACGATCGTGCAGGCGCGGGATCTGCGTCGTCGCTACGGCGAGGGCGAGGCGGCCGTAGACGCTCTCGCTGGGGTCACGGTGGACTTCCCGACCGGGCGCTTCGCGGCGATCATGGGTCCGTCGGGGTCGGGCAAGTCGACGCTCATGCACCTGCTCGCCGGCCTCGATCGCCCGACCTTCGGGACGGTCAGCGTCGGCGGCGTGGAGCTGACCGAGCTGGACGACCGCGCGCTGACACAGCTGCGCCGCGACCGCATCGGCTTCATCTTCCAGACGTTCAACCTGCTGCCGGTGTTGAGCGCCGAGGAGAACATCCTGCTGCCGCTGTCGATCGCCGGGCGCGAGGTCGACCGCGAGTGGTTCGATCGGCTGATCGACACGGTCGGCATCCGCGACCGGCTCGGCCACCGCCCCGCGGAGCTCTCCGGCGGCCAGCAGCAGCGTGTGGCGGTGGCGCGCGCGCTGATCTCGCGCCCCGCGGTCGTGTTCGCCGACGAGCCCTCCGGCAACCTCGACTCCAAATCCTCCGGCGACGTCCTGGCGCTGCTGCGCCACGCGGTCGACGACTTCGACCAGACGGTCGTGATGGTCACCCACGACGCCCACGCGGCGTCGTTCGCCGACCGTTTGCTGGTGCTGGCCGACGGCAGGATCGTGCACGACGGTGAGGCGACGAGCGCCGAGCAGGCGCTGGATCTGATGAAGGCCGTGGGCTGATGTTCGGGGACGGTGCCGGGTCGATCCTCCGGGGCCACTGTGCAGGGACGACCAGGGGCCGCCATGGGTCGGTACGCGGAGGTCGAGGCTGATGTTCAAGCTGGTGCTGCGCGGCTTCGTGCAGCGCAAGCTGCGCGTGCTGCTGACGGCGATCGCGATCGCCCTGGGCGTGGCGCTGATGGCCGGCACCTACATCCTCACCGACACGATCAACCACGCTTTCGCGGAAGTCTTCGCCACCGCCTACGCCAACAAGGCGGTGGTCGTCACCGAAAAGGAAACGCTCGGCGGCTCGGAAGTCTCCGTGCTCAACCGGGCGACGCTCGCCCGCGTGCGCGCGGTGCCAGGCGTGGCGGCGGCCGCGGGCGCCATCTCCAGCCAGGCGGCGCTGCTCACGACCGGCGGCAAACGGCTCACCGGCGGCGGGGCGCCGGGACGCGTCGATGCCCTGCAGCCGCCGCGCTTCGAGGCGTTCACCGCGACGCAGGGCCATCTGCCGCGCGCCGCCGACGAGGTCGCGATCGACCAGGCGAGCGCCAAGCGCAACCATCTGCGGCTCGGCCAGCAGATCGTGATCGCGGGCCGCCTCGCCGGCGCGGCGCTACACGCTCGCGGGCATCGCGAAGTTCGCGGGCAGCGAATCCTTCGGCGGCACCACCGTCGCGCTCCTGATCCCCAGCCAGGCACAGTACGTCGCGGGCGAACCGGGCGTCTACGACAGCATCAACGTCGCCGCCGGCCCCGGCACCGCACCCACGGAACTGGCCGCCCGCATCCGCGCCGCCGCTGCCGGCGACGCTGAAGGTGCGCACCGGCGCCGAAGAAGCCGCCAACCAGACCGCCAACCTCGAAGAAGAGCTCGGCTTCCTGCGCACCTTCCTGCTGATCTTCGCCTACGTCGCGCTCGTCGTGGGCGCGTTCATCATCTTCAACACCATCTCGATCACCGTCGCCCAGCGCACCCGCGAGTTCGGCCTGCTGCGCACGCTCGGCGCCTCGCGCGGGCAGATCATGCGCGCGGTCGTCGAGGAAGGGCTGCTGCTCGGCGTTGTGGGAGCGGTGATCGGGCTGTGCGGCGGGATCGCCCTCGCGCCGGCGCTCGACGGGCTGTTCAAGGCGTTCGGCGCCGACCTGCCCGACAACGGCACGGTGCTGGAGGCGCGCACCGTGATCGTCTCGCTCGGCGTGGGCATCGCCGTCACGGTGCTCGCGGGCTTCTTCCCGGCGCTGCGCGCCACGCGCGTGCCGCCGATCGCGGCGATGCGCGAGGGCGTGCAGATCCCGCCCCGGCCGCTGCCCACCCGGCGGGCGCTGATGCTCCGCTTCGCGCTGTACCTCGTGGTCGTGGTGGGGTTGAGGATCGTCGTCGGCGGCGGCATCGCGCTACTGGTCTTCGTGGTGCTCGCCGTGCGCGCCTGGCGTCTGTGGGCGCGGCTGCGGCGCCCCGGCGAGCGCCCACCCCGCCACCACCGGGTCGTGCCGGCGCTCGCCGGCGCGATCGGCTGGCTGGTGAGCTGGCGCGGGATCACCGCCCGCCTCGCGCGCGAGAACTCGATCCGCCAGCCCGGCCGCACGCTCGTGACCGCGCTCGCGCTGACCGTCGGGCTGGGGCTGGTCGCCTTCATCTCGGTGCTCGCCGCCGGCACCAACGCGACGATCGACCGTGCGGTCAACCGCTCCTTCGCCGGCAACCTGATCGTGCAGAACACGCAGGGCCAGGGGGGCGTCCCCGCCACGGTGGCACCGGCGCTGAGGACGATCCACGGCGTGGGGGCGGTCACCGCGATCGCCTTCACGAAGGCCAGGGTGCGCGACCTCGCGCAACCGGGCGCGCCGGTGATCGACGAAGAAAGCCGCGTCACCGCGATCGAACCCGAATCGTTCGGGAGGATGTACAAGATCGAATGGGAACACGGCTCGGCGGCGACGCTCGCCACGCTCGGGCAGTCGGGGCACGATCGTCACGCGAGAAGTTCGCGAGCGCCCACCACCTGCGCGTGGGGCAGCGCCTGTCGGTGCTGACGCCCTCGCGGCACAGGGTGACGTTGACGATCGCGGGCGTGGTCAAAGAAGAAGTGATCGGCCTGCTCTCCAACCTCACGATCTCGCGCTCGCTGGCGCGCGCGGCGTTCGGGCAGCGCGAAGACGGGGTGGACTTCGTCGCCTACGCCCCCGGCGCCGACGGCGCCGCGGTGGACAGCTCGATCCACGCGCTGCTGCGCCGCAGCTTCCCGCAGACCCACGCGCAGACCGCGGCGCAGTACACCAGCGAACAGAACAGCAAAGTCAACAAGTTCCTGCTGCTCGTCTACGTGCTGCTCGCGCTGTCGGTGGTCGTCTCGCTGTTCGGCATCGTCAACACGCTCGTGCTCTCGATCTACGAGCGCACCCACGAGCTGGGGATGATGCGCGCGATCGGCACCTCCCGCCGCCAGATCCGCCAGATGATCCGCTACGAGTCGCTGATCACCGCGATGATCGGCGGCATCCTCGGGCTGGTGATCGGGGTGGTCGGGGCGATCCTCGTCACCACCTTCGCGCTGTCGGGCTCGGGCTACGTGCTCTCGATCCCGGTGGGCACGCTGATCGTGCTGCTGATCGCCGCCGCGCTCGCCGGCCTGCTCGCCGCCCAGGCCCCCGCGCGCCGCGCCGCGCGCCTGGACGTGCTGAGCGCGCTCGCGAGCGAGTAGGGCTACGCGACGGCGTCCGGCTCGCGCGCGGTGAGCTGGACGATCGGGATCGTCCGGTTCGCCTTCGCTGCTTCTCGACGGTACGTTGCGTAGGGCGCGAACACACGGTCGGCGAGCGTCCACAGCCTGGCGCGCTCAGCTTCGTCGCTGACCACCGTCGCCTGCATGGGGCTGCCACCGAAGGTGACGTCGGGGTGGGCCCGAAGATTGTGAAACCACGCTGGGTGCCGCTCGTCCCCGGCCCTCGAGGCGACGATCGTGACCCGGTCTCCGTCGTGGAAGTAGATGACCGCGTTACGCCGCTTCGCGCCGCTCTTCGCGCCCCGGGTTTCGAGCAGGGCGGTGGGGAGGATGAGGCCCATGCCGAAGCGGCCCCGGGTCGCTCGCATCAGGTACGGATCGACCTTCCACACGACGTTGGTCGAGATGAACCGTCCCACTCGGGTGGCGGAGAATGAGGCGTATGCGTGGCTGAAGGAGCTGCGCGGGCGGTTGGGGTCGACGTACCTGAGCTGAGTGGGCACCGCGGGATTCTCCCACGCGACTCTCGCCGCGGCCGTTCTCGCCGGCGCGGCGCGCTCGGGTCAGCTCATCCTGAGAGCGGAATCGTGAAGCTGTCGCTGATTGGGGCCTGCACGGTGCCGCCCGGCGATCCGGGCTTTGGCACAGCGTTGTAGATGCCCTCGATCGCGTCTTTGGTGACTGTCAGCGTGAGGTAGCCGAAGTCGACCTGGTTGTAGGCGTTGAGGACGACACCGAGTTCTTCGTCCTGCCATTCGGGTGGCGGCGGCTGACCGTTGACCTTGCCCATGTGGTGCAGGTTGTGGTAGCCGCCGGCTCCCGCGACGATGTAGGTGATCGGTTTGCCCTCGTACTGGCGCGTGAAGCGCTGGTAATTGTGGACGTGTCCGTTGAGGACGAGGTCGGCGGCGCGGTTCGCCTGCGCGAACGCTGCGTCGAGGATCGCGCCGATGTTCGGGCTGGAGCCGTGGAACTGGTCGGCGGAGTAGACGGGATGGTGAGCGGCGACGATCAGCGCCCTGTCCGTCGGAGCCGCGGCGACCTCCTCGGCGACCCACGCGACCTGATCGGCGTCGACCTCGCCGTGCTCGGGGACGTTCGTGTAGAGCCCGACGATCGTCGCGAGCGGTGTCGTGAGGGTCCAGTAGACGTTCGGCTGGGTCATGGCCTCGCGCGGGGACTCGGCGGCCTCGGGCGTGTGCGTGCCGGCCGGTGCGCAGAAGTTCTTCACGAAGCCTTCGAGCGA
Organism: uncultured Solirubrobacterales bacterium; assembly: GCA_963720795.1. Lineage (GTDB taxonomy): Bacteria > Actinomycetota > Thermoleophilia > Solirubrobacterales > Solirubrobacteraceae > Palsa-744. The sequence goes on along the minus strand of CAVRGU010000008.1, from coordinate 75,814 downwards.
GCTCTGCTCCGGTGGGTCTTCGGCGTCCCCCACGGGTGTCACGGCGCCGTCGTGGTTGCCGGGGATCGCGAAGATCGGCGCAGGGTAGTGCATGTAGGGCTCGTAGAACTGTTCGTAGTAGAGCGCGCGCTGCCCGTAGAAGTAGACGACGTCGCCGAGGTGGTAGAAGAACGACGGCGCCGGGTCGAGCGCCGTGAAGTCGCGCTCCATCGCCGCGGCGACGTTCTCCTGAAATTCGGGCTGCTTGATTCCGCCGCTGTCTCCGACGGCGTGAAAGACCAGCTTGCCGGCCTGCTCGATCGCCGTGACCGCAGCAGCGCCGAGGACCTCGGAGAGGTCGAGGCGGTAGGGAGAGTCGCCCTGCGGTTCTGGGAGTGGGAGGGCGTTCTCGCGGTGCTCTGCACGAGTTCCGCCACGCAACTGGTGCTGGGCGGAGGCGCGAGGGAGGTGGAAGCGGGGGGTGGGCATGGACGTATTCTGACAGAGGGAATCGAAGTGTGCAACTCGAATCACGCTTCTATAACAACTCTTTCCCGATCCGAACCCCCTTTCCCGATCGGGTGGTAAGGCAACAACCACGTCACAGAGCGAGCGTCACGAACCTGCCTCGGCCACCCGGTGGGTGGCGGTCCGGCGCTGCCGAGGAGCAGGGTTACAGCAGCCCGACCTGACGGAGGATCGAGACAGAGTCTGAGTAAACGTCCTTGCGCTTAACCTTGCCGTCCTCGAACGGGATCACGTCCATGCCCTCCCACTCGATGCGCTTGCCCGACGGCTCGGCCACGATCTCACCCCGGCTGAGCGGCTTGACGTGGGTCGCGCTGGCGGTCCACTCCTGCACCACCAGGTCCTCGCGCACGTAGAGCCTGCGTGTCTGAAACTCGATGTCGGGCCACGACTCGAAGATGCCGGCGATGTGCGCGAGCGCCTCTGCGCCTTCGGCCCGCTCACCGGCGGTGTGGTTCTCGAACACCATGTCCGGAGCGTGCATCGAGGCGATCCGGTCGACGTCGTGTGCGTTCCAGGCGTCGTTATAGGCGGCGATCGTCTCTTGCAACTGCTCGATTGTGCTGGTCATGTCCACTCCATCGGGTTGTAGTCGCTTGATCGCGGCGCGGAGACGATGAGCACGCTCACGGGCTCATCGCCATTATCGCGGACCGTACGATGAGAGCTTCGGCTCGGCCCGCGAGGGCGGCGTACCCGTCCGCCTCGCCTGCGAACATACGTTCGTGCGCTGGAGCAATCTGACCCTCGATGCGGACCGATCGGAGATCGGCCAGCAGCGGCGTCTGCCCGGCTACCGCGAGGAGACGGTGGTGCGGCGCTTCCAGGCGCCGGAGGCGCTCGACATGCGCTTCTACGAGGTGCGGGCGCGGTCGGTGCTCAACCGTGTGCCGGAGCGCTCGCGGATGCCGTTCCGCTGGACCGTCAACCCTTACAGGGGGTGCAGCCACGCGTGCGTGTACTGCTTCGCGCGGCCGACGCACACGTACCTCGGCTTCGACGCGGGGCGGGATTTCGAGCGGGAGATCGTGGTCAAGGTGAACGCTCCGGAGGTCCTGCGTGCGGAGCTGGCGCGCCCGTCGTGGCGGGGGGAGCACGTGGCGCTTGGCACCAACACCGACCCCTACCAGTGGGTGGAGGGCCGCTACAGGCTGATGGAGGGCATCTGGGAGGCGCTGCGCGACGCGGCGGACGGGGCGGGCAACCCCTGTTCTGTGCTGACCAAGTCGCCGCTGCTGCTGCGCGACCTGGGGCTGATGCGCGAGATCGCGCAGCGGACGACGATCAGTGCGAGCCTGTCGATCCCCACGCTCGACGAGCGGGCATGGCGTGCAACCGAGCCGCACACTCCCCACCCGCGTGCGCGCCTGGAGGCGGTGGCGGAGCTGAACCGGGCGGGGATCCCGACGGGCGTGCTGGTCGCCCCGCTGATGCCGGGGATCAACGACGCTCCCCACCAGTTGGAGCCGCTGCTGCAAGGCGCGCTGGACGCGGGCGCGCAGAGCATCGGGGGAGTGGCGCTGCACCTGCGCGGCGAGGTGCGTGACGTCTTCATGCAGTGGCTGCAGACGCGGCGCCCCGAGCTGGTGGGGCGCTACCAGGAGCTGTACCGCCGCGGCGCCTACGCCCCCCGCGAGGAGCGTGAGCGCCTGGCGGGACTGGTGCGGCGGGGTGCGGGTGGAGCGAGCGGGCGCTGGAGAGGGTTTCCCTCAGCGCCGAGCGGCCCACCCAGCGGACCACGCGCCTCCCAGGAGCGCCTGTTCTGAGCAGGCCGGCAATCCTCGCAGAGCTCTCACGTGGGATTTAGAGATGACTTACCTTCCGCTCCTAGCCTCCGGGTGAATGGGAACCGAAAGCATCGCCGCCGGTGGCCGGGCCGGGGTCGACTGGCGACGCGCCGAGTTCGTCCTGGTGCTCCTCGGGTTCCTCGGCTTCCTCACGCTGCCGATCCGCATCACCACGATCTACAGCGGCCTGCCCGCGCATCCGCTGTTCGTGCACGTGCCGGTGATCCTGATCCCGACCACGATCGTGACCGCTGTGGTCTTCGTGGTCAAGCGGGAGTGGCTCTCGCGTTACGGGATCGCGCTGGCGGTGGTGTCGATCGTCGCGATGAGCTCGATCTTCCTCACGATGCAGGCCGGCGCCGCGCTGCGCCGCGCGCTGAATCTGCAGGGCCAGGCCGCCAAACTGATCTCTGAACACTCGCACGCCGCGCACTACCTGGCGTACATCTACGTGGTTTTCACTGCGACGCTGATCGTCACCTTCGCCGCGCAGCGGATCTCGGGCGGGATGCCGACCGGCCTGGGGATCGTAGACGGTCCGCTGTCCTCCCCGTCGGTGTTCGCCGGGCTGCGCGTCGCGCTCGTGTTGCTGGCGATCGGCGCCGGCTACATGTGCTTCAGGACCGGCGACCTCGGCGCCAAAGCGGTGTGGGCGGGACGCCTCCAGGCCGCCCACCACGGCTTCCACGGTTTCCCAGGCGGTGCGGGCGGACCCGGGTACTTCCCGCCGCCGGGCGCCGGCGCGCCGTAGCTCATACCGCAATCGACGGCTCGATGTTCTGGTTGACGCGAAACGTGTTCGCCGGGTCGTACGTCGCCTTGGCGGCGGCGAGGCGGTCGTAGTTGCTCGCGGTAGGTCGCGCGCACGCGCTCGTGCCCCTCGTCCATCATGAAGTTGACGTATGCCCCGCCGGCCGAGTAGGGGTGCGTGGCCTCCCAGTAGTCGACGGTCCAGTCGCGGATGACGCCGGCGTTGGCGGGGTCGGGGTCGACGCCGACGATCACCTCGGCCCAGTTGCAGTCGCGGTAGCTGAACGGCGTGTCGCGGCCGCCGACGTCGTGCACGGCCCCGTCGATCGGGTAGAGGTGCATGGTCGAGTGCAGCGTCGGCAGCTGCTCGCGCGAACGCGACGTGCTGCTCGATTGCCGCGTCCGGGAGCTCGCGCACGAAGTCCGCGCGCCAGTACCACTGCAGCCCCGGGGAGTAGAGGCCGTCGAACAGGCTCTGCAGCGCCGGGAACGGCATCGGCGCCGACGCCGTGCAGCAGCGGCGTCCCGACCTCCTGCACTGGCGCGAACAGCTCGGCGGCCGGTCCTCCGGCCGCCGACGTAGCACCACATCACGCCGCACACCTTGCGCAGGTGCAGCTCGGCCGGGAAGAAGTCGGCGGGAGGCACGGTCATCAGCGCGAAGAACCCGTTCAGCTCGCGTGGCGCCGGAGGGCAGGAACTCGCGGTAGAAGCGCATCACCTCGCTGCGTCTGCTCGAGCGGCCAGAACGTCGGACCGGCGAGCACGGTGGAGACGGGGTGCGCTCGGAAGCGGAACGACGTCACGACGCCGAAGTTGCCGCCGCCGCCGCGCAGCGCCCAGAACAGCTCCGGGTTCTCGTCGGCGCTCGCGCGCGCCTGCGCCCCGTCGGCGAGAACGACGTCGGCCTCGATCAGGTTGTCGATCGTGAGCCCGTGCCTGCGCGAGAGGTGGCCGATCCCGCCCCCCAGCGTGAGGCCGCCGACGCCGGTGCTGCGAGATGATCCCCGACGGCGTCGCGAGGCCGGCCTGTGCGTCGCGGCGTCGACCTGCCCCCACGTGCAGCCGCCGCCGACGCGAACGGTGCGCGCGCCGGTGTCGACCTCGACGTCCTGCAGGAGGGAGAGGTCGAGGACGACCCCGTCGTCGCAGACCCCCAGCCCGCCGCCGTTGTGGCCGCCGCCGCGAACCGCGAGCAGCAGCTCGTGGCGGCGCGCGAACGCGATCGTCTGCGCCACGTCGTCGCTGTTGGCGGCAGCGAGCGATCAGCGCCGGCCGGCGGTCGATCATCGCGTTGTAGACCGCTCGCGCCTCCTCGTAGCCGGAGTCATCGGGAGGTCCGATCAGCTCGCCGGCGAACTTCCGCCAAGCTCCTGCCGTGCCGTGTCCGCCGCGCTGTGGTGGTGCTCATGGTCGCCTCCTTCTGTTGGTCCGGGGCTCACCCGGAAGAGACCCGACTCGCCAGCGACGGTACGAGCCAGTGCGGTCGCGCTGTCATGACCTGGATTGACACAGTTCGCGCGACCCCTGACGGACCGGCGCGCCAGGGAGGCGATAATCAGATCTGACTACTCGCCGCTCATCGCCCATGCACACGCTTCCCGGCCCTCTCCGCCTCGCCTCCGTCCTCCCCGTTCGTCGGGCGCTCTGCGAGAGCTCGCGACGCTACGGGCGCTCGTGCCGCGCGAGACGGGCGAGCGTGGCCGGCTCGTCGCTGGTGGGCGGCGAGGCTGGGCTCGGGCAAGAGCCGCCTCGTGCGGGAGCTCGCGCACGAGGTCGCCGCACGAAGGCGTGCTCGTGCTCTACGGCGCCTGTGACGCCGTGGTGCAGACCGCCTACCGGCCGTTCGCCGAGGCGCTGGACCAGCTCGTCGGATCACCGACCCCGACGTGCTCCGTGCGGACCTCGGCAGCGCGGGCGGCGAGCTGACCCGGCTCCTGCCCGACCTGCCGCCCGCGTAGCGGGCTCGCCGGCGCCCGTTGCCGCCGACCCCGACACCGAGCGCCATCGCCTGCACACTGCGGTGACCGACTTTCTGGCGAGCGCCGGCCGTCGCCAGCCGCTGCTGCTCGTGCTCGAGGACGGCCACTGGGCCGACACGCCGACGCTCGTGCTCCTGCGCCACCTCGCCCGAGCCAGCGACCGAGGCCCGCGTGCTCGTGCTCGCAACGTTCCGAGACACCGAGGCCGACGTCCCGGCCGAGCTCGCCGACACGCTCGCCGACCTGCGCCGCTCGGACGAGGTCGTCCGCCTGCAGCCTCGGCGGCCTGAGCGAGGAGGACGTCGGGGAGTTCGTGCGCCGCGCCGGCGGCGCGAGATCGATCCCGCGAGCTCCGAGCTCTCGCACGAGCTGCGCGACCTCACCGAGGGCAATGCCTTCCTGCTCTGCGAGCTCTGGCGGGCGCTCGTCGAGACGGAGCGTTGACGGTCGCAGAGGGCACGCTGCGGCTGACCGGACCGTTGCAGGAGATCGCCACGCCCCAGAGCGTCCGTGAGGTCGTCAGCCAGCGCCTGGCCCGACTCGGCCCGGCGACCGCGACCTGCTCGAGCTGGCCGCCGTCGCCGGGCCGGAGTTCGAGCTCGACGTCCTGCGCCGGCCGCACCCGCGAGCTCGAGCGGATCGACGCTCTCGAACCGGCGATGCGCAGCGGGATGATCGAGGAGCTCGCGTATCCCGGCGCTGGCGTACCGCTTCACGCACGAGCTCGTGCGCCGCGCGCTGTATGACCGGCTGAGCGTGCTGCGCCGCGCCGAGCTGCACCTGCGCATCGCCGAGGCGCTGGAGGCGGCCGATCGACCCGCGGAGCGGGCGCATTCTCGCCGACCTCGCCCACCATTTCGCGGCGGCGGCCCCGATCGGCGGGGCGGCCCAGGCCGTGGAGTACAACCTCCTGGCCGCGAAGGCGGCGTCGGCCGCGCTGGCCTACGACGAGACCGCGGCTCGCCTGCGCACGGCTCTGCGAGATCGGGATCGAGGACGAGCGGCGGCGAGCCGAGATCCTGCTCGATCTCGGCGCGGCGCTGTTCCGCGCCGGTCGGTCGCTCGAGGCGCTGCAGGCGTTCCGCCAGGCGGCGCAGATCGCACGTGAGCTCGGCGACGGAGAGCTGCTCGACGCGCGCGGCGATCGGATTCGAGACGACCTGCTGGCGGCCGGGTCTCACCGATGAGGGCGCCCGCGAGCTGCTCGACGAGGCCTCGGCGGCGCTCGGGCGCGAGGACTCCACGCTGCGTGTCGGTCTGCTGGCCGAGTCTCGCTCGCGCGCTCGAGTACGAGGGCGACCCCGCCCGGGCTGCGGTCGCGCGCGAGGAGGCGATCGCGATGGCGCGCCGAATCGACGACCGGTCGCGGGCTGGCGACGGTGCTCAATGGGCGTCTACTGGGCGCGCGCGACGACGAGCCTCGCGGAGGCCCTCGAGATGCTCGGCGAGGCACGCGACTTTGGCCGAGGAGCTCGGCGACATCGAGGGCCAGGCCGAGGCGATCGACTGGCGGGTCGCCGCACTGATGGCCCTCGGCGAGATCGTGCGGCCGCCCGCGAGGAGCTTGCGATCGCCCTCGACATGGCCCAGCACACACGCCAGCCCTTCATCCTCCACGTCGCCGAGCACTACCGCTTCGGCGCTGGCGCTGCTCGAGGGTCGCCTGGCGGAGGCCGAGGCGGCCGCCGAGCGCTCGCGCGAGTGGGGCAGCTGCTCGTCGGCCGCGACGCCTCGGGTGTCTACGGCATCCAGATGTTCGGGGTCCGGCGCGAGCAGGGCCGTCTCGCCGAGCTGGCCCCGGTGATCCGGGTCCTCGCGGCCGGCGATCGAGAGGCGGCGCGTGGCGCCCCGGTCTCGCCGCGATGCTCGCCGAGCTCGGCGATGGAGGAGCAGGTTCGCGGTGAGCTCGACCGCGTCCAGGCCGAAGGTCTCGAGCCGCTGCGCGAGGGGCTCTGGCTCGCCTCGCTCACCTATCTCGCCGACGCCGCCGGCGCGGTCGCTCACGCGGGGTCGCCGCGCTTGTCCACCCGATGCTCGCGCCGCTGGCCGGCACGAACGTCATGATCGGCCACGGCGTCGCCTGCTACGGCGCCGCCGACCGCTACCTGGGCATGCTCGCCGCGACGCTCGGCGACACCGACGCGGCGGCCGGCCACTTCGAGGCGGCCCTTGCGCCTCAACCGGCGAGATGGGCGCGACGACCTGGCTCGCCCACACCGCCTACGAGTACGGACGCCTGCTGCGTCGGTGGGAGGCGACCCCGACGCGCGGAGCGGCAGCTGCTCGCCGAGGCGGCGCTGCTCGCCGAGGCCGTGGGGATGCCCACGCTGCTCGCGCGCGTCCGAGCGCTGGCGCCGGCGTCCAGCCCGCCGCTGCCGGACGGCCTCTCTGTCCGCGAGCTCGACGTGCTGCGGCTGGTCGCCCGCGGGCGCTCGAATCGCGAGATCGGGGCTGCGCTGTTCATCAGCGAGCACACCGCCGCCAACCACGTGCGCAGCATCCTGCGCAAGACCGCCTGCGCGAATCGCACCGAGGCGACGGCATACGCCTACCGGCACGGCCTGGTCGAGGGCTGAGCGATCGCGTAGCATCAGCCCCATGCCGATGTACGTGATCGAGCGCGCCTTCGCCGAGCAGCTGGACCTCACGAGCGACGACGTCAAGCTGATCGAGGAGGTCAACGCCGACGAGGGCGTGCGCTGGCTGTTCTCGTTCCTCAGCGCCGACCGGCGCCGCGCCTACTGCCTCTACGAGGCACCCTCGCCCGACGCGATCGTCGCCGCCGCCAAGCGCGTCGGCATCCCCGCCGACGCCGTGGTCGAGGTCAACCGCATCTCCGCGGACATGTACGCCTAGTACGCGTCCGGCTGTGCGCTTGAGCGGCCGCTCACGTCTCACCACGCGACGACATGGACTCGAACCCGCAAGCCAACTCCCCGCCAGAGGGCTGAGCCCTGGCTGACAGGGCACCCTGCCCCAGCTGCGCCGAGCTCAACGACGCCGCGCAGCGCTTCTGCGGCCACTGCGGAACGTCGCTGTGGCTGCACTGCGCCTCGTGCGGCCAGGACAACCCGCCCGCCTTTCGCTTCTGCGGGTCGTGTGGCGCACCGTGTGAGAGCACTGGTTCTGCGACGCCGGGCGTCGGCGAAAGCGAGGAGGGGGAGCGGCGCTGGCTGACAGTCCTGTTCGCCGACCTGTCCGAGTTCACCTCGCTCTCGGAGCGCACCGACCCCGAGGAGATCCGCTCGATGGTGGACGGCTGCATGAAGGAGATGGGCGAGGTCGTGGAGCGTTTCGGAGGCACCGTGGACAAGGTCATCGGCGATGCCCTGATGGCGGTGTTCGGGGCCCCGGTCGCCCACGAGGACGACGCCGAGCGGGCGGTGCGGGCGGCGCTTGAGATCCAGCACTGCGCGGTTGAGCAGGCGGCGCTGTTCGGCGGACTCGGCGTCCGTGTCGGCGTGAACACCGGAGAGGTCATCTTCGCTCCCGTGGGCCCGGGCCGGCGGGAGTTCACGGTGATGGGGGACACGGTCAACACCGCCGCCAGGCTGCAGGCCGGCGCTCCGCCGGCGGGAGTGCTGCTCGGCGAGGCGACCCACGCCGCCTGCACGCACGCGATCGCCTGCGAGGCGGTGGAGCCGATCCTCGCAAAGGGCAAGCAGGCGCCGCTGCGTGCGTGGCTCGCTCGGAGAGCCACGTCGGCTCCGGCCGAGCGCCCGCTCTCCGCGGCGCCGTTCCTCGGCCGCGACGCGGAGCTCGAGCTGCTGGTGAGGGCGTGGGCGCGCACCTCGGGCGAACTCCACCCGCAGCTCGTCACGCTGGTCGGCCCCCCTGGGATCGGCAAGACGCGCCTGACGCGGGAGTTCGCCGCGCGCGTGGAGGCAGAGGGGGGACGGACTCTGCACGGCCGCCCGCTCCCGTATGGGGAACCGGCCGCGTACTGGGCCTTTGGGGCGGTCATCAGGGAGGCGTGCGGGATCTTCGCGACCGACGCGCCCGACGTCGCAGCGCACAAGCTCGGCGAGCGCACGGCCTCGCTGCTGCCCTCCTCCGAAGCACCCGAGCTGGCGCGGAACCTCTCGATCCTGGCCCGTCTGGCCGAGGACACGGTCGAGGACCGGCACGCTCTGTTCGCCTCCGCACAGCGCTTCCTCGAGGGGCTTGCCCGCGAGCAGCCCACGCTGGTGGTGCTCGAGGATCTGCACTGGGCCGACGACAGCCTCGTGGAGCTCGTCGAGGCACTCTCGGTGCGCCTTGCGGGAGTGCCGCTGCTCCTGCTCGCAATCGCCCGGCCGGAGTTCCTCGACGCACGACCGACGTGGGCGCGGCTGCCGAGGAACGTCACCGTGCAGGTGCAGGCGCTCACCGACTCCTGCGCGCACGAGTTGGTGCGCCAACTGCTCGCCCGTGCGGCCGACCACGAGGCGGTCGCACGGCGCGTGGACGAGGCGGCAGGGGGCAACCCGCTGTTCATCGAGGAACTGGTCGCGTGGCTTTCGGAGGGCGGCGCCGCGGGTGCCGGCGGGCTCCCGGCGAACCTCAAGGCGATCATCGCCGCGCGGGTCGACCAGCTCTCTGCGCCCGAGCGGCAGGCGATCCTCGACGCGTCCGTGGTTGGCGACTTCTTCTGGCTGGGCAGCCTGCAGGCGCTCGGTGGCGACGGTTCCCTCGCGGGCACGCTGCAGTCGCTCGAACGCCGCGACCTGATCCGCCGCAGCCCGTCCTCGCGGATCGCCGGTGACCAGGAGCTGATCTTCAAGCACGGGCTGGTCCGCGAGGTCGCCTACGCGACCCTGCCCAAGGCCGCCCGCCGCGAGCGCCACGCGGTGGTTGCCCGCTTCGTCGAGCGCGCGGCGGGAGACCCGACCGCCTACGCGGCGATCCTTGCTCACCACTGGCGCGAGGCCGGCGAGGGCGCGCGCGCCGCCGACTATCTGCTCATCGCGGCAGATCAGGCCGGCCGGGGCTGGGCGTCGCGTGAGGCCGTCGAGCTGTGCAACCAGGCGCTCGAGCTGATCCCCGAGAGCGACAGGGCCCGCCAGCGACGCGCACGGCTGCGACGGGGCCTCGCCATGCAGGCGGAGATGCACGCAAGCTACGACGTCGCGTCGGGCGATCAGTCGAAGTCGGCGGGCGAGATGTCGCCGCCGATCTCGTAGATCTTCGCGACCGTGTGGTCGCCGAGCTTCTCGGCGTGCTCGCGGATGAGCTCCGTGTTGGGTGAGGAGTAGACGCAGAATGACTTCAGCTGGCCGTCCTCGTCCATGACCATGTGACTGTGCTCCCACACGATGCGGGAGTACCTCTCGTCCTCCGTCAGGATGCGCTTGGAGAGCGGACCCTTCGTCGCTATCTCCTCCTCCTGCAGCGGGTCCCAGACCCTCTCGATCAGATAGCGGGGCATGTCTCTCGGCTCTCGTCGCTCAGCCCGCCGCCGCGAGGTGCTCGGCGCGGCCGTGGCCGTTGGTGGAGACCAGGTGGGAGTAGTCCGGGACCTCGACGCGGTCGTCGGCGTTCATGCGTCGCTCGAGCTCGCCCAGCACCAGGCCGAACAGCAGGTGGCGCCACGTCGCTGCCGCCAGCGCCCGGGGGTTGGCGAACGCCGCGGGCAGCTCCTCGCGCGCGGGGTGCGCGCGGTCGGTGAGCGCTACGAGTGGCCACGTGGCGCAGTTCTCCGCCAGTCCCGCCGCCGGCCCTCGCGCCCACGAGGGCAGGGGAGTGTGCGGGGCCACGTTGGCGTACACCGCTCCGAACAGGGCCCCGTTCTGCAGGTGCAAGATCCACCCCACGAGGGGCCACGCCCGGCCCCGGGTGACCGCCTTGCCCAGCAGCTCCACGTCGTCGAAGTCCGTGCCGAACACACGCTTGTCCAGCGGCGCCTGCGCGGCCCACACGCCCGCCGCCAGCGCGCCCGCGAGCGCACCGCGAATCGTCCTTGCACGGTCGATCGGCATCGCCTCTCACTGTAACGGCCCGCGCGCCTTCGGGTATCCCCCTTGTGGGCAGCGACAAGCGTGAGCATCTGGAGCGCTTTCGTGCGCGCGCCCTCGAGCGCGGCGTGAACCCCGTCTTCTACTGGGCGGTCCGGCTCGTGCTGGTGCCCGCCTTCCTCGTGTACTTCCGCCTGCGGCGCATCGGCTCCGCGCACCTTCCGCGCTCCGGGCCGCTGCTGCTGGCTGCCAACCACCGCAGCTTTCTCGACCCCTTTTTGATCGGCACCCTCACTCGCCGCCCCGTCTACTACGTGGCCAAGCGCGAGCTCTTCCGCAACCCCTGGCAGGCGCGGCTGCTGAGCGCTCTCGGCGCCTTTCCGATCGACCGTGGCCGTGGCGACGAGGACGCGATCGCCACCGCCCGTGAGATCCTCGCGCGGGGCGACTGTGTGGTGATCTTCCCCGAGGGCACCCGCGTGCGCTCCGGTCCCCTCGGCGCTCCCCGCCGTGGTGTGGGCCGTCTGGCGCTGGAAACCGGCGCGCCCGTGGTGGCGGTCGCCGTGATCGGCACCGAGGACGTGCGCCGCGGCTGGCGGGTGCGGCCCCGACGAGTCAGCATCCGCTGTGGGGCGCCGCTGCGGTTTCCCGCCGTGTCGAGGAGCCCCTCGCCCGCGGTGGCAGCCGCTGCGACCGAGCGCATCTGGGCGCGCGTCTCCTTGCAGTGGGAGTGGCTGGGAGGCGTGCCCTCCGTTCGCCACGAGCCTGCACGAGTGTGCTCCCCGGCGGCCCGGGGGTAGGGTGCTATGAGTGGCCGAGCACGTGACTGGAGAGGAGGGGCCCGACCGAAGCCGGGAGACACGCGCCTTCGGCGAGCATCCCCGTTTCGGCCAGCCGGCCTGGGGCCGACTGCGCCACCCTCCAGGCCCCACGCCCAAGGCCCAGCTCGACGAGGAGTTCTCCGAGCTCTACCGCACCCACCTGCGCGACGTCTACAGCTATGCCTACTACCGCGTGGGCAACCACCACGACGCGGAGGACCTCACCGAGCAGACCTTTCTGCAGGCCTACCGCCACTTCGAGCGCGCGCAGCGCGAGTCCCGGGGGCGTCCCCTGCGGCCGTGGCTGATCCGGATCGCCCACAACCTCGCCGCGAACCTCTACCGCGACCGCTCCCGCCGCCCGACGTCCTCGATCGAGGACACCGTCGCGCTGAGCGCACCCCACACCACCGAGGACCTGGTGGAGAACCGCGAGGAGCTGAGCCGCGTGCTCGCGGGGGTGCGCCTGCTGCCGGACGACCGTCGCGAGGCGCTGATCATGCGCTTCGCGCTGGGCATGGACAACCGCGAGATCGCCCGCGCGCTCGGGCGCTCCGACGGTGCCACGAAGGTGCTCCTGCACCGCGCCATCAAGCAGCTGGAGGGGCTCGTGGCGGAGGCCCCCGACGGGGATGGAGAGACGCGATGAGAGAAGTCTCATGACCGACGCCGCGCCCAACCTGGAGAGCCTGCTGCGGCGCGCGCTCGCTCCCGTCGAGCCGCCCGCCGACCTGATGGGCAGGATGGAGGAGACCCTCACCAGCCTCACCGAGCTCGCCGCCGAGGAGCTGGAGGGGTGGGAGCTCTCCGCCATGCGCGATCCACGCAATTGGGCGCGGCCTGCGGCCGCGCTCGTCGTGGGCGGCGCCGCCGGGCTCGCGCTCGTGGCGCTGCGCGCGCGTCGCCGGGCGCGGCTTGGGCCCCCCGGCGAGACAGCCGCTTCGCCACAGCGTTCCGACACGCGTTGAGGAACTGCTTGGGTCCCCGATGGGACCCACCTTTACCGCAGCGTCCCGACACGCGCTGAACTATTCTGGTATTCGGCTAAGTCCATCCGATGGAAATGATTGACTCGGATGCGCCGGTCGCGGACACCCTGGTCTGTGGCTTGGCACCAGTAAATCTCGATGTCCAACGTAACCCGCTACAAGCGCTCCGCGGAGGCCGCCTCGGCCATTCTGCGGATGCTCGCCGACGAGGAGCTCATGCAGCTCGTGGGCGAGGACGACTCGGCCGCTTTCGCGATCCTCTACGAGCGCCACACCGAGGCGGCGTGCGCGCTCGCCTTGCGCATGTGTGGCCGGCGGGCGATCGCCGAGGACGTGGTCCAGGAGGCGTTCCTCTCGCTGTGGCGCGGCGCTGCGAGCTACGACCCCCTGCGCGGGAGCGTGCGCACGTGGGTGCTGGGCATCGTGCACCACCGCGCGATCGACGCACTGCGCCGGGGGGTGGTCCAGGATCGCGGTCGGGTCACCGACGAGGGCATCGAGGAGCAGCTCGAGGCGGCGGAGCGCACCGACCAGGAGGTTGGGCGCCGCGACGAAGCGCGCGAGGTCCGCGCCGCGCTCGAGGGTCTGCCACCCGAGCAGAGTCGCGTGATCGAGCTTGCCTACTATGGCGGCCTCACTCACTCCGAGATCGCCGCGATGCTCGACACCCCGGTGGGAACAATCAAGGGCAGGATGCGTCTTGGCTTACAGAAGATGCGCACGCAACTCCTCGCCGAAGGGGTATTTTCATGAGCTCGCGCGCGCACGAGCTGGACTGCGAGCGGCCGCCGGACTGCGCGGCCTACGTGTTGGGGGCGCTCGACGAGCCGGAGGCCGAGGCGCTGCGCGTGCACCTGACCGAGTGCCCGGCTTGCCGCGCGGAGGTCGCCCAACTGCAGCTCGTGGTCGACGCGCTCGCCATCGGCGTGCCGCGCGCCGCGGTCCCCGAGAGCCTGCGCGCCCGGGTGGTGGGCACCGCGCACGCCGAGGCCGAACTGCGCGGTGCCGCCGGGCGCGGTGCTGCCGGGCGCGAGGCCGGCGCGGCTCCCGCGCGGGCGCGCGGGGCGGGCGGGGGCCCGATCCTCATGCGGCTGGTCCCGGCGCTGGCAGGTGCGCTCGCGGTAGGTGTAGGGCTGTTGATCGGGGCGCTCGCGTTCAAAGGCGAACCGAGCGAGAAGACCGAGGTGATCCCGGCTGTCGTGGTCGCCCCCGGCTACCACGCCACCGCGGAGCTGCGCAAAGTGGGCTCGCACCTGGAGCTGGTCGTGGTGGGGATGCCCGCCCCGCCGCCCGGGCGTATCTACGAGGTGTGGCTCGAGCACGGCACCGCTGCGCCCGAACCCACAGACGCGCTGTTCTCGGTCACCAGGACTGGCTCCGGCGCGGTCGGCGTGCCCGGCGACCTGCAGGGGGTGAGCAAAGTGCTCGTCACCGACGAGCCGCTCGGGGGCAGCCTCAAACCGACACGCACGCCGGTGATCCTCGGCTCCATCTGAGGCGCTTCCGTCGGGAATCCGGACGCGGGCGAGGTAGGCTCTCCTGCGCCCATGGCCACGTGCTACCGCCACCCCTCCCGCGAGACCGCGGTCTCCTGCTCCTCCTGCGGGCGGCCGATCTGCCCCGACTGCATGACCCCCACCCAGTGGGGATGCGCTGCCCCGAGTGCTCCTCTCAGCGCACCCGGGTCGTGCGGATGCGGGACACGGCCGCCGTGCCGCGGGTGACCTACGCACTGATCGCCCTCAACGTGACTCGCGTTCCTGACCGAGAAAGGGCCAGTTCACGCATCAACGGCTCGGGCATCTACGGCACCGTCGTCAACGAAGGTGTCCTTTACCGCGCCGGGATCTCCGAAGCCCACCAGTACTACCGCCTGGTGACGAGCGCCTTCCTGCACGTCGACCTGCTGCACATCGGCTTCAACATGTACCTGCTGTACCTGCTTGGCATGATGCTCGAGCCCGCGATCGGCTCGGTGCGGTTCGCCGCGATCTACTTCACCTCGCTGCTCGCCGGCTCCTGCGGGGCGCTGGTCGCCACCGGCGCGCCCAGCCTCGGAGCCTCTGGGGCGGTCTTCGGCCTGATGGGCGCCGCTGCGGTGGAGCTGCGCGCGCGGGGAGCCTCCGTGATGCGCTCCGGCATCGGGTTTCTGATCGTGTTCAACCTGCTGTTCAGCTTCACCGTCCCCAACATCTCCGTCGGCGCCCACATCGGCGGGCTGATCGGCGGCGCGCTGGCCGGTCTCTCCTTCCGCCTCACAGAAGGCCGCCGTTCGCTCGCGCTCGGCCTCGCCGCCTGCCTCGTGCTGTCGGTGGCGGCGGTCGTGGGCTCGCTCGCCGCCGCTCAGTCGACCGCTGCCGGTATCGTCTGAGGCAGTGGCGCTGCTTGCGGAGAACGAGATCGCTCAACGCCTTACGGGCAGCGGGTGGACCCGCGAGGGGGACGCGATCGTGCGCGAGTGGAAGCTTGCCGACTTCGCGGCCGCGCTCGCCTTCGTCAACGGTGTCGGTGAGCTCGCCGAGGCAGCCAACCACCACCCCGACATCCTCCTGCACGGCTGGAACCGGGTGCGCCTGGAGCTCTCCACCCACTCCCAGGGTGGGCTCACCGAGGCCGACTTCGCGCTCGCCCGGCAGCTCGACGGACTTGGCTGACGAGGGTAAGGACCTATCCCAATTGGTTCGCACACCTGGATACGGCCGATGGCCTTCGCGAGGCTTTGTCCTCGGCCTCGACGTGGGCCCACCACGCCTTCGGCCTTGCGTCCGCGCCTCGCTCGACCCTCGACCGCCCCAGACGCACGCCCCAAATTGGGATAGGCCCTAAGTGGCCGCGAAGCTGATCCTCGCGGCCCTGCTGGTCGCCGTCAACGCGTTCTTCGTGATCGCCGAGTACGCCCTCGTGCGCTCCCGCCGTGCGCGCCTGGAGGTGATGCGCGAGCAGGACCAGCGCGGTGCGGCGCTCGCGCTGCGCCAGCACGAGCGCATCAACGAGTACATCTCCGCGGTGCAGCTCGGCGTCACGATGACCTCGATCGCGATCGGCGCGCTCGCCACCCCCACGCTCGCACACGCGCTGCAGGAAGCCTTCGGCGGCGGACTCTCCCACGACGTCGCCGTGGTGATCTCTGTGGTGCTCGCCTACGCCCTCGTGATCTTCGTGCAGCTGATCTTCGGGGAGATGGTCCCCAAGTTCTACGCCATCGACCGTGCCGAGTCCGTCGCCCGTCGCGTCGCGCGCCCGCTGCAGGGCTTCGGCGTGCTCTTCCGCCCCCTGATCCGTGTCGTCACAGCGATCTCCGTGGGCATCCTCAAGCTCTTCGGGGTCGACATGAGCCGCGAACCCGGCGGCGGCTCCCCCGACGAGCTCAAGCGCTTGATCGCCGAGTCGCACGCCGGCGGGCACCTCGACCCCGGGGAGGCCGGGATGCTCACCGGCGTCTTTCACCTCCACGAGCAGGAGGCCCGGCAGGTGATGACCCCGAGTCCCGCTGTCGTGACCATCGACGTGTCCCGGGACGTCGAGACCGCGCTGCGCCTGTGCATCTCCTCCGGGCACACCCGTCTGGTGGTCACCGAGGGCGAGGACCGCGACCGCGTGCGCGGGCTGGTGCACGCCTCCGACCTCGCCCGCCGGCTGATGGACGACGGGCCTGGTGGCTCGCTGCAGGAGGTCGTGCACGACGCGCCGATCGTGCCCGAGACCAAGCCCCTCGACGACCTCCTCGCCGACCTGCAGCGCCAACGCACCTCGCTCGCGGTGGTCGTCGACGAGTACGGTCGCGTCGCCGGGATCGTGACCGTCGAGGACATCATCGAGGAGGTCGTCGGGGAGATCACCGACGAGACCGACCCCGCCGCCGGCGAGGTGCGGCGGCTGCCCGACGGGGACCTGTTCGTGCGCGGCCACGTCGCCGTCACCGACCTCGCCGACTACGGCGTGCCCCTGCCGGTGGACTCCGACGCCTACAACTCCGTCGGCGGCCTCGTCTTCGCCGAGCTTGGGCGCCTGCCCCGCCGCGGGGACACCGTCACCGCCGGCCCCTTCTCGATCCGCGTGGAGTCCGTGCGTGAAAACCGCATCGAGTCCGTGCGCATCCGCGAGCGGCGCTCCCTGCCGGCGCGCGAGGTCGAGCGGCGGGAGGCCGAGGGCTCGTAGGGCCTTCGAGACCACACAACCAGGCGACCGGCGGGCGTCGGTGCTACCGGGTAGCTGGGTAAGGCGGATCAGCAAACCCCCCAGACACACGTCCGGCCCGCGGGGGGAGCGGGCCGGAGCGTGTGCACTGGGAGGAGGCGGGTGTGCGTTGCGAACTGTGTCGCGCTTGCAAGTATCCACCTCCTTGATGAAGCAAACCTAAAAGTTGGGAGAACTCAAAGAAAATTCTTACGCAAAGTGGGGGCTTGCCTTTGTGGGGCGCCCGGCGAGCTGCGAGCAGCCGCGCGCGGCTCCCTAGTAGTCGTGGAAGCCCCGCCCGCTCTTGCGCCCCAGCGCGCCCTCGGCCACCAACTGCTCGACCCGCGCCGGTACCTGCTCCCCGAGCGTCTCCCCGATCGCTTTGGACACGTCGAGGCCCACCAGGTCCAGCAGTGCAAGTGGTCCCATCGGGTGGGCCGCCCCCAGCCGCATGCACGTGTCGATGTCCTGCGGCCGCCATCCCGGTCTCTTCCAGCAGGCGCACCGCGGAGAAGAGGTACGGGAACAGCAGGCGGTTGACCACGAACCCGGGCACGTCGGGGACCACCACGGGGGTCTTCTCGAACGTCTCGCACAGCGCCTGCGCTGCGTGCCCGGGTCTCCTCGGTGGCCGCGGCGGGGAACGCCAGCTCCACCAGCTTCATGCGCGCCACCGGGTTGAACACGTGCAACCCCACGAAGCGCTCGGGGACGCCCTAGGCCTGCGCGAGCTGCTCGATCGACAGGGACGACGTGGTGCTCGCCAGCACGGCGTCGGTGCCCAACACGCCGAGCAGTTCCGCGTGCACCCGCTCCTTGACGGCGTACTCCTCGACCACCGCCTCCACGACAAACGTCGCCGCGGCGAGCTCCTCCGGGTCGGTCACGACCTGCACGTGCTTGGGATCCACTTCCACGGCCAGGCGCGCGAGCGTCACGTCCACGCTCGTGCGCGCGCGATCGGCGGAGACCTCCGAGCGGGCCAGCAGCAGGACGGGGCCGTGGTGGGCCGCGGTCGCCGCGAGACCGCACGCGATTGCCCCCGAGCCGACGATTGCCAGGTGCTCGCTCATGCGCGCCGCTCCGTCCTCGCCGGGGCGCCCGGTGTCGCCCCCGGGCTGGCGGCTGCCAGACGCTCCTCGCTCGCGTGCTGCTCCACGTGGCTGCTCCTTCGTAGGGGATGGTGGGGCGCCCGGGTCAGGGGGCCACTGGTTGACTGACCAGTCAATCTAGGTGTGTCACGCGGTAGAGTATGTGTTGGAGGCGCTGCGCGGCACCGCCGTCAACCCGCTACTACGGAGGACTTCACCATGAGGAAACCAGAGGGCCGCGAGGTCGTCATCGTCGAGGCCGTGCGCACCCCCATCGGGCGCGGCCACAAGGAGAAGGGTTACTACAAGGACACCCACCCCAACGCGCTGCTCGGCAAGTGCTACTCCGAGGTCATCGCCCGCGCCGGCATCGACGCCGGCTGAGGTCGAAGACGTCGTCGCCGGTTGCGTGCAGCAGTTCGGCGAGCAGGCCTTCAACATCGCCCGCAACGCGTGGCTGCAGGAGGGCCTGCCGATCGAGACGCCCGGCACCACTGTGGACCGCCAGTGCGGCTCCGCCCAGCAGGCCGTCAACTTCTCCGCCGCGCTGATCGCCGCGGGCGTGCACGACACGATGATCGGCGGCGGCGTCGAGCACATGGGCCACCTCCCCTTCGCCGCGGGCATGCAGACCCAGCAGGAGTTCGGCTTCGCGTTCACACCCGAGCTGATGGCCAAGCACAACATCGTCGGCCAGGGACTCGGCGCGGAGATGATCGCCGACCAGTGGGAGATCCCACGCTCGGAGCTCGACGAGCTCGCGGTGCGCTCGCACCGGCTCGCCCACCAGGCGACCGAGGAGGGCCGCTTCGAGCGCGAGATCGTGCCCTTCCAGGTCAACGGCGACACGTTTGTCACCGACCAGGGCATCCGCCCCGACACCTCGCTGGAGGCGCTGGCCAACCTGAAGCCCGCGTTCAAGCCTGACGGCAAGATCACTGCCGGCAACTCCTCGCAGATCTCCGACGGCGCCTCCGCGGTGCTGCTGATGTCCGCCGAGAAGGCCGCCTCGCTCGGCCTGCGCGCCCGCGCGCGGATCGTCGACCAGACCACCGTCGGCTGCGACCCCGTGAAAATGCTCGAGGGCCCGATCCCCGCGACCGCGAAGATCCTCGAGCGCAACGGGCTCTCGATCGACGACATCGACCTGTTCGAGATCAACGAGGCGTTCGCCCCCGTCGTGGCCGCGTGGCGGCGCGAGCACTCCCCCGACATGGACCGCGTCAACGTCAACGGCGGCGCGATGGCGCTCGGGCACCCGCTCGGCTCCACCGGCGCGCGGCTGATCACCACGCTGCTGCACGAGCTCGAGCGCTCCGACAAGGAGCTCGGCTTCGTCACCATGTGTTGTGGCGGGGGGCTTGGCACGGGCACACTGATCCAGCGGGTGTAGTTGTGGAGGGGAGGGGGCTCGGGGGGAGGGCTTGCCCCCCCGCTAAGCTCGGCTTCGTCACCATGTACTGCGGTGGGGGCTTGGCACCGGGACGCTGATCCAGCGGGTCTGACGCGCGCGGGGTGTGGCGGCGTCGCAGCCGGCACTCGTCCCCGCCCGCGTCTCGTCCCCCGTGCACGCCGCGCGGCCGAGCGGGGGGCGGGGCCTCCGTGGGCGCGCCCTTGACCGCGCTGCGAACGCCGCGGGGGCCGCCCCCTGGCGGCCTCATCAATCAGGTGTGCGGGCCCCCGCCGGTCCAGTTCACGGCGACCGGCGGGAGTTGCCAGCACGAACCCCCACGTAGCCGCGTCCGTTTCCCCCGTTGCGGGGAGGCCGTGAGCGGTCTGGACCTGCTTGAGGTTCGCCGCCGTCTGCGCTTCGAAGATCCCCGTCGTCGGCTGGCCCGGGTACGCGCTCGCGAGGTGCTCCTGCAGCCAGAGCACCTGGTCGGAGCGCGCGCCTTCGCGCAGCAGCGGTGAGGTCAGCTCCGGCTGGGGCACGGTGAGGGTCGTGTTCGGCGGGGCCGCCAGCGCCGTCCACCCCGCCGCGGTGGTTTCCTGCCAGTCCCAGAACGACTCTCCCGCCGCCCCGTACGCGGCGGCCAGCGAGCGGAACGCCACGACTTCCGTGGAGCTCACCCCCCCGTAGGTTTGGCCGAGCGGCAGGATCGGGCGGCCGTACACGAGGTTCTGTTCGAACGTGTTCACGTACACGCTCGCCACCGACGTGCCGATGTCGTGCCAGTACATCTGCGGCGCGTTGAACTGCGCCCCGCCCGGGCCCAGGAAGACCGAGTAGGGGAACGACGGGTGGTAGGAGACGTACGGGAACGACGCCAGCCCCACCGGGTACGCGGGCCCGACGTGCGCGCGCAGCGTCGTGATGTACGTCTGCGCCGCCCCGTACAGCCCTTCGTACTGGACCTCCGCGTCGATCACCAGGCAGTCCGCCCCTTCGGCCGCCGCCCGCGCGCCCAGTTCCGCCTCGCCCACGGGGTTCGACCCGTACACGTACTGCCACGCGCACACGTGCAGGCCCTGTGCGTGCACTTCTTCCACCAGCCGTTTGCTGAACTGGCTCCAGTAGTTGGTCGAGCCGTCCGAGCTCTTGACGAACAGCGTCGTGACGCCCGCCGCGTGCGCCTGCGCTGCGATCGCCGCCACGGAGCCCCCGTCGGAGGCGCTCAAGTACCAGATCCACTGCCCCTGGCCCGCGAACGCCGTGCCGGCCGCGGTGGTCGCGGTGGTGCTCACCGGCGCCGGTGCGGGCGCCGGCAGGGGCTTCGGCGCGGGCGGGTGCAGCGCGTGGGTCACCACCTTGATCGGCCCGTACGTGTTCGACCGGTGGCCCCGGCCCCACTCCACCGCGATCTCGCCCGAGTGTGCGCTGGCGGGCACCGTCACCACGAGGCCCTGCTTGGAGGAGTGCAGGTGTGCGCTCGGCGAGTTGCTCGCGATGCGCGCGTCCCACGAGTGCGGGAAAGCCACCGCTTGGCCGTTCTTCAGCCCCCGTCCCTGCAGCAGCAGCGAGCCGTGCGTAGAGACTTCGTGTGGCTTGGTGGAGCAGGAGCTCGCCGGCACACACTGCGCGGCCCGTGATCGCCACCGCCGGCTGCGGCGGGGCCGTCGGTTTTGTGGGCGTCGGTCTCTTCGACGGCCCGGGCGAGGTTCCCGGCGACTGCCCTCCGCTGTGCGTGCCCGTCCCCGAGGTGCCCGGCGGGGTTGTGCCGCCCGTGATGATCCGGGCCGCCCCCGCCCCCACGGGGGCTGCGAGTAGCGCTAGCGCTACCGTCGCCGCTACCGCCGTGAACGTCGTCGATCGCTTGAGGGCAGGAGTGCTTTCCATGCGAGGGCCGGGGGTTGCCGGACGTTACCGGCTTTGGGGTTCGCAACCGAGCCGCGGGACGGAAGTTGCGGGGGCAGGCTCCATGGGAAATCGCTCTCAGGCGACTGTGGACCCAGCGGAAGCCCGTCGTGGAGGGCGTTGGGGGCCGGGCTGCGCGGCGGGTCCGCCTACGACCTCAGGCGCCCGTGGAGTCCCAGCGGAAGCCGGTCGCGGACGGCGTGGGGGGGAGCGGGCTGTGCGGTAGGTCGGCCGGCGGCTCGGGCAGGTTGAAGCCGCTCGGTGCCACGTCGTTGGGGGCGTCGGCGTGGAACAGCGAGGCGAGGTACTGGATCTGCCCGCGGCCGACCCCCAGCTCGAACTGGCCGCCCCCGTAGTTGCCGATGCCCCGCGCCGCGCAGTAGTCGAAGGCGTCCGCGAGGTTGCGCAGACCCCCCAGGCGCGAGGGCTTGATGTTGACCATCCGCGGCGGGTACGGCAGCGCCTCGATGTCCGCCACCGAATGGATCGGGGCGTCCCACGAGAAGCGCTCGCGGTGGGCCGCCAGCACCGCGTCGGTCTCCGGCGTGAGCGCGGGGTCCTCGATCCACGCCTGCGGCAGCGCCTCCACGACCCGCCGGTAGAGCTCCGGGTCGGCCGGCTGGTCCACGATCGAGCCCGAGTAGTACGCCTTGAAGTCCACCGACTCGACCGCCCCCGTCGCCGCGAGCTGCGCGATGAGCGGCTCGTCCCACGAACTCGTCGGGTCGAGCTTGAAGCGCAGCCCCGGGTCGAGCGCCAGGCGCCGGCGCAGCGGCTCCAGCGTGGGCGGCTCGCCCAGGCGCAGCGACACCACGAAGCGCACCGGCGCCGGGCGGCGGTCGAGCACCGCGTGCAGCGTTGTCCCCGCCTGGCGCAGCGCGAGGTCGAGCGCCGCCGACTCGTACGCCCACAGCCGGTACCGCCGCGAGACCTCCCGCACGGGCGGCTGGGGGAAGAGCTCCAGCTCCCGCAGGCGCTCCGCGAAGGTGCTCACCGTGAAGCGGCCCGCCAGCGGCAGCGTCGGTCCCTTGGCGTGGAAGTCCGCGAGCAGGGCCGTGTGGTCCTCCGCGTCGTACGTCACGTCCTCCCCGAGCCCCTCCTCGCCTGCGCCGCGCAGGCGGATCACGGTCGAGGCGCGCTCGAACTCGCTCGACACCCGCGCGCTCAGCAACTCGAGCCCGTAGCCCTCGACCTCGACCTCCATGCCCGCTAGCAGCTCCCAGGTGGTCATTGGGGATCGTCCACGTGTGTTGGTGGCTGCGCCCTGGGCAAGTGGGCGCCGGGCCTCCTACCCGGCGTCGGCGCGTCGTGCGTGGCTTCACGCGCCCTCACCGTGTGCCCCCGGTTCCGCCCTGGGCGCCCTCGGCCTCCAACCGCGCCACGAGGTCCTCCAGGCGCAGCTCCTCCAGGGCGCCGCCGACCGCCTCCAGCTCCCCGGCGCACCGTTCGATCAGTCCCTTGCCCTCGCGCACCAGCTCCAGCGTCTCGCCGAGGTTCGCTTCGCCGGTGTCGAGGCGGTGGATGATCTCCTCGACGCGCGCCACGTTCGTCTCGTAGCTTTGCTCGACCTCGGTCACGACTCCTCCTCGATCCGCGCCCCCACGGTCCCGTCCGCGAAGCGCAGGCGCACCTCGGCGTGGGTGCGTGCCCGGGCGGCAGTGGGGAGCGGCTCGCCGCCGGGGCCCTGCACGAGCGCGTAACCCCGCTCCAGGGTCCGCTGGGGGTCGTGGGCGGCGAGTGCCAGCGCGAGGCGCTCGAGCTCGCGGGGGCCGCGGCGGCGGCAGTGGCCTGCGGCGGCGTCTGTCTGGCGCGCCAATACCTCCGCGCGGCGGTGCGTGAGCGTGCACTCGCCCGCCACTCGCCGCCGGCCGGCAGCCCGGATCTCGCGCAGCTGCTGGTGCAGGCGCCGGCGCTGGCGTGCCACCTGCTCCGCGGGGGCGCGGGAGAGCGCCGCCAGCGTGCGTGCCCGGCCGAGCACCGCGCGGCGGCCGTGGTCCTGCAGGCGCTTCGCTGCGCTCCCCAGGTGGGCACGGGCCTGGACGCAGTCCACACCCACCGCCTCCTCCGCGGCGTGGGTTGGGGTTGAGCAGCTCACCGCTGCCACGTCGTCGAGCAGCGTGCGGTCGGTGTGGTGGCCCACGGAGGCAACCACCGGTACGCCCAGCAGGGCAACCGTGCGGCACAGCGTCTCGTCGCAGAAGCACAGGAGGTCCGCCAGCGAGCCGCCGCCGCGCGCCACGATCACCACGTCCACGCCGCCCACCGCGGCGAGGTCCTGCAGGGCGCGCGTGATCGCCGGGGCGGCGTGCCGGTCCTGCACGGGGGCGAAGCCCCACACCACGCGACCCGCCCAGCCGCGACGGCGCAGACCGGCGAGCACGTCGTCGCGCGCCTTGCCCCCCTCGCCCGTCACGACCCCGATTGTGCGCGGCAACAGTGGTCGTGGCAGGCGCCGCTGGCGCTCCAGCAGGCCCTCGGCGGCGAGCGTCTTGCGCAGGCGCTCGATCCGCGCGAGCAGGTCCCCCTCGCCCGCGACGCGCAGGTCGCTGACGTGGAAGGAGAAGCTCGGGGAGGCGCTCGCGCTGCCGGGGTAGTAGTCGCAGCCGCCGGCCACCACCACCTGCATCCCCTCTCGCACCGTGGTACCCGCGCGCTGCACCATCGTCTCCCAGTCCTCGCGCCACGCCGCGCACTGCACCGCGCCGTGGGCGTCGCGCAGCTCGAAGTACACCCGCGCCCGGGAGGGGCGCAGGTCGGCGAGCTCGCCCACGAGCTGCACTCGCGCGAAGGCTCGCAGCCGTGCGCGCAGCGCCGCCGCGTACTCCCCGACTCCGAACGGGCCCGCCAGCGCGCTGCCGGCTATACCCTCCGTGCGGGGGGTGGGTGGCGTGAGGGTGTTGTCGTGAGGCATCTTTCTCAGCATAGATAGCCGCTAGGATCGATTTTCCGATGGCCCGTGCCCGCTCCCGCAAGCGTCGCCCCGCCGGCGCCAGGCGAGCACCGGGCGGCGCCGGACGCAAGGCCGCCGCTGACCCCGGCGACGTCGCCCTCACCGGGGGGGACGACCCGGCGGGATCGGGTGGTGTCGCCGTCACCGGGCGCGACGGTGCCACGGGCCGCACGCGGGCTCGCGCCTCGACTCCGCGTGCCGCACCCGCGAAGCCTCGCGGCGGCCCGCGCTCCTCGCCCACCGCGCCGAGCTACGGGGAGCGGCCCCCCGCGCCCTGGCACCCGCTGCCGCTCTCGGAGGTGTTGATCCTCGCGGGCGCGGTTGGCGCGGCGATCGGGTTCGCCAAGTCGCGCCACGGCTTCTCTGACGGTGGCCCGGCGGTGCTTGCGGGCATCGGCGCGGTGGCGCTCGGCACGATCGAGGTCACCGTGCGCGAGCACCGCTCCGGCTACCGCTCGCACACGGTGATGCTCGCGCTGATCCCCGTGCTCCTCTTCGACCACCGCGGCGGTGTTCGGACTCTCGGCGGTCACTTCGGTGCCGCGTCTGCTGTTCGTGGGTCGTGCTCGCTCTCGACGTCGCCCTGTTCGCGTTCCTCTTCAAACTGCTCCGCGCCCGCTTCCTCGACGCGCGCCACGCGCGAGTGCTCAGGGAAGGGTGAGCCGGCCCGTCAGGGCGAGGGCGAGAGCTGTCGGGCGCTCCTCGGGCACCGGAGGGGCGCCGGGCACGTCCGGGTCGATTCGTCGGTCGGTGCCCATGATCACCTTGGGGTCGCCGCACATCTCGAGCAGCCGCGAGTAGGTGCGCGCGCCCACGTGCTCTGCCAGCTCCTTCGGTTTTGGCATCAGCGGACCGTCCGCGTCGGAGTCGACGTCCGAGGTGAAGACGATCGAGCGCTGTTCCTCGTAGCGCGCATTGACAATCAGGTACAGCTGCTCCAACACCCACTCCGTGGGGCGTGCCACGCGGAGGTCCTCGACGTGCAGCAGCTCCACTTCGGCGAGTGTCCTGATCACGTCGGCGCTCTTCTCGCGGCTGTCCGGGTCGAACGTCGCCCTGATGCGGTTTAGGAGCGCCACGGCATTGAAGCTGAGCACGGAGTGGCGGGCGTTGGCGGCGCTCGCCGCGACCATGTAGCCCAGCGTCGTCTTGCCTGTGCCCGTGTGGCCCATCAGCCACAGGCCGCGACCCTCGGCGAGGTTGGTGGTGATGTCGGCGCAGAAGCGCTTGACCTCGCGCACCGAATCCGCGTTCAGGGGGTCGCGGGCCAGCTGCGTGAGCGGGTGGCGATCCCACGAGAGGTCGGTGTACCGGCGCGGCACCCGGTCGCGCAGGCGGTGGGCGCGGGCGTTCGCCACGCGCTGGGCCCGGCACGCGCAGTCGAAGGCTGTGTTGGTCTGTTCGTCGATCCGAAAGCCGCTGCCGTCGCAGGTGTCGAACGGGCAGCGTGGAGTGTGCTCGGGCGAGCTGTGACGGGGCTGACGCATCAGCCTCTAGTCAATCAATCGCTCCGGCGCCACGGAGGGGGGAAGGTGCATCTTCCAATCTTTTTGAGCGGGCCGGGGGCCTGCCCCCGGGCCTTCCCGCGGCTAGTCGCTCAGGCGCTCCGGCGCCACGGAGGGCAGAAGGTGCTTCTTCCAGTCATTTTCGCCGGCCTCCCCGCGTGTCTCGCCGACCAGCCCCAGACGTTCCAGGCGCGCGATCTCGCGCTCGCCTTCCACCCGCGCAGGGTGGCCCGGCGGGAGGTCCGCGATCAGCCGCGCGATCCGTTCGCGCAGCTGCAGCGCGAAGTGGGGGGTGGAGGCGCCCATCAGCTGGCGCACGTCCTCGACGCTCACCTCGTGCTCGCGCGTTCGCTCCAGGCGTTGCGGGTCCTCGGCTTGGCTCACAGTGTCGTTTGGGGTTGCAGATCGACTTTTCGGTACCTACAGGGGCCTAGCGGCCCCATCTACAGAGGGTATAGGGCCATCCTGGTTCCATCGGGACACGGTCAAGGCGCGACGTTTGATGGTTCGGCGGTCGAGGGGGTTGGAGGTTCGGCGGTCGAAGTCGGGGCGGTGGTGGTCGAGGCTGGGGTCGTCGGCGCGGCACTCGTTGCGGCGGAGCCTGAGGAGCTTTGGGGAGCGATCTCGAGCATCGTGTCCAGTTCCGCCTGCACCGTAGCCGTGATCGCCCCCCCGTCGCCGATCAGCCAGCCGCGATTGTAGGCTCCGCGCACGGGAGGGTATTCCGATTCCGGGGCGGCGGAGTAGGCGGGCTGGATGTCGCTCAGGTATTCCCTCAGCACGGAGGGAACCTGGTCGGGGCGTTCCAGCAGCAGCAACGGCGCGTAGTCCCCGCTCGCCGACAGCGGCGCGGCTGCGGGCGCGGCGAGCGGGCGGGAAGCGCTGGCGAACGCCAGGCCGTGGCCCGACTGGTCGACGCCCCAGCCGAAGGTCCCGTCGGAGTAGCGGGCTACGGCGATTGCGTTGTCTGCCGGATCTTCGCCACTGGAGCCCGGCCCGCCGGAGCCGATCGCGCCCGGCCCGGGGTAGATCCGCCGCACCGGGCCGTAGCGCCTCAGCTTGACCAGCACCGCGTGGCTCACCGCCGCCGGGGGGCCCACCACGTAGATGACGGGGTGGTGCAGGCGTGCGAGCACCCTCCCGGTCGCGGGCGGGACGCCCACAGCATCCACGGGCAGGATCGGGGCGCCGGACTCCGCCGCGAGACCCGCGGCGGGCATCGCCAGCGCCGGCGGCCCCGCCGCGCCGACCACGATCACCCGGTGCGGAGGGCCCCCTTGGATCACGTTCACCAGGTGCTCCACCTCATCCGCCACCACCCCCGGCGTCGGCCCAGTCAGCGTTTGGGTCCTGTAGCCAGGGAGGGCCACGGAGGTGCCGACCTCGATCACCTGGGCACCACCGAGCAGCGCGGCGCCCGTGGGCTTCAGGGCCGCCAACGCCTGCGCGGAGAGGCTCGGCAGGGTGCTGCCTTCGCTGTAGAGCAGCGGGGCGCGCAGGGGAGCGCTCGCCAGCGCCGACGCCGCCAGCGCGGCCGGCCAGTTGCGATCGTTCACGAGCACCACCGCCTGGGGGCGCGTTGCCGGGGTGAGCCCCGGGTTGGTCGCGAGCGCCACTCCCGCCGCGTCCGCGACGGGGTTCGCGCCACCGAGCCGCGTCGTGTTCCTGGTGGCCAGCCCGTTGGCCGCCAGCTGGCCGCTTTCGGCAACCGTCGTGACCGCCGCCCCGCGGCCCTGGCCTTCGGTGGGCAGCGACTTGCCGCACCCAGCGAGCGCCGCGCCGAGCAGCAGCGCGAGCAGCGTGGCGGCCAGCCGAGGCGGGGGGGAGGGCACGTCGGAGACACTACCCACGGGGGCGGTCGCCGGCGGGGCTCCTCAGCCCCCGGCGAACGGCGCTTCGCTTGTTGGGCGGATACGGGGTCGGCGGGACCGGGTTCGGTGGGCGATACAGAGGCCCGGGTTGGGGGGCGCGCAGGGCCGGCAAGTGCCGTCTTTCGGCACTGGACCCTCTGAGCGCGGTGGCCAGCATTTCCTCGCAAAGTGCGGGAAAGACCGTGCAGCGTCTGCAACCGTCCTTGCGCTTTGCTAGGGTTCCGCCGCGAACGCCGAATCCATGGCCAGATGCCCTGGAACGGGGGACCCAAGTTGTTGGGGCGAATCCCACGGTGGAACCGTGAGAAGCGCAGGCTCTTTTAGCGCTAGCCCGTCAGCTAACCCCGCAGGCCAACGAAAGAGGAAGTTGTTTTGCGGGTACGAGCCCTCGGCTCAACGCTATTCAGCTTGGCTGTTCTGAGCACCGTGGCTCCCGCGGTGGTCTCGGCTCACGGCACGGCAAAAGTCTCCGGCGGCACCTCCGCCGCCTCCTCGACCTCGACCTCCGCCTCGGCGCCCACGCCGACGAACGCTGCGACTGCTGGGGGCGCCCCCACCACGAGCGGGCGCGGCTCCGACGCAACCGCACGCCCCAGTCACTGGCGCACTCCGCGAGCCTCGCCTACAAAGGCCCGGTCTACGAAAAGACCGCCACCGGCGAAGTCGTCCCCTACACGCCCCCGCCGCCGGCCGGTCAGACCAACGGCGCCACCGGCGGCAGCTCCGTGGAGCTCACGGGGCCCGCCAAGCCCGAGCTGCTCGTCCCCGGCGTCACCGCGCGGTACGTGAACGGGCTCGCCGCGGCGCCCATGTCCGCGCCCGGGGCCGTGCAGGAAATCATCTGGGCTGGCAACCAGCTGATCGGCCTGCCCTACATCTACGGCGGCGGCCACGCCTCCTTCGTCTCCCCCGGGTACGACTGCTCCGGCACCGTCTCCTTCGCGCTGCACGGGGCCGTCCCTGATCTCCACCCCGATGGACTCCTCGGAATTCATGGGCTGGGGCGAACACGGCATCGGGCAGTGGGTCACCGTCTTCACCAACCCCGAACACGCCTACATGACCGTCGCCGGCCTGCGCTTGGACACCAGCCCGGTCGACGACCCCTCCAACGAGGAGGGTCCTCGCTGGCGCCCGCTGCGCCCCGGGAACCCC
This sequence comes from uncultured Solirubrobacterales bacterium, assembly GCA_963720795.1. Classification (GTDB taxonomy): domain Bacteria; phylum Actinomycetota; class Thermoleophilia; order Solirubrobacterales; family Solirubrobacteraceae; genus Palsa-744. The sequence continues at coordinate 47,002 of CAVRGU010000008.1, read as the reverse complement.
GGCTTCCTAAAGCGCCACCCCGTCGGGCTGTAGGTCTGACGCCCGGATGGCGGCGCACAGCTGCGTCCTCGGTCGCTCGTGTGCTTGAGCACACTTCGCTCCCTGCGTCCTTGCTCTGCTTGCCCTCCGGGCGTCAGACGGGCGTGTCGTCGCAAAGACAGGTGTGCCCGTCGCGAATCCGCCGGTAGGCTACGCTTGACCCTGCCCCGTACGTCACGAGCAGAGATCTCAGGAGGAACGCAATGGCCGGCTTGACCGGGCGCATGTCCACCGTGGTGAAGGCGAAGGTGTCCAAGCTTCTGGACAAAGCCGAAGACCCCGCGGAGACCCTCGACTACAGCTACCAGAAGCAGGTCGAACAGCTGCAGAACGTCAAGAAGGGCATCGCCGACGTCGTCACCGCGAAGAAGCGCCTGCAGATGCAGGAGACCACCCTCCAGCAGCAGGTCGTCAAGCTCGACACGCAGGCCCGCCAGGCGCTCTCCGGCGGCCAGGAGGACCTCGCCCGCCAGGCGCTGGAGCGCAAGAACGTCGTGCAGACCGAGCTGCAGTCGCTCGACACCCAGGTCACCGAACTGGAGGACCAGCAGACGAAACTGGTCGACTCCGAGCAGAAGCTGCGCGCCAAGATCGAAGCGTTCCGCACCAAGAAGGAGGTCATCAAGGCGCAGTACTCCGCCGCCGACGCCCAGGTGCGCATCTCCGAAGCCGCGACCGGCGTGGGCGAGCAGATGGCCGACGTCGGCCTCGCGATGCAGCGCGCCGTGGACAAGACCGAAAACATGAAGGCCCGCGCCAACGCCGTCACCGAGCTCGAAGCCGCGGGGACGTTCGACGACATCACCGCGCTGGGCTCCGGCGAAGACGACATCGACCGCCAGCTCAAGCAGCTCTCCTCCTCCTCCGCTGTGGACGACGACCTCGCCAAGCTGAAGGCGGAAGTCGGCGCCGGCGCCCCGCGCCGCGGCGGGCGAGATTCCCGCGGCGGGCGGGGGTCATCCGCCGCCGTGGAGGCGCCGCAGGCCCCGGCTGAGGGTGGCCAGGGATGATCGTTCGCATCTCGGGCGAGGACCAGTACCGCCTCGAGGGCGTAGACGGGCAGGTCAACGAGCTCGACAACGCGGTCGTCGCCGCGGTCGAGGCCGGCGACGAGCAGCGTTTCCACCGCAGCTACGACGAGTTGCTTTCGTTCGTGCGCGCCCACGGCACGCCGCTCGCCGAGGACGAGCTGGAGGGTTCCGACCTGATCCTCCCGCCGCCCGACATCTCGCTCGCCGAGGCCCAGGGCGAGTTCACGGGCGCGGGGCTGATCCCGGACTGAGACGGTGGGCTTGAGCGATGCGGGTAGAGCTCGTGCCACTGCTCCGCGGTTTTGCCGAGTGGCTCAGACGGAGATGACCGCCCAGCACCTGCCTCAGGCCGCTGCGCGCACGGCCGAGGCGTTGAGACGCACGTAGTCCAGTGGCAGGCGCACCCCCGCCACCACGGCGGCCGCGAACGGCTCCCGGCGCTCCTCTGGCAGCCGCGCCAGGTGCGCCGCAAGGATCGAGGTGCGCACGAACGCGTCCACATCCTGCGGGTACGTCGGGCGCTCCTGCAACCAGCACCGGACCTCGGTGAAGCCCGCCTCCCGCAGACGCCGCTCCGTCTCCTGCGGCCCCGCGAACACCCAGGGAGACCACTCGACGAGCTCCGGGTGGGCATCGCGGGCGACCGCGTCGATGACCTCGCGGACACGATCGATGTTGCCCTTACCTCCGCACTGGACCTCGAGCACGCCGCCTGGCCGCAGTGCCCGGGCCAGCCGCGCCCAGAGGCGCTCGTGGTCGGTGACCCAGTGCAGCGTCGCCGTCGAGACGATCGCGTCGACCGACTCGTCGAGGTCGAGGTCGAGCACGTCCTGGCACCACACCTCCGCGCGGTCGCCGAGTCGCCGGTGCGCGAGCGCCACCATGTCCGCCGAGGCGTCCACGGCCAGCACGCGGCCGCGGGGCACGAGCGCCGCCAGCGCCTCCGTGACCCGCCCGGTGCCGCATCCGACGTCCAGCACCGTCGCGTCGGGCGCGATGCCCTCGAGTCGTGCGAGGACCTCTGAGGCCCACGCCTGCTGCGGCTCGCTCGATCGGTCGTACGTGAGTGCGTCCCAGGGGGTGCCCACCGCAGCGTCAGGCTACCGGCCCGGGGGCTTGGTCCTCGCCGTAGCGATGACGAGGCGTCCGGTCTGGGCCGTAAGGGCTGGGCTCAGTCCATGCTGCCGCGCGGCGCGACCCACATACTCGCGAACGACAGCGAGGTGTGCGTGGCGATCGTGTCGTAGTCGTGGTCGTAGTGCAGCACACCGATTCTGCTCGTCGCGGCGATCGCCGCGATCAACAGGTCCACCGGCTTGACGCGGTGCGAGACGCCGGGCGCTTTGGCGAGCTCCGCCTGCGCAGTGAGCGCGGTCTTCGCGGCCTCGGTGGTGAGTGGTGCGTGCTCGAGTGCGTCGAGTTCGTTGGCGATCGCGGCGAACTGGCTGCCATCGCGAGCGCTGTAGCGCATCTCCAGCAGCGCCGGCGGACACGTCCACAGCTCGCCGGCCGCGAGCGCGGTCTCGAATCTCGTGCGTGCAGCTCCGCTCAGACGCCCGTCGCTGGATCGGGCCCACACCGAGTGGTCGATCAGCAGCGCCTGGCCGTAACCGCTCAACGGTGGATCCAGCCGTGCTCGCGGACCTCGTACGCCGCGTCCACGTCGATCCCCTCTCCCGTGCGCAGCCGCTCGACCAGCCGGCGGCGAAGCTCAGCTTTGTGGGCCTCGTCGTCGCGCTCGGATTCCAGCTCTCGCAGCCGCTCGCGCGCCCCGCGGATCACCAACTCGCCCATCCGCACGCGCTCACCGCGCAGACGCAGCGCATCGAGCGCCTCGCGCACGGGCGGCGTCTCGGTGACAGAGTGGCGGGGGTGACGGGTCGGCACTAGGCCAGTGTAGCACCGCGAACAGCACCGGGACGGGATGAAGTCAGTCGCGAACAGCACGGGTTCGGGTTCGGGGTGGTCAATCGAGGGCAGTCGCTTCATCTCTGGGTGCGTCCGATCGAGTCGCGATGATGCTGGTGTGACGTTCCGAAAGTGCGGGCGTGACCGCTCCGCACGCCGTCTGGTTGCGTGCGTGGCAATCTGAGGATGATGGTCAAACAATCAGAGGAGAGTTTCCATGTTCAAGACCCTGACTGGACCGGTGGCCTTCATCGCTGTGATCGCGCTCGTCGCGCTGGCGCTGGCCGGATGTGGCGAATCGGCTGAAGAAAAGGCGACCGCGCAGGTGTGCTCGGCGACCAAGGAAATCCGCGCGCAGCTCTCCAAACTGTCGGACCTGTCGCTCTCCTCGAAGGCACCCGAAGAAATCAAAGACGCCGCCGGAGTGATGAAGCAGGAAGCCGGCAAGATCAAAGAAGCCGCACCGAACCTCCCGTCGGCGCGCAAGAGTGAAGTGGAATCCGCGCAGAAGGTTCTCCAGGCCGGGCTGATCGCGGCCGCGGCGACCCTGGCGTCCACAGTCAAATCCTCAGGGGACGTGGAAGCCGTGCTCAAGCAGTCCGAGCCTCAGGTCAAGGCTGCGGTGGTCGGGCTTGCGGCGAGCTACAAGCTGGCCTACGAAGCCCTCAAATGCTCCTAGCGCCAGGGGTTCGTGGGCGCCAAGGACCGCTCCAAGGATCTGTGCTCTCAGTAGCTAACGCGCCCCGGGGCGGCGCGGCTCCGGCGGCGGGTTCTCGCCCCCTGGCGCGAGCTCCAGCTGCCACCAGCTCACGTCGTGCCAGGCGCCGTGCTTGAAGCCGATCCGCCGGTAGACCCCGACGGGCTCGAAGCCGAGTGCGCGGTGTAGACCGACGCTCGCCTCGTTGGGGAGCGTGATCCCTGCGCACGCCACCCGCACGCCCTGTAGGCGCAACCGCTGCAGGAGCTCGCTGTACAGCTGGCGCCCCACGCCGCGGCGGTGGTGGGAGGGCGCGACGTACACCGTCACGTCCGCGGCCCACCGGTACGCCGCCCGCGCCCGGTGGCGCGAGCCATACGCGAAGCCAGCGATCCGCCCGGCCTCTTCGAGCACCAGCCACGGGTGCGTCGCCGCGGTCTCGCGGATGTGTCGCTGGAGCTCCTCGACGGTGGGGACCCGCTCCTCGAAGGAGACCGCCGTGTCGCGCACGTACGGCCCGTAGATCGCAAGGCACCCCGCCGCGTCGCGCTCGCCGAGCGCGTCGCGCACCACGGAGTCTGTGTCCGCGTCGCTCCTCACGCTGGGGCACGTTAGCGGCCTGTCTGCGGTCCTCGCCGCGCAGCGGCGGCCACCTGGCCCGCCGGCCAGTCGCGGCTTCGCGCGAGCGCGCGGCGCGGGCCGGTTTACGTTTGACAAGAAACGACGGCCGAGCTACGTTGAGTTGACATAACCGGGGGTCGCAGCGGTCGCAGAGGGTCGCGCCGGTGACCTTTCCGGTGGACCCACGCCTGAGGGAGGCTCGATGACTGTTCGGTTCCGTTCCCACCTTCGTCGCGTCGGGGGCCGGCTGGCGCTCCCCACGGGGCTCTCCATCCTGCTGCTCGGACTGCTCGCTGCCCCCGCGGGGGCGCACCGCCCGCTGCCCCTGCCGCCGCGGCCGCAGCCGCAGAGCACCTCCTACCTGGCGCTCGGGGATTCGCTGGCGTTCGGCTACTCGCAGGCGAAGTTCGACGCACTACTCCCGACCGTCCCGCCCGCCGACTTCGAAACCGGCTACGTCAACGACTTCGCGAACGTGCTCAAAGTGTTCGACCCGCGCCTGCAGCTCGTCAACGATGGCTGCCCGGGGGAGACCACCGAATCGTTCATCCACGGCCCCTGCGCGTACGTCGACCCCGACGGCTTCACCCTGCACCACCCCTACGCCGGCGGGCCGGCCGCCTCGCAGCTCTCCGACGCGCTCGCCTACCTCGGCGCGCACCCCGGGAGCGTCAACCCCGTCACGCTCGACATCGGCGCCAACGACGCGCTCGGCCTGATCGAGGGCTGCAAAGAGGAACCTGCCTGTGTCCTCGCGGGCGCCCCGGCGACGTTCGCGAAGATCGGCGGCAACCTCGCGGTGATCCTCGGCCAGCTGCGCGCCGCCGCTCCGCACGCGCAGATCATCGTGCTCGGCCTCTACAACCCCTTCGGGGAAACGCTCGCCGGAGGCAACGCGCTGACGGCGAAGCTCAACGAAGTCGAGGCCGGCGTCGCGGCCTCCGTGGGCGCCCGCTTCGCCGACCCGCTGCCGGTCTTCAACCCGCCCGGGGCGCTCGAAGCGCCGACGATCTGCCTGCTGACGAACATGTGCACGCCGCTGGTGGACATCCACCCGACCGACCTCGGTTACCGGGTGCTCGGCGGTCTCGTGCTGCAGCAGTACGTGCTCGGCCTGCGAGGGGGTGGCCCACTCCCGCACGGACCCTGGGACGCCCTCCACGTCGGCCTCCGCAGTCTGCCGTAGGGGCCGTGTAGGGAGGTCGAGAACAGGCTCTCCTCACCCCGTCGCGCGCCCGGCCTGGAGCTGCCGGTCGCGCGCGGCGGCGGTCTCTTCGAGGATGCGCAGCATCGCGGAGGTGGCAGGGGTGAGACGGGTGCTCGCGCCGAGGCGCCCCGGCAGCGCCGCGATCACGCTGCGCACCGGCGGGTGGGGGGAGAGCGCGCGCACGACGACGTCCTCGCGCACGACCGAGAGCGCGAGCTCGGGGATCAGCGCGACGCCCACCCCTGCGGCCACGAGCCCCTGCACCGTCTGGTAGTCGTCGCTCTCGAACGCCACGTTCGGCTCGAACCCCGCCGCGTGGCAGCTGCGCACCACGTGACGCGCGCAGGGACTCGACTGCGAGGTCTGCACCCACGCCTCGCCCGCGCAGCTCCTCCAGGCGCAGCTTGCGCTTCCCAGCCAGCCGGTGCCCGCGGGGGAGCGCGAGGTACAGCGGGTCCTCGAGCAGCTCCACCCGCTTCAGCCGCTCGCGGTCGGGCTCCTGGGTGAGCGGGTCCTCGGAGGTGGCGAACTCGAACAGCAGCGCGAGGTCGAACTCGCCCGCGCGCAGGCGTGGGGCGATCTCCTCGGGCTCGCCCTCCGCGAGCGTCAGCCCCACCTCGGGGTAGGAGGCGCGGAAGGCCGCGATCGCGACCGGCATCAGCGTCGCGCCGGCGGTCGGGAACGAGGCCATCCGCAACTGCCCCCCGCGCAGGCCCGCGAGCGCTGCCAGCTCCTCTTCGGCGGCCTGCAGGCGCGCGAGGATCCCGTCGGCGTGCTCCACGAGCGTGCGGCCTGCGCCCGTGAGCCGCACTCCGCGGGGGTCGCGTTCCAGCAGCGTCATCCCCGTCTCCGCCTCCAGTGCCGCGATCTGCTGGGAGACCGCCGACTGGGTGTAGGAGAGCGCGTCGGCCGCCGCCGAGAACGAGCCGCGCTCGGCGACCTCCCGGAGGACTCGTAGGCGGCGGCACGTTGAGCATAAGTACAGCTTATCGCATTGATAATAAGGATCACTTGGACTGATGGCAGGGAAGTGTCACCCTGTGGGTAATGAAGCCCTGAGCAAGACCCCCCTCAGACCTCCGAGACCCCACGGTCGAGCTCAAGACCAAGACCCAGCCGCACGAACCACCACTCACACCCCACCGAACGACGAGGAGCCACAACCATGTCTGCCACCAAGATGATCGTCTCCTACGACGGCACCAACAACGAGGACGACGCCGTCGCCCTCGGCCGTCTCTTCGCACAGGCCGGCGCCGAGGTGGCGCTCGCGTACGTGCGCCACACCCACGAGCCCGAGCCCGACCGCGAGGTGCTCGCCCAGAACGAGGCCGAGGAGCTGCTCTCGCGCGGCGGCGAGCTGCTCGGGGTGCCCGACGTGGCTCGCTACGTGGTCTCCGACCGCTCCACCCCCGAGGGTCTGCGCGCGCTCGCCGAGCAGCGAGGGCGCTCGAGGCGATCGTGTTCTGCTCGGACTCCCACACCGCGCCCGACCACGTGACCGTCGGCAACTCCGCGCAGCGCCTGCTCGACGGCGGCCGCTTCGCGATCGCGATCGCCTCGGCCGGCCTCGCCGAGCGTGCGGAGTGGCCTGCAGCGGGTCGCCGTCACCGAGGACCCCACCGACCCCTGCGCGCAGAGCACCGCCCAGGCGCTCGCGCAGGCGCTCGGCGCGAACGTCGTCCCCGCCGTCCCCGGCCACGGAGCCGACCTGCTCGTGTTGGGCTCCCGCCCCGAGGCCGGCCAGGGCCAGGTCGCGCTCTCGCGCGGCTGCGCTCAACCTGATCGAGGACGACGCCGGCGCCGTGCTGGTCGTGCCCCGCGGTGTCGCGCTCGCCTTCCACGCAGTCCCCGCGTCGCTCGGCGCGTAGTCCCACGCACAGGCGGGCGGCCGTAGCCAGGTCGCCCGCCTGCGAGGCGCTCTGGTGGTCCGGGCAGTCCTCGAGCTCTCACCGCCGCCCGGCTCGGCGCCTACGCCCCCCGAGCGGGAGCTGTCCGGCGCGACGCACACGTACGCAGTGCCCCAGCGCCACTGCGAAGTCGAGCCCGCCGCCCACCAGGTGGCCGACCGGGCCGGTCCACCACCACCGCTCGGCTCGCCGCAGCGCTCGCATCGGGTCGCACGGTATCGTGGCGCCCTAGCCGATGCCGCGCGCCGCCCTGACGACGACAGTCACGCAACTGCCCGAGTCGCGCGTGCGCGTGCAGGTGCAGGTGCCGCCCGCGGAGCTCGAGCAGCGCATCGAGGGCAAGGCGCGCGAGCTCGGGCGCAAACTGAAGCTGCCCGGGCTTCCGCCGCGGCAAGGTGCCCCCGCCGCTCGTGATCCGCCGCCTCGGGCGCGAGGCCGTGATCGAGGAGGCCGTGCGCGACACGCTGCGCGCGTGGTACGTCGACGCGCTCGAGCACACCGGAATCGTCCCCGTCGGCGACCCCGACGTGGACCTCGGGGCCTTGCCCCCGCCCGGCGAGGCGCTGGAGTTCTCGTTCGAGATCGGCGTGCTGCCGCAGGCCACGCTCGGGGAGTACCGGGGCCTGGAGGTCGGCCGCGCCGAGCCGGTCGTCGAGGAGGCCCGTGTGGAGAGCGAGCTCGACGCCGTGCGCGAGCGCCTCGCGCGCCTGGAGACCGCCGAGCGCCCCGCGCAGGCCGGGGACTTCGTGGTACTCGACTACGAGGGCGCCCTCGTGGGCGCCGGCGGCGAGCGCGAGCCGTTCGCCGGCGGCGAGGGGCGCGACCAGCTTGTGGAGCTGGGGTCGGGCAGCCTGATCGAGGGCTTCGAGCACGGGCTCGAAGGGCGCCTCCGCAGGCGAGCGGCGCACGCTGGCGCTGACCTTCCCCGCCGACTACCCCCGCGCGGAGCTCGCCGGCCGCGACGAGTTCTTTCGAGGTGACCGTCAAGGAGGTCAAGCGCAAGGAGCTGCCCGCGGTGGACGACGACCTGGCGATCGACACCGGCTTCGACACCCTGGAGGAGCTGCGCGAGGACATCCGCCGGCGCCTGCTCGAGGCCGAGGAGCAGCCGCATCGAGGCCGACTTCCGCGAGGCCGCGCTCGACGCGGCCGTGGAGCAGCGCGCAGGTGCAGGTGCCCGCCCGCGCTGATCGAGGCCCGCGCACGGGAGATGTGGGAGCGCGTGCTGCGCGCGCTCGCCCACCGCGGCATCACGCGCGAGACCTACCTGCAGCTCTCCGGGCGCACCGAGGCGGAGTTCCTCGCCGAGTCCGCGCCCGACGCCGAGCGGGCGCTGCGCCGCGAGGCGGTGCTCACCGCGGTGGTCGCCGCCGAGGGCATCGACCCCGGCGAGGAGGAGCTGCTGGAGGCGCTGCGTCCCGGTGCGGAGCGCGAGGAGCTCTCCGCCGCAGGAGCTCCTGGCGCGGTTGCGCGACGCGGGGCGCCTGGAGGAGATCCGCGAGGACCTCGCCGCGCGGCGCGCGATCGAGCTGATCGCCGCCGAGGCGCAGCCGATCCCGCTCGAGGCAGGCGCGGGCGCGCGAGCAGCTGTGGACGCCCGAGAAGCGAGCGCACCGAGCGTGAGCGGGAGGAGCAGGTGCACGAGGCGCAGGAGCACACGCGCGAGGACGCGCAGGGAGTCGGCGGACTGTGGACGCCGGATCGGTAGCCGTTAGCCTCTGGCAAGGTAAGGCCCGGAAGGAATCCAGCGGTCGAGGCGAAACAGAAGCGAGGACGATGAGCCCACTTGTACCAATGGTCGTCGAGCAGACCTCCCGCGGAGAGCGCGCGTTCGACATCTACTCCCGCCTGCTCAACGAGCGCATCATCTTCCTCGGCACCCCCGTGGACGACCAGATCGCCAACCTCGTGGTCGCCCAGCTCCTGCACCTGGAGTCCGAGGACCCCGAGAAGGACGTCTCGATGTACGTCAACTCGCCCGGCGGCTCGGTGTACGCGGGCCTGGCGATCTACGACACGATGCAGTTCATCAAGCCCGACGTGCAGACCATCTGCGTGGGCATCGCGATGTCGATGGGCGCGCTGCTGCTCGCAGGCGGCGCGAACGGCAAGCGCATGGCGCTGCCCAACGCGAAGATCCTGATCCACCAGGTCTCCTCGTCCTTCCAGGGGCAGGCGACCGACATCGAGATCCACGCCAAAGAGATCATCGACGTGCGCCACCGGCTGGACGAGATCATCGCCAAGCACACCGGCAAAGAGCTCGACCAGGTGCGCAACGACACCGAGCGCGACTACTTCATGAGCTCCGAGGAGGCCCGCGAGTACGGCATCATCGACCGCGTTATCTCCGAGCACTAGGAGTCCGTCCGCCCGCCGCAGAGCGGTGAGGGCGTACGGGTCAGCCGCTCGGCGCGACAGGAGAGGAGAGCTTTTACACCATGGCCCGGCCCACCGATTCCAACGAGCAGCTCCTCTGCAGTTTCTGCGGCAAGTCCCAGCGGCAGGTCAAGAAGCTGATCGCCGGACCCGGGCGTCTACATCTGCGACGAGTGCATCGACCTCTGCAACGAGATCATCGACGAGGAGCTCGCGCCCACGCCGATGTTCGACCTCGAGAAACTCCCCAAGCCGCGGGAGATCTACGAGGTGCTCGACGAGTACGTGATCGGCCAGGAGACCTCCAAGCGCACGCTGTCCGTCGCTGTCTACAACCACTACAAGCGCGTGCAGATGATGCAGACCGGCGACTCCGAGGTCGAGCTGCAGAAGTCCAACATCCTGCTGCTCGGCCCCACCGGCTGCGGCAAGACGCTGCTCGCCCAGACGCTCGCGCGGATCCTCAACGTGCCCTTCGCGATCGCCGACGCCACCGCGCTGACCGAGGCCGGGTACGTCGGGGAGGACGTCGAGAACATCCTGCTGAAGCTGATCCAGGCCGCCGACTACGACGTCAAGAAGGCCGAAACGGGGATCATCTACATCGACGAGGTCGACAAGATCGCGCGCAAGGCCGACAACCCCTCGATCACGCGCGACGTCTCCGGCGAGGGTGTCCAGCAGGCGCTGCTGAAGATCCTCGAGGGCACCCAGGCTTCGGTGCCTCCGCAGGGCGGGCGCAAGCACCCCCACCAGGAGTTCCTGACGATCGACACCACCAACGTGCTGTTCATCTGCGGCGGGGCGTTCGCCAACCTCGACAAGGTGATCGAGCGGCGCATCGGCCACAACGGCGTCGGCTTCGGCTGCCCCGATCGCAGACCCGCGCCGACCGCGACACGGGCGAGGTGTTCGAGAAGTGCCTGCCCGAGGATCTGATCGAGTACGGGCTGATCCCCGAGTTCATCGGCCGCCTGCCGGTGATGAGCGCCGTGCACCAGCTCTCCCGCGAGGACCTCGTCTCGATCCTCGTCGAGCCGCGCAACGCGCTGGTGAAGCAGTTCCAACGCTTCTTCTCCTTCGACGGCATCGAGCTCGTGTTCGCCGAGGACTCGCTCACCGCCGTCGCCGAGCGGGCGCTGGAGCGCAACACCGGCGCGCGCGGGCTGCGCTCGATCATCGAGGAGATCCTGCTCGAGGTCCAGTTCGAGCTGCCCTCCCGCGAGGACGTCAAGAAGTGCGTCGTCACCAAGGAGACCGTCGAGCAGGGCCGCACCCCGACGCTCGTCACCGAGGCCGCGCCCGAGGTCCGCGAGACAAGCGCGCCCGCGGCGCCTGCGCGAGGAGTCGGCGTAGCCCCCCTGCCGGTCTGCGCGGCGAGCTCGGCCGGGCCGTGACTCGCCCCGCGTCGCTACCATCCACGGCCGTGTCCGAGCCGAGGGGTCGCTAGCCACCATGTACGACGAGTTCCGCGTACAGGCGCGCACCAAGTCGCCGGGTGCTCTGATCGAGGCGCTGAAGGACGTGCAGGACGATGGCCCCTCGCCGCGGCTGGCGATCACGCACGAGGGCGACCACGTGTTCCTGTACGCCGACTCGCGCCGACGCCGCCGAACAGGCGCGCGAGGTCGTGCGCCGCGCGCTGCAGGCCGGCAACCTCGACGGGGGACGTGAGCGTGTTGCGCTGGCACCCGGTGGAGGAGCGCTGGGAGGACGCCTCCGCCCCGCTGCCCGCCACCGACGCCGAGCGCGCGGCCGAGCACGCCCGGTTGGAGGAGACGCGAGACCGAGGAGTCGTTGCAGGCGGGCGAACCCGAGTGGGAGGTTTACGTGACGCTGCCCACCCACCACGACGCGCGCGCCTTCGCAGAGCGCCTGCGCGAGCGAGGGGATCCCGGTCAACCAGCTGCTGGCGCCACCTGCTGGTGGGAGCCAACGACGAGGACGACGCGCAGCGCTAGCTGCGCGCCTCCGCACCGAGGCCCCGCCGGGCAGCGAGATCGTCCCGCGAGGGCAACGGCCTGGAGTACTGGCGGCTGCTGCACCCCTACGCCTACCTCGGCGGCATCGCCAACTGAGGAGGTCTGTGCAGGCCGCACACGTGCGGCCTGACCGGTGGCGCATGCGCCACCGGTGGACGGGCCGCATGCGGCCCGTCTCGGGGAGGTACATGTACCTCCCCGCGGCCGGCGCATGCGCCGGCCGGGGCCAGGCCACATGTGGCCTGGCCGGGGACCGCGCCCGCGCGGTCCCGCCTGTCGGTGCATGCACCGACAGGAACCCACACTTACACTCACGCTCCTATGAGCGAGCGTTGGACGAGCTGGAGAGCAGAACGCGCTTCGAGCCCGCGGAGGTCGAGCCGCGCATCACCGAGCGGTGGTTGGCCAGCGGGCTGTTTCACCCCGAGCCCGAGGGGGACGCGCAGGAGAACTACTCGATCGCGATCCCGCCGCCCAACGTCACCGGCTCGCTGCACATGGGCCACGCGCTCAACGGCTCGATCCAGGACGTCCTGATCCGCTACCACCGCATGGCACGGCCGGCGCACGAAGTGGATCCTCGGCACCGACCACGCCGGCATCGCCACGCAGGCGGTGGTCGAGCGGGCGCTGCGCGCGGAGGGCCTCAGCCGCCAGGAGCTCGGGCGCGAGGAGTTCGTGCGCCGCGCGTGGGAGTGGCGCGAGCACTACGGGCACACGATCGTCGAGCAGTTCAAGCGGCTCGGCGCCTCCTGCGACTACTCCGAAGAGCGCTTCACGCTCGACGAGGGCTACCACCGCGCGGTCGTGGCGGTGTTCGTCGCGCTGTACGAGCAGGGCCTCATCTACCGCGACCGCTACATCGTCAACTGGGACCCCGGCTCGCGCTCGGCGATCTCCGACCTGGAGGTCGAGGAGCGCCGCGAGACGCGACGTGCTGTACTCGATCCGCTACGACCTCGAGGGCGGGGGCGCGGTGACGATCGCCACGGTGCGCCCGGAGACGATGCTGGGCGACACCGCGGTGGCGGTGCACCCCGAGGACGAGCGCTACCGCGAGCTGGTCGGGCGCACCGCGGTTCTGCCGCTCGTCGGGCGCCACCTGCCGATCGATCGCGGACGAGTACGTAAGCAGGACTTCGGCACCGGCCTGCTGAAGGTCACCCCCGCGCACGACCCCGCCGACTTCGAGATCGGCCGTGCGCCACGAACTCGACCAGGTGTCGGTGATCGGCGAGGACGGGCGCCTGACCGTCCGAGGCCGGCGAGCGCTTCGCCGGGCTGACGGTGATGGAGGCGCGCGCGGCGGTCGTCGACGGCGCTGCGCGAGCGAAGGCCGCATCGTGGCCGAGGAGCCCTACGAGCACGAAGTCCCCTACTCCCACCGCTCCGGCGAGCGGATCGAGCCGCTGATCTCGCTGCAGTGGTTCATGCGCATGGACACGCTCGCCGCGCCCGCGGTCGAGGCGGTGCGCGAGCGGGCGCGTGCGGATCGTCCCCGACAACCACCGCCGCGTGTACCTCGACTGGATGGAGGCGATCCGCCCGTGGTGCATCTCGCGGCAGCTGTGGTGGGGGCACCGGCTGCCGGTGTACTACTGCGGCGCCTGCGCTCACGTCCACGTCGCCGCCGTCGCGCCGGAGCGCTGCGAGGCGTGCGGCGGGGGCCCTGCGCCAGGAGGAGGACGTGCTCGACACGTGGTTCTCCTCGGCGCTGTGGCCGTTCGCCACGCTCGGGTGGCCTGAGGAGACGCCGCAGCTGCGCGCGTTCTACCCCACCGCGGTGCTCTCCACCGCGCGCGACATCCTCTTCCTGTGGGTCGCGCGGATGATCATGATGGGCCTGCGCTTCACCGGGGACGTGCCGTTCTCCGACGTCTACATCCACTCCGTGATCCAGGCGCCCGACGGGCGGCGCATGTCGAAGTCGCTGGGCACCGGCATCGACCCGCTGCGACGAGATCGACCGCCACGGCGCCGACGCGGTGCGCTTCGGGCTGCTGGCGATGTCCTCCTCCCAGGACGTGCGCTACTCCGCCGAGAAGGTGCGCCAGGGGCAGGCGCTCGCCAACAAGCTGTTCAACGCCGCGCGCTTCGTGCTGCTGCGGGTCGCGGCGTCTGCCCGGTGTCGACCTGGACGCTCGTGACCCGCGGTCGGGACCCCGGGCTAGCGGGCGCGGGTCCGCGCCGCCACCGCTATCGAGGACCGCTGGATCCTCTCGCGCCTGCAGGAGGTCATCGCCGACACCGCGGCGCGGATCGAGGACTACGACTTCTCGCACGCCGCGCTCGGGCTGTACGACTTCGTGTACGGGGAGCTGTGCGACTGGTACCTGGAGATCGTCAAGCCGCGGCTGGCCGAAGCCGGGAGACACGCGCCTCCGGCGAGCATCCCCGTTTCGGCCAGCGGGACCCCGGGGGCAGCGGCGCCGAGGCAGCGTGCGGACCACGAGGCGCTCGCCGCGACGCTGCTGTACGTGCTGCGCGAGACGGTCGCGCTCGCGCACCCGGTGATCCCGTTCGTGACCGAGGAGCTGTGGTCCTATCTCGACGACTCGGGCGAGCTGCTCGCGGGCTCGCCCTACCCGCGGGCAGACGCGGCGCTGATCGACCGCGACGTCGAGATCGAGCTGGAGCGCGCGATCGAGGCGGTCACGCTCGTGCGCGGGCTGGCGGGACTCCGTGGCCGCGCCGCCCGGGCGCGGTCGTGCCCGCCCGCGTGCGCGCCGACGGGTACGAGTCCACCGCGGCGATCCTCGCCGACCTCGCGCGCCTGGACCTCTCGGAGTCCGGCGCCTCCGGCGGGGCTGAGCCGGTGGCGTCGATCTCGGTGCCGTGCGGCACCGTCGAGGTGCTCTCCGCGAGGGCCTCGACCTCGCGGCGCGCCGCGCGGCGCCGCGCGGCGGCGCGGGCGAAGCTCGGCGGCGAGATCGCGCCGCGTGCAGGGCGAAGCTCGCCAACGCCGGCTTCGTGGAGCGCGCGCCTGCGGAGGTCGTCGAGGGCGAGCGGACCAAGCTCGCTCGCCTGCAAGCCGAACTGGAGGCGCTGTGAGCGCGCGGCCGGCGACGCGGCTTCGGCGGCGGCGGGCAGCACGCCCGCGCGCTGCCAGCGGCGAGCCGCCCGGCGGGCAGCCGTGGAGCGGCGAGCGTGCCGAGCGTCACCTGCGCTCGCTGGAGCTGTTCGGGATGCGCTTCGGCCTCGACCGCGTGCGGCGCATGATGACCGCGCTCGGCTCCCCGCAGCGGCGCTTCCGCGCGGTGCACGTGGTGGGCACCAACGGCAAGACCTCGACGACGCGGATGACCGCGGCGATCCTCGCAGCGCCACGGGCTGCGCACCGGCGCCTACCTCTCCCCGCACCTGGTCTCCTACTCAGAACGGGTGCAGGTGGGCGAGCGCGACCTCTCGGGTCCGGCCTTCGCGGCCGCGGTCGCGCGCGCGGCGTGGGCGGCGGAGCGCGTCAACCGCACGCTCGCCGCCGACGACCACGTCACCCAGTTCGAGCTGCTCACCGCCGCGGCGCTTCTGGGCGCTCGCCGAGCGGGGGGTCGAGGTCGCGGTGGTCGAGGCCGGCCTCGGCGGGCCGCTACGACGCGACCGCGGTGGTGGAGTCGCCGGTGACGGTGCTCACCACCGTCGGCCTCGAGCACACCCGCTGGCTGGGGCCGACGGTGCGCGACATCGCCGCGGAGAAGCTCGCGGTGCTGCGCCCCGGCGCGACGCTCGCGCTCGGCGCGGACCTCCACCCCGACGCGCTCGCGCGTCGCCCGTGCGGCGGCGGCGGAGCGGGGGCGCGCGGCTCGTGCAGGTGTCCGCCGAGCGCGGCCGCGGGCGGCGCCGCCTGCACTCGGTCGCCTTTCAACGGCGCAACTTCGCGCTCGCGCGGGTGGCCGCCGAGGCGTACCTCGCGGACGCGGGATCGCAGTGCGCGAGGACGCTGTGCAGCGCGGCGGCGCTTGCGGCGACCGTGGTCGGGGACGCATGCAGGTCGTGGCCGAGCGACCCGCTGACGGTGCTCGACGGGGCGCACAACCCCGACGCGGCGCGGGCGCTGGTGGAGTCGCTGCCGGCCGACGCTCGTCGAGGGCCCCTTGGGCTGGTCATGGGCGTGCTCGAGGACAAGGACGCCGCGGCCATGCTCGCGGCGCTGCTGCCGCTGTGCACGCGGGCGTGGTTCACCGCTCCGCCTAGCAGCCGCGCGCTCTCGCCGGCGGCGTTGCAGTCGCTTGCCCGCCAGCTCGGCTTCGAGGAGGCCCTGTGCGAGCCCCACCCGCGGCGGGCGCTGGAGCTCGCGCAGGAGTGGGCGCGCGCGCAGGCCGGGCGCGGCGGTGCTGGCGACGGGCTCGATCTACCTGGTGGGCGACCTGTTGGCGGAGCTTGCCGAGCGGCGGGGACGGCGCCGCCGGGGACGCCGGCGGGGAGGGCAGTGGCCAGGGGGGGCGCGGCCGGGGATGCGGCGCGAGGGCACGCGTGAACGACGACGGCCCGTCGGTGCTCGCGATGGTCGGCGCGGTGGCGCTGATCGTGGCGCTCGTGATCCTCGTGTTCTTCGCCGCTGGGTACGGGTTCGGCCGACTGTTCCTGTGAGGCGCGGTGGCATTTGCCGTGCAAAAAGGCGACTTCTTCCGTGAGAGTGTCTAAACTCGGCTCCCCAATGACCCCTGCCGGGCGCCCCGTGAGGCAGCCGATGCCGCCGCTTGCATACTTCGGAATCGAAAGCCACACCTTCACGATGGTGGTGGACCTGCTGATCGTCGTGCGGGGTGGTCCTCTACGTCTCGCTGATCTACTGGACCTACGCCGACGCGCGGCGGCGGATCGTGGACCCGATGCTGATCGGCTGTGCCACGGCGGCCTCGTTGTTCCCGTTCGTGGGCACGCTCGTGTACATCATCCTGCGGCCGCCGGAGTACCTGGAGGACGTGCAGGAGCGCGAACTGGAGATGCAGGCGGCGGAAGTGCGCCTGCGTCAGCTCGACGCACGGCCTCTGCCCGCACTGCGACTACCCGGTCGAGCGGGACTTCGTCCGCTGTCCCAGCTGTCTGCGCAAGCTCAAGGAGCGCTGCGTGAGCTGCTCCAAGCCGCTGGACCGGGCGTGGACGATCTGCCCCTACTGCGAGACCGACGTGCCCCCGGAGGCGCCTCCGCGGCGGCGCGCCGGCCGCGCCGAGTGCTCGGCGCGGCAGCAGGGCGGAGACCCCGGTGGATAGCGAGGAGCTGACCGTGAGCGCGCTCGAGGATGGCCGCACCGCGGGGGCGGCGCCTGAGCCGGCTTCTCGGCCCCCGGGCTCCGGGGCCGGCCGCGCCTCGATTGGTCGTCCGCTGCCGAGCACTGGGCGCAGCGAAGAGCTCATCTGAGCCGACGAGCCCAGGCCGGCGGCACCGACGCGGTCGCTAACCTCTTCGACCGCGCGCCGGTCGCACCGACCCACCGCGGAGAGGTCACTAACCTCTCCCGCCGCAGGCCCGCTGCGCATGAGAGCCCAAACGACCTCGACCGCAAAGGAACCCATGGACCGCACTCTGATCCTTGTGAAGCCGGACGCCTTTGCCCGCTCGCTGACGGGCGAGATCATCGCTCGCTTCGAGCGTAAGGGGCTGCGCCTTGTGGCGCTGCGCCACATGACTATGGAGCGGGAGCTGGCCGAGCGGCACTACGCCGAGCACGCGGAGCGGCCTTTCTTTGGGGAGCTTGTGGAGTTCATCACCTCGGGGCCTCTGGTGGCGATGGTGCTCGAGGGGGTCGAGGCCGTGCAGGCTGCTCGGCAGGTGATCGGGGCCACCAACCCGTTGGAGGCTGCGCCTGGTTCGATTCGGGGGGACTTTGCCATCGAGACGGGGCGGAACATGGTGCATGGGTCGGACTCTCCGGAGTCTGCTGCTCGCGAGGGCGCTCTTTTCTTTCCTGGTCTTTGAGGGGAGGGGGCCAAGCCCCCTCCCCTCGCCCTCCCCCCTGTGGGAGGGGGGCGACCCCCTCCCACGCCCTCCCCCCATCTCGTGTCACGCGAGGTCTCTTGGGGCGAGGACGAGGAGGTTGCCGTGATCTGGTGCTTTGTGCCTCAAGGAGTCTGTTAGATACGTCGATTGGATTGATTGCCGGCTTTGCACGCTGATAGGATGGGGTTGCTATGAGGCCATTTGATCTTCTCAGTCGCGACAGGAAGCAGAATGATCTGCCTCGTTTAGCCGGAGGGGCCCATCAGCCTGGAGATCGGCTCTGCGCCGATCTCCAGTACATGAACGATCGTGAGGCTGAGACGATCTCCGGCATGGTCAAGACGTGGCGCGAGATGCCTCACGACGAGCATGCGGCTGCCCTACGCGGCCTCAACTCTTAGCGCAGAACCGCAGACAGCGCGTGCCTCGCTCAATATCGTTTCGAGTCGTAGGCTCGTACCGTCTGTAGAGCGTGGTGATCGCGGGGATGTTGCGCTCCGGGACCTGCCAGTCCACGCAGCCCGCGTCGATCTCCAGCTTCTTGTACAGCTGCTCGGCGATGGTCTCGGCGCAGACCAGCAGTCGTCCTAGAACCTCGTCCGTTTCGGTTTCGAGCGTGTGGTCCTCGAATCCGTACCGAACAACCATCAGCGGCTTCTTTGCGTCCACGTGAAGCTCGATGTGGCCGAGGACGCGCGTCTGCTCGAAGTTGCTCCAGCCGACAGCCTCCAGCCGGCGCCCGCGCTCGTCAGCGGAGAACACCTTGAGCGCTGCCTGCGGACTCGGGTACTCCTTGACGACTATCCGGGTCTCCCCGCCAGCCCGCTTGAACACTTCTATCGGCCGCGACACGACGACGCAGCGTATCCATCGACCACTATGGAATCCGGCTGGAGTCCGGCGGCTTTCGGCTTTCCAACTGAGACACCACCGCCGTCACGTCAAGGAGTGCGGCCGACAATGAGATCAACTGGTGCTTTCTGAGCCCCCTACTCGGCTGATCCTCGCCTCGGCCTCGCCTCAGCGGCGGGCGATCCTGGAGCGGCTGGGCGTCGCCTTCGCGGTGCGTCCGTCGGGTGTGGTGGAGCTCGAGGAGGGCGATCCCGCGAGGTGGCGGTGGAGAATGCGCTGCGCAAGGCGCGTGCGGTGTCGCGCAGGTGATAAGCGTGGACGCGCCTGGCGCGGAGTCGCCCAGCACGCCGTACTGGGCGTCGACACGGTGGTGGCGCTGGACGGCAGGATCTACGGCAAGCCGTGGACGAGCGCCATGCGCGCGAGACGCTGCGCGCCCTGAGCGGCGCCACGCACACGGTCCTCAGCGGCGTGGCGCTGCTCGAGGACGGGGAGGAGCGCACGGCGCTGGCCGCCACCGAGGTCATCTTTCGGCGCGCTGGACGAGGAGTTGATCGATTGGTACGTTGCCACCGGAGAGTGGCGCGAACGGGCCGGCGGCTACGCGATCCAGGGCGCGGGGGCGGCGCTGGTGCGCGAGGTGCGGGGCGACTACGAGAACGTGGTAGGGCTCCCGCTGGCGACGCTGCTGGATCTGTGCCCGGAGCTGCTCGACCTGACAGCCGGCTCGGGATACGAGATGAGGGGGGAGGGTGTCGGAGGGGGAACCCCCCCTCCGCACAGGGGGGAAGGCCGGGAGGGGGGCTCCGCCCCCCTCAGCCGAAGAGGGATTTTCCCCTGCAAATAAGCTGGCAAGCGTCCCGGCCTGCAAGGGCCGTCCGCTAGACTGCGCGCGGACGCACCGCCGCTCTGCCGGGTCGGGCTCCCTCGATCGATACATGGGCATCTTCAGCTACCTGACCGGGTTCGGCGGCCGCGACATGGCGGTCGATCTGGGCACGGCCAACACGCTCGTGTACGTGAGAGGGCGCGGAATCGTGCTCTCCGAGCCCAGCGTGGTGGCGATCGACTCGCGCACCGGCGAGGTGCACGCGGTGGGGATCGAGGCGAAGCGGATGCTGGGCCGCACGCCGGGCACGATCCAGGCGATCCGGCCGCTGAAGGATGGCGTGATCGCGGACTTCGACGTGACCGAGGAGATGCTGCGCCACTTCATCCAGAAGGTGCACCAGAACCGCTTCGCGCACCCGCGCGTGGTGGTGTGCGTGCCCTCGGGGGTCACGGGCGTAGAGAAGCGCGCGGTCGAGGAGGCGTGCCTGTCGGCGGGCGCGCGCACGGCCTACCTGATCGAGGAGCCGATGGCGGCGGCGATCGGGGCGGGCCTGCCGGTGGGGGAGCCGACCGGCTCGATGGTCGTGGACATCGGCGGGGGCACCTCGGAGGTGGCGGTGATCTCGCTCGGGGGCATCGTGGTCTCGCAGTCGATCCGCGTGGGCGGCGACGAGATGGACGAGGCGATCATCAACTACGCCAAGAAGGAGTACAAGCTGCTGATCGGCCAGCAGACCGCCGAGGAGCTGAAGCTCGAGATCGGCTCGGCGTGCGCGATGCCCGAGGAGCTGCAGGCGGAGATCCGCGGCCGCGACATGGTCTCGGGGCTGCCCAAGACGGTGGTGCTCACCAGCGAGGAGATCCGCCAGGCGCTTGAGGAACCGGTGGTGCAGATCGTGGACGCGGTCAAGGAGACGCTCGACCGCACCCCGCCGGAGCTGGCTTCGGACATCATGGATCGGGGGATCATGCTCGCGGGCGGGGGCTCGCTGCTGCAGGGCCTCGACGAGCGCCTGCGCGAGGAGACGCAGATGCCCGCGCACCTGGCGGAGTCGCCGCTGACGTGCGTGGCGGTCGGCTCGGGGCGCTCGCTGGAGGAGTTCGAGGCGATCCACCGCTCCAACCGCAACACTCCCACCGGCGGCGGCGGCGTTGAGGCCGGCGCGAAGGTCGCCGATGAGCTGCGGGCGCCGCAGGAGGCCGGCTGGGGGGAGGAGCCGGTGGAACGTGGCGGGCGGTGCGCGTACGCTTTGACAAAGCTCAGGAAGGTTTCCGCTCGTGTACGACAAGACAGCCCGGCGGCGGCGAGCGGTGCTCGTCGTCCTCGTGGCGCTTTCCCTGATCCTGCTGACCGCCTACTTCGGCGAGTCCCCCAACGGGCGCCTGCACGACGTGCAGCGCGGCTTCCTGACGGTCGTCTC
This sequence comes from uncultured Solirubrobacterales bacterium, assembly GCA_963720795.1. Lineage (GTDB taxonomy): Bacteria > Actinomycetota > Thermoleophilia > Solirubrobacterales > Solirubrobacteraceae > Palsa-744. The sequence goes on along the minus strand of CAVRGU010000008.1, from coordinate 26,186 downwards.
GCCGATCCAGGAGGGTGCCAACGCGGCGCTCAAGCCGGTGCGCAACCTGTTCGGGTGGTTCGGGAACGCGCTGCACGCCAAACACCAGCTCGCCGAAGCGTGCGCAAGCAGAACGCTCAGCTGCGCGCGGAGCTGATTGCGCGTGATCGACGACGAACGCGGCTACAAGCCGCCTGCTGCGGCTCTACCACCTCGACGGCGGCCTGCACCTCTCCGACTACCGCCCGGTGACGGCGTCGGTGTATCGCGCAGTCGCCCAACCTGTGGTACTCGACGGTCAACATCGACAAAGGCAGCTCCGCGGGGGTGCAGGTCAACGACCCGGTGATCGACGGGGAAGGCGCTCGTCGGGCAAGGTCACGCCGCGGCGTCCCGACGGCGCGCAGGTGAGCCTCATCACCGACAGCGCGGTGGCGGTCTCGGCGATGATCAACGAAACGGGCGCGCCCGGGGATGGTGTACCCGAAGGTCGGCGAACCCGAACACGCTGGTGATGCGCTACCTGCCGGCGAACACCCCGGTGAGCGTCGGCGACTACGTCGTCACCTCGGGCACGATCTCGACCCGCGGCCCCTCGCTCTTCCCGCGTGGCATCCCGATCGGGCAGGTGAGCTCGGTGAGCGAAGAAGCGCCGTACAAGAGGTGGAAGTGCGCCCGCTGGCCGAACCTCCACGGCCTGGAAACGGTGCAGGTGCTGACCGACGCCGCCGGGCTCGGCGCCGGCGCAGGCGAGCAGCGTGGCGGCGGCGCTGCCCTCCGGGCCAGTCCTCTGAAGCGGTCGGACCGTGCTCGCAGCTGGCCTCGGCGGGGAGGGCGGCTGATGGCGAGGACGCCCGACAGGGGCCGGTGGCTGATGGAGCCACCGGCGCTGAGCGCCTGCCGGCGCTCTGCTCGGCGCGCGTGGCGGCGCTGGCGGTGGCGGTCGTGTTCCTGCAGACGGGGGTCGTCTCCGAGGTGCCGATCTTCGGGGTCGCGATCGACCTGACGCCGCTGGTGGTCGCCTTCGTGGGCCTGCAGTGCGGCGTCGCTGGTGGGGGCGGTGACGGGCTTTGCGGTCGGGCTGCTGGTCGACCTCACGCTGGTGCAGACGCTCGGCCTGACCTCGCTGATCTTCACCGTGATCGGCTACGGCGCGGGCCGCCTGCGCGAGCTGCGCGACCCGCAGGCGGCGCTCACCCCGCTGCTGGTCGGCGCTGCCGCGGCCGCCGCCTCGGTGGTGGGCTACTCGGTGATGGAGTTCGTGCTCGGAGTCGACGCGCCGGTGAGCCTCGAGTTGCTGCGCCAGATCGTGGTCGGGGTCGCGCTCGACACGCTCGTCGCGCTGCCGGTGTGGGTCGCTCGTGCGCCGCTGGCTGGCGCCCAGCACTCCCCGACGACCCGCGCCACGCCGCCGCAGCCGTCGCGCCTACACCACCGGTGGGCTGAGCCCCCTCTCCAAAGCATGAGTCCCCACTCGAACGCGTGCGCACCCCCGAGCCGCGGACGCCGCCGCCGGTCTCCTCGCAGCTGGGGCTGCGGGTGGCGGTGCTGGGCGGGGTGGCGCTGGTGATGTTCGGGATCATCTTCTTCCGCCTCTGGTACCTGCAGATCCTGACCGGCGAACAGTACGTCGCGCAGGCCGCCAAGAACACGCGCGCGAACTGCCGATCGCCGCCCCACGCGGGCAGATCGTCGGCCGCGAAGGCGACGTGCTGGTCACCAGCAAGGTCACCAACGCGGTGCAGCTCGTCCCCTGGGAGCTGCCCCCGGCAGGCCGCCGGCGCCGGGCGCTCTACCGGCGGCTGGGCAAGCTGCTCGAGATGAGTCCTCGGACGATCAGGGAAATCCAGGAAAAGGGCGAAAACGAAGTGCCCTACGCCCCCGTGACGATCAAGACCAACGCCGGCCGCGGCGTGCTGACGGTGCTCGGCAGAGCGCCAGAACGACTACCCGGGCGTCGAGCAGGAAGAAGTCTCGGTGCGCGACTACCCGCACGAGGACATGGCCGCGCAGGTGTTCGGCTACGTCAGCCAGGTCACCAAAGAAGAGGAGGAACCGCACAACCCCCAGCACGCCAACTTCAAGGGCGTCAAGCCGGGGACGATCGTCGGCCAGCAGGGCCTCGAGTACCAGTACGACCGCTACCTGCGCGGCACCCCCGGGGCGCAGCAGGTCGAGATCGACTCCGAAAATCAGCGTGCAGCCGACGAAACTGCCCGCGATCAAGCCGCGCGCCGGCTACACGCTGCGGCTGACGCTCGACCTGCCTCTGCAGAAGGAGGGCGAAATCGCGCTGCGCAAGGGCATGGAACTCGCGCACGCGCTTGGCCACCCGGGCAACGGGGGGGCGTTCCTGGCGATGGAACCGCGCAGCGGGGGGATCCTCGCGATGGGCTCCTACCCGAGCTTCAATCCCAACCGCTTCACCAAAGCGCTCTCGCAGCGGGAACTGGATGAAATCGAGCAGGTCGGGGAGGGCGCCAAGAGCGGCGAGCCCGAACCGGCTCCGCTGCTGGACCGCGCGACCGAAGGCGCCTACCCGACCGGCTCGACGTTCAAGCCGATCACCGCGATCGGGAGCCTCGAAGCGGGGGTTCTCGATCCCTACGCAGTCGCTCGGAGGTGGCAGCTGCATCACCGTCGGCGCCGAGCAGTTCTGCAACGCGGGCAAAATGCGACTACGGTGCGCTGGGACTCGTGGAAGCGCTGAAGGTCTCCTCGGACACCTACTTCTTCACGGTCGGCGAGATGGACAACAGCCACGGCGAAGTGATCCAGCACATGGCGCACGAACTGGGGATCGGGCGTCCGACGGGGATCGACCTGCCCGGCGAATCGCGAAGGCACGGTGCCCAGCCCGAAGTGGCTGGAAGAACGCGACGCGCTGGAAGCCAAGTGCACGCGCGAACACCACGGCCGCCCGTGCGGAATCGTCGCCGAACCGGACGAGCAGTGGACCGTCGGGCACAACATGGACCTCGCGGTCGGCCAGGGCGACCTGCAGACCGACCCGCTGCAGATGGCGGTCGCCTACTCGACGCTCGCCAACGCGTTCATGAACAACGGCGAAGGGTGGGTGCCCGACGCCGCACCTGGGGGAGGCGATCGAAAGCCCCAGCGGGGGGATCGTGCAGACGCTGAAATTCCCGCCACGGCGCAAGGTGAAGCTCAACCCCTCCAACGTGGACCTCGTGATGGAAGGCATCCACGACGCGACCTCCGAGCCGGGAGGCACCTCCGCGGACGTGTGGTCGGGCTGGAACCAGGCCAAGTACCCCGTCTACGGCAAGACCGGCACCGCCGAACGCCCGCCCTACGTCGAACAGGCGTGGTACATGTGCATCCTGCCCGACGCCGGCCGGCCGATCGTGATCGCGGTGACCGTCGAACAGGGCGGCTTCGGCGACCAGGCGGCCGCCCCGGTGGCGCGGCTGATCGCCTCGAAGTGGTTCAACCAGCCGCTGAAGCTGGTCAGCGGATCGAGCGCGGACAAATGACCCATGCCCGCCCCGCTGAGCCCGATCACCGCCCCCGAGGCCGACCGCCGCGCGCAGGGCGGCTCCGCAGGAGCCCCGCCGGGGCCCGCGGCTGATGCTCGACCCGGTGCTGACGCTGACCGTGCTCGGCCTGGGGATCTGCTCGGTCGTCGTGCTAGGGTGGGTCACCTCCGAGGCGGTGCCCGGCCAGCCGCACTACTACTCCGAGCGTCAGGCGATCTACCTCGCGATCGGCCTGGCGGGGATGGTGGCGCTCGCGCGGATCGACTACGCGCGCCTGCGCCACTACAAAGTCGCGATCTACGTGGCGCTGCTGCTGAGCATCCTGGCGGTGCTGGGCGCCGGGCACTCGACCCAGGGCTCGGTGCGGGCGATCAGCTTCCCGCTGTTCTCCTTCCAGGGCTCCGAGCTCGGCAAGGTGCTGCTGATCCTCGCGCTCGCGGCGCTCGCTCGTCGACCGCTCGCGCCAGCTGCACGAGCGCGAGACGACCGCGCGGGTGATGCTCGCGGCGCTGGTGCCCGCGATGCTCGTGATCGCCCAGCCCGACCTCGGCTCGGGCCTCGTCTACCTCACGATCGCGCTGACGCTGCTGTTCGTCGCCGGGGTCCCCTGGCGCCACGTGGCGGGTCTGCTGGCGCTGGGCGCGGCGGCGATCGTGCTCGTGCTGGTGGTCGCCCCGGCGGCGGGGTCCAGGTGCTCAGAGCACTACGAGGTCGAACGCCTGACGAGCCTTCGCGAACCCCTCCAGCAACCCGCAGGACGAAGGCTACCAGCAGCTGGAGTCGAAGATCGCGATCGGCGCGGGGCAGCGCACCGGCAGCGGCGCCAACAGCACCCAGATCAAGGGCGAATTCGTGCCCGAGGACAGCACCGACTTCGTCTTCGCGGCGGTCGGCGAGCGCTACGGCTTCGTCGGCGCGGCGCTCGTGCTCTCGCTGTACGCGCTGCTGATCTGGCGCACGCTGCGGATCCTGACGCTGTCCAAGGATCTGTTCGGGGCGCTGGTTGCCGGGGGCGTGGTGGCTATGCTTATGTTTCAGGTGTTCGTCAACGTGGGCGTGGCCGTAGACATCATGCCCGTCACCGGCGTCACGCTGCCGCTCATGAGCTATGGCGGCTCGTCGGTGATCGCGACGCTGCTGGCCGTGGGCCTGCTGCAGTCGATCTACGTTCAGGCGCGCGCCGCCGAGGCTTTGAAGGGCCGCGTGTTGCGGCCCTAGCCGAGAAGACAGACGACACAATGCTCACCGAGAACCCCAGACCGCCCGCCTGCACGACTCTCGTGCCGCGCGGCGCCTGCGCTGGCGCCGCGGTGGGGCCGGCGCCCGATCGCTTCGCGATCTGGCGTTCCGTCCGCCGCGCGGGGGACGCTCCACTGTGCGCCCGGCCCGACGGGCCGGCCGGGGAGCAGGTCCCCTGGGGCTCGGTCCACACTCGATACCGAAAGATCGATCTACATTGAAAAAGCAAGTACTTGTCAGCGTCGACCGCGCGGAGACGCGCGTGGCGCTCATGGAGGCGACCGGCACGCCGGCCGCCGCAGGGACACCCTCTGGCCGGCGGCGCAGGCGCGGGAGCGCCCCCCCGGGCGCCGGCTACCGGATCGCTGAGCTCTACATCGAGCGCCGCGGCGCGCGCTCGATCGTCGGCAACATCTACAAGGGCAAGGTCGACAACGTGCTGCCGGGCCTGGAGGCGGCGTTCGTGGACATCGGCCTGGAGAAGAACGGCTTCCTGCACGTCGATGAGATCGTGCTCCCGGGCGTGGAGGTCTCGCGGCGCGGCCGCGGCTCCGGGCGCAAGATCACAGAGCTCCTGAAACCCGGCCAGGAGGTCGTCGTGCAGGTCATCAAGGACCCCCTGAAGACGAAGGGGGCGCGCCTCTCGATGGAGCTGGCGATCGCCGGCCGCTACATGGTCTACCAGCCCACGGGCGAGGGCGTGGGCGTCTCGCGGCGCCTGGAGGACAAGGAGCGCGAGCGCCTGCGCAAGCAGAGCGCAAAGCTCGACCTCGGCGGCGGCGGGGCGATCGTGCGCACCGCCGCGCACGGGGCCAAGCGCGAGGACTTCGAGCGGGAGCTGCTCTACCTGCACAAGCTGCACGAGGTGCTGGTCAAGCGCGTCGAGGACACGGTGGCGCCGGAGATGGTCTTCCAGGAGGCCGACCTCTCGGTGCGGGTTGTGCGCGACATCTTCTCCGAACACTTCGAGCGCGCGATCGTGGACGACGAGCAGCAGTACCGCCGGCTGGTGTCGTTCTTCACGCGCACCGCACCGGAGCTCGTGGAGCGCGTGGAGCTGTGGCAGGAGGACCGGCCGCTGTTCGAGGTCTACGGGGTCGAGCAGGCGATCGAGGGCGTGATGTCCCGCCGCGTGGACCTCCCGAGCGGCGGCTACCTGATGATCGACTACGCCGAGGCGCTGACCGTGATCGACGTCAACTCCGGCTCCTTCACCGGCCGCGGGCGCGCCGCGGGCCTGGAGGAGACGATCACGCGCACCAACCTCGAGGCCGCCGAGGCGGTCGTCGATCAGCTGCGCCTGCGCGACATCGGCGGGATCATCGTGATCGACTTCATCGACATGGCGCGCGCGCGCAACCGCGACGCGGTGATGAAGACGCTGCGCAAGTCCCTCGACGAGGACCGCACGAAGACGTTCACGGCGGAGATCTCCAAGCTCGGCCTGGTGGAGATGACCCGCCAGAACGTCACCGAGGGGGTGCGCGAGATCATGAGCCGCCCCTGCCCGACGTGCGACGGCGACGGGGTGATCCGCTCGGAGGAGACGATCGCGATCGACGTTCGAGCGCCGCCTGCGCGACGATCGCCGCCGAGAACCCGGACGCGGAGGCGTTCCTCGTGCAGATCAACCCGCGCGTGACCGCGCAGTTCACCGGCCAGCACTCGCGCGTGCTGCACGCGCTGGAGCAGCAGACTGGCCGCTCCTTCCACTTCGAGGGCTCCGAAGGGCTCGCGCTCGACCACTTCGCGATCACCTTCCAGGGCACCCGCGAGGAGGTCGAGGAGCGCGCGCTGCCGTTCCACGCCGGCGACGAGGTGCTGGTCGAGATCGTCGAGCCGCACATGTACGACGTCGACGACGCGGTGGCGAAGATCGACGGCTACATCATCTCGATCGCCGGCGCCTCCCCGCACGTGGGGGAGAAGCGGATGGTGCGCATCGAGCAGGTCGGCCGCACCGCGGCGAGCGCGCTGCTGCTGGACGAGCACGGCGAGGTCGTGCGGTCGGCCCTCGTCCCGCCGTCCGGCGGCCCCGCCGGCGAGGCGCCGTGCCCCCGCAAACCGCGCCCGGCGCCGAAACCGGTCCCGGTCGAGCTCGCCGTGGAGCAGCCGTCGGCAAACGGGGTCCGCCGAGCACTCCGAGCCGCCGGTGGAGGTCGGCGAGGAGGATGCCGTACAATCCAAACCTCGGCGCCGAGGCCGCAGGGGCGGACGGCGCCGTTCGGCTGCCAAGGCAGAGACGAGCTCGGAGTAAGGCGAGGGAACATGTACGCGATCGTGAAGACAGGCGGCAAGCAGTACCGCGTCGAGCGCGGCCAGTACCTGCTGGTCGAGCGCCTCCCCGAGGAGGTGGGCGCGAGCGTGGCGCTGCAGCCGCTGATGTACCGCTCCGAGGAGGCCGTCTTCGACGCCAAGGGCCTCGAGCAGGTGCAGCGTCACCGCGAAGGTGCTCGCCCACGAGCGCGGCGAGAAGCTGCGCGTCGTCAAGTTCAAGCCCAAGCGCGGCTACAAACGGCGCACCGGCCACCGCCAGGAGCTGACGCGCATCGAAATCACCGAGATCGGCCTGGGTGGGGCAAAAGCGGCCCGCAAACCCGCGAAACCGGCTGCGGCGAGCCACCCCGAGGCGGCGGCTGCGGCCAGCCACCACGAGCCGTCTGCGGCGGAGTCGGGGGCAGCGGGCTCCGGGGCACCGACCGAGAGCGCCGCCAAACCCGCGCGAGCGCCCAAACCTGCGAAACCGGCTGCGGCCGCGAAGGAGGGCAGCGAGGATGGCGCATAAGAAGGGCCTCGGCTCCAGCCGCAACGGCCGCGACTCCAACGCCAAACGCCTCGGCGTGAAGACCTTCGCTGGCCAGTCCGTCACCGGCGGGGAGATCATCGTGCGCCAGCGCGGCACCCGCTTCAAGCCCGGCGAGGGCGTGGGGATCGGCAAGGACGACACGCTGTACGCCCGCGCGGCGGGCACCGTGCAGTTCACCGCCGGCCGCCGCGGCCGCGTGGTGAGCGTTGCGCCGGACCTCCAGGCGTAGCGCTCAGGTCCACTGCACGCACGGGGCGCCCCGCGTGTCAGGATGAGGCGATGCTCCACGACCGCGCGCGCATCCACGTGCAGGCGAGGCGCGGGCGGGGACGGCTGCGCAAGCTTCCGCCGCGAAGCGCACGTGCCGCGCGGCGGCCCAGACGGGGGCGACGGCGCGCGCGGGGGGGACGTGGTGCTGCGTGTGCGACGACTCGCTGCGCGACCTGCAGTCGCTTCACGCGCCGCAGCCACCACCGCGCCGCGCGCGGGGGCCGGGGAGAAGGCGCGCTGCGCCACGGCGCCGACGGGGACGCGCTGCTGGTGCGGGTCCCGCCCGGCACCGAGGCGGTGGCGGGCCGACGGAGACCTGGAGGGCCGCCGCTGGGAGCTGCTGCGCCACGGCCAGCGCGTGCAGCTCGCGCGCGGCGGCGCGGGGGGGCGCGGCAACAAGCGCTTCGCGACCCCCACCCGCCAGGCGCCGCGCTTCGCCGAGCGCGGGCTGCCGGGCGAGGAGGGGTGGTTGGAGCTGCGCCTGCGGCTGCTCGCGGACGTCGGCCTCGTGGGCCTCCCGAACGCCGGCAAGTCCTCGCTGCTGGCGCGCCTCACGCGCGCGGCGCCGCGGGTCGCCTCCTATCCGTTCACGACGCTCGAGCCGGTGCTGGGGGTGCTCGAATCCGACGAGCGCCAGCTCGTGGTGGCCGACATCCCCGGCCTGATCGAGGGCGCCTCCGAGGGCGCCGGCCTCGGCCACGAGTTCCTCGCGCACGTGGAGCGCACCCGCCTGCTGGTGCACGTGCTCGACCTGGCTCCCGAGCTCTCCGGGGAGGAGAGCGCCGACGCGGTCGCCAACCACGCGACGATCGAGCAGGAGCTCGCCGCGCTACGACCCCCGCCTGGCGCGCCCTGCCGCGAGTGCTGGCGCTCTCCAAGGCGGACCTCGTGCCCCCCGCTCGCGTGCAGGAGGCGGTGGCGCAGTGGTCTGAGCGCCTCGGCGCCTGACGTCCCCGTGCTGGCGACCTCCGCCGCCACCGGCGCGGGCCTGCCGAGCTCGCGGGGCGAGCTGTTGCGCCTGGTGCCCGTCGCCGCCGTCCCGGCGGAGGAGCCGCACACCGCGCGGGCTGCCCTGCGCCCCGAGGGGGAGTTGGCCGAGCACATGGTCTTTCGCCCCGCGCCCCGCACGGGCATCACCGTCGAGCGCGTCGGTCCCGGCTCGCCTTCGCGGTGCGCGGCCGCCCGGTCGAGCGGCTGCTGGCGCGCTTCGACGTCGACAACGAAGAGGCGACGGCCCACGTCGAGGGTCGCCTGCGCCGCCTCGGGGTGCTGCGCGCGCTGGAGGCCGAGGGCTTCCAGCCGGGCGACGAGCTGCGGATCGCCGGGGTGGTGCTGGAGCTTGACCCTGTGGAGTAGGTGCGGTCCTTGATGACCATTACGTCTTGCTGTCAGCCGTGCAGGCGCCGATGTGCGAACTGGTAGACGGTCGGCGCGTTCGATCCTCGCGGGTGGTGGCGCACGCCAAACGCGAGAAAATCGAGTCGTAGCCGACTCTCGACCCCCACGGCTTTGAAGACCATGCCGAACCGACCTGCCGGCTCGGGAAGATAAATCTTCAAGCACTGCGGCAGGGCCGTGCCGTCCTGGCCTTCGGCCTCGCAGTGACGGAGTAGATTCCTTGGTGCTCCCTCTTGCTCATAACGGCGTCGGCCGCTTTGTGCGATCTCAACACCCGCTTCCGTGGTGCGCTTCAGATCCTCGTTGAACGCCGACTCGCTGAACGCGACAGGGACGCGCCCGAGAGGCAGCGCACGCGACATGCGCGATCACCCCTCGCCGTCAGGCGGCAGAAAAGGCCCGTACTCAGCGACGAACTCCTGAAACTCCGCGTCGGTCAACTCTTGTGCGCCACTGCGCTTGAGGATTGCCGCCCAGGAGGTGTCGGGCATGAGAACGAGGCGCCCATCCGGCTGGCGATCCTCGACGATGTATTCGCCGCTGATGTCGCCGCTGAGCGTCACGTGGGCCTGTCTGCTCATGGTTTGCATGGTAGAGCGATGAGGCTACGCCGCGCTTGGGACGGTACGCTCGGCGGGACGGGCGAGGCGGGCCGGACCGACAGACGCTCGGACCACCTTTGCGACTCAGCGGGGGCCCCATCCCCTCCTGTGTTGTGGGCAGCCGGGATCTCGGTGAGCCGGCAGCCTCTCGTCTGTGCACGCTGCCCGGGTCCGCACTGCGAACGCCGCTGGGGACCCCTCCGGGGGGTCCCTCATCCAAACACGTCCCGTACTCCTTGTCGTCGTGCTGGACAAGTACACGGTATGGTGTAAACTAATCAGACAACTTAGCCCTGCACGATCCACAAAGGAGACGCGCTGCATGTCAGCTGTACCAGCACCGACGACCGGGGGCGCTCACGAGGGCTCCGCGCTGGAGCAGGACGGCCCGTCCGAGGAGGCCCTGGCTCCGACGCGGTGGCGCGACCCCAAGCGCTACGCGTGGCTGCTCGGCCTGATCGTGCCGACGCTGCCGTTCCTCGCCTGGGGCCTGGTGCAGGCGACCGGGCTTGGGTGTCTTCTGGTTCTACGGGCCGTTCCTCGTGTTCGTGCCTCTTCCCGCTGCTCGACCTGGCGATCGGGATGGACGCCACCAACCCGCCCGACAGCGTGCTCAAGTGGCTGGAGCAGGACCGCTACTACCGCTGGTGCACGTACGCCTTCCTGCCGATCCAGTACGCCGGGCTGGTGTTCGCGTGCTGGCTGTGGGCGGGCGGCGACCTCTCGACGCTCGACGACGTCGGGCTGACGTTGACCGTGGGGGTCGGTGAGCGGGATCGCGATCAACACCGCCCACGAGCTCGGCCACAAGCGCGCGAGCGTGGAGCGGTGGCTGAGCCGCGTCGCGCTCGCGCAGAGCGCCTACGGGCACTTCTTCATCGAGCACAACCGCGGCCACCACGTGCGCGTCGCCACCCCGGAGGACCCGGCGAGCGCGCGGCTGGGGGAGAGCTTCTGGGCCTTCCTGCCGCGCACCGTGGTCGGCAGCCTGCGCTCCGCTTGGGGCCTCGAGCGCACGCGCCTCGCGCGCGCGGGCCACTCGCCGTGGACGCTGCGCAACGACATCCTCGGCGCGTGGGCGATGACCGTCGTCCTGTTCGCGCGCGCTGGCGGTCGCCGTTCGGCGCCGGTCGTGCTGCCCTACCTGCTCGTCCAGGCGGTGCTCGGCTTCTGCCTGCTGGAGGTCGTCAACTACCTGGAGCACTACGGCCTGCTGCGCGGCAGCGCCGCGAGGACGGCCGCTACGAGCGCACCCGCCCGGAGCACTGCTGGAACAGCAACAACGTGGCCTCCAACGTGCTGCTCTACCACCTGCAGCGCCACTCCGACCACCACGCCAACCCGATCCGCCGCTACCAGGCGCTGCGCCACGTCGACGAGGCGCCGCAGCTGCCGACCGGGTACGCGGGGATGATCGTGCTCGCCGTGGTTCCCGCCGCTGTGGCGGCGGGTGATGGACCCGCGGCTGCTGGCGCACTACGGGGGCGACGTACTCGCGCGCCAACATCGCCCCGCGCAAGCGCGCGCGCGTCCTCGCGCGCTACGGGGCGACGCAGTCGGTGACGAGCCGCGGTGGCCGGCCGACGGGCCGGCTCCTGAGCGTGCGGTGAGCGAGCGCATGAGCCGCTGGCGCTGCCCGGGCTGCGGCTACCTCTACGACGAGGCCGCGGGCCACCCGCGCGAGGGCTTCCCGGCGGGCACGCCGTGGAGCGAGGTGCCCGACGAGTGGGCCTGCCCGGACTGCGGGGTGCGCGACAAGGTCGACTTCGAGCCGAGTGACCGTGCCTGGCGAGGGGCGCCGGTGAGCGCCTCGCTGCGGCGGTAGGGCCTCCCGGCGACGGCGTCCGACCCGCCGGGCTCGCCGGCTTCGAGGCGACCACGCCCTACGCGATCGCCGCCCGCGAGCTGCTGCGCGACACGCTCTTCGACGCCGCCCGCGCACGAGCTCGAGCAGCGCGGCTGGAGCGAGGTGACGATGGCCGACGTGGCGCCGCCGCCGGGCGTCAGCCGCCAGACGCTCTACAAGGAGTTCGGCTCGCGCGACGAGTTCGCGCAGGCGTTCGTGCTGCGCGAGGCCGAGCGCTTCATCGACGCGGTCGAGGGGGCGCTGGACGCGCACCTGGACGACCCGCGCCGCGCTCACGGCGGCGTTCGGGCTGTTCCTCACGCGCCGCCGCCGAGGACCCGCTGATCCGCGCCGCGATCGGTGGCGGCGGGGAGATGCTGCCGTTCGTCACCACCCAGGGCCAGACGCCTGGTGGAGGGCGCCGCGCGCGCCTCTGCGCGGCGATCCGCGCGCGCTGGCCGCAGGCGGCCGAGCACGACGCGGCGCTGCTCGCGGAGTGCCTGGTGCGCCTGGCGATCTCCTACGCCACGCTCCCGATCGACCCGGCGGGGATGACGGCGTCTTCGATCGCCGAGCTGCTCGGGCCGTTCATCGACCGCGCGCTCCAACCGGACGTCAGCCCGGGTCGGCCGGCCCCGGGGCGGGTGTGAGCCTCGTGGCTGACGTTGGCCGCGTGGGGGACCTCAGCCGCGCAGCTGCGCGCGCTTGACCTTGCCGCTCGCGGTCTTCGGCAGCTCGGAGGCGAACTCCACGATGCGCGGGTACTTGTAGGGGGCGGTTACGCGCTTGACGTGCTCCTGCAGCTCGCGCGCCAGTGCGGGGGAGGGGGCGTAGGGGCCGTCGCGCAGCACCACCACCGCGCGCACCACCGCCCCGCGCTCCTCGTCGGGGGCCGCGACCGCCGCGGCCTCGGCGACTGCCGGGTGCGCGACGAGCGCGGACTCGACCTCGAACGGCCCGATGCGGTAGCCGGCGGAGACGATCACGTCGTCGGTGCGCCCCTCGAAGTACAGGTACCCCTGCTCGTCTTCGCGCACGTGGTCGCCGGTGCGCCACGGGCCCTGTGCGCGGCTGTCTTCGATCCGCCAGCGCTCTCCCGCTTCGTGCCGGACGCCCTCGTCGAGGTACCCGAGGAAGAACGTGGGCACGCTCGCGGGGTCGGCGAGCAGCTCGCCGTCCACGACGTCAGCCGCACTCCGGGCAGCGCGCGTCCCATCGACCCCGGGCGGGGCTCCTCGCCCAGCGGCATCCCCGTGAGCTGTCCGGTCTCGGTCTGCCCGTACCCGTCGCGGATGTACGAGGCCGGTGGTCTCCCGCCACGTGTGCAGTACCGCAGGGTTGAGCGCCTCCCCGGCGGCGACCGCCCCGCGCAGGTCGGGCAGCGGCGCAAGCGTGGCGCGCTTGGCGATCACGCGGTACTCGGTGGGGGCCATGCACAGCACGTTGACGCGCTCGCGCGCCAGCAGCTCCAGGCGCTCGCGCCGGGTCGAAGCGCGCGTCGTGCAGCAGCGCGGCGGCGCCCGACAGCCACGGGGCGATGAACACGTTGCGCGCCGACTTCGACCACCCCGAGGCGGCGGTGCACCACACCAGCTCCTCGGTGCGCGCCCCCAGCCAGTGGGTGGCCTGCAGGCGCTGGCCGAGCAGGTACCGCTGGCCGTGCAGCACTGCCTTGGGCTCGCCGGCGGTGCCGGAGGTGAAGGTGATCAGGCAGGGGTCCTCGGCGGCCGAGGTCCACGGCCGGGGCGGGCTCGGCGTCGAACAGGGAGTCGTCGGGGATCAGTACCACCTCGACCTCGCGCGGCTGTCTCGCGCTGCCTCGACCAGGTCGGCGTGCTCGACCGCTGCGGCCCGCGCGCGCGGGTGCCTCGCGCGCTCGACTCGGGCTGCCCCCGCGCCGAGCGCCGCCTCCAACTCCGCGCCGTTGCGCTCGTCGGCGACCACCAGCCGCGGCCGGGCGACCGCGAGGCGCAGGCGCAGGTCCTTGGCGCGCAGCTGCTCGGTGCACGGCAGCACGACGGCGCCGAGGCGAAAGCAGGCGAGCATCGTGAGCACCCACTCGGGGCGGTTGCCGATCAACGTCATCACGACGTCCCCGCGCCCCACGCCGCGGCGGGCGAGCGCGCCGGCGAGGCGGGCGGAGCGGTCGGAGACCTCGCCGAAGCTCCACTCGCGGCGCGAGCCGTCGCGGGCGAGCTCCACCAGCGCGCAGCTGGCCGGGGGGCAGGCGGTCGAGTACGTCCCGAGCGAAGTTCACGCCGGTATTCTCCCTGTACACGCCGACCCCCGACACCTGGAGCGCCCGAGACATGGCTGTAGCCCCCTCGCCGTACACGGAGCAGACCGACGAGCAGAAGGCGATCACCGAGATGGTGCGCCAGTTCGCCGACGAGCAGATCATCCCCAACGCCGAGCACTACGACCACGAGGACTCCTTCCCGGAGCCGATCGTGGAGCAGATGAAGGAGCTGGGGCTGTTCGGCGTGACGATCCCCGAGGAGTACGGGGGGATGGGGTTGGACCTGACGACGTACGCGATGATCGTCGAGGAGCTCTCGCGCGGGTGGATCTCGATCTCGGGCGTGGTCAACACGCACTTCATCGGCTCCTACCTGCTGAGGAAGTTCGGCAACGAGGAGCAGCGCCAGCGCTACCTGCCGCGGATGGCCACGGGCGAGATCCGGGCGGCGTTCTCGCTCTCCGAGCCGGAGCTGGGCAGCGACGTGCAGGCGATCAAGACCTCGGGCAAGAAGGGCGAGGACGGCTCGCTACGAGATCAACGGCCAGAAGATGTGGGTCACCAACGGGCTGCTCTCGACGCTCGTGTTCACGCTCGTCAAGACCGACCCGGACGCCGAGCCGCGCCACCGCGGGATGACCTGCTTCATCTGTGAGAAAGAGCCCGGCGTCGGAACGAGAACACCGGCGAGTACGCGGGCCTGACGGTGCCGCCGAAGATCAAAAAGATGGGCTACAAGGGCGTCGAGTCCACCGAGCTCGTGTTCGACGGGTATCGCTGCCCGGCCGAGAACGTGCTCGGCGGCGAGGCGGCGGGCCTGAACAAGGGCTTCGCGCAGATGATGGACGCGCTGGAGGTCGGCCGCGTAAACGTGGCGGCGCGCGGCGTGGGCATCGCGCAGCGGGCGCTGGAGCTAGCGCTGAAATACGCCCAGGAGCGCAAGACGTTCGGCAAGCCGATCGCAGAGCACCAGGCGATCCAGTTCAAGCTCGCCGACATGGCCACGCAGGTCGACGCGGCGCGCCTGCTGACGCTGCGCGCGGCGCGCCTGAAGGACGCGGGCGCGCGCTCGGACCTGGAGGCGGGCATGGCGAAGCTGTTCGCCTCCGAGGCGGGGCGCTTCTGCGTGGAGGAATCCCTGCGCATCCACGGCGGCTACGGGTACTCCAAGGAGTACGAGATCGAGCGCCTGTACCGCGACGCGCCGCTGCTGTTGATCGGCGAGGGCACCTCGGAGATCCAGAGGATGGTGATCGGGCGCAAGCTGCTGCAGCGCCACAGGCTGTAGGGCGGGCCGGTAGTCGGCTAGGGCGGGCCGGTGGTCGGTCTTCTGTAGGCTGTCCGCAAGCGGGAGCGGCGGACAGGAGGAGCTGTGGCAGACGACGCCAAGGAGCTGATCGAGCTTGCGGTGCGCAGGTTCATCCGCGACGTGCCGGCGCTGGAGCCGATCAAGTTGGTGGTGGGCGTGGAACTGCGGGGACGCGGCGACGTGCAGCACTTCCGCCTGGAGATGCCCGAGGTCAAGGTGACGAAGGGCCCGGCCGGCCGACGCGCGCCTGCGCGTGGACATGCGCCGGGAGTTCTTCAACGTGATGGCGCGCGAAGCGAAGGTGGCGGACTGGATCGAGGCGTTCACCTACGGCCAGGCGAAGGCGTCGGGCCCGGAGCAGTTCCTGCGGCTGATCGTCAACGTCGTCGAGCGCCAGCAGGAACGCCAACGCACCCGCCGCGCCCGCCAGCGCTAGACGCCCGCTGGACGGCGCGATGCGGCGTCCTCAGTCGCTCGTGTGCCAAGCACACTTCGCTCCTTGCGTCCTTGCCTCGCTTGCCCAGCGAACGTCTAGACGGTCAGTGATACGAAATGATCTGGTCGGCCAAGAACAGGCCAACGAGGCGATCAGGAAGAAGCACATGACGATGAGGGAGAGGTTTTCGTTCATGGTCGCTCGTTGCTCCAGGGGTGCCGCTACCTGAAAGCATAGTACCTGACCAGGTCGAGCGGGTCGCTTGACCCGAGTCTGCGGGGTGTCTACCCCGTGTCTGCTAAGGCGAGCGGAGCCGGCGCTCAGGCGAGCAGTGCGCCGTCGTCGTACAGCTTGATGCACCTTGACGGTGCGGGCCGGGGCCAGATCCCGCGCGTCGAGACAGAGCCGGCAGAGCACGCACTCGTCGAGGTTGCGCTCCACGAGCTCCACGCCCCGCCCGCGCCCTGGGCGAAGATGTCCACGGGGCACGCCTCCGCGAGCTTGCGCGCGAGCGTCGCGTCGGCCGCCGCGGCATCGTCCACCTCGACGGCGATGAACGTCCCGTCGGCCCTCATGCGGGGCCCCCTGCGCTCGCACCGGAGCCGGCGCGCTCGGCGATCTTCGCGCGGATCAGCCCCGGGATCTCCTCGATGCGCTCGGCCACGGTGATGCCGGCGGCCGCGAGGCGGGCGATCTTCTCCGAGGCGGTGTCCTCCTTGCCTTCGACGATCGTGCCGGCGTGGCCGAAGGACATGCCCGGCATCTCGTCCATGAAGCGCCCGGCCATGAACGCGACGACGGGCAGGCGCGAATCGTGCTCCGTCACCCACCGCGCCAGCTCGGCCTCCATGCGCCCGCCGGGCTCGGTGTAGATCACGATGCCCTGCGTCTGCGCGTCGGCCTCGAATAGCGGCATCAGCTCGGCGTAGGTGGAGCCGATGATCGCGTCGCCGCCGATCGACACGGCCGTGGACTGCCCGAGCCCGGCGGCGGAGAGCGTCGAGGACATCTCGGTGGTCATGCCCCCGGAGCGGGAGATCACCCCGATCGGGCCGGGGGTGTACGCCTGCGCGGCGTTTTGCGCAGGTCCGCCGATGCCGCCCATCTTGATCGACGTCGGGGACGATCACGCCGAGGCAGTTGGGCCCGATGATGCGCGCACCGCGCAGCGTGGCGAGCTCGACCATCTGGGCGACGTCGCCGCGGGGGATGCGCTCGGTGACGATCACGACGAGCCGGATCCCGTTCTCGATCGGCCTCGAACACGGCGTCCTTTGTAAAGGCGGGGGGGACGGTCACGACCGAGCCGTAGATCGGCGCGCCGTGGTGGGCCACCGCCTGCGCGACGGTGTCGAACACCGGCACGCCGTGGACCTCGCGCCCGAGCCGCCCGGGGGTGACCCCGCCGACGACCTTCGCGCCGGCGCCGTAGTCGAGGCACTCGCGCGTCAGGTTGACGGCCTCGCGGCCGGTGATCCCCTGCACGATGAACGTGGTGTCGGCGTCGATCAGGATGCTCATGGCAGTGAGGTGGGGTTTAGGGGGGGATCGTCCGCGCGGCGTGGCACCGCACGCAGGGTGGTGCGCGCGGGGCGTCGTGCCCCGCGGCGACGCGCAGTGCTCCGTCGTGGGGTTTCTCATGCGGCGGCTCCCTGGATCTTCTCGACCGCTCGCCGCGCGGCCTCGTTGAGCGACACGGAGCGGTCGGCGTAGTCGACGCCGTACTTCCTGAGGATCTTGAAACCCTCCTCCTCCCACGCGCCGGGGATGCGGAAGATGGCGATCTTCTCGGCCGGGTCGTACCCGAGCTCCAGGCACGCTTTGATCACCCCGCGCGCGACGATGTCCACACGCGTGTTGGAGACGATCGACATCATCACGGCGATCTTGTCCACGCCGGGCTTCTGCAGCACGAGCTTGGCCAGACCACACGCCTTGGCGACGGAGGGGTTGCCTCCGATCTCGCAGTAGTTGGCGGGGTGCCCGCCGTGGGCGCGCACGGCGTCGAACAGCGTCAGCGAGCCGCCGCCGGCGCCGATCACGAGGCCGAGGTTGCCGTCGAACTCGGTGACGTTGCCGGCGACCCCGCGGTGGTCCTGTGCGTCGACGGCCTCGCCGGCGAGCTCGAACGGGGTGGCCTCGCGGGCCTGGCGCGTCTCCTCCTCGCCGACGCCGAGCTCCGCGAGCAACTGCTTATGTCGGCCGCGCGCCTCGTTCTCCATGTCCATGTGGGCGTCGAGCGCGACGAACGAGCCGTCGGCGAGCCGCCCGAGTGGGTTGATCTCGGCGAGCACCATGTCGTGCTCGACGAACAGCCGCGCCAGCCGGGTCACGATCGGCACGAGCCGGTTCAGCGCGGAGCCGGTGACGCCCGAGGCGGCGACGGCCTCCTTGGCCTGGAAGTCGGAGAGCGGCAGGATGTTCGAGAAGTGCCGGCGGCCTACCTTGTCGGGCTGCTCCTCCGCCACCTGCTCGATGTCGATGCCTCCGACGGGCGAGAAGATCATCACGGGCTGCTTGCGGATCCCGTCCCACACGACCCCGGCGTAGTACTCCTGCTCGACCTCGGCCTTGGGGTCCACGAGCACCCCGCGCGGCATGTGCCCGTTGATCTCCAGGGCCAGGATGTCGCGCGCATGTCCTTCGGCCTCCTCGGGCGTGTCGGCGAACTTGACCCCCCCGGCCTTCATCCGCCCCCCGGTGAGCACCTGGGACTTGATGACCGTGGGCCCTCCGATGCGCCGCGCGATCGCGCCGGCCTCGGCGGGGTCGGTCGTGAAGCCGTAGTCGGTGACGGGGATGCCGGCGCGCTTGACGACCTCGCGCGCCTCGAACTCGAAGAACCTCATGCGGCGCGGAAGCCTATACGGTCGCGGGCATAGCGCGCTAGACGCCGGCCGGCGATCCCGCCGCACACCGTCAATGGCTGCTGAACGAGACCGCGATGATGCGAACGATCGGGTGGGGGTCGCCTTTGCTTCCGCCTGTGTAGCAGTCGTGGTACTGGTAGTCGATGCGGGCTGCGCTGCCAGGCACGCGCCAGTGCACGGTGCGCGAGAAGCCCGGCCCCTGCGGGCGTCCGGCGACGCCGCGGAGGATGTTGACCTTGGGGCCATCGGGTGGTTGCCCTGGTGTCGTCGCCAGGTGGTCGTAGAGGCGTTGTGCCTGCTCGAGTCCCACGCGCTCGGTAAGCTCGTCCCAGCGTGCCTCGTGTTGTCGGTGGACGAGCACCCGGTACTGCGGCTCGTAGTCGGGCTTGCCGCCAGGACGGCGGGTGTTGGTGTATGGCTTGTAGGCGCTGCCGGCGGCACGTTTCTCGGTGGGTGGGGTCACGTTTGTCCTACCCACGCATGGTGCATGCCGTCCGTCGGACGGCGGCGCCTTTCAAGCGGCTGCTCCCGTGTGGTGTTCCTCTGCTGTGGTCTGCGGCCGCTTGATCTCGACATAGTCCCCTGGGGCGCTTGTGCCAAGCAAGGTCTCGCGTGCCAGTGGGTCCTCCAGGGCTTCGGCGGTGGCCTTCCAATCGTCTACAACGGTCGCCAACGGCGCGGCTGACATCTCTCGACAGCTCTCGTATAGGGCATCGCCGATATCGCGGAGGAACGCTCCAACGTCCTCGGTAGGTAGACGCCGCATCCATGTCCACTGGCCGAGCTCTGAGAGCAGGGGCTGGCGATGCTCATGGTCCAGTGCGCGATCGAGCGTGATGAAGCTGGCCATGGCATCCGCGAGTTGGCGCATCGCATCGAGTTGGTGTCGCATGGCCTCCAGGGACTCCTCGCGGGTGAGGACGAGGCTCGCCCCATCAGTGTCGCGGATACGCGCGATGCCCTCGCGGGCGGCGTCGAGAACAGCTCGCCCGCGGCGGTTCAGGTCGGAGGACTGGAAGATGGTCGACGAGGCTGGTACCGGCAATGCTACCTCCATCCAATGATTGGGCATACACGATCCCAATGCTTGCAAGAGAACATAGCATATCTTCTGTAAGAAGATACAATATATCTTTCGAGTATATGCCTCTTGCTTAGCGGTTCTACACCCCCGCGGGCTCGAACCCGTACGCCTCCGCGAGCTCGGGGTCCTTGCGGGCAAGCATTTCCGCGAGCTTGACCATTACCTGGCACTGCTTCCAGGTAGCGTCGTCCTGCATCTTGCCGTCGATCATGTGCACGCCGCGGCCGTCGGGGATCGCCTCGATCACCTTTTTGGCGAACGCGACCTCGGTCGGTTCGGGGGAGAAGACCTTCTTGGCGATGCCGATCTGCACGGGGTGCAGCGACCACGCGCCGACGCAGCCGAGCAGGAAGGCGGCGCGGAACTGGGTCTCGCAGCCCTCGACGTCCTTGATGTCGCCGTAGGGGCCGTAGAAGGGCAGCGCGCCGACGGCGGTGCAGGCGTCGACCATGCGCGCGATCGAGTAGTGCCAGGGGTCCTGCTGGTAGGAGGGGCGCGGGGCCTCGGGGTGCTCGGGGTCGGGGTCGGCGATCGTGCGGTAGCCGGGGTGCCCGCCGCCGACGCGGGTGGTCTTCATCCGCCGCGAGGCCGCGAGGTCGGCGGGGCCGAAGCTCATGCCCTGGATGCGCGGCGAGGCGGCGGCGATCTCCTCCAGGTTGGCGACGCCGAGGTGCGTCTCCAGCAGCGCGTGCACGAGGATCGGGCGCTCCAGGCCCGCCTTGGCCTCCAGCTGGGCGAGCAGGCGATCGACGTAGTGGATGTCCCACGGGCCCTCGACCTTGGGGATCATCACGACCTCGATCTTCTCGCCGATCTCGCCGACGATCTGCGTGATGTCGTCGAGGAAGTAGGGGGAGGCGAGCTCGTTGACGCGCGTCCACAGCGCGGTGTCGCCGAGGTCCATCTCCCTGCCCACCTTGATCAGGCCCGCGCGCGCGGCCTCCTTGCGGTCCAGCGGCACGGCGTCCTCGAGGTTGCCGAGCAGGATGTCCACGGTGGGGGCGATGTCGGGGACCTTGGCTACCATCTTCTCGTTCGAGAAGTCCAGGAAGTGGATCATCCGGGAGGGCTTGAAGGGGATCTCACGCGCCGGCTCGGGCGCGTCGATCGCGAGGGGCTTGAAGAAGTCGCGGGGGTTTCGCAATGGGTCTCCTGATTTCGTCTCTGATGCTGCGTTGACCGTCGTGCGCCGTGACTCTCCCCGACCTATCCTCGACGCGTCCAAGGAGAGCGAAATGAGTGAGACGCCAGAGCGAGACCTCCTTCGAGACCGACCAGGCCGCGCGCGAGGCGAGCGGCGCCCACCCCTACGGCCGCTACCTGGAGGAGTTCGAGGTCGGCGCCGTCTACAAGCACTGGCCGGCGAAGACCGTGACCGAGGCCGACGACCACCTCTTCTGCCTGATCACGATGAACCACCACCCGCTGCACATCAACGACGTGTACGCAGCCCAGTCCCAGCAGGGGCGCAACGTCGTAGTCGGGCCCGCTGGTGTACTCGCTGGCGCTGGGCATGTCGGTCAGCGACGTGAGCGGCAAGGCGATCGCGAACCTCGCCACCGAAGAGCTCAAGCACCCCGCGCCGGTCTTCCACGGCGACACGCTCTACTGCGAGTCGGAGGTGCTGGAGAAGCAGGAGTCGCAGTCCAAGCCCGACCGCGGCACCGTCAGGGTCCACACCCGCGTGCTCAACCAGGACGGGGTGCTGGTCGCCGAGTTCAAGCGTCTGGTGCTTGTGCCCGCGTCGGCCCGACGGCACGATAGGCTGCCAGTGATGGAAACCACAGCCATCCCAGACGCCCCCACCGAAAACAAGCGCCTGCTGGAGTGGGTCGAGGAGGTCGCGTCCCTCACCGAACCGCAGGCGATCCACTGGTGCGACGGCTCCGCCGAGGAGTACAACGCGCCTCTGCGCCCAGCTGGTGCAGGCGGGCACCTTCCGCCGGCTCTCCGACGCCAAGCGCCCGAGCTCCTACCTCGGCGTTCTCCGACCCCGGCGACGTGGCGCGCGTGGAGGACCGCACGTTCATCTGCTCCGCCACCGAGGAGGAGGCCGGCCCCACCAACAACTGGCGCGACCCGGACGAGATGCGCGAAGAGCTCGCCGAGCTGTTCGCGGGTTCGATGCGGGGCCGCACGATGTACGTGGTGCCCTTCTCGATGGGGCCGCTGGGCTCGGACAAGAGCCACATCGGCGTGCAGCTCACCGACTCCGCCTACGTGGCGGTGAGCATGCGGATCATGACGCGCATGGGCCAGCGGGCGCTCGACGTGCTCGGCGACGACGGCCGCTTCGTGCCCTGCCTGCACTCCGTCGGCATGCCGCTTGGCGAAGGCGAGGCGGACGTGCCGTGGCCGTGCAACGCCGAGAACAAGTACATCGTGCACTACCCCGAGACGCGCGAGATCTGGTCCTACGGCTCCGGCTACGGCGGCAACGCGCTGCTCGGCAAGAAGTGCTTCGCGCTGCGCATCGCCTCGGTGATGGCGCGCGACGAGGGCTGGATGGCCGAGCACATGCTGATCCTCAAGCTGACCTCCCCCGAGGGCGAGGTCAAGTACATCGCGGCCGCCTTCCCCTCGGCCTGCGGCAAGACCAACCTCGCGATGCTGATCCCGACGCTCGAGGGGTGGACGGTGGAGACGATCGGCGACGACATCGCCTGGATGAAGTTCGGCGAGGACGGCCGCCTGTACGCGATCAACCCCGAGGCCGGCTTCTTCGGCGTGGCGCCCGGCACGGGCGAGCACACCAACCCCAACGCGATCCGCAAGATGGTGGCGCACGACACGGTCTTCACCAACTGCGCGCTCACCGACGACGGCGACGTGTGGTGGGAGGGGATGACGCAAGGAGCCGCCCCGCGCACCTCACCGACTGGCACGGCAACGACTGGACGCCCGCCGCGGACACGCCCGCGGCGCACCCCAACGCGCGCTTCACCGTCAAGGCGCGACGCAGACCCCGGCGATCGCGCCCGGAGTGGGAGGACCCCGCGGGCGTGCCGATCGACGCGATGCTGTTCGGCGGGCGGCGCTCGACGGTGGTGCCGCTCGTGACCGAGGCGCTCGACTGGGAGCACGGCGTGTTCCTCGGCTCGATCGATGAGCTCGGAGAAGACGGCCGCGGCGGCCGGCACCGTCGGCGAGCTGCGCTTCGACCCGTTCGCGATGCTGCCGTTCTGCGGCTACAACATGGCCGACTACTTCGCCCACTGGCTGGAGATCGGGCGCACCCCGCGGCGCGAAGCTGCCGAAGATCTTCTACGTCAACTGGTTCCGCAAGGACGAGTCGGGCCGCTTCCTGTGGCCGGGCTTCGGCGAGAACTCGCGCGTGCTCTCATGGGTGTTCGCGCGCTGCGCCGGCCACGGCGCCGCGCGGCAGACCCCGATCGGGCTGGTGCCGCCCGTGGGCGTGGAGGGCATCGACACGCGCGGCGTGGACGTCTCCGAAGCCGACATCGCCGAGCTGCTGCGCGTGGACGTCGCGGAGTGGCGCGCCCAGCTGCCCCACTTCCACGAGCACTACGGCAAGTTCGAGCGGCTGCCGGCCGAGCTGCGCGAGCAGCTCAAGGCGCTAGAACAGCGCCTCTCGTAGATCTCGGTGCGCCCCCAGCGGGCCGCTGGGCAAGCGAGGCAAGGACGCAGTGAGGGAAGTGTGCTTTGCACACGACCGATCGAGGACGCAGCATCGCGCCGTCCCAGCGGCCCGCTGGCTAGTCGTGAGAGTGCGACTCGCCTTCGGTTGATGCCGGCGGGCGGGACTCCTCGGCCAGCGAGGTGATCGTCAGCGCTCCGCGGGCGGCCTGCTCGAGCACCTCGGTGGCCTCCTCCAGCGAGCGGGCGTACAGCTCGACGAGCAGGTGCACGATGATCCGCGCGTCGTCCTCGTGCTTGTGGAAGCGCACGTGGGTGAAGAACTCCCTGACGCCGTGGTCGCCGAAGGCGGCGTAGGAGAGCGCGTCGCCGGCCTCGGGCCCCGAGCAGGTCTCGACGTCTTCGGCGTCGACCGCCACGGTGCACGATGCGACCCAGGGTGTTCCCGCGATCATCCGTTCCCAGCGGTCCTCGATCGGCTCGACGCGGCCGTTGTTGAAGCCGAGATGGGGCTGGTCGTGCATGCAGTCCAGGCACTGCACCACGGCCTCCTGCAGCTCGTCCACGACTTCCGAGCGCTCGCCGGTGTCGGGGTCGATCTTATGGATGCCCTCGTAGTGGACCTGGACCTCCAGATCCTGCGACCAGCACCGGTAGCAACGCAGCCAACTGCGCGCGGTGGTCTCCGAGGCGGAACTCTCCATATACCCATTGTATGCGCCGGGCGGCGGTAGTCGGGCGACGGGAGCGCTTCGACGGCTGGGGCTGGGCGCGCCTTGGTGCCGCGGGTGGTGCATCCGCTACGGCGACGGGGCGCCCGTGGGCGCCCCGTCGTGAGCTTCTGGTTGCTGCTTGCGCGGTGTCTAGTGCCTGCCGTGGTGGTGCGGTCGCTTGCCCTTGACCGTCACCTGGAGGCTCGCCACCTCGGGGGGCCCGCCGAGCGCCGACTGGTAGGTCAGCGTCGCGGTGAGGTGGATCGTCTTGCCCTTCTTCAGCTGCGCCTTGACCTTGCCGGACAGGAAGACCGTCAGCGTCAGCGGTACGCCCGCCGTACCGCTAGCGGATGACTTGCCGGTCACGGTCGTGGACGGCAGGCACCTGTGCTTGATCTTGACCTGGCCGGGTTTGCACCGCTTGGCCTTGGCGTCCGTGGCCGAGACGCTCGCGATCGACGCCGTCGGCACCGTTACCACCAGCGTCCCGGTGCCCGACTGAGTCGGGACGAACGTGATCGAGACCGTCCCGTTGGAGCTCCCCACGATGCTTTTGATCCCGAAGCCGCTGTTGGGCAGCGGGGGTGGGGGCGGGGGCAAGGGCGCCACGACGTTCAGCACCTCGCTGCCGCACAGGCTTCTGCCCCCGGGGACGCCTTCGCCGCCTGAGTAGGCGGCCTGGAAGTAGTAGGTGCCCGCCAGCAGCGTGACGGTTGCGGAGGCCGGGAACGCGCCGCCGCTCGCAATCCCGCCTCCGAGGTTCACGGTTTTGATCTGCGCCGTGCAGGACGAGTCGCTGAACAGGTAGTAGGTGACACGGCCGCTCTTCGGCGAGCCTGCCACCGTAGCCGTGTCGTGGACCGCCGTGCCGGTGGGCACCGTGATCTGCGCCCCACTGACGCCGCTTGAGGCGACGAGGCTGGTGCTGACGGTCGCCACCGTGACGGGCGGGGTGCCGAAGGTCATCGTCTCGTCTCCACACACGCTCACCGCTTCCGAGTTCTTCGGTTCGCCTCCGGTGTAGGTCGCCTGCCAGTAGTAGGTGTGGTTGGTGGCGAGTGATTTGCCGACGGGGTTGGAAGCTTCCGCGGTGCCGGCCACGACGGTCTTTTCCCCCGCTTCGGCCGCCAATTCCTTGCAGTTGGGGTCGGAGTACACCTGATACTTGACCTTGCCCGTCGCTTCGGAAGCGTGTTCTCCGGCGATTACGGCGGTGTCGGTCACTTCGATCGGGGTCGGAAGGGCGATGGTATTGCCAGTTTCGCCCCCTTCCGCGTTCAGCGCCGTCGAGATGGTGTCGTTAACTTCACCCGCCGTGAGCGAGGTTCCGTACGGCGGAGCCTCCAGTGTGAAGTACGTGTACTGCCCGGGCTGCAGAGGCGTCGGGAAGTCGACCGTTCCATCGTTGATGTTGAACGCTCCTTCGGTGGATTCGATGACGAAGGCCGTGTCCGGACCGCTGTAGCCGGAGCCATCTCCGAAGGGTTCTTCGATCGGGGCCCCGAAAGGGCAGCCTTCTGGCTGGGGCGAGATCGATTCGCTGCACTCGCCATCGCCGTCGAAGCCGAATACGCCATCACCCGAGCCCGCTACGCCGATGTGGATGCTGCTGAGCGGAGCCGTCGTTTCATTCTGTACCGCAACGGTCACATCGTCGCTGCCGTCGTAGTAAGCCTGGGACCCATCCCGCAGGATCCGCGGCGGAACTTTGGGGTTCGTGTTGGTGACGTCGATCAGGAACTGGCAGCTGGTATCCAGGCCGATCGCCGGGCACTGGGTGAACGGCGGGGTCGTGGGCCCCGCCGGCGGGCCCTGGGGGGAGCCGGAGGCGAGGGCGCTTGGCGCGAGCGCCAGGAGTCCCATAAGCACTGCCGTCGCCATACCGGTCGCTGCCCGTCTTCTGCCGGAGCGAATGCGCTGCCCAGGCCCTGCTTGTCTCGGTGAGAGCGGCTCGCCGCTGGTTGCACTGCTCCTCATCACATCTACCCTTTCTTGTGGTGTGGCCGCTTGCCCTTGACCGTCACCGCGTAGGTTTTCACGGTGGGGGTTCCTCCGAGCGATGACGTGTAGGTCAGAGTTGCGGTGAGATGGACCGTCTTGCCCTTCTTCAACTGCGCCTTGATCTTGCTGGACAGGTATACCGTCAGCTTCAGCGGTACGCCCGCCGTGCCGCTGGCGGACGCCTTGCCGGTCACGGTTGTCGAGGGTAGGCACTTGCCTTTGATCTTGATCTGGCCCTTCTTGCACTTCTTAGCCTTCGCGTCTGTGGCCGATGTGCTGGCGATCGACGCCGTCGGC
>CAVRGU010000007.1:0-216541 GCA_963720795.1 uncultured Solirubrobacterales bacterium | reverse complement strand
CCCGGGCGCCGTCCGCCCCGAGGATCGTCCGCGAGCGCGTCTCCCCGCGCAGCGCGGAGCGGCAGAGCGGCTCGATCTGCAGCCACAGCTCCGGCGCGAAGGACTCGGCGAGCGCGTGGCCCTTCCGGTAGGCGGGGCGGGGCCCGAGCGCGCGACCGGCCGCGACGGCAGCCGCAGGTCGGCGTCGAACACGGCGATCAGGGCGCCGGACAGGTCCTCCCGCGCGGGGGACCCAGTGTCCTCGAGGTCCGCGAGCAGCGGCTCGGGGTCCTCGCGAGGGGGGGTGGCCATGTGCCTGTATCGGCCGGCACCGGGGCGGGCTTGACGGCTATTGTCGTACAGGTGCCCCGAATCCCGATCAACATTGCGGAGCTTGTGGGGGATACCCCCTCGGTGGCCTGCCGGCGGCTGCTCGGAGAGCGCGGGCGCAAGGCGACGGGGTCGAGCTGTTCGCGAAGCTCGAGGCGTTCAACCCGGGCGGCAGCGTCAAGGATCGGATCGGCGTGGCGATGATCGAGGCGGCCGAGCGCGAGGGGCGGATCGAGCCGGGCCGCACGACGATCGTCGAGGCGACCAGCGGCAACACCGGGATCGCGCTGGCGTTCGTGTGCGCGGCGAAGGGCTACGAGCTGGTGCTGACGCTGCCGCAGGGGATGAGCCGCGAGCGCGAGGCCTGCTGCGGCTGTACGGGGCGACGCGTGCAGATGACCGAGTCGCTGGGCGGGATGAGCGAGGCGGTGGCGGCCGCGCAGGCGCTCGCGCGCGAGGCGACGTGTTCCTGCCCGACCAGTTCTCGAACCCCGCCAACCCCGAGGCCCACCGCCGCACGACCGGCCCGGAGATCGAGCGCGCGCTCGACGGGCGGATCGACGTGTTCGTCGCGGGGGTGGGAACCGGCGGGACGATCACCGGCGTGGGCGAGGTACCTGCGCGAGCGCAACCCGGAGCTCCGGTCGTCGCGGTCGAGCCGCGCGGCTCGGCGGTGCTGTCGGGCGGCCGGCCCGGCCCGCACCGGATCCAGGGTATCGGCGCCGGGCTTCGTGCCGCCGGTGCTGAACCGCGAGCTGCTCGACGAGGTGATCGCGGTCGACGACGAGCGACGCGATCGAGACCGCGTGGACGCTGCGCGCGGCGCAGAGGGCCTGCTCGGCGGGATCTCGTGCGGCGCGGCGATGTGGGCCGCGCTTGCAAGTCGCCGCGCGCCCGGAATCGCGCGGGCGCGGATCGTCGTGATCCTGCCCGACTCGGGCGAGCGCTACGTCTCGCCAGCGTTCTTCGCCCCTGAGTCTCTGAGGAGGACCCACAAGGGGGTCAGGGAGGCGTCCGTCGCGCGGAGGCCCCGCGCAGCTGCGCGTGACGCTTTGCGAGTGGATTCCGTGGGTGCGTCGCTGAGGCCGCGCAGCACGCGTCATGCGGGGCAACGCTGGCGGAGCCGACGCTCCTGGCGGGATGCTCGGAGGGGTTCGCGGGGTCGTCAAGGAGCTGCGCCGCGAGTGCGGCGCGCGCGATCGCGACCCCGCGGCGCGCGGAGTGGCGCGCTGGAGATCCTGGCGACGTGGCCGGGCGTCCATGCGCTGCTGGCGCACCGTGTCGCGCATGCGCTCGCACGAGGCGGGGGTGCCGCTGCTGCCGCGGACGTTCGCGTGGTCGCGCGCACACTGACAGGGATCGAGATCCACCCGGCGGCGCGGATCGGCAAGGGCCTCTTCATCGACCACGGCGCGGGTGTCGTCGTGGGCGAGACGGCCGAGATCGGCGACGATGTGACGCTCTATCAGGGCGTGACGCTGGGCGGCACCGGCTTCGCGACGGGCAAGCGCCACCCGACGGTGCAGGACAACGTGACGATCGGCTCGGGGGCGAAGCTGCTGGGCCCGATCACGGTCGGCCACGGCGCGAAGATCGGCGCGAACACGGTGGTGATCACCGACGTGCCGCCGAACTCGACGGTCGTCGGCAACCCGGGTCACCCGGTGCGCGTCGACGGCCGCCGCCCGGAGGGTCCCAACGCCGACTGGATCCACCTCCCCGACCCGATCGCCGAGGCGATCAAGGGACTGTCCAGCCGCATCGGAGCGCTCGAGCACGCCGTCGGCGAGCTCGCCGGCAGCGAGGCTCAGCCGCCGGCCGATGTCAAACCGCTGCGGCCCGTCAAGGGTCGCAACCCCGCGGGGGGCTGATCCGCGGGGTAGTCGAACGCCCCATCGCGTCCGCCGCGGTGGGTTACGGTCAGGCACGACAAAGCTCGCGACGAGCGGTGCGGGTGGGTTTTCTACTAGTTTCTTTGCGGTGTTGCGTAGCTGTAGCGGTGAAGGGGGGCGCTCCATGAAGCGACGACCAAGGGGGCGCTCTTGCGCAAGCGAGCTGTCGGGGTGGTAACCGCGATCTGCGTGGCGCTGGCGCTGCCGGCGACTGCTGGGGCGACTCCGTCGTGGCTGGCGGCGAGCCCGCTCTCGCAATCCAGGGCCGTGTTCGCGGATACGGCGATGGGATCGGAGGGTGGTGCGGCCGTGACGTGGTTGGGGCCCGGACAGGTGGTGCAGGTCGCGACACGCCTTCCGCTCGGGGGCTTCTCATCCCCGCTGGAGCTCTCGCCGGCCGGGGAAAACCGCGCTCCCCAGGTGGCCGAGGACGCCGCGGGGGACGCGACCGTCGTCTGGTACACGTTCGGGTCGAACTTCCTCGTGGAAGCCGCCACCGTGACGGACGGGATGCCCTCGGCCCCGGTGACGCTCTCCGCGGCCGGGAAGAAAGCCCTCTTTCCGACGGTGGCCATGAACGACCGGGGGGATACCATCGTGGCCTGGACGCGCGGCGAAGGCTCCAACGGGGTCGTCCAGGCGTCGTACCGTCCGGCCGGCGGAAGCTTCGGCGCCCCCGTGAACCTCTCAACCGGCGGTGAAAGCGCCACTGCGCCAAGGGTCGCGATGGACGACGCCGGCGATGCCACGGTCGTCTGGGATCGGTACAACGGCGCTAACGAAGTCGTGGAAGAGGCGACGCGATCGGCCGCGACCGGCAGCTTCTCCAAAGTGGCGGTGCTCTCTAACGAAGCCGAGCCCGCGCTCCAGCCGTTCGTGGTGATGAACGCGGAGGGCGACACAGCCGTCACCTGGACCGAATCCAATGGCACCGATCAGATTGTTCAGGTCGCGGTGCGGCCCGCCGGTGGGACGTTCGGCAAAGCTGTGAGCATCTCCACCGAAACAGCGAACGCGGCGTTCCCTCAGGTGGCCCTCGACGGTCGCGGGGATCCGGGCGTTGTGTGGACACTTAGCTTCGGCGGTGGTCTCCTCGTCCAATACGCGGCCGGAACACCGTCGGGAACCTTCCCGACGGTTCAGGATCTCGCGTTTGAGTCGTGGGCCCCCAGCATCGCCGAGGACCCCGCGGGCGACACGCTCGTCAGCGGCGACAACGTGCTGAGCAACAGCGCCTTCGCGCTCGTGCGTCCCGCCGGAGGGCGCTTTGGCGAGCCCCAGGAAGTGTCGCCCTTCGGACAGATCGTGAGCCCCAACGGTGAGAGCGACGAGCAGGGGCTCAACGCGGCGATGGACAGTGATGGCGACGGCGTAGTCGGCTTCACCACCCAGGGCGGCGAAGAACTCTCCGAGGTGAGCCTGCTCGACGCGGGCGGGCCAACCCTGCAGAACGTGTCGATCCCAGCAACCGCGAGCGCCGGGGTACCCGCGGCTTTCTCGGTGACACCAGTCGACCAGGTCGATCCGACGCCCGGCGTCTCGTGGGCCTTCGGCGACGCCTCGACCGCGAGCGGGGACACGGTGACGCACACCTTCGCTGACCCCGGCACCTACAGCGTGTCGGTGACGACCACCGTTGCGCCCGGCGACTCGGCGACGCAGACCGCCTCGATCGCTGTCACCCCGCACACGTCCACGTTCCCGCCCGCGCCGTCCGGTGTGCCCGTGTTCCAAGCGGCGACGTTCGGCTCCCCGACCGTCGCGGCCGACAACCACGGGCGCGTGCATCTGAGGATCGCTTGCCCATCAGGTGGAGCGGCGTGCGCGGGGAGTGTGACGTTGACCCTGCCCGCCGCCGCGAGTGGACTGGCGGTGGCCGCCCGCGCGCAGGGCACCCCCGTGACCGTCGCCTCCGGCCACGCCTCCTTCAGCGCTGTGGCGGGAAACTCGACGACGGTGAGCGTCGCGCTGCCCACCACGGTGCTCCAACTGCTCAAGCGCAACCACCGCCTGACCCTCACCGTTGCCGTCGAATCACACGGCGCCTCCGACCAGAGCGCGACCACAAGCGCCAAGGTGCTCGTCAAGGCCTACGCCAAGCCGAAGCGGAAAAGGAAGCAGTAGTCGCCGCGCGGGCCTCGCGTAGGCGCGCGTCGTCTCGCGGAGCGCGGTAGGAGCACCGTCGCCCACACTCCACGACACAGCACGCTGTACCAAGCACCGCGGTGGACTCAGTAGTACACGCACCGGCAGCGGTGGCGCGGGCGCGCCTTGTACTCCGGTGCCTGGCCTCGGTTCCACAGGCGCGCGTCGAGTACGCGCGGGGGGATGCCCGTGCGCTGGGAGAGCAGCTCGCAGGCGTGCACCGCGCAGGCGCGGATCTCGCGCTCGGGGCCGCCGGGGGCAAGCAGCTCGCCGGCGTCGATGCGCGCGGCGAGGGACGTGTCGTAGAGCAGCACCCCCTCGCAGCGCAGCACGTGGGGGACGAGGTTGTCCGCGAAGATCGTCAGGCGGTCGAGGTCCGCGAAGTCGGCGACCCCTGCGAGCGTGAGGTCGGCGGGGACGATCTGGGCGCGCTTGTAGAAGCCGCGGTCGTCGAACATCGCCATTCCGCTCGCCAGTGCTTCGGCCAGCCGCTCGGCTGAGCCCCCGGACTCGGCCACCAGGTCGAGCGCGCGGCGCTCTCCGAGAAAACGCCCCAGCTCGCGCAGCGCCTGGGCGTAGAGGCTCATCAGCTCGTGGTCGGGCGGCTGGTCGAGCATCCGCGCGATCGTGCGAGCCTCAACCGCGCGCAGCCACGCCGCGGTCGGTGGGCCCTCGGCGCGCACGTGGTCAGCGAGCGCCCAGGCGACCGTGAAGTAGCCGCTCACGGGGTGTCCTGCGTGCAGGCGCTTGCGCAGCGTGGGAAACCAGCCCGAGCCGAAGTTGACGGCGTTGAGCGCCAGCAGGTAGTCGGCCACGTCCGCGAGGGAGCCCTCCAGGTAGTGACGTACTGGGTCCAGGGCCGGAGCCGATACGCCCGCCGCCGGGTCGGGTGCGGCGATCTTTGCGAGCGCGTCGCCGACGAGCGCGTCCTCATCGATCCGCACCCACCGCGCCTGCGCAGCGAGCTGCGCGCAGCTTGAACGCACCACGTCGAGCAGCGGCATGGCGCGAACGTTAGGCCAGACGCGCCGGCCGAGCCCGCAACTATGCTTGGAACGATGGTCGAAAACCCCCACGCGGAGCACGTCCAGGAGCTGCTGGAGGGCCTCAACGAGCCCCAGCGCGAGGCGGTCACCCACGGCGAGGGACCGCTGCTGATCCTCGCGGGGGCGGGCTCGGGCAAGACCAGGGTGCTGACCCACCGCGTCGCCTTCCTGATCTACACCGACCAGGCGCAGGCGGGGGAGATCCTCGCGATCACGTTCACCAACAAGGCCGCCTCGGAGATGCGCGAGCGGGTCGAGCGGCTGCTCGGTCACTCCACGCGCGGCATGTGGCTGATGACCTTCCACGCCGCCTGTGCGCGCATCCTGCGTGCCGAAGCGGAGCGGCTCGGGTACACGCGCCAGTTTACGATCTACGACCAGGCCGACGCGCGGCGGCTGACCAAGCGGTGCATGGATGCCGTCGGCGTGGACCCCAAGCGCCACACGCCCGCTGCGATCCACAACCAGATCTCCTCCGCCAAGAACAAGCTGCTCGACGCCGCCGCGTACGACCAGGCGCGCGGCTCGGCCTTCGAGGAGATGGTCGCCGAGGTGTACAAGCTCTACGAGCGCGACCTGCACCGGATGAACGCGATGGACTTCGACGACCTGCTGTTCCGCACCGTCAACCTGCTGGAGCTCTTCGAGGAGTCCCGCGAGCGCTACGCCTCGAGCTTCCGCCACGTACTGGTGGACGAGTACCAGGACACCAACCACGCGCAGTACCGCTTCCTGCAGCTGCTCGTGGGGGGCGGGCGCCAAGCGCCGGCGCGGGGGGAGCGCGTGCGGCTTCCCGGCCACCGCAACCTCGCCGTGGTGGGCGACGACGCGCAGTCGATCTACGGCTTTCGCAACGCCGACATCCGCAACATCCTCGACTTCCAGGACGACTTCCCCGACGCGCGCGTGGTCAAGCTCGAGCAGAACTACCGCTCCACCCAGACGATCCTGTCGGCCGCCAACGCAGTGATCGCCAACAACCGCGGCGGGATCGCCAAGCGCCTGTGGAGCGATCTGGGCACCGGCGAGCCGCTGCATGTCCGCGAGCTCGACGACGAGCACGCCGAGGCACGCTTCGTCGTGGGGGAGATCGAGCGGCTCGTCGACGAGGGCGCCTCGCGCATGGAGATCGCCGTGCTGTACCGCACCAACGCGATGTCGCGGGTGCTCGAGGACACGCTCGTGCGCCGCGAGATCGCCTACCAGGTGATCGGCGGCACGAAGTTCTACGAGCGCGCCGAGGTCAAGGACGCGATCGCGTACCTCTCGTGGCTGGCCAACCCGTTCGACGTGGTGAGCTTCACGCGCGCGGCCAACTCGCCCCGGCGCGGCCTCGGGCAGACCTCGCTCGGGCGGATCGTCGCGCACTCCGCGACCGTCGGCGTCTCGGTGTGGGAGGCGGCGGCCGCGCCGCAGGAGATCCCCGGCCTCGGCGCCGCCGCGGTGAAGGCGCTGCGGCGCTTCATGGACACGATGGGCGAGCTGCGCACCCGTGTCGAGCAGCGGGTCCCCGTCGGCGACCTGCTGGAGGCGGTGCTCTCGCAGACCGGCTACGTCGAGGCGCTCGAAGCCGAGCGTACGATCGAGGCGCAGGGGCGCCTGGAGAACCTCGAAGAGCTGGTGGGGGTCGGCCGCGAGTTCGACACCACCGCGGAGGCGGGCACCGCCGCCGAAGGCGGTGGTCAGGACACGCTCGACGTGTTCCTGCAGCAGATCGCGCTCGTCGCCGACGCCGACTCCCGCAGCGCGGACGAGGGGCTCGTGACGTTGATGACGCTGCACAACGCCAAGGGCCTCGAGTACCCCGTGGTGTTTATCGCGGGCATGGAGGACGGTGTGTTCCCCCACTCGCGCGCGCTCGACGAAGGCTCCCTGGAGGAGGAGCGGCGCCTCTTCTACGTGGGTCTCACGCGCGCGAAGCGCACGCTCTACCTGACCCGCGCGCGCCGGCGCGCGGTGTTCGGCTCGCAGACGTACGGCTTCCCGAGCCGCTTCCTTGACGAGATCCCCGCCGAGCTGGCCGACCGCGAGGAGGAGGCGCCGGCGGTGGGCGCCGGCACGTTCGGCGCCGGCGCGCCCCGCGGGCTGCCCGACCGCACGCTCGCCCACGCCGGAAGCTGGGCCGCCGCCGGCAGCTGGGCGTCCGGCGCAGGCGTCAAGGCCGCGCGCCTGTCCGCAGGGCACGAGCGGTCCCTGGCCGGCAGGCGCGCCGGACGAGCCCCGGCTGGGGACTCCTACCGGCTCGGCGAGGACGTCACCCATGCCTCCTTCGGGGAGGGCGTCGTCACCGGCGTGGAGCCTGACGGGGTGATCGTCGTGCGGTTCGCCGGCGACGGCTCGGAACGCAAGCTGCTCACCGAGCTCACCCCGCTCACGCGCCGATAGCATGAGCTCTCGCAGGGCCGGCAGATGCCGAAGGGACCCCTCGAGCGCGACGATCGTCCACGGCAGGGCGAGCGTCGAGTGGGTGCAAGGACGTCGCTGTGCGAGCTGGCAACGTGAACGGATGACCCCATGAGCGCCACCATCATCGACGGCCGGGCCACCGCCGCGCGCGTGCGGGCGCAGGTCGCTGAGGACGTGCGCGAGTTCGTGGAGCGCACCGGGCGCACGCCGGGGCTGGCGACCGTGCTGGTGGGGGAGGACCCGGGCTCCGCGGTGTACGTGGGGGGCAAGCAGCGCGCCTGCTCGGAGGTGGGGATGACGCCTTTCGACCGGCGGCTGCCCGCCGAAGCCATCCACGAGCAAGTCGCGAGCCTGCTGGGCGAGCTGAACGCCGATCCCGCGGTCAGCGGGGTGCTGCTGCAGCTGCCGCTGCCCGCTCACCTCGACGGCCCCGCACTCACCGGTCTGATCGACCCGGCCAAGGACGTCGACGGCCTGACCCCGGTCAACACCGGCCTGCTCGCGCTCGGGCGACCGGGCCTGCGACCCTGCACCCCCCTGGGGGTGATGGAGCTGCTCGCGAGCGTCCAGGCTCCTCTGGAGGGCGCCGAGGCGGTGGTCGTGGGACGCTCGAACCTGTTCGGTAAGCCGATGGCCCAGCTTCTGCTCGAGGCCAACGCTACCGTGACCGTTTGCCACTCCCGCACCCGCGAGCTCGCCGCGGTGTGCGCCCGCGCGGACGTCCTGATCGCCGCCGTCGGGCGCCCGCGCCTGATCGGTCGCGAGTTCGTCAAGCCGGGCGCGGTGGTGATCGACGTGGGTATGAACCGGCTCACCCCCGAGCAGGCCGGCAACTCCAGCGGCCTGGTCGGCGACGTGGACTTCGCTGCCGTCTGCGAGGTCACCTCGGCGATCACGCCGGTGCCCGGCGGCGTGGGGCCGATGACCGTGGCGCTGCTGCTGCGCAACACCCTGGCCGCCGCCCGCCTCCAGGCTGGGATCGAAGGTTGACGGCGGCGTGGGCGAGCGCGAAGATCGTGTGATGAGGCCGGGGGCGGACGGGATGCGGTGGCGCCCATGAGCCTGCGTCGTCTGCGCTCGGGGGAGCTGCTCGCTCTGGTGGGAGCGATCTGCCTGATCGTCGCGCTGACGCTGCCCTGGTACGAGAACGCGCAGGGCAAGCTGAGCGCGTGGGCGACGTTCGGGGTGGCCGTCGCGTTGCTGATCCTCGCCGCCGCCGGCGCGCTCGCGCTCGTGGTGGCGACCGTCACCGAGCGCACCACCGCGCTACCCGTCGCGACCGCGGTGTGGAGCACGCTGTTCGGGTTCGTCGGGATTGTTGCCGCCGTCGTGCGGCTGCTCGAGCGCCCCGACCACGCCACCGAGCTGTGCGCGGGCGCGTGGCTCGCGCTGATCGGAGCGCTCGCCGTGCTGGCCGGCAGCTGGCAGTCGATGCGCGACGAACGCACCGGCCTGTACCCGCCCGACGCCACTACGCCGCGCCCGGCGCCCCCGGCCGGGGCGGGGTAGCCGCGCTCCGTCGTGGAGCTCGACTTCACGCAACTGCGCCGCGGGCAGTGGATCGTCGCGGGCGGCGCGGTCGCGCTGGGCATCGCCACGTTCCTCTTCAAGTGGTTCGGGGGCACCGCTACGGGCAGCGTGCCGGGCGGCCCGACGGTCGCGATCAGCTCGAGCGCCAACGCGTGGCACAGCCTCAGCGACACGCGCTGGCTGCTGTTGGCGACAATCCTTGCCGCCCTGGCGCTGGTCGTCGCGGCCGCGGGCCAGCGCGAGCTGCCCACCCCGATCGCGCCGTCTGCGGTCCTGGCCGTGCTCGCCGGGGTGACTGCGGTCTGCGTGCTCTACCGCATCCTCGAGCACCCGCACGCGTCCGACACGTTCGGGTCTGTGTCGGTCACCTACGGCGCGCAGCTTGGCCTCTACCTCGGGTTCCTCGCGTGTCTCGCGGTCCTCTACGGGGCGGTCGTTGATCTGCGCGAAGGGGGCGCCGGGTCTTGGCGCCGGGCCACATAGAGGGTGGCGCAGCCGGCCGGAGATCGCCTGGAGGCGGCGAAACCGGCTGAGTGCCGGCGAGCCGGGCCCTCTTCTTCCTGTCAATATCCGCGCGGTGATCGACCGCGAGGAAGTCCTCCACGTCGCGCGCTTGGCGCGCCTTCAGCTCGACGACGGCGAGGTCGAGTCGATGGCGCGCGAGCTCTCCGGCGTGCTCGACCACATCGCCCGGCTCGCGGAGCTCGACCTCGACGGGGTGCCGCCCACGACGCACGTCGTGGAGGTCACCGGCCGGCTGCGCCCCGACGAGCCGCGGCCCTGCCTGCCGCGCGAGGTCGCGCTCGCCTCCGCGCCCGCTGTCGCCGACGGCGGCTTCCTGGTACCGAGCCCACAGGCATGAACACTTTTCTGTCGGAGCGCAACGCGATGACGCGGGGTAGGAGGCCCCGCGCCCACCAGCCCGATGGCTGTGCCCACCTGCGCGGATGCGACCCAAAGCAACAGCCCTCGAGTTGATGACCTCGGCAGACCTCACCAGCCTCTCGGCGACTCAGGCTGTTCGTGCGCTCGCTGCGGGCGACCTCTCCGCCGCGGAGCTGTTCGACGCCTACCGCGCGCGCGCCGCTGCGGACGAGCTCAACTGCTTCACGTGGGTCGCCGACGGCGTGCCCGAGGACCCCGCTCCCGACGCGCCGCTGCGTGGGGTGCCGCTCGCCGTCAAGGACCTGTTCTGCACCGCCGGCGTGCCTTCCCAGTCGGGCTCGCGCATCCTCGCCGGCTACCGCCCTCCGTATACCGCGACCGTCGTCGAGCGGTTGGCCCGCGCCGGCGCGCCGCTGCTGGGGAAGACCAACCAGGACGAGTTCGCGATGGGCTCCTCCACCGAGAACTCGGCCTTTGGGCCCACGCTGAACCCCTGGGACCCCGCGCGCGTGCCCGGCGGCTCCTCGGGGGGGAGCGCCGCCGCGGTCGCCGCGGGCCTCGCCCCGTGGGCGCTCGGCACCGACACCGGCGGTTCGATCCGCCAGCCCGCCGCGCTCTGCGGGATCGTCGGCCTGAAACCGACCTACGGCGCCGTCTCGCGCTACGGCATGATCGCGTTCGCCTCCTCGCTGGACCAGGCTGGGCCGCTCACGCGCGACGTGACCGACGCCGCGCTGCTGCTGGCGCACATGGTCGGTCGCGACGAGTGCGACGCGACGTCGTTGACGTTCCCGGAGCCGATCGCCACGCCTACCGCCGAGACTCTGCGGGGCGTGCGGCTGGGAGTGCCCGGGGAGTTGCGTCGGGGGGGCGCCTCCGCCGGCGCCGCGGTGCAGCCGAGCGTGCGGGCGCGCTTCGAGGAGACGCTCGCACGAGCCGAGGGGCTGGGCGCGGAGCTCGTCGAGGTCGAGCTGCCGCACGCGCCGCACGCCCTCTCCGCCTACTACCTCCTGGCCCCCGCCGAGGCGTCCTCCAACCTCGCGCGCTTCGACGGGGTGCGCTACGGGCAGCGTGCCGAGGGTGCCACCGGCCTGCTGGACCTGTACACCCGCACCCGCCACGACGGCTTTGGCGCGGAGGTCCGGCGGCGGATCATGCTCGGCACCTACGCCCTCTCCGCCGGCTACTACGACGCCTTCTACGGCCGCGCCCAGCGCGTGCGCACGAAGATCGCCGAGGACTTCCGGGCGGCCTTCGAGCGGGTCGACTTCATCGTCACCCCCACGTCCGCGACCGTTGCCTTCGAGTTGGGGGAGCGGGCGAGCGATCCGTGGTCGATGTACCTCAGCGACTACTTCACGGTGCCCCTGTCGCTGGCGGGGCTCCCTGCGATCTCGATCCCCTGCGGACTCGCCGCCGCGAGCGACGGCGAGGGCGCCGCGGACCTGCCTGTGGGCTTTCAGATCGCGGGCCCCGCGTTCAGCGAGAACGGCTTGCTCGACGTCGCCTTCGCGCTGGAGCAGGCGCTCGGGTTCGACGGCACGCGGGCGCGCGTCGGGGGGTCGGCGTGAGCGCGGTCGAGTACGAGCCGGTGATCGGCCTGGAGATCCACGTGCAGCTGGCGACCGCCACGAAGATGTTCTGCGGCTGTGCGCTCTCCTTCGGGGAGCCCCCCAACACCCGCACCTGTCCCGTCTGCCTGGGGCTGCCCGGCTCGCTGCCCGTCGCCAACGCGCGCGCGGTGCACTTCGGGTTGATGATCGGGCTCGCGCTCGGCTGCGAGCTCGCCCCGCGCTCGATCTTTCACCGCAAGAACTACTTCTACCCCGACCTCCCCAAGGGCTACCAGATCTCCCAGTTCGACGAGCCCCTGTGCCGCGGCGGGCGCCTGGGGGAGGTGCGCATCCACCGCGTGCACCTGGAGGAGGACGCCGCCAAGCTCGTGCACGCCGGCGCGTCCGGGCGCATCCACGGCTCCGACGCCTCGGTCGTGGACTTCAACCGCGGCGGCACGCCCCTCGCGGAGATCGTCACCGAGCCCGACCTGCGCTCCGCCGAGGCCGCCGGCGAGTGGCTGCGGCTGCTGCGCACCACGCTGCGCGTGCTCGGGGTCTCCGACGTGAACATGGAGGAGGGCTCGCTGCGCTGCGACGCCAACGTCTCGCTGCGCCCGGCGGGCTCGCCCGAGCTCGGCGTCAAGACGGAGCTGAAGAACATGAACTCCTTCCGCTTCCTCGAACGGGGCATCCGCGCCGAGCTCGCCCGCCAGGAGGCGCTGCTGCGCGGCGGGGGGGCGGTCGTGCAGGAGACGCTGCACTTCGACCCGGGCTCGGGCGCCATCACCTCGCTGCGCTCCAAGGAGGAGGCCCACGACTACCGCTACTTCCCCGAGCCCGACCTCGTGCCCGTTGCAATCGACCAGCCCATGCTTGATGCTGCCCAGGCGGACATGACCGAGCTGCCCGCCGCGCGCGCGGAGCGGTTCGAGCGCGAGCTGGGCTTGAGCGCGGAGAGCGCGCAGCTGCTCGCGTTCCGCGGCGGGCTCGGCGATTTCTTCGAGGCCGCCCTCGCCGCGCCTGCGGATCCTGCGCCTCCCGCGCAGGCGCTCGCCAACTGGACCTCGGGCGAGCTGCTCGCGCGGCTCACCGCTGGGGAGGCGGTCGCGGACGCCGGCGTGGCGGGCGTGGACGCTGGGGGAGAGGCGGTCGCGGACGCCGGTGGGACGGGCGTAGACGCGGGCGGTGGGACAGGCGGGGAGCTCTCCTCGCGTGTTACCCCCCGCGCGCTCGCCGAGCTCGTTGGCCTTGTCGCTTCCAAGCGCATCTCCGTTGGCGCCGGCCGCCAGGTGCTCGATCGGCTTGTCGCCGACGGGGGCGAGCCGGCGGCGATCGTCGAGGCCGAAGGTCTCGCGGCGATGGACGGCGGTGATGGGGAGCTCGCAGCGGTCGTCTCCGCCGCGCTCGCCGCTCACCCCGAGGCCGCAGAGAACGTGCGTGGCGGCAACGCCAAGGCCGTCGGGCCGATCGTCGGGTACGTGATGCGCGAGACCAAGGGTCGCGCCGACGGCGGCGTCGTCACCAGGCTTGTGCGCGAGCAGCTCGGGCTATGAGGCCCCAGCTCAGTTCGCGCTCCCGTCTGTCCGCCCCGTCATTTGAGCTACGCTGATCTCATGAACGACACTTCAGCAACCTCCTCCTCGTCCCGCTCGCTGGGCCGGATGATCGTCGCGGTGCTGATCCTTGCCGTGGCAGCGTGGGTGCTGCTGCACATCGTGATCGGCATCGTCACCTTCCTCGCCGTCCCCGTCATCGCCGTGCTCGCGATCATCGCGGTCGTCTGGGCGATGCGAGTGCTCCTGTAGGGGCCCGCGATGGGCTACGTGGTGATCTGCCTCGGCTTCGGGCTCGCCGGCGGCATCGTCGGCCGAGTCAAGGGCAGCTCGTTCCTGCTGTGGTTCCTGATCTCCGGGATCGTGCCCTTCTTCGGTCTGTGCGCCGCGATCCTCTACCGCTTCGAGAGCAACGAGCTGCGCCGTCAATGCCCCCGCTGCGGGCGCGTCACCAAGATCTACGACACCCTCTGCACCCGCTGCGGCACGGAGCTCGAGTTTCCGGAGACCGTGCTGGCTCCCGAATCCTGGTCGCCCTCGCAGGCCGCCCCGAGCTAGGGCCTCCCACCGGAGCAGCACGGGCTCCACCCTCGCAGGCCGCCCCGAGTTAGGGCCTCCGATTAGGGAGCCCGAAGCGGCGCGGGCTCTATAAACAGAGGATGGACACGCCCGCGACCTCCGCCGCACTCCCCTCGCCGATCGCCCGCTTCGCGCACCGTGCCGGCTTCGTCGACGAGCGCGACTTCCTGCTGCGGGTGGTGCAGCCGGCGCTCGTGGGGCTGATCGACGGCACCGTCTCCTCGATCGCGCCGATCTTCGCCGCCGCGATCTCCTCGGACTCGCACACCGCGTTCGTCGTGGGTCTCGCCACCGCCCTCGGGGCGGGTGTGAGCATGGGCTGGTCGGAGGCGCTGTCGGACACCGGCGAAACCACCGGCCGCGGCTCACCCGTGGTGCGCGGCGGCATCACCGGGGGGATGACCGCGCTGGGCGGGCTGTTCCACACGCTGCCGTTCCTGATCTCCAACGTGCACACCGCGCTCGTGGTCGCCGGCGTCGTCGTCGCCGTCGAGCTGTTCGTGATCGCGTGGGTGCGCAAGCGCTTCCTGGAAGTCTCCATGCGCTCCTCGCTGCTGGTGGTCACCGTCGGCGGCGCCATAGTGTTGGCCATCGGCATCGCCATCGGCTCCTCCTAGCAGCCGCTGACCGGCGCCAGGTGGCGTCCTCGGTCGCTCGTGTGCTGGCCGATCAGTTGATTGCATCTGATCGACGATCGGCACACTTCGCTCCCTGTGTCCTTGCCTGGCTTGGTCATCGACCGCTAGGAGTGGGTAATGGGTGGGGTTAAACCCATTGGTACACTGCCTTTTTGGCCCGTTCGAGCGCAGTGGAAAGGCGGTTGGCACAGATGCGCGCAGTCGATGCGCTGATGGAATCTCTGAAGGCGGAGGGTGTCGAGGTTGTCTTCGGCCTTCCCGGTGGCGCCAACCTGCCCACCTACGACGCATTCGTGGACGCCGGCATTCGCCACATCCTCGTGCGCCACGAGGCTGGGGGCGGCCACGCCGCGGAGGGCTACGCCAAGGCGACTGGCAAAGTCGGCGTTGCGCTTGCCACCTCGGGGCCCGGCGCCACCAACCTCGTCACCCCCATCTGCGACGCGATGATGGACTCCGTGCCCGTCGTGTTCATCACCGGGCAGGTTCGCACCGAGCTGCTCGGCACCGACGGCTTCCAGGAGGCCGACACAATCGGCATCACGATGCCCGTCGTCAAGCACTCCTTCATGATCCAGCACCCTTTGGAGATCCCCCGTGCGATCCACGAGGCGTTCCACATTGCCTCCTCCGGGCGTCCCGGCCCGGTGCTCGTCGACGTTCCCCAGGACCTCTCCCGCGCTGAGATCGCCTACGAGCCCGTCACCGACCTGCGCCTGCCCGGCTACCAGCCGACAGTGGAGGGCAACCAGAAGCAGATCCGCCAGGCGGCCAAGGCGCTCGCCGCCGCGCAGCGTCCCGTGATCTACGCCGGCGGCGGGGTGGTGAACGCGAACGCCTCCGAGGAGCTCGTCGAGCTCGCCGGCTGCGACCGCTTCCCCGTCACCTGCACGCTGATGGGCCTCGGCGCCCTCCCCGCCCGGGTGGGCGGGGTGGCCAACCCCCAGTGGCTGGGGATGCTCGGGATGCACGGCACCCGCGCCGCCAACTACGCGATGGACGAGGCCGACCTGATCTGCGCCGTCGGCGCGCGCTTCGACGACCGCATCACCGGCAAGCTCTCCGAGTTTGCCCCCCACGCGAAGTTCATCCACATCGACATCGACCCGGCCGAGATCTCCAAGAACGTGCCCGCCCACATCCCGATCGTCGGCGACGCCCGCAACGTGCTCGCGAAGCTCGCCGTCGAGTACCGCGCGGTGGGGCCCGACCCCGCGCGCCTGAACGAGTGGTGGGAGCGCATCGAGGGCTGGCGCGAGCGCTACCCGCTGGGCTACGAGGACTCCGCCGACGCGGAGATCAAGCCGCAGTACATGATCCAGGCGCTCTACCAGGCCACCGGCGGCGAGGCGATCATCGCAAGCGACGTCGGCCAGCACCAGATGTGGACCGCCCAGTACTACGACTTCCCTGCGCCCCGGCGCTGGATCAACTCCGGCGGCCTCGGGACGATGGGCTTCGGGCTGCCCGCCGCGATGGGCGCTGCCGTCGCCTGCCCCGATCGCGTGGTCTGCTGCGTCGCCGGTGACGGCTCGGTGCAGATGAACGCGCAGGAGCTCGCCACCTGCGCGCAGGAGCGCATCCCCGTCAAGGTGTTCATCATGAACAACGGCTACCTCGGCATGGTGCGCCAGTGGCAGGAGCTCTTCTGGGACGGCCGCTACTCCCAGGTCGACATGGGCTCCTACCCCGACTTCGTCAAGCTCGCCGAGGCGTACGGCGCCACCGGGATGCGCTTCGAGGACAAGCACAC
The DNA here is from genome assembly GCA_963720795.1 of uncultured Solirubrobacterales bacterium. Lineage (GTDB taxonomy): Bacteria > Actinomycetota > Thermoleophilia > Solirubrobacterales > Solirubrobacteraceae > Palsa-744. The sequence goes on along the minus strand of CAVRGU010000007.1, from coordinate 200,249 downwards.
GCTCGTCGAGGACATCCAGCGCGCGATCGCCACCGACGGCCCCGTGGTCGTGGACGTGCGCGTCACGCGCGAGGAGAATACGTACCCCATGATCCCTGCCGGCAAGGCGGCTAGAGAGATGGTCGGATGATGTCGGCGACTGCCCCCAACGGGGGGAGGTCGGGAGGGGGGCCTGCCTCCTTCCCGCTTCACTATGGGTGAACCAGCGACCAAGGAGCCGCTCAGCCTCGAGGAGCTCGAAGCCTCCGGCAACCTACGCACCGGGCGCAAGCACGTGCTGTCGATCCTCGTGGAAAACAAGTCCGGCGTGCTGACTCGTATCGCCGGGCTGTTCGCGCGCCGCGGCTTCAACATCGACACCCTCACCGTCGGCCCCACCGACGACGAGCGGGTCTCGCGCGTGACGCTCACCGTCGACGGCGCCCTGCACCCGATCGACCAGGTGACCAAGCAGCTGCACAAGCTGATCAACGTCCTGAAGATCCGCGACCTCGACCCCGACGACACCGTCTCGCGCGAGCTGGCGATGTTCAAGGTCGCCGCCGACGGGCCCCAGCGCGGCGAGTTGATGCAGATCGCCGAGATCTTCCGCGCCAAGGTCGTCGACGTCACCAAGCGCTCGGTCATCGTCGAGGTCACCGGCACCACCGAGAAGATCGAGGCATTCGAGGGCATGGTGCGCCCCTTCGGGCTGATCGAGATGATGCGCACCGGCGAGATCGCCATCTCCCGGGGGCGCGCGGAGACGTGAGCGTCTAAAGTCTCATGGGGTGGCCGACTCCCCGCCGGCCCCTGCGAGGCAGGGCCCCCTCATGGCTCGCTCCCCAACCGACACGACCCCACCGTCGCCGACCGAAGGTAGGTCTCCAGACCGGCCGGCGACCCACGGCGCTCCCCGGCCGCAGGGGAGCCCCTTCAAGCTGGGCGAGGGCGACGTCGAGCGACTGCGCGCGCGCCTGCAACTCGCCGTCAAGCGCGCCCGCCGCAGCGGCCAGCCGACGCTGGCGGTGCTGACCCTCCCGCTGCTGGCCGATTCGGGGATGCGAGCGGAGCGAGTGTCTCCCGAATCGGTCGGCGTGGATCCCGCCGCTGTCGCGTGCGCCTCGCGCCGCCCCGGCGAGCCGTGGTTTCTCTTCGAGCAGCCCGACCGCGGTGCCCGTGCGCTGGCGGCGCTCGGCGAGGTTGCCCTGCTCACCGCGACCGGCCCCGAACGCTTCGCCACCGTGGCCGACCGCTGGCGCTCACTGGCGGCTGCCGCTGTCAGCGATCCCCCCGAGGACCCCGGCCGCGGTGGACCGGTCGCCGTCGGTGGCTTCGCCTTCGCCCCCCAGGGCGGCGCAGACCCCGCGTGGGCGGGCTTCGAGCCGGCCTCCCTGACCGTGCCCGAGGTGGCGCTCACCCGCGAACCACACCCCTCCGGGATGGGCGGCCACGGAGAGGACGGCCGCGGCCGGGACGTGCGCCTGACGCTCCACGCGCTCGCCGCGCCCGACGATACCCCCGAGGAGCTGCTTGCCCGCCTCCAGAGTCGCGTGGGCGAGCTGCGCGCGGCGCCGTTGGCGCTGCTCGACCCCGCGCCCGCCGGGCGCTACCGGGTCGCGAGCGCGATGCCGCCCGAGCACTACGAGGCCGCCGTCGCGCGCGCCGTCGAGCTAATCCGCGCCGGGGAGCTCGAGAAGGTCGTGCTTGCCCGCGAGGTCCACGTCCACGCGCCCCGCGAGTACGACCCCGCCGCGCTCTTCGGTGTGCTCCGCGAGGGCTTCCCCTCGTGCTTCGTCTTCTGCGTCGGGCGCGGCGACGGCGCCTTTCTCGGCGCCTCCCCCGAGCTGCTGCTGCGCCGCGAGGGGCACCGCGTCAGCGCGCTCGCGCTCGCGGGCTCGATGCGCCGCTCCGCCGACCCCGCCGTGGACGATCACCTCGGCGAACAGTTGATGCACTCCGAGAAGGACCGCGAGGAGCACGCGATCGTGATTCGCCGCATCGAGCGCACGCTGCGCCCGCACGCTCTGTGGACTGCCGCTCCGCCCGAGCCGACGCTCGTGAAGGTCGCCAACATCCAGCACCTCGGAACCCCGATCCGTGCCCAGCTCGCCCAGCCGCTGGACGTGATCGAGCTGCTCGAGCTGATGCACCCCACGCCCGCGGTCGGGGGCGAGCCGCTCGCCCGCGCCCGCCCGCTGATCCCCGCCCTGGAGGGTCTCGACCGCGGCTGGTACGCCGGCCCCGTCGGCTGGGCGGACGCCACGGGCGACGGCGAGTTCTGCGTCGCATTGCGCTGCGCGCTCTTGCGTGGCCGCATCGCGCGCTGCTACGCGGGCGTCGGCGTCGTGCGCGACTCCGACCCCTCCGCCGAGCTGGCGGAGACCGAGGTTAAGCTTCGCCGCGCTTTTGCCGCTGTTGGCAGGGTGAGAGTCGGGGACTGCCTCTAGATCGTCACGGTCTTCGTCGAGGTGGTCGTCACCCCGGCAGCGTTCTTGGAGGTCAGCTTGATCGCGATCGAGATCCTCCCGAGGCGTTTGAGACCGTGCTTGGCCTTGCTGGTCAGGCGGATCCTGATTTTGACGCTGCCGGCCGCGAGCAGGGTCGCGTGCCCACTGCCCACCACCACGGGATTGGCGCTGGCGATATGGGCCTTCTTCGCGGTCGACGCGCTGACACTCGCCTGCGCGGAGAGCGAGCATGCCGTCGGACATGAGGTGGACAGGATGAGGCCGCTTTTGAGCAGAGCCCTGACGCTGCGCGGAGGTTTGAGCACCGAGAAGGCGATGCTCGTCGGGCCACCGGGGTTGCCGCCGTTGCCCGGTTTGCCGCCACCGCCACCGCTGCCCCCTGTCCCGCCACCGCTGCCCCCCGTCCCGCCACCACTGCCCCCCGTGCCACCGCCGCCGGCGCCGACGGTTTCTCGGTGGACCGTCGTGCAGCCGTTGACCGCGCCACTCGCGACGACGTCCAACTGATCGGCGTAGACGATGTCGGCCCCCAGTCCACAGGTGATTTGATCCTGGACGCCGTCGGCTGCGTAGATCGTGTCGTTGCCTCCCGGGCATTCGATCAGATCGCAGTTGGTGACACCGCCAAAGATGATGTCCGTGCCGACGCCCGCCGGTCCTTTCGTGTAGATCGTGTCGTTGCCTTCGCCGCCGATCAGCGTGTCGCCTCCGGGACCGCCGTAGATGGTGTCGTTGCCGCCCTCCCCGTCGAGCGTCACCGGCGGCACGCCCGCGGTCAGCGTGTCGTTGTATTCGCTGCCGTCCACCTCTGAGACGCTGGGCTCGACGTTGTCGCCCTGGCCCGCTTCGCCGTCGTTGGCGACGCCGTCGAGCGAGACGTTGACCGGCCCCTTGGCCCACTCGAAGGAGACGATCGTGTCACCACCGGTGCCTTCGAACGTGTTGGAGCCCGTGTCGGGCGCGTTCTCTTCCGATGTCGGCGCCCCGAAGAACGAGAGTCCGAGCACCGTGCGACCCGAGCCTCCGACCTCGAGGTCGTTGCCCGGGCCGCCGAAGATCGTGGTGTTGCCCGAGCCCCCGTAGAGCTCGTCGTTGCCGGCACCGCCGTCGATGAAGTCGTTGCCGGAATCGGCGTGGATGATGTCGTCGCCGGGGCCTCCGATCAGCGTGTCGTTGCCCCTATTGCCGTTGATGATGTCCTGATCTTTGAACGCGCCTTTGGGCGGGTTTGGTTCGGCCTGGATCCGCGCGTTGCCCGAGCCGCCGTTCAGGGTCGCGGTTTCGTATTCGACGGCTCCATGCAGGAAGTATTCGTTGTTGGTTCCTTCGCCGAGGTTCGCCACGTAGTAGTCGGGGGCGGGGCAGTAAGCAGATCCGTCGCGCGGGATGCACGGCAGTTCCACGAAGGTTTCGGCGATGCTGGCGAACGGATCGAAGTAGACGCAGTGATGCGCCGGGCTGGCCGGTTCGCACGTGAGGCCGTCTTCGGTGAAGTTTTATCCATCCGCATCGACCGCGACCGACTCCGACTTGGTTTCCCCGCTGCCTTCGTAGGAGACCGTCCCGCCGGTTTCGGTCGACGTGCCCCCTTTTGGGTCCTTGTAGCTCACCAACGCGCCTTCGGCGTACGCGGCAGCTGCAGTCGACAGGAGTACGCCGACGAGCAGGACGACGAGCACCGCGGCAACGCCCCACCGGCGCCCGCAATGCCCCGCCACATTCGACCTCCGCAAGACGCTCGTAGCCACCCGCAAGCCTCCATCCGGTTGTTTCCGGTCGAGATCATCTCACACAGGGTTCTGCCAGCCCTGAATCCCAGCCCGGAGATCCTAGATGGAGCCAGGTGAGATAAGCCACCAGACCCTCGAATCCTGGCGCTGGAAGGCGCCGCTCGAGAAAGCGCGTCCATCGTGAGGTCAACCCTGCCAGATCATCTCCCGCTCGCAGACCGTGGCGTGCCAGCCGTCCGGCAGGCGCGTGGGGGAGACGCCCTTGGGGGGCTCTGGGGACAGCAGGCAGTACTCGGGGGCCGGGCCGAACACCAGCGCGCGGCGCCAAAGGCTTGCGTGCGCGGGGTCCATGCCATCTCCGAGCAGCTGGGCGAGCTCGCCGCGAGGTTCGCCCCGCGGGCGGGAGACCCATATGGCTTGAAGCGCGTCAGCGAGGTCTGCGTGGCCCTCTAGCAGGCCGTACAGCCCGCCCGCGCCCTTGCCGAAGCGGCGGGCGACCTCGTCGTGGGAGCTGCGGTGGCCGTGCGCTACGGCCGCCTCGTTGAGCACCCCCAGGGCGGCGAAGTCGTCGAGCAGGTACCAGTCCTCGTACGCCTCGCCCTGCGCGGGCGCCGGCCACGGGGGCTCACGCACGCGGAAGACAGCAGAGCCGCGCAAGCCCGCCGGCGGGGAGTGGTGCAGCGAGCGGTGGAAACGCTCGCAGGCGTGCTCGTAGGTCTCGCGCTCGATTCCGTCTGCCGGGTGGTGCCATAGGAGGTAGGCGAGCATGTCCCGCTTCTGGCTCCTCGCGGGAGCTCAGTCTCCCCCATCCAGCACGCCGGCGACGGCCTCCCACGCGCGGCGGTGGAGCGCCACGTTGCGCGCACGGTCGGTGCGCACCTCGATGATCCGCGAGCCGCCGGGCCGCGGTGTGAGCGCTCGCTCGAGCGCCGCACGGAAGGCGGCGATGTCCGCGACGACCTCGTGCTCGAGGCCGTAGAGCTGTGCCGCTTGCGCGAAGTCGAGACCTGTGGGGGTGGCGATGTGGCGGGTGTAGATGTCCTGCATCGTGGCATCCTCCCACTGCCGGCCCGTGCGGTCCTCCACGGCCCGCCCCGGGGCCTCGCCGCTCCCGGCCCGCTCCGTGGCCTCGTTCCCTGCCCGCGCCAGCGGGTCGCCCGCTACGGGCAGGAAGTCGAAGATGCCCCCGCCGCCGTTGTCGATCAGCACGATCGTGACGTCGAGCTGCAGGCGTCGCGCGGCGAGTAGGCCGCCGAGGTCGTGCGCGAGCGCGACGTCTCCGATCAGCAGCACCACCGGACCGCGGCTGTCGGCGGCGGCGCCGAAGGCGCTGGAGACGGTCCCGTCGATCCCGTTGGCGCCCCGGTTGCAGAGCACACGCGGGGGGTCGGGGCGCGCCGGCCAGAAGCTCTCGATGTCGCGCACCGGCATCGAGGAGGCGACGAACAGCGTCGCCTCCTCGGGCAGCAGCACGCCGAGCTCGGCGGCCACCGCGGGCTCGCTGAGACCCTCCGCGGCGAGCACCCCGAGGATCGCCTCGGCTGCGCGCTCGTCGGCGCTGCGCCAGCTGGCGAGCCAGTCGGGGTCGGGCGCGGGCGCGTCCTGCGCCAGCTGGCGCAACGTTGCGGCGGGCTCCACCGCGAAGCGTCGGCAGAGCGTCGCGTCGGGGTCCTGCCAGCGGCCCTCCGGCTCGATCGCTGCCTGCGGAACGTCGCACATACCCGCGAGCCACCCGCGCAGCGGCTTGGACGTGGGCAGGTCGCCGACACGCAACACGATGTCGGGCGTGACGCCGGTGGCGAACGGGCCGTGGCGCAGCAGCGCGTCGTAGTGTGCCACCGCCGCCTCCCCGCGCCGCGCGCCCGAGAGCGGGTCGGCCAGCAGCGGCCAGCCCGCCGCCGCGCAGAACGCCGACGCGGCCTCTCCGAGCGCGGTGTCGCGCTCGTAGCGCCCGGCCACCACCACCCCGCGGCGGGCGGCGGACACGGGCACGGTGAGGGAGCGCGCGTCCTCGGGTGCCGTCGGGCGCGCGGGCGTGCAGGTCACGAGCGGACGGCCGTCGGGGCGCCCGGTGCCGTCGTGGGGCAGCGGCCCCTCCTCGCTTCGTACGAGCGGCTCGCGCAGCGGGAAGTTCAGGTGCACCACCCCAGGGTTGCCCTCGCTCGCCTGCCAGTAGGCTCGGCACGCGAGCGTGCGCACCCAACGCAGCCGCGCTCGCCCCGCCTCACCGACTTCGGCCACGCCCGTCCCTGCGGCCTCCACACCGTGTGTGCCGCCCTCGTGTACGCCCACCTCGTGCACGCCGACCTCGAAGAACCACTTCGCGGCGCCCCCGTACAGCTTGATCTGGTCGATCGTCTGTCCGGCCCCGCTCTCGCGCAGCTCGGGGGGGCGGTCCGCCGTGAGGATCAGCAACGGCACCCCCGCCTCGTGCGCCTCGATCACGGCGGGCAGGAGCTCCGCGGCGGCGGTCCCCGAGGTGCACGCCACCGCGACAGGTCGCCCCGAGGCCTTCGCGAGCCCCAGCGCGAAGAAACCTGCACAGCGCTCGTCGATGTGTGAGTGGCAGCGCAGCCGGGGCTCCCGCGCGAGGCTCAGCACGAGCGGCGCGCTCCGCGATCCCGGCGAGGTGCAGGCATCGCGTAGCCCGCAGCGCGCGAGCTCGTCCACGAACGCGCGCAGGAGGAGGTAGGTGTCGGTGGCGGGAGTCATAGGATCGCGGCGTGCCCGAGAACGTCGTCCTGTTGCACGGCTTCGGCGGCACCCGCCGCGCCTGGGATGGCGTGGTGGGGCTGCTTGACTGTGAACTGGACCGAGAACGCTACCGGCCGCTGGCGATAGACCTGCCCGGCCACGGCGAGGCCGCCGGCGCCCCACGGCCGGTCACGTTCGCCGGCTGCGTCGCGCACGTGCTCGCCGTCAGCCCCGAGCGCTTCGCTCTGTGCGGCTACTCGATGGGTGGGCGGATCGCGCTACACGTCGCGCTCGCCGCCCCCGAGCGGGTGGCGCGGCTGGTGCTCGTGGGCGTCAACCCGGGCATCGAGGACGGGGCCGAGCGGGCCGCGCGGCGACGCTCAGACCACGCGCTCGCGGAGGAGCTCGAACGCGCACCGTTCGAGGAGTTCATCGAGCGCTGGCGCACCCAGCCGCTGTTTTCCGACGACCCTCCAGAGGTCAGCGCGCTCGCGCGCGAAGACCAGCTGCGCAACTCGCCGGACGCCCTCGCGGCCGTGCTGCGAGGTCTCGGCACGGGGGAGATGACGCCGCTGTGGGATCGGCTGGCCGAGCTGCCGATGCCCGTCACCGTCCTGGTGGGCGAGCGCGACGCGAAGTTCTGCGCCCTGGGGCGGCGGATGGTCGAGCGGCTGGCGGACGGGATGCTCCTCGTTGCGCCCGGCGGCCACGGGCTGCCGCTGGAGAACCCCGTGGCGGTCGCTCAGGCGCTCGGCTGAGGGGTGGCCTGGTGTGGATGCTTTACGAAACGACCCCATATAGGGCCTTAAAAGTTCTTCAGACCGCCGGCTACATAGGGTCTTAAAGTTTGCTTTCGCCACCCCGTATATGCGTCTGCAAGCTTCTTTCGACCATCAGGCCGCATCGACCCCCAACCCTGGCCCCGAGGGCACCGCGATGCACCCCTCGCGCGCTGGCAGCGGGTCCTTGAGGCCGTCGAAGATGCTGAGCGTCGCCAAGCCGCACGCGGGCAGCGGCCCCCGCGAAGCCAGGGCGGCGGCGGCGTGTACCGCGGCGGCGACGCCGAGCGGGCCGTCCAGCGTGGAGGCGAGATAGACCTCGGCGCCCGAGGCGCGGACGAGCGCGGCGGCGGCGAGCAGGCCAGCGATGCCCCCGCAGCGGGAGATCTTCAGGCAGACCGCGTCGGCGACGCCCGCGCCGAGCGCGCCGTGCTCGGCGGCGGTCTCGTCGATCGCCACGCGCGCTGCCACTCGCTCGCGTACCGCGCGCACCGCCTCCAGGCCGTGCGTGGGCTCCTCCACGAGCTCGAGGCCCGCGGGGGCGAGCGCTTCGATCGCGCGCACCGCGCCCTCGACGTCCCACGCGCCGTTGGCGTCGACGCGCAGTGCGACGTGGGGGCCGATCGCGGCGCGCACCGCCGCCACGCGGCCCGCGTCGTCGCCGACGCCCACCTTCACCTTCACGCACCCGTACCCGGCCTGCGCAGCGCGCGCGGCCTGCTGGGCGGCGCCCGCGCGGTCGGTGGCGCCGACGGTCGCGTTCACGGCGACCTCCGTGGCGGGGTCGTTGGTGAGCAGCGTTGCCACCGGCCGTCCCGCGCGGCGGCCCGCGCGGTCCCAGAGCGCGAGGTCGATCGCGGCGAGCGCCGCGGGGAGATCGTCCAGGCGCCGGCAAGCGTCGATCATCTGCACGCCAGTTGCGCCCTCGGACTGCATCAGCACGGGCCGGTAGGCCTCGAGCGCCCGCCGCACGCGCGCTAGGGAGACGCCGTCATACGGCTCGAGCGGCGCGGCTTCTCCGTAGCCGGTGACCCCATCGGAGTCGGTGAGCGCGACGGTCAGCAACGCTCGCTCGCGCACGGTCCCGTAGGCGCTCTCCAATGGTTGGGTGAGCGCGAGCACGCACTCGGTGAGGATCATCCTCATCGCGGGAGGCTCAGCCGATCCCTCCGCCCGCGAGGATCCCGGCCGAGAAGAGCAGGCAGAAGAGCAGCTGCAGCAGCCCCGTGCGCGCCAGGGCGCCGTTCAGCGAGGGGCCGTCCATGCGGGTGCGCACGACTCCGATCAGGGAGAGCGCCAGGGGCGCGGTGGCCCACGGGAGCAGCAGCCAGGCGCTCATCGAGCCGAGCGGCCACGGCAGGGGGGCGGTCAGGAAGGCGATCGCGAGCATCGCGGTGTAGAGCATGCGGGTGCGCTCGCGCCCGAGACGCACCGCGAGCGTGCGCTTGCCGGCGCGGCGGTCGGTGTCGATGTCGCGGACGTTGTTGACGACGAGGATCGCGCTCGCCAGCAGGCCGACAGGAACGGCGCACGCGAACGCCTGCCACGGGAGCTGTTGGATCTGCACGTAGTAGGAGCCGGTGACGGCGACGAGCCCGAAGAAGAGGAACACGAACAGCTCCCCGAGTCCTTCGTAGCCGTACGGGCGGGGGCCTCCGGTGTAAAGGACGCCGGCGAGGATCGAGGCGGCGCCGACCGCGATCAGCCCCCACCCGGCGACCGCGACGAGGTAGACCCCGCAGAGCACCGCCAGGCCGAACGTGGCGTAGGTGGCGAGCAGCACCTGGCGCGGCGGCACGAGGCCCCCGGCGGTGACGCGCACGGGGCCGAGGCGGTCCTCGGTGTCGGCGCCGCGGCGGGCGTCGGAGTAGTCGTTTGACAGGTTCGTGCCGACCTGGATGAAGATCGCGCCGAGTAGCGCGGCAAGGAACGCGAGCGGGTCGAAGTGCCCGGCCCCCAGCGCGAGCGAGGTGCCCACGAGCACCGGGGCGACGGCAGCGGGCAGGGTGCGCACGCGCGCTGCCATCACCCAGATGTGCACGGCGCTCGACCCGCTGGGGACCTCGTGCGTCGGCGGTCGTCCGGCAGGCCGATCTCTGAGCGGCGGCGGAGAGGAGGGCACGGTGTTCACGCCCCTCCGCTCACCAACCCGCCACCCGGGACCGACCGCCTCGGAACCGGAGTGCACCCGCCGGGAGCGGCGGCACGCGAGTCGTTTCGGCGGGCGGCACGCCTACGCCCTCCTCGGGAACTGCGAGAAGTCCGGCGTGCGCTTCTCGCGGTAGGCGTCGCGGCCCTCCTGGGCCTCGGCGCTGCCGTAGAAGAGCAGGTTGGCGTCGTGGGCGAGCTGCTGGACGCCGGCGAGGCCGTCTTCGGCGGCGTTGAAGGACGCCTTCAGCAGGCGCAGCGCGAAGGGGGAGAGGGCGAGCATCTCGCGGCACCACGCGACGGTCTCCTCCTCCAGGCGCTCCAGCGGCACGACGGTGTTGACGAGCCCCATCTCCAGCGCCTGCGCGGCGGTGTACTGGCGGCAGAGAAACCAGATCTCCTTGGCCTTCTTGGGGCCGACGAGGTTCGCGAGCAGCCCCGCCCCGTAGCCGCCGTCGAAGGAGCCCACGCGGGGGCCGACCTGCCCGAAGCGGGCGTTCTCCGCGGCGACCGTAAGGTCGCAGACGAGGTGCAGCACGTGGCCGCCACCGATCGCGTAGCCGGCGACCATCGCCACGACGGGCTTGGGCAGGCGGCGGATCTGCACGTGCAGGTCGGTCACGTGGAAGCGCCCCGGGCGGGTGGGATCCGGATTACCGGCCGCGTCCTCGGCGAGGTAGCCGGAGTCCCCGCGCACGCGCTGATCCCCGCCGGAGCAGAACGCCAGCGGACCCTCCCCGGTGAGCACGATCGCCCCGACCTCGAGGTCCTCGTGTGCTTGTGTGAGCGCGCGGGAGATCTCGACCACGGTGAGCGGCCGGAACGCGTTGCGCACCTCGGGGCGGTCGATCGTGATCTTCGCGATCGCCCCCTCGGGGTGCTGGGACTTCTCGTAGCGGATGTCGGTGTACTCCCCGGCGGGGGTCCATGTGGTGGGCATGGCGCGAAGACTAGCCTTTGCGGGGATGATCGTTGAAGCCTGGCTACAGCGCGCCGCGGCGTCGGCGCCCACCGCGATCGCGGTGGAGGCTCCGCGGGTCGCCTGCTCCTACGCGCAGCTGCACGAGCGCGCGCGCGCGGGCGCCGGAGAGCTCGTGGCACGCGGGGCCGGCCCGGGGGAGCGGGTGGCGCTCGCGCTGCCGGCGGGGCTCGACTTCGCGTACGCGCTGCACGCCTGCCTGCTAGCGGGCGCGGTCGCGGTGCCCGTGGACCTGCGCCTGGGCGAGCGCGAGCGCACCGCGATCGTGGACGGAGCGGCGGTGGTGGTGGACGAGCCGCTGCGCGCGGCGGGTGGGCGCGGCTCCGATCGAAGCGGGAGGGGCGCTGTTCACGACCTGGACGCGGTGGCCGCCGTGATCCACACCTCGGGCACCACATCGGCGCCCAAGCCGGTGGAGCTGACGTACGGCAACTTCCTGTGGAGCGCGCTGGGCTCGGCAGTGGCGCTCGGTCTCGATCCAGGCGAGCGGTGGCTGTGCAACCTGCCGCTCTCCCACGTGGGGGGGCTGTCGATCCTGGTGCGCTCAGCGATCTACGCGACCACGGCGGTGGTGCACGAGCGCTTCGATGCAGAACTCACGCTCAGGGCGCTGCAGACCGATCGTCCACAGGTGACGATTGTTTCGCTCGTCGCAACCACCCTTGCGCGGCTACTTGACGCGGGCCTCGAACGCCCGCCCGCCCTGCGCTGCGCGCTCACCGGCGGTGGCCCGGTGCCGTCGGCGCTGCTCGACCGCGCTCGGGCTGCGGGGGTGCCGGTGAGCCTCACCTACGGGCTCACGGAGGCGTGCTCGCAGGTCACGACCGGCGGCCCGCCGCTCTTCTGCACCCGCGTGCGGACCGCCCCCGACGGGGAGATCGAAGTCGCCGGCCCCACCGTCGCGCAGGGCGCGGCCGGCCCCGATGGGTGGTTGCGCACGGGAGATCTGGGTAAGTTGAGTACAGAGGGCAACTTGTACGTGACCGGACGCAAGGCCGACACGATCGTCAGCGGGGGGAGAACGTGGCACCCAGCGAGGTGGAGGCCGTGCTCGAGGGCTGCCCAGGGGTACTCGAGGCGGCGGTCCTCGGGCGTGAGGATGCGCGCTGGGGCGAGGCGGTCACCGCGCTGGTCGTGCTCCGCGCCGGGGCGGACGTGGGGGAGGAGACGTTGCGCGCGCACTGCGCGGCGCGCCTAGCTGCCTACAAGGTCCCCAAGCAGGTGGCGCTGGTCGAGGGGCCGCTGCCGCGCACGCCCTCGGGCAAGCTGCTGCGCAGGGAGCTCTCGCGGTGGGAGCACGTGTGAGCGCGGACGCCCCCAGACATGAGGACGGTGCGCGGGGTTCCCGCTCTGACGCCGTGCACCCCGCCGAGGCACACCGGATCGCGAGCGTCGAGCACTGGGAGGAGGCGGCGTCCGGGTGGGTGCGCCGTCAGCGGACGATCCGCGAGTTCGGGGCGCCGGTCTCGCAGTGGATGGTGCACGCGATCGACCCCTCTCCGGGGCAGCGCGTGCTGGAGCTGGCGGCAGGCCTCGGGGAGACCGGCCTGGCCGCGGCCGAGCTGGTGGCTCCCACGGGCGGGGTGATCCTCTCCGACCACGCTGAGGGGATGCTCGACGGCGCCCGCGAGCGCGCGGCGGAGTTGGAACTGACCAACGTGGAGTTCCAAGTGTGGAACGCCGAATGGATCGACCTCCCCGTGGCCAGCGTGGATGCGGTGCTGTGCCGGTGGGGCTACATGCTGATGGCAGACCCCGGCGCGGCGCTGTCGGAGACCCGCCGCGTGCTGCGCCCCGGCGGGCGCGTGGCGCTCGCGGTGTGGGACGCGGTGAGCGCGAACCCGTGGGCGCTTGTGCCGCGGCTGGAGCTGATCGAGCGGGGCCTCGCGCCGGCGCCGGCCCCCGCGCCGGCGGACGGACACGTCGAGCACACGCCGGGGCCGTTCGCGCTCGGCGACCCCGCCCGTGTGCGCGAGCTGCTCGAGCAGGCCGGCTTCGCGGAGGCGCGCGTCGAGGCGATCGACGTCGCCCAGCGCCACGAGAGCTTCGACGCCTTCTGGGAAACGATGCTCGACATCTCGCGCGAGCTGCACGACCTCGTGCTCGCGCAGCCGGCGCAGGAGATCGAGCAGATCCGTGTGTCGCTGGCAGTGCGGCTGGCGCCGTACACCGCCGCGGACGGCAAGCTCGCGATCCCCGGCCGCACGTTGGTGGCGTCGGCGAGCGCCTGAATTTCAGATAGCCTGCCGCCCCATGCTCTACGACGACGACGCTGACCTCTCACTGCTCGACGGCAAGACCGTCGCGATCATCGGCTACGGCTCCCAGGGCCACGCCCACGCGCTGAACCTCAAAGACTCCGGCGTGCAGGTCGTCGTCGGCTTGCGCGAGGACTCCGCTTCTGTCGGCAGCGCTCGCGAGCAGGGTCTTGAGGTGCTGCCTGTTGTGGAGGCGGCGAGCCGCGGCGACCTGGTGATGATTCTCCTACCGGACGAGCTTCACCACGCTATCTGGGAGCAGGACATCCGCGACGGTATCGCCGAGGGCAACATGATCCTGTTCGGGCACGGCTTCTCGATCCACTACGGCGAGGTCACCCCGCCCCCGGGGGTGGACGTGGCGATGGTCGCGCCCAAGGGACCCGGCCACCTCGTGCGCCGCCAGTTCGTCGAAGGCTCCGGTGTCCCCGGCCTCATCGCCGTCGCCCAGGACGCTACCGGCCGTGCACGCGAGCTGGCGCTGGCCTACGCGAAGGGCATCGGGTGCACCCGCGGGGGCGTGATCGAGACGACCTTCAAGGACGAGACCGAGACGGACCTGTTCGGCGAGCAGGCCGTCCTCTGCGGCGGCGTCTCCGAGCTCGTGCAGGCCGGCTTCGAGACGCTCGTGACCGCGGGCTACGACCCCGAGATGGCCTACTTCGAGTGCCTGCACGAGGTCAAGCTGATCGTCGACCTGATGTACGAGAAGGGCCTCGCGGGGATGCGCTTTTCGATCTCCAACACCGCGGAGTACGGCGACTACACGCGCGGCAAACGGGTGATCACCGAGGAGACCCGCGCCTCGATGCGCAAGATCCTTTCCGAGATCCAGTCCGGGGACTTCGCGCGCGAGTGGATCGCCGAGAACCGCGCCGGGCAGGAGAACTTCCTGCGGATGCGCGCCGAGCAGGCCGACACCCAGATCGAAGCGGTGGGTAAGGAGCTTCGCTCGCACATGGACTGGATCAAGACGTCTTTTTGACCCGTCCGCCCGTGGCCCTCCGCCTCGGGAGCTGACGTCTTCGGAGAATCCTTTTCGCGACGGCACACCTCTCATACCTGTCGCACTCGATCGACCGGAACGGGAGGCTCGTCATGACTATCGCGATCTACCTCATCGCAGGCGCAGTTTTGGTCTGCGGCTGCCTCTTCATCATGAGAGCACGCTCTCGTGACTGACTCGCTCACTCACCCCGGGCTCCACGCCGCCGCGGTGCGCGTCCAGGAACCCAACCCTTGCGACTCCGCTGCCGTCTGGGCGGTGGGAGAAAGGCGCGCACGGTGAGTCCCACCGCTTGGTCCTGGCCCACCGAGCGGGTCGTCAGCGCGGCCCAACAGGGGGATCCCCGTGCGATCGCCACACTCCTCGACGGCTCCCACGCACACGTGAGGCGTTTCGCCCGCACTCTCTGCTCCACGCCCGAGGACGCAGAGGACGCAGCGCAGGAGGCCCTGATCGTCCTGTACCGAAAGATCGGGACGCTGCGCACCGCCGCGGCTCTCGCATCGTGGATGTTCCAAATCGTGCGCAACGAGTGCATCCGCCGATCGCGGCTCGTACTGCGCAGACCCACCTCCACCGCAACGGTCGAACCCTCCGCCGAAGACGCAGCCCTTGTCCGCCTGGAACTCGAGCGAATCGTCGACTCCATCGCAGGGCTCCCCCCCGAGCAGCGCGCTGCCCTCGTGCTACGCGACATCCAGGGTCTCTCCGGAGCGGCGACGGCTCAGGCGCTTGGCGTCAGTCGCGCCGCGATGAAGTCACGTCTGCACCGCGGACGCGAAACGCTACGCTCACGACTCGTAGCACCAACCAACACGGCTGGCTCCGGAGGCGTCGAGGGTGCCTGACCACGACCGAAGCGCTCTCGCCAGTACCTCTGTCGCCCGCCACCTCGCGCGCGGGGCGATCGGCTTCGGGCTGATCGCCGCGACGCTCGCACTGACTCCGAGCGTCGGCCCGGCGGCGCTTCTGCTCGCACCCGCCGGCATGGTCGCACTCCGCGGCTGCCCGACGTGCTGGATCGCCGGGCTGATCGAGACGATCTCCGCAGGCCGACTCGAGCGCACCTGCACCGACGCCGGCTGCACGCTGCGCCCGCCCGCAGCCGAACCACCACCTCCGACGCGCCCCGCGCGAACCAGCGCGGCGATTCGCTAAACTCGCGTCTGTCGCGACTGGCGCAGCAGCGAGGTGGAAGAGACCACCGGGGAGCGACACACCGAACACCGCCGCGCGCCTGGGCACCTCATCCACGTAACCCTCGAGGCGAAACGAGGAAGCCCATGACGAGCACCAGCGCAGAGCAGACGCAGTTGACGATCCCGACCGAGCTGAGGCCCGCGGACGGGCGCTTCGGCTGCGGCCCTTCGAAGGTTCGCCCGGAGGCGCTTGCGCGTCTGGCCTCGGAGGGTGCGGCATTGATGGGCACCTCGCACCGGCAGAAGCCGGTCAAGGCGCTCGTCGGGGAGATTCGCGCGGGGCTGCGCGAGCTGTTCGGCGCGCCCGAGGGCTACGAGGTGGCGCTCGGCAACGGCGGGGCGACCGCGTTCTGGGACGCCGCCGCGTGTGGGCTGATCGAGCGTCGCTCGCTGCACCTGACCTACGGGGAGTTTTCCTCGAAGTTCGCGCAGGTTGCGCGTGAGGCTCCGTTCCTGGAGGAGCCGGAGATCATCAAAGCCGAGCCTGGCGACGCCCCGGACCCGGCGCAGGTAGGAGCCGTGGAGGCGGGGGTCGATGTGGTTGCGTGGGCACATAACGAGACATCCACCGGCGTGATGGTCCCTGTGCAGCGCCCCGCGGGTGCAGGCGCGGGCGGGGCGCTCGTGCTGATCGACGCGACGTCGGGCGCGGGCGGGCTGCCGGTTGATGTCGCGCAGGCCGACGCGTACTACTTCGCGCCGCAGAAGAGCTTCGCCGGCGACGGCGGGCTGTGGGTCGCGCTGCTGAGCCCGGCGGCGCAGGAGCGGATCGCCAAGCTCGCCGGCGCCAACGGAGGATCAGGACCCGCCCACCCCCGCTGGATCCCGCAGTTCCTCTCGCTCTCCACGGCGCTGGAGAACTCGCTCAAAGACCAGACGTACAACACCCCGGCAGTCGCGACGCTGTTCCTTCTCGTCGATCAGATTCGCTGGATGCTCGACGGTGGCGGGCTTGACTGGTGCGTGTCGCGCACGACCGCCTCCTCCACTCACCTTTATGAGTGGGCCGAGCGCACCCCCTACACCACGCCGTTCGTGGCCGACCCCGCGAAGCGCTCGCTGGTCGTGGGGACGATCGACTTCGAGGAGGGCGTGGACGCGGCGGCGGTGGCGGCGACGCTGCGCGCGAACGGGATCGTGGACACCGAGCCGTACCGCAAGCTGGGGCGCAATCAGCTGCGGATCGGGATGTTCCCCGCAGTCGAGCCCGCGGACGTGCAGGCGCTGACGGCGTGTATCGAGTGGATCGTTGAGAGGTTGCCGTCATGAGCGCCGTGGAGAGCACCTCGACGAGTACCGGTGCCGCCGTCGGTACGAACGGCGAGCGCCTGAAGGTCCTCGTGAAGGAGAAGATCGGCGACTCGGGCGTGGAGCTGCTGCGCGAGCACTTCGACGTGGACCTCGGCCTCGACTGGAGCGACGAGGAGCTGGCGGAGCGGATCGGCGCCTACCACGGCATCCTGATCCGCTCGGCGACCAAGCTGACCGCGGAGCTGATCGAGCGGGCGACCAACCTGCGCGCGATCGGGCGCGCGGGGGTGGGGGTTGACAACGTCGACGTGGACGCGGCCACGAAGCGCGGGATCATCGTCGCCAACGCGCCGCAGTCGAACGTGGTGACGGCCGCGGAGCACACGATGGCGCTGCTGTTGGCGCTCGCGCGCAACATCCCGCAGGCGTACGTGTCGCTGACGGCAGGGAAGTGGGAGCGCTCGAAGTTCTCCGGCGTGGAGCTGTATGAGAAGACGCTCGGGATCGTCGGCTTCGGGCGCATCGGGCAGCTCGTCGCGGCCCGCGCGCGCGGCTTTCAGATGCGCGTCGTCGCGTTCGACCCGTTCGTCAGCGCCGAGCGCTACCGCGAGCTAGGGGTCGAGAAGGCGGCTTCCAGTGAGGAGGTCTACGCGCAGGCGGACTTCCTGACGATCCACCTCCCCAAGACGGACGAGACGCGGAACTGGCTCGACGCTGCGGCGTTTGCGCAGATGCGCGACGGAGTGCGCATCCTCAACGTCGCGCGCGGCGGGCTGATCGACGAAGACGCGCTGAAGGACGCCCTGGACTCCGGCAAGGTCGGCGGCGCGGCGCTCGACGTGTTTCCCTCGGAGCCGACGACCGAGCACCCGCTGTTCGGCTACCCGACCGTGATCGTCACCCCTCACCTGGGGGCCTCCACGGCGGAGGCCACGGACCGCGCGGGGTACCAGTCCGCCGAGCAGGTCGTCGCGGCGCTGACCGGCGGGGTGGTCTCCACGGCGGTCAACATCCCCTCGATCGGGGCGGAGGACATGCAGGTGCTGGGGCCGTTCCTGCCGCTCGCCCGGCAACTGGGGCGCCTGGCGATGGAGCTCGCCGAGGGCAGCTCGGTGGAGCGCATCGAGGCGGCCTTTCTGGGGCGTATCGCCGACTTCGACACGCGCCTGCTGACGCTCGCGGTGATCCAGGGCGCGCTGCAGGGCCGCACGGAGGAGCAGGTCAACCTCGTCAACGCCCCCTCGATGGCCGAGGAGCGCGGGATCGTGGTCGAGGAGAAGACGGTCTCCGAGGCGCAGGACTACAACGAGCTGATCCGTGTCACAGTGATCGCCGGCGAGCGCCGGGTCGCGGTCGCCGGCACGGGGATCGGCCCCCACCGTGTGCCGCACCTCGTCGAGGTCCAGGGCCGGCGCCTGACGGTCGAGCTGGAGCCGTTCGTGACGGTCTTCCGCTACGCGGACCTGCCGGGCATGATCGGCCGCGTCGGGACGATCTTTGGTAGCCACGGCATCAACATCTCCTCGGCGGCGGTCGGACACACCCGGGATGGGATGCCCGCCCACCCCTCCCACGCCGACGGGATCTCTGACACCGACGGCGAGGACCAGCGCCTCGCGGCGATGGTCGTCACGACCGACGCCGCCGTGCCGGCCGAGGTCGTGCGGGAGATCGTGGCGTCGGAGGGCTTTTACGGAGGGTGGGCCGTGGTGCTGAGCTGACGGTCACGCGGCTACGGCGCCGGCGCTTTCCTGAACAGCGCCCACGAGGCGAGACCACAGTTGCCGGAGATGCGCCATGCGCTGATCTTCAGGCCAGGGGACGATACTCATCAGATCCCACCCATCGGAGTCGAGCGAAACCGTGCTGGGAAGCGGTACGCCGGCCGCCGTGCGGGGCTCGCGGACGGCTCCCCACTCGATCGTCAGTGGGTCGGTGCCATGCTGCTTGAGGCGGACGCGTACGGCGACACGAGCACCGTCACTCCCCGACCAGTGGTACAGATCGAAGGCGGACAGCACAGAGTGGTCGACACGCTCTGCGCGGTCGATGAGCGAGTCCAGCCCCTGGATGCTGGTCGAGTAGCGTGCCTCCTTCATGTGCCGCACAAACTCGGCGAGCGTGGCGTTGGAGTCTTGAGGGCCGGTCCGTTGGGTGTGGGGATGGGCAGCCATGACCTGGCCGCCGGAGCCGATGGCGTCGACGATCGATCGGATTTCTTTGTGCCGGGTCGCGCCGTCGAGTAGCGCAACCGGCACGATTCTCCAGCGCTCGGTGGCAGGCGGTAGTTGGGCGATCCACCTGTGGACGTGCTCGAAGTCGGCGGCGTGGTGAACCTCGACGAGGATATGCGCGCGTGTGGGGTGCCCGTCGTTGCGCACGTGGAAGACGGCCTGGGGCCGGCTGGTGACGAATTCTCCCGTCCGGAGTCGGTAGGGATGGTCGTAGGCGATCGTGCCGGACCAGTCCCACGCCTGGTCGACACTGTCGCCCAACGAGCACAGCGTCATACGGCCCGGCGCGATCGCCTGCTGCAAGTGGGCCTCGGCAAGCTCTCGCAGACGTCCCGCGGCAGTCCGCGGACCGCCGACATCCAGCTGCGGTGCCTGCACCCCGGCGGGTGCCATCAGCAGTCCGCCAACCGACGGAGTGACCATGTCCAGGCAAGTGCTCAGCCGGCGGGTGGCGCCAGGGGCAAGCCAGGTGCGGCGCGCGACGTTTGCCATACCCAGCCGCTCGTCGGCGTAGACGACGACGCCGGCCGCTGCGTACAGCGCACGGGCGCCGGTCAGAGACGTCTCGCGATGGGCGATCGTCTGGGCGATCGCGTCCGGTGTCGGGTAGCTGGGGTTCACGCCGCCTCGCCCCAGCGATCGACGAACGACGTCAGCGAATGGAATGAGAGACCCCGTGGCTCGATGCTCGCGGGAACTCGGCCGACACCCCGGTCGAGCGTTCGTCGAGCGTGTTCGCGCCAACGGTCGCGCACGGTCCGATAGCGATCCCGATCGACTGAGGAGCACACGATTCGATCGACATCCAAACGCCACTCCCAGGAGATGGCCGTCAACGCGCTGAAATCGTCGTCGTGGTCGAGCGGGTCGCGCAGCCACATCGTCGTGGTTCCGTCGCTAGATGTTGAGCCCGGAGACCTCCCGAATGCGTTGGATGGGGGGTCGGTTGCCGAGGGCGCTGTGGGAGCGTCGCTCGTTGTAGTGGCGGACCCAGTGTGGCAGTGACTCCCGACGTGCCTGGCTGGAGGCGTATTCGAGCGCGTACGCCCATTCACGCTGCAGGGTCTGTTGGTAGCGCTCGACCTTCCCGTTCGTGCGGGGCGTGTAGGGGCGGGTGCGGATGTGGGTGATCTGCCGGGAGCGGAGCAGCAGCCGCAGCGAGCGGTTGTTCGTGTACGCCCAGGCGTTGTCGGTCATCAGCCGCTCGGCGCAGATCCCGAGCTCGAGGAAACTGTCCAGCGCGCGGCGGGTGAACGCGGTCACGGTCGGGGCCTGTTCGTCGTCGTGGATCTCTGAGTAGGCCACGCGACTGCGGTCATCAACGATCGAGTGGACGTATTCCCAGCCGATCCGGCGGGAGTTGCGGGTCCGGTCGCCGGTCGTGCGGTGTCCAGGCTGAGCGAACTTCCCGAACCGCTTGACGTCCATGTGCAGCAGCTGTCCGGGGCACGGCCACTCATAGCGCACCACCGCCGGGCGCTCCGGGGTGGGTCGGCGTGAGCAGCCACCGCGCCGCAGCACTTGATGCACCGTCGAGTGGGGTCGATCGACCCCGGGCTCGTCCGCGAGCCGGCGAGGCGACCATCCCGTCCTGTCCCGCAGCTCGCAGATCCCGGCGGCCTCCAGCTCGGGCACCTGCTCGGGGGAGCGGTGAGGGCGGCTGGAGCGCTCCTGCAAGCACGCCAGCGACTCCCGATCCTCCGCTGTCGCGGCCAGCCACCGATGCACCCACCCCCACACGGTCGACGTCGAGACGTCCGCTCGGGCCGCGGCCCGAGCGAACGTCTCGCCCTCCTCGATCACACGACGCGCGACCTCCCACCGGCCAAGGGCAGTGAAGCGGGCTCTATGGTGCGGCATCCGGGCCTCCTTGAAGGCGTGAGCTTCGACACCCACACCTTCTCGGTAGGCCCGGACCTTCCCCTAGCTCAGACCGTTCGCAACGTCCCCGGGCGCGTCAGCTAGACCGGTAGGCGAGCATTCCGGCGGCTACCTGCTGCGGTGGGGCGCAGCGGCCCCACGCCCCTTCCCGCCGTTCGAAGGGGGGCCAAAAGAACTCCTTCGGTTCGCTGTGCTCGATGCAGTCGGCCAGACTGACGAGCGTGTCGGGGCCGAGCACCAGCACCGCGCGGGGCCACTTGGCGCGAGAGAGGCCTCGCTGCTGCATGTCCAAGAGGGCCTTCGAGAGGATCGCGGGCTGGTACGGCGCGGCGTCGTACACCAGCAGGCCGGTCCTCGTGGCGACCAGGTCGTTGCCCACGGTGAGGCCGGGGATCACCGGTCCGAGGGTCGCGAGCTTCCCGGCGAGCACCGAGACGTCCGCGCACACTCCGCTGGGCTTCAGTGGGTGGCGGATCTTCGCCTCGGCGATGATGCCTTGAGGCTGGCCGAGTTGGGGGTCGTCGAACGCAAGCAGGATGTCGACTCCGCTGCTCTGGCCGCCCACGCGGTGGAAGAGATCGATGTTGCGACATCGGGTCTTCCAGCCGAATGTCCCAGTGAACGCCACGAGCTGATCCTCGAACTCTGTGGCTCGACGATTGTTGGCCTCTGGCCCAACAGGATTGATGTACTGACTCTGACTCATACGGGTCGCGGGAGGTTGGCGGTCGCCAGCAACCATTCAATCGCGAGCCCCGGACGGTCTGACCAGCACACGCTTCCGCGCGAGACCTCGAGCCGGGCGGCACGTCCCTCGCGATCCACGAAGACGCCGCTCATGGCGGTCGCGGTGCGAGCCGTCAGGGCGGCGAGGGCGGAGTGAGCTCGCTTGGAGCTCGTCCACTCCCCATCGATCAACAGAGAGGCATCACGACACCAGACGCCGACGTCGGCAAGTCGGTCTACCAATTGGATCAGCTCGTCGGCGCTCCCCTCGATCAGCCGCTTGCGGACCGGACTCGGAAGGGCGTCCGGACGATCTCCGACCCAAAGCGCCGCGCCGGCATCCAGCCATATCAGCCACTCGCCTGAAGGGACGTCGATACGCGCGCTGTAGAGCTTGTTCCCGACGGGCTCCAACTCGCTCCATTCGACCTTCAGGCGGCCGACGAGGATCTGTGGGTCGCCTGCAATCCACAACAGGGAGAGTGGAGTTGCGTGCGCGAATCGTGGTTGGTTTGACGTAGCGAGTGAGGGCATGTACGGGCGGCGTGGATGATGACGCCTTGCCAAGACGTGAGGTACGCGCACTGCGGCAGATGGGAGGAACATGCTCTGACTCCTAGTGGCCCTCTCGTAGCTGGACTTGGACACGAACCCATGTTCGCATCAGCTCCAGTCGGATCGCCACGCGAGGCGAAACCACCTCCCAACTCGTTTCAGAGCATTCGGCGCCGATCGGGTAATCTCGCTTCGGGATGCGGGTCGTCGAGATCACGAAGCACGGGGGGCCCGAGGTGTTTCAGACGCACGAACGCCCCGACCCGCCGCTCGGCAAGGGGCAGGTGCGGATCGAAGTCGCCGCGGCGGGCATCAACTTCGCCGACGTGATGGCGCGCATGGGGATCTATCCCGACGCGCCCAAGCCTCCGTGTGTGATCGGCTATGAGGTGGCGGGCACGATCTTGGAGCTAGGCGAGGGGGTAGGCCCCCTGACGCACGGGCAGCGCGTGCTGGCGGGGACGAAATTCGGCGGCTACGCCTCGCAGGTCGTGGTGCCCGCGGGCGATGTCGTGCCGCTACCTGACGAGCTGACCTTCGAGCAGGGCGCGGCGATCCCCGTCAACTACGCGACGGCGTGGGCGGGACTGATCGGTTATGGCAACCTGCAGCCGGGCGAGCGCGTGCTGATCCACTCGGCCGGCGGTGGCGTTGGGATCGCGGCGACACAGATCGCCAAGCGCTACGGCGCGGAGGTCTACGGCACGGCCTCGCCGGGCAAGCACGCGCGCATCGAGGAGCTCGGCGTGGACCGCGCGCTCGACTACACCACGAGCGGTTGGGAGCGGGGGCTGCCGCCGTTCGACATCGTCATGGACGCTGTCGGCGGCAAGAGCTTGCGGCGCAGCTACAACCTCCTGCGCCCCGGCGGGCGGCTGGTCGCCTTCGGCGCTTCGGCGGCCGTATCCGGTGAGAAGCGCAACCTCGTATCCGGGCTGGGCACGGTGCTACGGATGCCGCGCTTCAGCATGATCAAGCAGATATCCGAATCGAAGGCCGTGATCGGCCTGAACATGCTGAGCCTGTGGAAGGACCGCGAGACGCTCTCGCCGTGGATCGAGCCGCTGCGCGAGCTGATGGCCGACGGCACCGTCAAGCCTGTCGTGGCGGGCGCCTTCAGCTTCGAGGACGCGGGCGAGGCGCAGCGGATGATCACCGAGCGGCGCAACGTCGGCAAGGTCGTTTTGACACCCTGATCCGCTTGGCATCGCCCCGCGGCGGTGCTACCCTGCGCGAAGCATGTCGTTCCTGGCGTCTCTTCGACTTCTCCTCCTCCCCCCTCGGGGGGAATAGCGCGTGGCGGCCGCGTAGCCGCAAACCCACCTGGAGGAAGTACGAAAGAGACCGAGTACAAGGAGCATGAGCGACATGACGACGACGGGCACACCGGAGGAAGTTGACCGAGCAGCGGACGCGGACCGCCGCGTCGCGATCTTCGACACGACCCTGCGCGACGGGGAGCAGTCGCCGGGGATCGCGCTGAACACTCAGGAGAAGCTGGAGATCGCCAACCAGCTGGCGCGCCTGGGGGTGGATGTGATCGAGGCGGGCTTTCCGATCACCTCCCCGGGCGACTTCGAGGCGGTGCAGGCGATCGCCCGCGAGGTCGTCGATCCGGCGCCGCCGATCATTGCGGGCCTGGCGCGCACCCACGTGGCGGACATCGACGCGGCGTGGGAGGCGGTCAGGGACGCCGAGCGCCCGCGGATCCACACGTTCGTCTCGACCTCGGACATCCACATCGTCCACCAGCTGCAGACCACGCGCGAGGACGTCAAGGGCCAGGCCCGGGCGGCGGTCGCGCACGCGAAGGGGTACCTGGATGACGTGGAGTTCTCGCCGATGGACGCGACACGTTCGGAAGTCGAGTTCACCGCGGAGGTCGTGCGGATCGCGATCGAGGAGGGCGCCACGACGATCAACATCCCGGACACGGTGGGCTACGCGATGCCCCACGAGTTCCAGGCGTTCTTGGCGCGGCTGTACGAGCTGGTCCCGGAGCTGCACGGCGTGGTGCTCTCGGTGCACTGCCACGACGACCTGGGCCTGGCCGTGGCGAATTCGTTTGCGGGTGTGCTGGCCGGCGCGCGCCAGGTGGAGTGCGCGGTCAACGGGATCGGCGAGCGCGCCGGCAACGCGTCGCTGGAGGAGATCGTGATGCTGCTGCGCACCCGCCGCGCGGACGTGGGGGGCCTCGACACGACGATGAACACGCGCGAGCTGGCGCGCACGAGCCGGCTGGTCTCGCGCCTGACCGGCTACGCGGTGCAGCCGAACAAGGCGATCGTCGGCCGCAACGCGTTTGCGCACGAGTCGGGCATCCACCAGGACGGGGTGCTGAAGGAGCGCACGACGTACGAGATCATGGACGCGCGGTCGGTGGGCCTCGACTCGAACTCGATCGTGCTGGGCAAGCACTCCGGCCGGCACGCCCTGCGCGACGCGCTGGCGGAGATGGGCTTCGAGGTCGACGGCCAGGCGCTGAACACGGCGTTCAAGCGCTTCAAGGAGATCGCGGACAAGAAGAAGGCTGTTACAGCGATGGACCTGGAGGCGCTCGTGACCGACGAGCTGCGCGGGGAGATCGCCGGGTACACCCTGGAGTGGTTCGAGGTGGAGGCCTCCTCGCGCCGGCCCCCGCACGCGCGCGTGGCAGTGCGCCTGCCGGAGGGCGAGCTGGCGGAGGGCTCGTTCACCGGCGACGGCCCGATCGATGCGGTGCTGGCGGCGATCAACGCGGCGGCGGGCACGCGAGCGAAGCTGCGGGACTTCAAGATCGGCGCGGTCACCGAGGGTCAGGATGCGCTCGGGGAGGTCTCCGTGGTGGTCGAGATCGACGGCCAGTCGGGCTCGGGGCAGGCGCTCTCGACGGACGTGATCGAGGCCGCGGCGCACGCCTACGTGCGCGCGCTGTCGGTTGCTCGCGCCCGGGCGCTGGAACCGAAGGACACGCTGGGACTGCCCGCCACGGCGCCTTGAGGGGAGGATTTGGGTTCGGTTTGTGCTGGACGGTGGTGGTCGCTAGCGGGCCAGTCGCGCGCGGTGAGGTCGGGCGCGGGTAGCGTGGTAATAGAACGAGAGAAGGTGACGATGCCAAAGAGCATGTTTGAAAAGATCTGGAAGGCGCACGAGGTGGCGCCGGGCCTGCTGTACATCGACCTGCACCTCGTGCACGAGGTGACGAGCCCGCAGGCGTTCGACGGCCTGCGCCTGGCGGGCCGCCCGGTGCGCCGCCCCGAGCGCACGTTGGCGACCGCCGACCACAACACGCCGACCGACGGCACGCCGAACGCGGCGGCGATCGCCGAAGAGCTCTCGCGGGTGCAGGTGCAGACGCTGGAGCGCAACTGCGCGGAGTTCGGGGTGCCGGTGTACTCGCTGGGCTCCCCCAGGCAGGGGATCGTGCACGTAATCGGCCCCGAGCTCGGCGTGACCCAGCCGGGCCTGACGATCGTCTGCGGGGACTCCCACACCGCCACGCACGGCGCGTTCGGGGCGCTCGCGTTCGGGATCGGCACCAGCGAGGTCGAGCACGTGCTGGCGACGCAGTGCATGGTCCAGCACCGCCCCCGCTCGATGCGCATCCGCTACGAGGGACAGCTGGGCTTCGGGGTCACCGCGAAGGACCTGATCCTCGGCACGATCGGGCAGATGGGCGTGGGCGGCGCCACCGGCCACGTCGTCGAGTACGCGGGCCCGGTGATCGACGGCCTCTCGATGGAGGGGCGGATGACGGTCTGCAACATGACGATCGAGGGCGGCGGCCGCGCCGGGATGATCGCGCCGGACGAGACGACGCTCAGGTGGTTCACCGAGCGCGAGCGCCCGGGTGCCCCGAAGGGCGCGGACCTCGAAGCGGCGTGCGAGCGCTGGAGCGAGCTGGCCAGCGACGCGGGCGCGAGCTTCGACAGCGAGCTGACGGTCGACGCCGCAGCGCTCTCCCCGCAGGTCACGTGGGGCACGACGCCGGCGATGGTCACCGACGTGACCGGGCGGGTGCCGGCGCCGGAGGAGTTCGCCAGCGAGGCCGAGCGCGAGGCGGCGGAGCGCGCGCTGCACTACATGGCGCTCGAGCCGGGCACGCCGATCGCGGAGATCGCGGTCGACCGGGTGTTCATCGGCTCGTGCACGAACTCGCGGATCGGCGACCTGCGGGCCGCTGCCGAGGTAGTCGCCGGGCGCAGGGTGGCTGACAGCGTGAGCGCGATGGTCGTACCGGGCTCCCAGCAGGTCAAGGCGCAGGCCGAGGCCGAGGGCCTCGACCGGGTCTTCCGCGACGCCGGCTTCGACTGGCGCGTGGCGGGCTGCTCGATGTGCCTGGGGATGAATCCCGACATCCTCGCCCCGGGGGAGCGGTGCGCCTCGACGTCCAACCGCAACTTCGAGGGCCGCCAGGGCCGCGGCGGGCGCACGCACCTGGTCTCCCCGCAGATGGCCGCGGCCGCGGCCATCGAGGGGCACTTCACCGACATACGGGATTGGAACTGAGGACGAGATGGGACCGATGGAAGCGCACTTCACAACCACCGAGACTGGAATTGGGGGGGGCACATGGAACCGATAGAGACAATCTCGGGCCCCGTGAGCCACCTGGACCGCTCCAACGTGGACACCGACCAGATCATGCCCAAGCAGTTCCTCAAGCGCGTGGAGCGGACGGGCTTCGGGGAGTTCCTGTTCTACGACTGGGCCAAGGAGCCGGGCTGGGAACTGCCGGCGAACCCGATCCTCGTGGCGGGGGAGAACTTCGGCTGCGGCTCCTCGCGCGAGCACGCCCCGTGGGGGTTGCAGGACTACGGCTTCCAGACGCTCGTGGCGCCCTCGTTCGCGGACATCTTCTACTCCAACTGCACGAAGATCGGGCTGCTGCCGGTCGTCCTTCCACGAGGAGCACTGCCGCGCGCTGGCCGCGGCCGGGAAGGGCCAGGTCGATCTGCGCGCCCAGGAGGTGCGCTACCCGGGCGCCGACGGCGAGCTGGTCTCGGTCTCCGTTCGAGATCGACCCCGAGACGCGCCGGCGGCTGCTGGGGGGCCTCGACGACATCGCGGTGACGCTCGGCCAGGAGGATGCAATCATCGCCTACGAGGGCGCCCGCCAGCGGGGGGGACCTGTTACAACAGCGCTGTAGAGGACTGCACAGCGCCGTCAGGGTGGCGCTGTGGAGGGAGCTGTCGAGGGAGCTGTGGGACAGCGCCGTCGAGGAGCGCTGCAGGCACCGAGCTGGAGCCGCCCAGCCGGACCGGGTCCAGGGTAACTTGCGGGGGAGCAGGGGGTAGGGTCCCAAATGGAGCCAGGATTCAAATGTCCAAGCGCATAGCTGTCCTCCCCGGCGACGGGATCGGGCCGGAGATCACGGCCGCCACGCGCGAAGTGCTCAACGCGGTCGGCGACTTCGAGCTCGACGAGCGGCCGATCGGCGGCGCCTCGATCGATGCCCATCGGCGCGCCGCTGACCGAGGAGACGCTGGCGGCGTGCCGCCGCGCCGACGCGGTGCTGCTCGGCGCGGTGGGGGGGCCCAAGTGGGACAGCACCGAGCCGGACGCTCCGCGCCCCGAGCGGGGCCTGCTGGAGCTGCGCCGCGGCCTCGGGCTGTACGCGAACGTGCGCCCCGTGCGCCCGCTGCCGCAAGCTGTACGACGCCTCGCCGCTGCGGCGCGAGCGGATCGAAGACGTCGACCTGCTGGTCGTGCGCGAGTTGACCGGGCGGGATCTACTTCGGCGAGAAGACGCGCACGGCCGACGCGGCGAGCGACCTCTGCTCCTACACCGTCAAGGAGATCGAGCGGGTGGCGCGCACAGCGTTCAACGCGGCGCACGCGAAGGTGACGAGCGTCGACAAGGCCAACGTGCTGGAAACCTCGCGGCTGTGGCGGGAGGTCGTGAGCCGCGTGCAGGACCGCGAATACCCGCACGTGGAGCTCGAGCACATGCTCGTGGACAACGCCGCGATGCAGCTGATCGCCAACCCCCGCCACTTCGACGTGCTGCTGACCGAGAACATGTTCGGAGACATCCTCTCCGACGAGGCGGCGATGCTGACCGGCTCGATCGGGATGCTCCCAAGCGCGTCGCTGGGCGACCGCGAGCCGCGTCGCGCCCGGGGCTGTACGAGCCGGTGCACGGCTCCGCGCCGGACATCGCCGGCGAGGGGATCGCCAACCCGATGGCGATGTTCCTGTCCGCCGCACTGATGCTGCGCAACAGCCTCGACATGGAGGAGAAGGCGCTGGAGGTAGAATCAGCCGTCGAACGCGCGCTCGACGACGGCGTGCGCACCCCCGACCTCGGGGGCGGAGCCAGCACCGCGGATGCGACGCGGGCGGTGCTCTACTACCTCTAACGAACCACGAAGGAGCGCAGGACCTTGAACCCCACGGACCTCATCTGGATGAACGGAGACTTCGTCGCCTGGGAGGACGCCAAGGTCCACGTCCTCACGCACGGCCTGCACTACGGCACGGGCGTGTTCGAGAGCATGCGCTGCTACGACACCGAGCTCGGCCCGGCGGTGTTTCGCAACGCCGAGCACGTCGAGCGCCTGCGGCGCTCCGCCGAGCTGTACTACATGCCGCTGCCCTACTCCGACGCGCAGCTGCGCGCGGCGACGCGTCGAGCTCGTGGCGCGCAACGGGCTGCGCTCCTGCTACATCCGCCCGCTCGTCAACCGCGGCTACGGCACGATGGGCCTGAACCCGCTCGACGCCCCGGTCGACGTGACGATCGCCTGCTGGGAGTGGGGCACGTACCTAGGCGAGGAGGGGATGCGCCACGGCGTGCGGGCGACGACCTCCTCGTGGCGGCGCATCAGCCCGCGACTCGCTGATCCCCCACGCGAAGGCCTCCGGCCAGTATCTCAACAACGTGCTCGCCAAGGTCGAGTCGGTGAAGGCCGGCTACGAAGAGGCGATCCTGCTCGACGACCACGGCCACGTGTGCGAGGGCACCGGCGAGAACGTCTACATCGTGCGCGACGGCGAGATCGCGACGCCCGGGCAGCACAACTCGATCCTCGACGGCATCACGCGCCGCTCGGTGATCCAGATCGCGCAGGACCTCGGCTACGCGGTGGTCGAGCGCAACGTGGCGCGCGCGGAGATGTACCTCGCCGACGAGGTGTTCATGTCCGGGCACCGCGGCCGAGGTGGTGCCGGTGCGCGAGGTCGACAACCACCGGATCGGGACGGGCGAGCCGGGCGAGATCACGCGCGTGCTGCAGGCCGCCTTCGACGACGCGACCCACGGGCGCACGGAGCGCTACCGCGAGTGGCTCGACGTGGTGAGCGCGGCGGACCTGGAGACCCCCGCGGGCGACGCGGGCGTATCCGCGGGCTAAGGGCCTATCTCAATTGGTTCGCACGCCTGGATACGACCGATGGCCTTCGCGAGGCTTTGTCCTCGGCCTCGACGTGGACCCACCACGCCTTCGGCCTTGCGTCCGCGCCTCGCTCGACCCTCGGCCGTCCCAGTTGCACGCCCCAATTGAGATAGGCCCTGGGGTCTAGCCGACGATGGCCGACATACAGCTATACGACGCCACCCTGCGCGACGGCATGGGCGGAGGCGGGCTGAGCCTCACCGCCGAAGAGAAGCTGCGCGTCGTGCATGCGCTGGATGAGCTGGGCGTGCACATGATCGAGGCCGGCTTCCCAGCCTCCAACCCGAAGGAGCTGGAGCTGTTCGGGCTGCTTGCCGCGCGAGACCGCTGGAGAACGCGGAGGTCGTCGCGTTCGGGATGACCCGCCGGCGCGGGACGTCCGCTGCGGCGGACGGGGGCCTGCGGGTGCTCGCGGAGTGCTTCGCGCCGGTGTGCACGCTCGTGGGCAAGGCCTCGCCCCTGCACGTGGAGAAGGTGCTGCGCGTCTCGCGCGAGGAGAACCTGGCGATGATCGCCGAGTCGATCGAGTTCCTCGCGGGCGCCGGCAAGCGGGTGCTGCTCGACGCCGAGCACTTCTTCGACGGCTTCGCGCTGGACCGGGACTACGCCTTGGGGTGCCTGCGCGCGGCGGCGCAGGCAGGCGCAGAGCGGGTGGTGCTGTGCGACACCAACGGCGGCTCGCTGCCGAGCGGCGTGCGGGACGCGGTCGCGGAGGTCCGCGTGGCGCTGCCGGAGGTCGTGCTCGGGATCCACACGCACGACGACTCCGGCTGCGCGGTCGCCAACACGCTGGTCGCGGTCGAGGCGGGCGCGACCCAGGTGCAGGGCACGATCAACGGGATCGGCGAGCGCACGGGCAACGCCAACCTGGTGACCGATCATCGCCGACCTGCAGCTGAAGATGGGCCGGCAGGTGTTGGAGCCCGAGCAGCTCGCGCGCCTGCGCGAGACGGCGCACTTCGTCGACGAGCTGCTCAACCGCGCACCCGACCCGGCGCAGCCGTACGTGGGCAAGCACGCGTTCGCGCACAAGGCGGGCATGCACGCGGCGGGGGTGAGCGCCGACGCGCAGACGTTCGAGCACGTCGATCCGGAGCTGGTGGGCAACGGCCGCGAGGTGTTGGTCTCCGAGCTCTCGGGTAAGGCGACGGTGATGGAGAAGGCGCGGGAGGCGGGGATCGAGCTGGACGGCGCAGGCCGCGCTGCGCACGCCGAGCGCGTCAAGGAGCTCGAGCACCGCGGCTTCCAGTTCGAGGCGGCGGACGGCTCCTTCGAGCTGTTGATGCGCCGGGAGGCGGGCGAGTACGAGCCGCTGTTCCGCCTGGAGTCGTGGCGGGTGATCGTCGAGCAGCGCGCCGACGGCGCGGTGGAGACAGAGGCGACGATCAAGATCTGGATCCCCACCGCCGAGCCGGACGGCCCACGCGAGCGCCGGTACGTGCGCACCGCGGAGGGCAACGGCCCGGTGAACGCGCTGGACCGCGCGCTGCGCGAGGCGATCGGCGAGATCCACCCGCACCTGCGCGACATCGAGCTGGTCAACTTCAAGGTGCGGATCCTCGACGAGGACAAGGGCACCGGGGCGGTGACGCGGGTGCTTGATCGACGCCTCCGACGGCCAGCGGGTGTGGGGCGCGATCGGGGTCTCGGAGAACCTGATCGCGGCCTCGTGGGACGCGCTGGTGGACTCGCTGGAGTCGGGCATGCAGCCCGCGCCGGCGGCGCACCCGGGCGGCGGGCGGTAGGAGGTCGGTGACCGGTGAGCGGACGCAACGGGAGAGGAGCATCGACGTGCTGAGCCCTCGGAGGAGGAGGAGACGATCCCGCTGGCGCGCCCCTCGCTGGGCGCGGCGGAGGAGCGGGCGGTGCTGGAGGTGCTGCGCTCCGGGCAGCTCTCGCTGGGGCCGAAGGTGGGGGAGTTCGAGCGGGCGTTCGCGCAGCGGGTGGGCGCGACGGCGGCGTGCGCGGTGTCGAGCGGCACCGCCGGCCTGCACCTGGCGCTGCGCGCCGTGGGGGTGGGGCCGGGGGACGAGGTGGTCACGAGCCCGCTCTCGTTCGTGGCCTCGGCCAACGCGGTGGTGTACGAGGGCGCGCGCCCGGTGTTCGCGGACATCGACCCGGTGACGCTGAACCTCGACCCCGAGCGGCCGAGGCGGCGATCACGCGAGCGCACGCGGGCGATCCTGCCGGTGCACATCTTCGGCTACCCGGCGGAGATGGGCGCGCTTCGAGGCGATCGCGCGCGCGCCACGGCCTCGCGATCGTCGAGGACGCGTGCGAGGCGCTGGGGGCGCGCCACGCGGACGGACGCCCCGTGGGAGGCCGCGGCAACCCGGCGGTGTTCGGGTTCTACGCCAACAAGCAGATCACCACCGGCGAGGGCGGGATGGTCACGCTGGGCGACCCGGAGCTGAAGGAGCGGATCGACTCCGAGCGCAACCAGGGGCGCTCCCCGCAACGGGGCTGGCTGGACCACGACCGCCTCGGCTTCAACTACCGCCTCTCGGACATCGCGTGCGCCCTCGGCCTCGCGCAGCTGCAGCGCCTCGACGAGTTCCTGGCGGCGCGCGCGCGGCTGGCGGGCCTCTACCGCGAGGCGCTGGAGTGCGTCAGGGGTCTGGAGCTGCCCTGCCCGGACATGGAAGGCAGCCGGCGAGGGTGGTTCGTGTTCGTCGTGCAGCTCCCGCGCGGGGTCGACCGCGACACGGTGGTGCAGGCGCTCGCGGCGGAGGGGATCCAGAGCAAGCCCTACCTGCCGGCGATCCACCTGATGCGCTTCTACCGCGAGCGCTTCGGCCACCGCCCGGGCGAGTTCCCGGTCTGCGAGGACGTGGCGGCGCGCTCGATCGCGCTGCCGTTCTTCGTGGGCATGGAGGAGTGGCAGGTGCGCTGCGTGGCTGATGTGCTGCGCGGGAGGCGGTGGGGCGGTCGCAGCGCCCGCAGCAATCTGACCTGTCAACCGACGAAGCCATAGCCGGGACCGGGGTGTCTTGGCGTTTGAAGACGAGCGCCCCGGCCCCGGAACCAACCCCTACGGTACAAAGCGAGCCGGACGGGTACAAGAACGTATTATAGCCAATGCAGTTCGTTCAGCGGGCGGCCCCCCACTCGAAAAAAGAGCCCTGTCCTCCGTACCGGGGCCGCTGCTCAGGGCCTCGCGAGAGACGCCGCGCTACGGCAGCTGTGGCGACCGCACCCGCGGCCTCGGCGCCGATGAACGGCGCCAGCGCGAAGTAGGTCGCGCGCGGGACCATCACCGGGAGCTCGCGCATGCGGCCCTGCAGCGCGTGGTGCAGGCACAGCTCGAACAGGCCCCCCGCGATCGCCTCTACCGTGACCCCGGCGGGCGTCCCCGTTGCGGGTGTAGTCGAGGCCCGGGCAGCAGCATCTGCGAGTAGGAGCCCGCGCCTTTGATCGCCCGCTCGGCTGTGCGGTCGGTCGCCGCCAGCACGTCGATCATCGCCATGTGCGCGAACGCCGGCTCGCCCGCCATGAAGCGGAACAGCGCCGCGATGCCGGCGCGCACGCCGTAGCGCCAGTCCGGCTGGGCGTCGTAGGCGCTGCTCCACCAGCGCGAGCGCTTTGTCGTGGCCGATCTCGTACGCCACGAGGAAGGCGTCCTCCTTGCCGCTGAAGTGCTCGTAGAAGGCCTGCAGTGACACCGCCGCCTCGGCCGCGATCCCCTCGACCGTGAGGGCCGCGTAGCCCCTTGCGCGCGGTGAGGTTCGTGACCGCGTCGAGGATCCGCTCGCGCTGGCTGTGCACCACGAAGCTACGCGACATCCCGTTCTCCCCGCGCGGCAGCCGGCGCCGGCGGCTGGCGGCGGCGCCGAGCGAGAGCGAGCCCGGGGCCCGCCCGCCCGACAGGTCGAGGTGCAGCTCCTCGCGGCGTCGGGTCCACCAGGTCCATGATCGACGCCGGCGCCGGCCAGTAGGAGATCGCCCACTTCGACGAGGTCGGGCACGAGCTCCGCGCAGCTGCTTGCGCTCACCGCGGCGCAGGTGCCCGTAGAGGACGTGCAGCATGCCCCCCACGACGCCGCGCAGCATCGGGTTGGGGATCGGGCCGGGGCCGGCCGGCAGGCCGAGGCTCTCGCGCAGGACGTCCTCGTAGCCCACGCCAGCTGTTCGCGGCGCTCGATCCCGGCCGGGCCCGCCGCGCCGATCTCGACCATCAACACCCGCAGCGCGTCCGGGCGTGCGATCGCCAGGTCGAACAGCTCCGCCGAGCGCCGCGCTGCACGCTGTCCGGCAGGCCCTCGGCGCGGCGGAACGCCTCGGAGATCGCGCGCTGGCCGACGGCCGCGATCGAGTCGTAGGTCGCCAGGAAGCACTCCTCCTTGTTGGCGAAGTGCTCGTAGAAGGCCTTGCGCGAGACGCCCGCCCGCTTGATCACGTCGGAGACCGTCGTCGCCGCGTAGCCCTTCGCTCCGACCGCGTCGATCATCCCCTCCAGCAGGCGCTGGCGCTGGTTGGTCGCCACCTGCTCGCGGGTGAGCGAGTGCGGCCCCCGCGGCAGCGCCTGGAGACGTGGCCGGATCGGCGGCTGTTCCGAGCACCTCCGGCATAGCCGCGATTATCGCGCACGCCGGCGCGTCCGTGCAGGCGGTGTTTCCATCTGCTCGTGGCATCGAGGCGTCTGCAACGCCGCGTCTTGGAGAGTATCGGGATGGTCCCAGAATCATGGATCCGTAGAGTCTGCCGCCGTCGTCTCCACCGGTCGGCGCTGTCACGTGCTGGGTAGCTGGGCGCAGCGCCGCGCGGCGATCTCCGCTACCGTCCACCCGGCGCCCATGTCCCGCTTCCGCGAGCCTCAACACCCCGCCTTTGGTCGGGGGGAGGGCAGGCCCTCCCCCCGTGCCCCCTCCCGTTCTCAATCGGGTCTTCTCGTAACCACATGTCCCGCTTCCGCGAGCCCCAGCACCCCGACTTCCGGCGCCTGAACGCCTCGCTGGGTTTCGACCGGCGGCTGTGGCCGCAGGACATCGAGCAGTCCCGCGCCCACGTCGTGGATGCTCGCCGAGCGCGGGATCATCTCCGGTCGAGGACCGCAACAACCTGATCGAGGGCTCGAAGAGGTCGAGGCCGAGCTCGCGGGTGGGATGTTCGCCTTCGAGGAGGACGACGAAGACATCCACATGGCGATCGAGCGGCGCCTGACCGAGCTCGCAGGGCCGGTCGGCGGCAAGCTGCACACCGCGCGCTCGCGCAACGACCAGGTCGCCACCGACGTCGCGATGTACGTGCGCGAGCAGGCGCGCGCCGCCCACGACGCCGTCGGGCGAGCTGATGGGCGCGCTGGTGGCCCGCGCCGAGGAGCACCGTCGACTGGCCGCTGCCCGGCTACACCCACTCGCAGCGCGCCCAGCCGGTGTACCTCGCCCACCACCTGCTCGCCTACTTCTGGATGCTCGCCCGCGACCGCGAGCGGTTCGCGTTCGCCGCTCGACCCAGGCCGGGCGCCTGCCGCTCGGCGCCGGCGCGCTGGCCGGGGTCAGCTTCGACACCGACCGCCGCGTGTTCGCCCGCCAGCTCGGCTTCCACGACGTCGTGCCCAACTCGCTCGACGCGCGTCTCCAACCGTGACTTCGCGCTCGACTACCTGCACGCCGCCGCCACCTGCGCCACCCACCTCTCGCGCCTGGGCGCGGAGCTCGTGCTGTGGTCCAGCCAGGAGGTCGGCTTCTGCGAGCTGCCCGACGCGTGGTCGGCGGGCTCCTCGATCATGCCGCAGAAGAAGAACCCCGACGCCGCCGAGCTGCTGCGCGCCAAGGCGCCCCGCGTCGTCGGGCACCTACACCGCCCTGCAGGGCGTGCTGCACGCGCTGCCGCTCACCTACAACAAGGACCTGCAGGAGGACAAGGAGCACCTGTTCGACACCGCCGACACGCTCGAGCTCGAGCTGGCCGCCGCGCGCGGGATGGTCGAAGGCGTGCGCTTCACGCGCGAGCGGATGGCCGCCGCCGCCGCCGACGAGCTGCTCGGCGCCACCGACGTCGCCGACATGCTGGTGCGCCACGGAGTGCCCTTCCGCGAGGCGCACGGCGTCGTCGCGGGGCTCGTGCGCGCCGCGCTAGAGGACGCCGGCGGCAGCCTCTCCGAGCTGACCCCCGCCGAGCTTGCCGCGCACAGCCCGGTGCTCGGCGAGCACGCCGAGGAGTACCGGCAGCTGCTCACGCAGAGCTCGTGGCTGGAGAGCAAGGTCTCCGAGGGCGGCACCGCCTCGCGTGCGCGTGCGCGAGCAGCTGCGGCTCGCGCGCGGCGTGCTCGCGCACCCGCCCCGCCGAGGAGTAGCCAGCCCGGGAGCGGAGCCACGAATTCGTGCGACCCGTCTGCAGCAGCCACGCGTGGGCTCGGAGGGCGGAGGCCCCGTTGCCCGCCGTCCGCCGCCGGCTTCGCCGTGCGCCGCCGCGCACCCCCGCGCCGGGCGCGCTGCCGGTGGAGTTCTACGCCCGGCCGGTGCGTCGAGGTCGCGCGGGCGCTGGTCGGCTGCGTCGTGGAATACCGCGCCGCCGCCGGGCGTGATCGTCGAGACCGAGGCCTACCACGAGAGCGAGCCGGCGTGCCACGCGTTCGTCGGGCTCGACCCCGCGCACCCGCACGCTGTTCGGCGGCCCCGGCCGCGCGTACGTGTACCGCTCCTACGGCATCCACGCGCTGCTGAACGCGGTCTGCGAGGAGCCGGGAGTCGGCGCCGCCGTGCTGATCCGCGCGCTGGAGCCGCTGCGCGGGATCGCGCGCATGCGCGAGCGCCGCGCCGTGCACCGCCGCGAGGAGCTGTGCTCGGGCCCGGGCAAGCTCACCGTCGGCGCTCGGCGTCGAGCTGCTGCACAACGACTGCGACCTGACCCGCGGGCCGGTCACGATCCGCCCGCCGCGCGAGTCGTGGCTGCAGACGCCGACCACGAGGTGCGCAGCCGCACCCCGCATCGGGATCACCAAGGCGGTCGATCTGCCGTGGCGGTTCTGCCTGGCCGGCAACCCGCACGTCTCGCGTCCCCGCGGGTGACGCGGGCCGAGGAGGAGGGAGAGGGAGTTCGCAGTGCGGACCCTCGGCGAGCGCAGCGGCCGCGGCTGGGCGAGAGAGGACGGGGGTGGGCGCGTTCGCGTGCGTGCCCGGGCGGCGCTCAGCTGCGAGGGCAGTGAGTCGGGGGCTGCTCAGCCGCTTGGGCTTGCGCCGCCGGTGGGGGCGCCTGTGCCGCCGCTGACCTTCGGCGCGGGCGTTTCCGCGGGCGCCGGGGCCTGGTTGGGAGCCCCGCCTGCCACGCTCGGCGCGGGGGCTTCCGCGGGCGTCGAACCGTTGGGGTTCCCGCCCGCCCCGCCCGCCCCGCCAGCGCTGCTCCCGCCGGCCCCTTTCTGCGCGGGCGCCGGCGCGCCTTCTGAGCCTTCCCCGGTCCCCGCGCTGCCGCCCCTCCCACCGTTCGCCGGCGCCGGCGCTTCGCCGGTGTGGCTCTTCGGGGCCGCGCCCGTGCCGGCGGCTGCTTCCGGCACGCGGGTGGGGGCGGTGGTGCGCGCCGGGGCTCCGCTCGCTTCCCCGCCGCCCTTCCGGCGCCGCTCCGCGCCCCGCACCGCGTCTTCTTCGCGTCGGTCGCTGCGCGCTGGGCGGCTTCTTCGGCGGCGCGTTCGCGTTCCACCTGCATCGCGCAGACCATGAAGTTGTGCCAGATCAGCGCCGGGAAGGTGCCGCCGAGCACCGGGCCCCCGTCGAACTCGGTGGTCATCGGCACGAGGCTGTTGGGGAAGCCGACCCACACGGCGACCGTGTAGCGGTGGTCCCACCCGACGAACCACGCGTCGCCGTAGTTGGAGGTCGTGCCGGTCTTGCCCGCCGCGAACTGACCGAGCGCGGCGCCGAGCGCGCGGTGCCGTACTCCAGCACCGTCTCGAGCATTTCCGTCTCGGTGCTCGCCACCCCCGGCGGCAGCACCCGGTGCAGGGCGGTGTGGTCGACCTGTTCGTGCGAGCCCGCCTGCCCCGCTTTCGATGCCCACCGGCGCTCCCGGTTCGCCGAGCGTGCCGCTCACCCGCTGCCCGCTGTGGGCGATCGTCTCGTAGGCGTGGGCCATGTCCAGCGGCGTCACGCCCATCTTCAGGCCCCCGATCGTCATCGCGGGGTTGGTCGAGATCGGGGTGGTGATGCCCATGCGGTGCGCCAGATGCGGCGATCCGGTGGGTGCCGACGCGCAGTCCCACTTCGGCGAAGACCGAGTTGTCCGAGTACGCGAGTCGCGCCGGTCAGCGTGTCGCGCGCCCACGTACGCGTCTTCGTCGTTGTGCACCGTGAACATTTCGAGGCGTGGTGCCCGGCACGATGAATTCCT
Organism: uncultured Solirubrobacterales bacterium; assembly: GCA_963720795.1. Taxonomy (GTDB): domain Bacteria; phylum Actinomycetota; class Thermoleophilia; order Solirubrobacterales; family Solirubrobacteraceae; genus Palsa-744. Next base: position 162,660 of record CAVRGU010000007.1, on the reverse strand, counting down.
TCTCCTTGGAGGTCCACACCGAGTCGGGGGAGATGCCGTCCTCCAGCGCCGCCGCGAGGTCGAACGCCTTGAACGAGGAGCCCGGTTGGCGCTCCCCCTCGGTCACCAGGTTGAAGGGGCTTTCGTCGTAGCTGCGGCCACCGACCATCGCCGCGCACCTTGCCGGTGGAGTTTTCGATCGCCACCAGCGCCGCTGTCGGGCCTTCGCGGCCCGGCAGGTAGCCCGCCATCGGCCTGTTCGGCGGCGCGCTGCAGCCCCAGGTCGAGGGTGGTGTGGACCTGCAGGCCGCCGTAGTAGGCGCGCTCGGCCCCGTAGCGGGCGACCACCTGCTGGCCCACCCAGTCGTCGAAGTAGCCCGTGTCGACCCCGTCCACCAGCGGCTGCTGGGGGGCTGCGATCGCCTGCGGGGCGGGCAGCGGCTGGATCGTGCCTTCTTCGTACTGCGCGCGGTCAGGTACCCCTGCTCGTACATCTGCCCGAGCACCACGTTGCGCCGTTCGCGCGCCGCCGTCGGGCTCGGTCACCGGGTTGTAGCCGGTGGGGGACTGGATGATGCCCGCCAGCAGCGCCGCCTCCGCCGGGGCGAGCTCCTGCACGCACAGCGGGTTGCTTCGGCAGGCCGCACCCGCGGTGGGCGGGCTCCTGGCCGAAGTACGTCTGCGCCGCCGCCTCGATCCCGTAGGCGCCGTTGCCGAAGTAGATCGTGTTGAGGTACTCGGTGAGGATCTTCAGCTTCGACCAGTGGTGGGCCAGCCAGAACGCCAGCGCCGCCTCGCGCAGCTTCTCGAGGACCGTGCGGTGCGACTGCTCGCCCAGCGCGTTCTTGACGAACTGCTGCTCGATCGTCGAGGCCCCCTGCACCGCGCCCCCGTGCAGCACGTCGGCCACGGCCGCCCGCGCGATCGAGCGCAGGTCGATGCCTTCGTTGGTCATGAACCGCTTGTCCTCGATCGCGATCACCGCCTCGCGCACGACCGGCGGGATCTGCTGCTGGGTGACGAGCACCTGGTCGCGCTCGCTCAACATCCCGATCGGGGTGCCGCGGTCGTCGAGCAGCACCGAGTTGCGCGCGTTGGCCTGGCGGTACTTCGCTTCCAGGTGCGGCAGGTCCGAGGCCACGGCCATGAACATGCCGAACACGAACGACACGAGGCCGAGCAGCGCGAGCGCCAGGAGGATCAGCAGGAAGCGCAGCTTCTTCAGGCGCGTGCGCTGCGGGACTCCGCCGAGGCGGCGCGCCCGCGGGGGGCGTGCTCTGGCAGCGTGGCGGACTCCATCAGGTCATAAACGGTGCAGAGAGTATTAGCATGGGCGCGCGCATGACGAGCACCCCCGACGAGGAGCTCCCGCCGACCGAGCCGGGAGACACTCGCCTCCGGCGAGCATCCCCGCTTCGACCGGCCGGCTCCAGGGCCGGCCGGCCACTCCGCCGCGCCCCGCGCAACGAACGCCGATCCTGGGCGGCTTGCCGCCCTCCTTCCAAAATGCTGTCGACTCGCCTGCCCGAGGGCGCGCTCGCCGAGAAGCTCGCCGAGGCGCGGCGCGGCGGGACCGGCCGCTGCGCGTCAAGCTCGGGATCGACCCGACGGCGCCCGACATCCACCTCGGTCACGCCGTCGTGCTGCGCAAGCTGCGCGAGTTCCAGGACGCCGGCCACGCTGGTGGTGCTGATCATCGGCGACTACACCGCTCGTGTCGGCGACCCCTCCGGGCGCTCGGCGCTGCGCCCGATGCTCTCGGCGGAGGAGATCGACGCCAACGCCGCGACCTTCCGCGAGCAGGCGCTGCGCATCCTCGACCCCGACCCGGCGCGCCTGGAGGTTCGGCTGCAACAGCGAGTGGCTCGACATGCCGATGGCCGACCTGCTGCGGCTGTCGGCACGACCACCGTGGCGCAGCTGCTCGAACGCGACGACTTCGCCCAGCGCTAGACGGCGCGCGCGCCGATCTCGATGCTCGAGCTGATGTACCCGCTGCTGCAGGGCTACGACTCGGTCGCCGTCCGCGCCGACCTGGAGCTCGGCGGCACCGACCAGAAGTTCAACCTGCTGCTCGGGCGCGACATCCAGCGCGCCTACGGCCAGCCCTCGGGCAGGCGATCCTGACGATGCCGCTGCTCGTGGGCGTCGAAGGGCGCCGCAAGATGTCCAAGTCGCTGGGCAACCACATCGGCATCACCGATCCGCCCGGCGGAGATCTACGGCAAGACGATGAGCATCCCCGACGAGGTCGTGGGCGACTACTTCAGCCTGCTGCTCTCCCGCGAGCCGCCGGGCGCGGGCGCCGTCGCCGCGCGACGCGAAGCGGCGAGCTCGCGCGGGAGCTCGTCGCGCTGGCTGCACTCGCCGCGCGCAGGCCGCCGAGGCCGAGGCCGAGTTCGACCTGGTGTTCGTCCATCCCGGAGCCGGCGCCGCCCGAGGAGGGATCGCAGCGAGGCGCGCGTTCGCGCGTCCGGCGCCGACGGGTGATCGCACCTGCCTCGGTGATCGCCGCGGAGTACGGCTTCTCGAGCGCGCGACGCCCGCCGCCTGATCGACCAGGGCGGCGTGTCGCTGCGGGGAGGTGCCGCTGGGCGCCGGCCGCGACTACGACGCCGGCCCGCCGAGGCGCGCCGAGGGCAGGTCCTGCGGGTCGGCGACGCCGCTTCCTGCGCCTGTCGTCGAGTAGCGCTATACTGCTCCGCCGGTCCCAAAGTGCCCTCGGGCGTTGGTCCGGATTGGACTTCTCCGGGGACGTCCTCCCCAAAGAGGCTCGACGGTCTTTGAAAACTCAACAGCATGCGCACCGACGATCGAGAATCGATCGTGGTGTGCGTCCAGGTTCGACCCGCTCGCCGGGCGGCGCTCGTTGCGCGCGGCTGCCTCTCGTGCCCGGGGGCGGACAAAGAGTCAAGTAGGAGCAGTACCCCGTCATGGTCTCGGGGCCACGTGTATAGGTCCCGGGCCGTCCGGTCTCGCCGCGCAAGCGCGGCGCTCGGCAACGCCATGACAGCTTTTCGTGAAGTTCTTCACGGAGAGTTTGATCCTGGCTCAGGACGAACGCTGGCGGCGTGCTTAACACATGCAAGTGGAGCGACGAACCAGGGCTTGCCCTGGGGCAGAGCCGCGAACGGGTGAGTAACACGTGGGTTACCTGCCTCGATGACCGGGACAACCCGAGGAAACTCGGGCTAATACCGGATGTGCCCGCAAGGGGAAAGGAAGCTTCGGCCTCCGCATCGAGATGGGCCCGCGGCCCATTAGCTTGTTGGTGAGGTAACGGCTCACCAAGGCTTCGATGGGTAGCTGGTCTGAGAGGACGATCAGCCACACTGGGACTGAGACACGGCCCAGACTCCTACGGGAGGCAGCAGTGGGGAATCTTGCGCAATGCGCGAAAGCGTGACGCAGCAACGCCGCGTGGGGGAAGAAGGCTTTCGGGTTGTAAACCCCTTTCAGTTGGGACGAAGCTTCGCCGGTGAATAGCCGGCTGGAGTGACGGTACCTTCACAAGAAGCACCGGCTAACTACGTGCCAGCAGCCGCGGTAATACGTAGGGTGCAAGCGTTGTCCGGAATTATTGGGCGTAAAGAGCGTGTAGGCGGCTTGATAAGTCTGCTGTGAAAGTCCAGGGCTCAACCCTGGAAAGCCGGTGGATACTGTCAAGCTAGAGTCCGGAAGGGGCGAGTGGAATTCCTGGTGTAGCGGTGAAATGCGCAGATATCAGGAGGAACACCAATGGCGAAGGCAGCTCGCTGGGACGTGACTGACGCTGAGACGCGAAAGCGTGGGGAGCAAACAGGATTAGATACCCTGGTAGTCCACGCTGTAAACGATGGCAACTAGATGTGGGGGGTGTCGACTCCCCCCGTGTCGAAGCTAACGCATTAAGTTGCCCGCCTGGGGAGTACGGCCGCAAGGCTAAAACTCAAAGGAATTGACGGGGGCCCGCACAAGCAGCGGAGCATGTGGTTTAATTCGACGCGACGCGAAGAACCTTACCTGGGCTTGACATGTGAGTGACAGGTGTGGAAACACACCCTCCCTTCGGGGCACTTTCACAGGTGGTGCATGGCTGTCGTCAGCTCGTGTCGTGAGATGTTGGGTTAAGTCCCGCAACGAGCGCAACCCCCGTCGCATGTTGCCAGCATTTAGTTGGGGACTCATGCGAGACTGCCGGTGACAAACCGGAGGAAGGTGGGGATGACGTCAAGTCATCATGCCCCTTATGTTCAGGGCTACACACGTGCTACATTGGCGCGTACAGAGGGTTGCGATACCGCGAGGTGGAGCGAATCCCTTAAAGCGCGTCTCGGTTCGGATTGCAGGCTGAAACTCGCCTGCATGAAGGCGGAGTTGCTAGTAATCGCGGATCAGCAATGCCGCGGTGAATACGTTCCCGGGCCTTGTACACACCGCCCGTCACACCACGGGAGTGAGCAACACCCGAAGCCGGTGGCCTAACCCGCAAGGGAGGGAGCCGTCGAAGGTGGGGCTCGTGACTGGGGTGAAGTCGTAACAAGGTAGCCGTAGCGGAAGCTGCGGCTGGATCACCTCCTTTCTAGGGAGCACATAACAGTGCCCCGGTCCTAGCGGCCGCTCGATCTCCACGGGACCTTCGGGTCTCGGACGGAGCTCGAGCGGTGACAAGAGCAGACCGGGCCTAGCATGTCGACCGAACCTGACTGGCGCGCCGCCTCCTCCATCGAGGCCCCGCCCTACTCGAGGAGCCCGTGGCGGAGGCGGCATCCAACCCGCCAGCATGCTGTTGAGCTTTGAGAGACCGGCGCCCGCCCGGCGTTAGGCGCAGTCGCGATAAGAAGATCGCGTCCGCACTAGCCCAGCGCAGGCCGGTGTAAGCCTCTCCACGGTCCTTGAAAACTGCACAGAAGCCACATCAGCCGCCATCGATAAGCGGCGGCTGAAAAACGGGTATCACCGGGCCGCTCGCGATCATTCTCGTCTGTGCCTGCTTGTTCAGAGGTACGGAGGATCACGATCGGTCTGATCACCGTCAAGATAGTAAGGGCACATGGTGGATGCCTTGGCACCAAGAGTCGATGAAGGGCGTGAACGGCTGCGATAAGCCACGGTTAGGCGCTGAATAGCCTTTGACCCGTGGATGCCCGAATGGGGAAACCCAGCGCTGGTAATGCGGCGTTATCCCCGGCTGAACACATAGGCCGGTGGAGGACAAGCGGGGGAAGTGAAACATCTCAGTACCCCGAGGAAAGTAAATCAACCGAGACTCCCTGAGTAGTGGCGAGCGAAAGGGGATCAGCCCAAACCTGCTGCGTGTAAGCGGCCACGCGTTGCGTAGCGGGGGTTGTAGGGCGCTTGTTCCGAGCCGTGGCCGGTTCGGCGGAAGTTACAAAATCATGTGGTAGTCGAAGCGTGTGGAACCGCGCACCATAGAGGGCAACCGTCCCGTAGACGAAACTGCATGATCTTCCGTCAAGCGTTCCTGAGTAAGTCCGTGCTCGTGAAACGCGGACTGAACCTGGGGGGACCACCCTCCAAGGCTAAGTACTCCTTGGTGACCGATAGCGGACTAGTACCGTGAGGGAAAGGTGAAAAGTACCCCGGAAGGGGAGTGAAATAGTACCTGAAACCGCGTGCCTACAAGCGGTGGGAGCAGGCTTGTCCTGTGACCGCGTGCTTTTTGCATAACGAGCCGGCGAGTTACTCGTCTGCGGCAAGGTTAAGCGATGAGCGGAGCCGTAGCGAAAGCGAGTCCTAATAGGGCGACATAGTCGTAGGCGGTATACCCGAAACTGAGCGAGCTACCCATGGGCAGGCTGAAGCGGGGGTAAGACCTCGTGGAGGGCCGAACCGACCTAGGTTGAAAACTGGGCGGATGACCTGTGGGTCGGAGTGAAAGGCTAATCAAGCTCAGTGATATCTGGTTCTCTCCGAAATATATTTAGGTATAGCCTCGGATAAATTGCGTTTTGGCCGTAGAGCACTGTTTGGACTAGGGGCCCTACCAGGTTACCGACTTCAGGCAAACTCCGAAGACCATTACGTTTACTCCGGGAGTCAGTTGCTGGGGGATAAACTTCAGCGTCGAAAGGGAAACAGCCCAGACCGCCAGCTAAGGTCCCTAAGTGCTAGCTAAGTGGGAAACGATGTTCGAGTGCATAGACAACCAGGAGGTTGGCTTAGAGGCAGCCACCCTTGAAAGAGTGCGTAACAGCTCACTGGTCAAGTGTTCGAGCGCGGACAATGTAACGGGGCTCAAGCTAGTCACCGAAGCTGCGGGTGCGTGAAACCTTCGGGTCGATCGCGCGGTAGGAGAGCGTTCCCATGCCAGTAAAGCGGCGGCGTAAGCCAGCCGTGGAGGCGTGGGAAGTGAGAATGCCGGCATGAGTAACGAAAGAGAGGTGAGAATCCTCTCCACCGATTGCCCAAGGATTCCTTAGTAAAGTTCGTCTACTAAGGGTTAGTCGGGACCTAAGGCGAGGCCGAAAGGCGTAGTCGATGGCCAACAGGTTGATATTCCTGTACCACGTCGCTTCCGTTTGACCGATGGGGGGACGAGGAAGGCTAAGGGAACCCAGGCGATGGTTGTCCTGGGACAAGCATGTAGGGGTGGCCCTAGTTAAATGCGGGGCTGCATTAACCCGAGGTGCGATGTCAGCTGGCTCTAAGCCGGCGAGTCCCCGACGCCATACCTCCAAGAAAATCCTCTAGGGAGGAAGCGCGTGCCCGTACCAAAACCGACACAGGTGGGCAAGTAGAGAATACTAAGGTGATCGAGATAACCCTCGTTAAGGAACTCGGCAAAATTGCCCCGTAACTTCGGGATAAGGGGCGCCCCAGTAGGGTGAAGCTCTTCGCGAGTGGAGCCCGAGGGGGCCGCAGTGAATAGGCTGAAGCGACTGTTTACCAAAAACACAGGTCTCTGCAAAGTCGAAAGACGACGTATAGGGGCTGACGCCTGCCCGGTGCCGGAAGGTTACGTGGAGTTGTTAGGGCTTGACCCGAAGCAGCGAAGCTAAGCCCCGGTAAACGGCGGCCGTAACTATCAGCTGACCGAGGTAGTTGTAAAACTTGGCTATATGCTGGAATATCCGTGTATCCCGCGCTACTCGTGCGCATCGTTCTGTCTGAGCGGTGCGCTACAGTGACAATGTGCCGGGTGCGGACAATCAGCAGGAAAGGCCATCCATCGAGGCCATATCGGCCTCGCTCGGTAGCTTCTTGTCCGGGTTCGCGCTGGGAGAGGGAAGCTTCATGATCGTCTGTCGCAAACGCGGCGACTATCGACGAAGCTTCAAGCTCTCAGCTGCCTTCAACGTCTCGCAGCACGACCGTGTGCCGCTGGATCTCTTTCGGGAGACCCTGGGATGCGGGACGCTGCGGAGGGCAGGGAACGGTGGCTGGTATTGGGAGGTCAATCGGCTTCCGGATCTCGGCAGCCGGATCGTGCCCTTCTTCGATCGGTTTCCGATCGTGGGAGAGAAGGCAGAGGACTATCGGTTGTGGAGAAGCGCAGTTATGCTTCTCTCGACCGATGGCCTAAGCGACCATGACTACCATCAGGTTCTTGCTCTCCGGGAACGGATGAACCGAGGTGGGAAGAGACGCTATCGGATGGATGGAATCCTCAGAGACTATACGCCAAGCCCATCGACCTAGAGCGGCCGTGGGATGATATAGTCCGCACTCATGGGCGACCATGAGAGTCCATCAGAAATGAGTGGGCCGCTCGGGATAGTGCAGTTTCCCGAGTAGTAACAGTAGGAACGGTCCTAAGGTTTCGTGAACTCGTTGCCTTAGTAAAACCTGGCTGTATGCTGGAATATCCGTGTATCCGGCGCTACTCGCCGCAAGTGCGGCAGTGATAATGCGTCCGGTGCGGACAATCAGCAGGGAAGTCATCCGGTTTCCGGATTGACCCCTCAGAGACCACACGCCAGGGCCCATTTTTGGTGGGCAAGATATGGTCCGGTCTGTATGGCGACATACAGAGGTCGACAGAAATGATCGACCCGCTGAGGCTTTCGGGTCTCAGTTGATCCCAGGAAGTGCATATCAAGGGCCTGGGAAGTAACAGCACAAGCGAAATTCCTTGTCGGGTAAGTTCCGACCTGCACGAATGGCGTAACGACTTCAGCACTGTCTCAACGAGGGGCTCGGTGAAATTGCAGTCTCGGTGAAGATGCCGAGTACCCGCGGCTAGACGGAAAGACCCCGTGAACCTTTACTACAACCTGGTATTGGGATTCGGTGCATCTCGCTCAGGATAGGTGGGAGGCTTTGAAGCGCCGGTTGCGGCCGGCGTGGAGCCAACCTTTAGATACCACCCTTGGTGTATTGGGTTTCTAACAGCATTCCGTGAATCCGGGTGCTGGACAGTGCCAGGCGGGTAGTTTGACTGGGGCGGTCGCCTCCCAAAATGTAACGGAGGCGCACAAAGGTTCCCTCAGCACGGTTGGAAATCGTGCGTAGAGCGCAAAGGTAGCAAGGGAGCTTGACTGCGAGACCGACAGGTCGAGCAGGTGCGAAAGCAGGTCTTAGTGATCCGGCGGTAGCAAGTGGAAGTGCCGTCGCTCAACGGATAAAAGGTACTCCGGGGATAACAGGCTTATCGGGCCCAAGAGTCCACATCGACGGCCCGGTTTGGCACCTCGATGTCGGCTCGTCGCATCCTGGGGGTGGAGTCGCTCCCAAGGGTTGGGCTGTTCGCCCATTAAAGCGGTACGCGAGCTGGGTTCAGAACGTCGTGAGACAGTTCGGTCCCTATCTGCCGTGGGCGTTGGAGAATTGCGAGGATTTGTCCCTAGTACGAGAGGACCGGGATGAACGCACCTCTGGTGTATCTGTTGTCCTGCCAAGGGCATTGCAGGCTAGCTACGTGTGGATCGGATAACCGCTGAAAGCATCTAAGCGGGAAGCCGGCCTCAAGATGAGTTCTCCCATCCCCTAGAGGGAGTAAGACCCCTGGTAGACCACCAGGTTGATAGGCCGGATCTGGAAGGGCGGTAACGCCCGTAGGAGACCGGTACTAATGGTTCGAGGGCTTGACGGATTTTTTTGATCTTGGTGGTACCCGTGTGGCGCTGTGCAGTTTTGAAGGACCGGGGAGGCTGGTCTCTCGCCTTTTTCCGGTGGCTTTGGCGAGGGGGAAACACCTCTTCCCATTCCGAACAGAGCAGTTAAGCCCCTCAGCGCCGATGGTACTTGGCTCGCAAGGGCCCGGGAGAGTAGGACGCCGCCGGTTTTTTTCCACACGGGCCGCCCCCCGAGGGCGGCCCGTCGTGTTGGTAGGCTTGGCCCGTGTCCCGCGTGGCAGACTTCTTCGCGCGTCTCACTCCATACCTCGCGCACCGCCCCGGCAGCGCCCGCGCCACGCAGGCACACGCCTGGCTCGTGCGGCGCACGGGAGGGCGGCTCGGGGGCCGCGCGCTCGGGGCGGAGGTCCTTGTGCTGCGTACCCTGGGGCGGCGCTCCGGCCAGTGGCGCGATGCTCCCCTGTTCTTTGTCCCCCACGGCGGCGGGTTCGCAGTCGTCGCGTCAAACGCCGCGTCTGCGCGCCCACCGGCGTGGTGGTTCAACCTGCAGGACCACCCCGACGCTGAGGTGCTCGTTCGCCGGCGCACGTACCCGGTCCGGGCACGCGCTGCCACCGAGGAGGAGATCGCGGAGCTCTGGCCGCGGCTCGTGGCTCTGTACAGCGGCTACGAGCACTACCGGTCGATAGCAACCCGCGAGCTGCCGGTCGTGATTCTCGAGCCACGCTGAGTGCCGCGCCCGACGGGCGCATCCCCGTGTCCGGCGGCCGGACGTGCACACAGCCCGGATTGCTGGGTGAGGCAGAGGCACGGCTGCGGCGGGGGCGCCGGCTGGCCCCCCCGCCGCGGTGCCCGCTCTCGACACAGCGACGCGCGGTGCGCGTGAGCCCATGCGGGCTCGTGTGTCGCTGCCGCGAGCTCCTCCTGGTCGACCTCCCAGTCGACCGGATCGTCGTCCTCGAGCAGGAGGAACGCGCGGGTCAGCGCGAGCGCCCCGGGCGCGCTGCGTGAGCTTCGATGTCCGAGCTGAACAGAACACGTGTTCGTACAGTATGCGCTCCCCTCGGACGGAACCGACCGAACATACGTGCGCGTCGGCCGAGGCGGACGGAGATCTGGCTCAACTGAGCCAGATCGAGCCCCTCGGACCTGCAACGGAAAGTTGCAGGTCCACCCGATGTCTGACCGCCCGCCGCCGGTCGAACGCCGCCGCCCGTGCAGGTCCCCGGCCTCCGTGCGCGAACTCCACCCACATGGCTGTTACCCTTGCCGGCACGACGCCGCGGCGGTCCGATCGTGGGCCGCCGGGCGCGCCCCGAAGCCCATGGAGAAGTTCGTCATCGAAGGCGGCGTCCCGCTCTCCGGCACGCTCACCCCGGCCGGGAACAAGAACGCGGCGCTGCCGCTCTCGCCGCCTGCGTCCTCACCGAGGACGAGGTGCTTGTGCGCAACGTGCCGCGCATCCGCGACGTCGAGGCGATGGTCGCGATCCTCGAGCACCTGGGGGTGCGGGTGAGCTGGCTGGGGCCCCACGAGCTCTCGCTGTGCGCCGCCGGGCGTGGACGGCGTCGAGGTCGACCCCGAGCTCGCCGAGCAGATCCGCGCCTCCTTCCTGCTCGCCGGGCCGCTGCTCGCGCGCTTCGGGCGCGCCGTGATGCCCCCGCCCGGGGGCGACGTGATCGGCCGGCGGCGCCTGGACCCCCACCTCGACGCCTTCCGCGCGATGGGCGCGCGCGTCGAGTGCGGGCGGGACATCCTGCTCACGGCACCCCGCGGGTCTGCGGCCCACCGACGTGTTCATGGACGAGCCCTCGGTGATGGCCACCGAGAACGCGCTGCTGGCCGCCGCGCTCACCCCCGGGCAGACGGTGATCGGCAACGCCGCGTGCGAGCCGCACGTGCAGGACCTCGCGCGGATGCTCGTGAAGATGGGCGCCGACGTGCAGGGCATCGGCTCGAACCTGCTCACGGTCAACGGCTGCGACGCGCTGCACGGCTGCGCACACCGCATCGCCCCCGACCACATCGAGATCGGCTCGTTCATCGCGCTCGCCGGCGTCACAGGGGGCGAGCTGCTGGTCCGCGACACCGTCCCCTCGGACCTGCGCATGATCCGCCTCGTCTTCGAACGGCTCGGCCTGCGCACCGAGCTGCGCGGCGAGGACGTGTACGTGCCCGGCGGGCAGCGGCTGGTGGTGCAGGCGGACGTGGGGGAGTACAAGAGCAAGATCCAGGACGGCCCCTGGCCCGCCTTCCCGGCGGACCTCACCTCGATCGCGCTCGCGCTCGCCACCCAGGCGGAGGGGTCGATCCTCGTGCACGAGTGGATGTTCGAGAACCGCCTCGTGTTCACCGACAAGCTGATCCTGATGGGGGCCGACATCGTCCTCTGCGACCCCCACCGCGCGATCGTCACCGGCCCCCGGCGGCTGCGCGGGGAGCGCGTCGAGTCGCCCGACATCCGCGCCGGGATGGCGATGCTGCTGGCCGCGCTGTGCGCCGACGGGCGCTCGGAAATCGGCAACGTCCGCCAGATCGACCGCGGCTACGAGCGCATCGACGAGCGCCTGCGCGAGCTCGGCGCCACCATCGAGCGCGTCGCCGTCGAGCCTCAGCCGGTCTCCACGTCTAGCCTCCCGGGTCGCTCGTGACCCACCCGATCCCCTCCGGCACGCGCGACGTGCTGCCCGACGAGATGCGCGAGCTGCGCGCGCTCACCGAGGCGCTGCGCGGCGTGTTCGAGCGCCACGGCTACGGCGAGGTGTACACGCCCGCGCTCGAGTACGAGGCGGTGCTCGCGCGCGCCGACGCGCGGGGTCCCGCTCCGCCCCGCCCGCCTACCGGCTGTTCGACGAGACCGGCGCGCTGCTGGCGCTGCGCTCGGACATGACCGTGCCGATCGCGCGCGTCGCCGCCACCCGCTACCCGCACGCCGAGCCGCCGCTGCGCTTCTGCTACTTCGCGCACTGCTACCGCGCGGTGCGCGCCCAGCGGGGGCAGCCGCGCGAGCTGCTGCAGGCCGGCATCGAGCTGCTCGGCTCGCCCGCGCCCGAGGGCACCGCCGAGGCGCTCACGGTGCTCTGCCGCGCTCTCGACGCCACCGGCCTGGAGGACTACCGCGTGGGCCTCGGCGACGCCTCGCTGTTCCCCGCCCTGATGGCGGGCCTGCAGGTGCGCGAGCCCGTCCGCCCCGACGCTGCTGGAGGCGCTCGCGCGCCGCGACTTCGTTGAGCTCGCCCGCCGCCTCGGCGAGGCCGGACTGCCGGCCGCCGACGCGGAGCTGCTGCTCGACGTGCCCCAGCGGCGCGGCGGGCCCGAGGCGCTCGCCGACCTGCCGCCGGCCCCGCCGCCGACGCGGTCGCCGGGATGCGCGGGTGTACGAGCTGCTCGAGCCCGCGGTCGCGGCGCGCGTGATCTTCGACCTCGGCCTGGTGCGCTCGCTCGGCTACTACACCGGCGCGGTGTTCGAGGTGTACGACCCGGCGCTCGGCGCCCCGCTCGGCGGCGGCGGGCGCTACGACGAGCTGCTCGGGTCGCTTCGGGCGCTCGCTGCCCGCCGTCGGCTTCGCGCTGGGCGTCGACCGTCTGCACATCGCGCTCGCGGGGAGGAGCGCGGCCGGGGAGCGGGGCTGACGCGGTGAGCTCCTGGGCTCGCATGGCGGCGCTGGATCTGCGTCCTCGATCGCTCGTTGCAGGCCGACGGTGCTCGCCGCAAGGCGTCTCCCGCTTCGGCACACTTCGCTCACTGCGTCCCGGGTGGGCGGGACTCAAGACATCTGCGAGCCCAGGAGGGCGTTGCGCGGTGAGCGGGCTGCACGGTCTCACGCTCGCCGTGCCGCGCGGCGCCCTTTCAAGGATACCGTCGCGCTGCTGGCGCGGCCTGGGGGTGGACACCGCCGAGCTGCGCTCCAACGACCGCCGGCTGCTGTTCGCGGAGATCGGCGTGATCACGATGCGCCCCTCCGACGTGCCCACCTACGTGGAGGCCGGCGCCGCCGACCTCGGGATCACCGGCAAGGACGTGCTCGCCGAGCGCGCGCTCGACGGCGTGCGGCGGAGTCGGCCGCTCGGTGACCGGTCGCGAGGTGTACGAGCTGCTCGACCTTGGGTATGGCCGCTGCACGATGGTGCTCGCCTCGCGTCGCCGGCGACCCCGACCCCGCGGCGGAGGCGCTGCGCCGTCTGGGGGTCGTGCGGGTCGCCACCAAGTACCCGCTCATGGCCGCTCGCCACTTCGAGGAGACCGGCCGCCAGGCGGAGATCGTGGAGGTCAAGGGCTCCGTCGAGCTTGCCCCGCTCACCGGGCTGGTGGAGGCGATCGTGGACCTCACCGCGACCGGCACGACGCTGCGCGAGAACGACCTCGCAGGTGCGCGAGTCGACTCTTTCGAGTGCACCGCCCGCCTGATCGCCAACCCGGTCGCGCACAAGCTCAAGGCGGCGGCGATCGACGACCTGCTGGAGCGGTTGCGTGCGGGTTGAGGCCTGGGCGCGTGCCCTGCCGGAGCGGCTACGACGCGCCGCGGGCGAGGCCGCGGGAGCGGCCCGCCGCGGTGGCCGAGCGCGCTGCGGAAGCTCGTGCCCTCCCCGCCTCCGGCGACCGCGGCGACGTGCGTGACGCAGATCGTCATCGGTGGTCGCCCACGAGCGGCGGACGAGGCCGTGCTGCGAGCTACACCCGCGAGCTCGACCTCGCCGGCGGCGACCGCCGCGGCCGCTGGTGGTCCCCGCGGAGGAGCTCGACGAGGCGATCGGGCAGCTGCCGCTCGAGGTGGTCGCGGGCCTGCAGGTCGCGATCGCCAACGTCGCCGAGGTCGCGCAGGCGGGCGTGGGGGAGGACGTGTCCGGTGCACCTGCCTCAGGGCCAGCGTGTCACCGTGCGCGAGCTGCCGGTGGACTCCGCGGCTGTGTACGTGCCGGGCGGGCGCGCCCCTACCCCAGCACCGCGGTGATGGGCGTCGTCACCGCGCGCGCCGCCGGGGTGACCGACGTCGTCGTGTGCTCCCCGCCCGGTCGCGACGGGCAGGTCGACCCTGCTGATCCTCGGCACCTGCCGGCTGCTGGGGGTGGAGCGTGTGTACCGCATGGGCGGCGCGCAGGCGGTCGCCGCGCTGGCCTACGGCACCGAGACGGTGCAGCGCGTGGACGTGATCGTGGGCCCGGCAACGTGTACGTGCAGGAAGCCAAGCGCGAGCTCTCCGACGTGGTCGGCATCGACTCCTTCGCCGGGCCCTCCGACCTGATGGTGGTGCTCGGCGAGGACGCCGACCCGCGCCTGGTCGCGCTCGACCTGCTGGCCCAGGCCGAGCACGGCGCCGGCCAGCTCGTGGTGGCCGTCTCTCCCTCGGCGGCCGCGCTCGACGGCTCGCCGAGCGAGCTCGCCGAGCTGTCGGCGGCGCAGCGACGGGCCTGCGCGCAGGGTGCGTGCTGGTGCAGAGCGCGGACACGCGCGCTGCGGTGGAGATCGCCAATGAGTTCGCCCCCGAGCACCTGCAGCTGGTCGGCGCCGAGCCCGAGGCGCTCGCCCCGCTGGTGCGCCGCGCCGGCTGTCTGTTCGTGGGCGCGGCCGCGGCGCACCGCGTTCGGCGACTACGTGGCGGGCTCCAACCACATCCTGCCCGACCGCGGGCGCCGCACGCTTCGCCTCCGGGCTCTCGCCCGCGCACTTCCGCCGGCGCATGTCGGAGGTGCGGCTCGGCGCCGTGGGGGGGACGCCGTGCGCAAACTCGCCGCCGCCGGCGCGCCCGATCGCCCGCGCGGAGGGCTTCGAGTGGCACGCGCGCTCGATGGAGGCGCGCGCAGTGGACATCGGGGAGAATCACGAGCCCCATGAGCCGCACCGCCACCGTCGAGCGCCGCACGGGGGAGACCGACGTCCGCTGACGCTCGACCCTCGACGGCACGGGCGCGGGCACGCGCGCGACCGGCGTCGGCTTCCTCGACCACATGCTCGACCTGCTCGCCCGCCATGGGCGCCTGGACCTCGACGTGCGGGTCGAGCGGCGACCTGCAGACCGGCGCCCACCACACCGTCGAGGACACCGCGATCGTGCTCGGCCAGGCGCTCGACGCGCGCGCTCGGCGACCGCGCCGGGATCGTCCGCTACGGCTCGGCGCGTGGTGCCGATGGACGAGGCGCGGGCCGAGCTGCGCGATCGACATCTCCGGGCGCCCCTTCACGCTGTTCGAGGCCGCCCTGCCGCCGGGCTCCACCGGCGGCTTCGAGCACGAGCTGACCGAGGAGTTCTTCCGCGCGGTGGCCACCGCCGCGAAGCTCACGGTGCACCTGCGCGTGCGAGGCCGGCACCAACGCCCACCACATGATCGAGGCGGCCTTCAAGGCGTTCGCGCGCGCGCTGCGCGCCGCGGTCGCGCTCGACCCCACCGAGACGGGCGTGCCGAGCACGAAGGGGACGCTCACCGGGTGAGCGGATACTTTCCGCGGGGTCAGGTCCAAGCCTCGCAAGAACGCAGGGAGCGTGGTGTGCTGGGGGCCGGCACACGAGCGACCGAGGACGCAGCGAGGCGCCGGAGATGACCCCGCCGATCGCGGTCGTGGACTACGGGATGGGCAACCGCCGCTCGGTGGAGAAGGCCCTGGAGCGCGTCGGCGCGCGCGCGTTCGTCAGCCGCGACCACGCCGAGCTGCGAGCGGCGGACGGCCTGCTGCTCCCCGGCGTGGGCGCGTTCCCGGCGGCGATGGCGGTGATCCGCGAGCTCGGCCTCGACGAGCTGCTGCGCGAGCTGGCCGCGGCGGGCACACCGCTGTTCGGGTCTTGCATGGGGATGCAGCTGCTGTTCGAGCGCTCCGCCGAGCACGGCGGCGCGGAGGGGCTCGGGCTGCTACGCGGCGAGGTGCGCCGCTTGAGACGGCGAGACCTGAAGCTGCCGCACATCGGCTGGAGCGAGGTGCGCTGGCGGCGCCGCTCCCCGCTGAGCGAGGGCCTGCCGGACCCCGCGTTCCTCTACCACGTGCACTCCTTCGTGGCGCACCCCGCGGACCCGGAGGTGGTGCTGGGCACGGCGGAGTACGGGGAGCATGTTCCCGCGGTGGTGGCGCCGGAAACGTGTACGGCGCGCAGTCGCACCCCGAGAAGTCCTCGACCCACGGCCTGCGGCTGCTGGGCAACTTCGTGGGCCTCTGCGCCGCCGCGGCCGCCGCGCGGGTGCCACTGGCGTCGTGATCCTCTACCCGGCCATCGACATCCTCGGCGGCAAGGCGGTGCGGCTGGTGAGGGGCGACTTCGACGCCAAGAAGGTCTACGACGAGGATCCGCTCGGCGGCGCGCGCGTGGGTGGCGGCTGGCGCCGAGCACCTGCACGTGGTCGACCTCGATGGCGCCAAGCAGGGCCGGCCGGTGAACGTCGAGCACGTGCGAGGGATCGCCCACGAGGCTGGCGTGCCGGTGCAGTACGGCGGCGGCCTGCGCTCGGCGCAAGCGGTCGCCGAGGCGCTGGCGGCGGGCGCTGCGCGGGTGATCCTCGGCACCGTCGCGTTCTCCGACCCCACGGTGCTGCGCGATTGCCTCGACACGCACGGCCCCGAGCGAATCCTGGTCGGGGTGGATGTCCGCGGGGGATCGGCGATGACGCACGGCTGGCTGCAGAGCACCGACGTGCCCGCCCGGGATGCGTTCGTCGCTTTGCGCGAGCGCGGGGTGCGCCACTTCGTCTTCACCAACATCGACCACGACGGGATGCTCGACGGTCGCCAACCTTGACGAAGCGGTGGCAGCCGTACGGGCGGTCGGCGACGGGCAGCGTGATCTTCTCGGGCGGGATCGGTGAGCTCGCGCACCTGCGCGTGCTCGAGGGCCTGCGCAAGGACCAGGCCCTCGATGGCCTCGACGGGGTGATCGTCGGCAAGGCGCTGTACGAGGGGCGCTTCACGGTGGCCGAGGCGCGCGAGGTGCTGGGGTAGCTGATTTGGATGAGGGCCGCCCCGAGGCGGCCCCAGCGGCGTTCGCAGTGCGGGGTCGCGCGCAGTGCACGTGCCGCGGCTCCGCGTGCCAGCCCACCCGGCGCCCGACCGCTACCGTGAGCGCGTGCACCTCAAGCGCGTGATCCCCTGCCTGGACGTGGACGGCGGCCGTGTCGTGAAGGGCGTCGAATTCCTCGACATCCGCGACGCCGGGGACCCGGTGGAGCTGGCCGCCCACTACGACCGCGAAGGGGCCGACGAGCTGGTGTTCCTCGACATCACCGCCACCCACGAGCGGCGCGAGACGATCGTCGAGCTCGCGCGGCGCACCGCCGACGAGGTGTTCGTGCCGTTCACGATCGGCGGCGGCATCCGCTCGGTGCAGGACGCGCAGGCGGTGCTGGACGCGGGCGCCGACAAGGTCTCGGTGAACTCTGCCGCGCTCGCGCGACCCGGAGCTGATCGACGAGCTGGCGCGGGTGTTCGGCGCGCAGTGCGTGGTGCTCGCGATCGACGCCAGGGCGCACGTGCGCCCGGCCCCCACGAACGGCGCCCGCGCGACTTCGGGAGCCGGTGCGGACCTCGGCCAACAGGCCACGTGGGAGGCGTACGTCGCGGGCGGGCGCACCGCCACGGGCCGCGACGTGGTGGAGTGGGCGCGCGAGGCGACCGAGCGGGGGGCGGGGGAGATCCTGCTGACGAGCATGGACCGCGACGGCACCTCCGACGGCTACGACCTGCGCGCTGACGGCCGCGGTGAGCGAGGCCGTAGGGGTGCCCGTGATCGCCTCCGGCGGCGCCGGCGAGCTGGCGCACCTCGCCGACGCCCTGCACGCGGGCGCCGACGCGGCGCTGTGCGCGTCGATCTTCCACTACGGCCGGTACACCGTCGGGGAGGCCAAGGAGTACCTGGAGCGCGCCGGCATCCCCGTGCGGCGGTGAAAGGACACCGGTGACCGCGCCCCTCCGTGGCCGATCCCCTGGAGCGCCGCGCGACCACGACCTGGGCGGGGGTGTCGTGGTGGACGCGCCCACCCTGCCCTACCCCGGCCGACCTGCTGGGGCGCCTGCAGGCGGAGCCCGGCGGGAGCGGGCTGCTGGCGGCCGCCACCCCCGGAACCTTTCTGGTGGGTGGCGCCGTGCGCGACCTGCTGCTGGACCGCCACCCGCGGGAGCTGGACGTGGTCGTGGAGGGCGAGGGACGCTCCCGCTTCGGCCACGCCGCCGCGCGGCTCGCCGGTGCGCTCGCTCGCAGCTTCGGGGTCCTCGCCGGGACGGAGCACGAGCGCTTCGGCACCGGCGACCGTGGAGTGGGACGGCGGGCGGATCGACGTCGCCACGGCCCGCCGCGAGCGCTACCCGGCGCCCGGGGCACTGCCGGAGGTCGAGCCCGCGCCGCTCGCGGAGGACCTGCTACGGCGGGACTTCACCGTCAACGCGCTCGCCCTCGCGCTCGACGGCGTGCGGCCCGGCGAACTGCAGGCCGCGCCGCACGCGCTGGAGGACCTGCGCGCCGGGCGCCTGCGCGTGCTGCACGAGCGAAGCTTCCTCGACGACCCCACCCGCCTGTGGCGTCTCGCGCGCTACCGCGCCCGCCTCGGTTTCGCCGTGGAGGAGCACACCGCGCAACTCGCCGCCGCGGCGGTCGCGGAGGGCGCCCTGGCAGACAGTCTCCGGCGCGCGCGTCGGCGCCGAGCTGCGCCTCGCGCTGGCCGAGCCCGACCCGCTCGCTGCCCTCGCCGAGCTGGAGCGCCTCGGGCTGCTCGCCGCGCTGCACCCCCGCCTGCGCTTCGAGTCGCCCCTGGCGCGCCGCGCTCTGGACCTGCTCCCCGCGGACGGCCCGTGGGCGGGCGGCGCTGAGGTGGGCCGCCCCGACCTCCTGCTGCTCGCCGCGCTGCGTGCTGCCCCTCGCGCTCCGGGCGGACGGCGGAGTGGGTGGGGATCCCAAACCTGAAACCGCCGCGCTGCTCGACCGCCTGGAGTTCCCCGCCGCCGAGCGCGACCGCGTGGCCGCTGCGGCCGCCGCCGTACCGCGCCTGGTCGAGGAGCTGCCCCGCGTCGCCACCCCGCTCGCAGCTGCGCGACCTTGCGCTGCCTGTTCCGCCCGAGGGGGTCGCGCTGGCCGGCGCGGTGAGCGAGCAGGCCGCGCCTCGCGGCACGCCGCTGGCTGGAGGAGGTTCGCCACGTGCGTCTGGCGATCACCGGCGAGGACCTGCTCGCGGCGGGGGTGCCCCAGGGCCCCGAGATCGGCCGCCGCCTGGAGGCCGCCCTGCGCGAGAGGCTGGACGGCGAGCTGGCCGACGGCCGCGAGGCGGAGCTGGCGGCGGCGCTGGAGAGTCAGTCGGGAGAGTAAGAAGTGGCGCCAAAATGGCGCTATCCTGTATACGTGCCCAGCGTCCAGATCAAGAACGTCCCGCCCGACGTCCATGATGTGCTACGTGGTCGCGCCCAGCGGGCGGGCCAGTCGCTTCAGGCATACCTACTCGCCGAGTTGGAAGCGCAGGCGAGCAAGCCCACAATCAAGGAATTGTTCGAAAAGATCGAGCAAGAGCGAAGCGGTGGCCGATTGTCTCCGGCCCTTGCGGTCAAACTGGTGCGCGAAGACCGCGACGCGCGCTCGTCGTGATAGCGGTCGATGCGTCCGTTCTCGCGTCGGCGTTGATTGAAGACCAGGATAAGGGCACGGGCGTTCGCCTGCGTCTACATGCAGAGGAGATGCTCCTCGCGCCCGAGATCATCGACCTCGAGGTTGCGAACGCGTGGCGCCGTGAGCTGCACGCTGGCCGCCTCGGCGAGGATCGCGCACAGCAGGCTCTAGGCGACCTCGCCAACCTGCGTCTGCTCAGGGTCTC
Organism: uncultured Solirubrobacterales bacterium; assembly: GCA_963720795.1. Lineage (GTDB taxonomy): Bacteria > Actinomycetota > Thermoleophilia > Solirubrobacterales > Solirubrobacteraceae > Palsa-744. The sequence continues at coordinate 142,891 of CAVRGU010000007.1, read as the reverse complement.
GCATCAACTGTTCATGGACCGCATCTGGGAGCTGCGTCACAACCTCACTCCCTACGACGCCGCCTACGTAGCCGTGGCGGAGGCATTTGGCGTCACGTTGATGACGTTCGACGGCAGAGCGACCCGCGCCCCTTCGCTTCGCTGCACGGTCGAACTGCTGCCATGACCGAGCCGGCCGACGCGGCCCTTCGCGCGCTGCGCTTCGAGCTCCCCGGCGGCGGCCACGCGCTGTTCACCACGCGCGCGGACGGCAACCTCTCGACGATGCGCGGCCCCGGGCACGAGCGCGGTCGCCGCGAACGCGACCGCCTCTGCGAGGAGCTCGGCGTGCGTGGCTGTGCGCCAGCCGCCAGGTGCACGGCGCCACCGTGCAGCGCGTGATCGCTCAGAAGGGCAGCGGCGGGGAGGCCGTGGCGATCGACGCTGACGGCCACGCCACCGCGCTGCGCGGCGTCGGCGCGATGGTGCTGGTGGCAGACTGCCTGCCCGTGGTCCTCGGGTCCGAGGGCGCCGTCGCGGCGTTGCACGCCGGCTGGCGCGGGCTCGCCGCCGGGGTGCTCGAGGAGGGGGTGCGCGCGCTGCGCGAGCTCGGCGGCGAGGGGGAGATCGCCGCGGTGATCGGTCCCGGCGCGGGTCCCTGCTGCTACGAGGTCGGCGAGGAGGTGCACGCGGCTTTCGGCGACCGCTCAGAGATCAACCCACACCGCGACGGGCGCAACCTCGACCTCCCCGGCCTCGCCCGCGAGCGTCTGGAGGCGGCCGGAGTGGCGCACGTCGAGGACGTCGGGGTATGCACGATCTGCGACGAGCGCCTCTTCTCCCACCGCCGCGAAGGTCTCCGCGCAGGGCGCCAGGCGGCGTGTGGCGTGGCTGAGCTGATCGCCGACGTCGACGCCGAGCGCGTGCGCGAGAACCTCGCGCTATGTGCGCGAGCGGATCGACCTCGCCGCCGCCCGCGTCGGACGCGACCCCGACGGGTGCAGGTGCTCGCCGCAACCAAGTACATCGCGCCCGAGGACCTGCCTGCGCTCGCCGAGCCGGCGTGCGGCTCGTGGGGGAGAACCGCGCCCAGGATCTGCAGGCGAAGGTCGCCGCCCATGGCGAGCTCTTCGCGTGGCACTTCATCGGCCAGCTGCAGAGCCGCCGCGTGCCGCTGATCGTGCCCCACGTGCGCCTCGTCCACTCGCTCGCCTCCGAGTCGGCGCTGCAGCGCGCTGGAGCGCCACCGCGACGTGGCCCGGCCCGGACTTGGAGGTGCTGGTCCAGGTCAACGTCGCCCGCGAGCCCGGCAAGGCCGGCGTGCTCCCCGAGGAGCTGTCCGCTCTACCTCGAGCGCTCCCCGTTCCCCGTCGCCGGCCTGATGACGATGCCCCCGCTCGTCACCACCCCGAGGCGAGCCGCCCCTGGTTCGCCGCCCTGCGCGAGCTCGCCGCCGCCCACGGCCTGCGCGAGCTCTCGATGGGCACCTCCCAGGACTACGTCGTCGCGGTGCGAGGAGGGCGCGACGATCGTCCGGCTGGGCGCGGCGCTGTACCGCTGACTGACCACCGGCCGCCTCTGGCCGAGCACCGTGGGCGCCTACGCCGTCCAAAGGACGGGACGTGGCGGGTCGGCCTTCAATCCGGGCTCCGGGAGCGGGACGGCTACGATATGCAGGGAAAATCGCAGTTTCAGCGAACAACGACCCCTGATGGCCTTTCGCGACTCCTGGCACCGTGCGCTCGTGTACTTCGGCCTCGCCGAGGAGTACCACGACGAGTACGAGGACGACGCCCCCCACGAGGCCGCGCTCGAGGACCGCTACCGCGAGCGGCCCAACGTCAAGCGCTTGCGCCGCCGCCGCGACGAGTTCGACGACATCTTCGCCGAGGACGAACCCCGCGGGCGGGCGGGGGCGGGCGGGCACGCCACGACGAACCTGCGCTCCGTCGGCGCGCGCGCCAACGGCGACGTCCGCGTGCACCTCGTGATCCCCAAGTCCTTCAACGACGCCCAGCAGGTCGCCGACCGCTTCAAGGACTCGATCCCGGTGATCCTCAACCTGCAGGGCACCGAAACCGACCTCGCCAAGCGCCTGATCGACTTCGCCTCGGGCCTCACCTACGCGCTCGACGGCGGGATGCAGCGGATCGCCGACAAGGTCTTCATGCTCACGCCCGCGCAACGTCGAGATCTCCGCGGAGGAGCGCGCCCGTCTGATCGAGAAGGGCTTCTTCAACCAAAGTTGATGCGCCCGGTGCTGGGCAGCGAGTAGGGTAGGCGCGCTATGCAGATTGGACTGATCGGAGCAGGCAACATGGCTCGCGCGCTCGCCCGCGGGTGGGGGCAGCCGGTGCTGTGCTTCGATCCCGTCGCCGAGCGTGCCCGGCCGCGTTGGCGGAGGAGACCGGGGGGGAGGCGCTCGCGAGCAACGCCGAGGTCGCCTCCCGCGCCGAGCTTGTGGTGCTCTGCCACAAGCCCGCCCAGCTCGACCGCGTCGCCGAGGAGGTCGCTCCCGCACGCGCGAGCGGTCGCCTCGATTCTCGCCGCCACCTCCCTCGACGCGGTGAAGGAGGCGTACCCCGAGCGGCCCGTCTACCGCTTCATGCCCTCGCTGCCGGTCGAGGTCCGCCAGGGGGCCGTCGTGCAGGCGGCCGACCCAGAGCGGGAGAAGGAAGCGCTCAGCGGGGACCACGCCCTCGACGCGCAGGTGCGCGAGCTGTTCGCCGAGCTCGGCTCCCTGGTGGTGCTCGACGACTCGCTCGTGGACGTCGCGATGGGCCTGATGTCCTGCGCCCCTGCCTACGTCGCGCTCGTCGCCGAGGCCCAGATCGACGCCGGCGTGCGCTGCGGGATCCCGGCCGCCGAGGGCGCCCGGCTCGTCGTGCAGACGCTCGCCGGCACGGCGGAGCTGCTGCGCCGCCGCGACTACGACACGCTCGCCCTGCGCCGCGAGGTGTCCTCCCCGGGGGGGCTCACCGCGCGCGGGGTGGACGCCCTGGAGCGTAGGGGGGTCCGCGCGGCGTTCAGCGACGCGCTCGACGCTGTGCTGCGGCGCCGAGGGGCAGGCGGCCGGCGTGGTGGGCCGCCGCGGCGGGGGAGTGGCCGATGACGCTCCTGCTCGCCTCTGCCCGCACGGAAGTCGCCAACTACATCTCGACGCTGATCTACGTCTACATCCTGCTGATCTTCGCCCACATCGTCGTGGGCTGGCTGTTCGCCTTCGGCGTGCGTCCGCCCTACTCACGCGTCTCCAGCGCCGTGATCGGCTTCCTGCGCGACGTCTGCGAACCGTTCCTGCGGATCTTCCGCCGCATCATCCCCGGCATGGGGCCTTCGACTTCAGCCCGATCATCGCGATCGTCGTGCTCGAGCTCGTCAACAGTGTTGTCGTGCAGGGCCTCATCGGCGGTTGACGCGCTCCCCCTGGATCCGCGTCGGACTCGTCGCCCTCGTCGTCGTCGTCGTCGACCAGCTCTCAAAGAGCGCCGTGCGGAACGCGATCGTCCCCGGCGAAGAACGCCGGGTGCTGCCCGGGGTCGAGCTGGTGGATACGCGCAACCGCGGCGTTGCGTTCGGCTTCCTGCCCGGCGACCACGTCGCTGTCACGGTCGTCATCGGCCTCGCGCTGTTCGCGTTGCTCGCCTACTTCGCGCGTCACTGCTGGCGCGGCCGCTGGATCTGGCTGCCGACGGGCATGCTGCTCGGCGGCGCGCTCGGAAACGTCATCGACCGCCTGCGCGAGGGGTCGGTCACCGACTTCGTCAAGCTGCCCCTCGGCTGGCCCCCCTTCAACCTCGCCGACGTTTCGATCACGCTGGGGGTCCTGCTCCTCCTGCTTGTGGTCGAGCGCCGGCACGAGCCCTGAGCCCGCCCGCGCGCTCGCCCCCGCCGCTGCGATGGTTCCACGCACGCCATTCACGATCGTCTACGAAGACGCACACCTGCTGGTCGTCGACAAGCCCGCCGGCCTCGTCGTGCACCCCGCTCGCGGGCACCGCGAGGGCACGCTCTCGCAGCTGCTCGCCGGTGTCGCGGCGGGGGGGGAGCCGGAGCGCGCGGGGATCGTGCACCGCCTGGATCGCGACACCTCCGGTCTGCTCGTCGTCGCCCGCTCCGAGGAGGCCCACCGGCTGCTGCAGCGCGCGATCGGCGAGCGGCGCATCGAACGCGAGTACCTCGCGCTCGTGGAGGGCCGCCCCCGCGCGCGCAGCGGCACGATCGAGGCCCCGATCGGGCGCGACCCCCGGGTGCGCACCCGCAAGGCCGTCGGCGGGGACTTCCCCCGCGAGGCGCGCACCCGCTTCGAGCTCGAGCGCGCCCTGCCGGAGTACTCGCTGCTGCGCGTGCGGCTCGACACCGGGCGCACCCACCAGATCCGCGTGCACCTCCAGGCGATCGGGCACCCCGTCGCCGGGGACCCCGAGTACGGGACGCCCGGCCTGCTCGGCCTGGAGCGCCAGTTCCTGCACGCCGCCCGCCTCGCGTTCGAGCACCCCTTCACGGGGGAGCCGCTGGAGCTGTGCTCGCCCCTGCCGGGCGACCTCGCGGCCGCCCTCCAGCGCGCCGAGCAGCTATCCTGAGCCGTCAATCCACCTCGACCCGTATGGAGCACGGATCGCGGCCCTGCTCACAGGACCGGCCTACGCCGGTCTGCCACTGTGAGTCCGCGGCTCGCCATACGGATACACAGCACCCACCCACCAAGGAATACTAAGGAGCAACCGTGGCTCAAGTCGGAATCGCGGAACTGCTGGAGGCCGGCGTCCACTTCGGCCACCAGACGCGCCGCTGGAACCCCAAGATGCGCCGCTTCATCCATGGCGAGCGCGCCGGCATCTACATCATCGACCTGCTCAAGACCGCCGTGCTGCTGGAACAGGCTCGAAGAGTTCGCCGGCACCCTCGCCCACCGGGGCGGCACGGTGCTGTTCGTCGGCACCAAGAAGCAGGCCCGCGACACCGTCCGCGACGTCGCGACGGCCGCCGGGATGCCTTACGTCAACCACCGCTGGCTCGGCGGGCTGCTGACCAACTTCCAGACCATCAACCTCCGCATCCGCCGCCTGCACGACCTCGAACGCTTCGAGGCCGAGGGCCAGCTCGCGCTGCTGCCCACGCGCGAGCGGATGGCCCGTCAGGCCGACCTGCTCAAGCTGCGCGCCAACCTCGGCGGGGTCAAAGACATGCAGCGCGTCCCCGACGCGATGTTCGTGATCGACCTCAAGACCGAGGAGATCGCCGTGCACGAGGCTCAGCGGCTGCGAATCCCGATCATCGGCCTCGTGGACACCAACTGCGACCCCGACGGCATCGACTTCGTGATCCCCGGCAACGACGACGCGATCCGCTCCTGCTCGCTGATCACCCGTGCGATCGGGGACGTCGTCGCCGAGGGCCGCTCCGTGTTCCGCGCCGAGGAGGAACGCGCCCGCCAGGAAGCCGAGGAGCGCGCTCGCGTCGAGGCCGAGGCCCGCGCCAAGCGCGAAGCCGAGGAAGACGCCGCCCGCCGCGAGGCCGAGGAACAGGCCGCGCAGCAGGCCCAGGAACGCCTCGCCGCCCAGCAGGCGGCCGCTGCCGCGGCTGCTGAGGCTGCACCCGCCGCGCCTCAGGCTGCACCCGCGACGGGCCCGGCACAGGCGCAGGCCGCGCCCAAGCCCCCAGCGGCACCGGTGGCTGAGAGCCCGGCGGCTGCCGTGCCCGAGGCGCCCCCTGAGCCCCCAGCGGCACCTGTGGCAGAGAGCCCGGCGGCTGCCGTGCCCGAGGCGCCCCCTGAGCCGGTCTCGCCCGACCCGCAGACGCCGGCTCCCGAGAGTGTCGAGGCCCCACCGGTCGAACCCCAGCCTGTCGGCGATGCGGCCGTCGTCCAGACCCCCGAGGGGGCCAGCACACCATGAGCGCGGTCGAGGTCAGCGCCAAGGACGTGAAGGCCCTGCGCGACCGCACCGGCGCGGGGATGATGGACTGCAAGAAGGCGCTCTCGGAGGCCGCGGGGGACCTCGAGAAAGCGATCGAGCTCCTGCGCCTGCGCCAGGGCAAGAAGATCCAGGACCTCGGCGAGCGCGTCGCCACCGAGGGCACCGTGCAGGCATACATCCACCCCGGCGCGAAGGTCGGGGTGCTGATCGAGGTGGACTGCAACACCGACTTCGTCGCCACCAACGAGGACTTCACCGGCTTCGCCCGCGACGTCGCGATGCAGATCGCCGCCTCACCCACCGTCGCCTACGTCAGCCGCGAGGACGTGCCCGCCGAGCGGCGCGACGCCGAGGCCCGTATCTATGAGCAGGAGGCGGCAGACAAGCCCGAGAACGTGCGCGAGCGGATCGTCACCGGCAAGCTCGACGCGTGGTATGAGACGATCGTGCTGCTCGAGCAGGAGCTGCACAACCCCAAGTTCGAGGGCAAGACGGTGCAGCAGCTGCGCGACGAGCTGACCGCCAAGACCGGCGAGAACGTGGTGTCCGCCGCTTCGTGCGCTTCGCGGTTGGCCAGTAGGCCGGCCTCGTCTGGTGGCCTCGCGACGCCGGCAGCCGGCGACCCGGAGCTTGCGCGAACCGAGGGCGCGGCGCGGTCGGGCAGACGCGCGCGGACGCGGAGCACGGAGGCTCCGCGCACCCCTCGACCGGTCGCGGCGCCGACCTGCGCGGATGCGCCCCAACCCCAAACTGTAGGCTCTCTGCCACCGTGGCCCCTGCCTTCAAACGCATCCTCCTGAAGCTCTCCGGCGAGGCGCTGATGGGGGAGCTCGAGTTCGGCACCGACCCCGAGCGCGTCGCCGCCGTCGCGCGGCAGGTCGCCGCCGTGCGCGAGCAGGGGGTGCGAGGTCGCGATCGTGGTGGGCGCCGGCAACATCTACCGCGGCATGCAGGGCGCCGCGGCGGGGATGGACCGCTCGACCGCCGACTACATGGGGATGCTCGCCACCGTGCTCAACGCGCTGCCGCTGCAGGACGCGCTGGAGAAGACCGGCACCGACACGCGCGTGCAGTCGGCGCTCGGCAATCTCCGAGGTCGCCGAGCCGTACATCCGCCGCCGCGCGATGCGCCACCTGGAGAAGGGGCGCGTCGTGATCTTCGCCGCGCGGCACCGGCAACCCGTTCTTCACGACCGACACCGCCGCCGCGCTGCGCGCCGCCGAGGTGCACGCCGAGATCATCCTGATGGCCAAGAACGGCGTCGAGGGCGTCTACACCGCCGACCCCGCGCTCGACCCCACCGCGCAGTTCATCCCCGAGATCACCCACATGGAGGCGCTCGAGCGCCGTCTGCGCGTGATGGACTCCACGGCGCTTGCGCTGTGCATGGAGAACGGGATGCCGCTCAACGTCTTCAACATGGACGACGAGCGCTCGATCTCGCGGATAATCTCCGGGGAGCGTGTGGGCACGCTGGTATCGACAGTGTCCGAGTGAGGAGGATGGCGGTGGCTGAGGATTTGAAGGCGCAGGCTGTCGCCGAGACGCCGACGAGAGGGGGAGGCGGTCGTGGCCGCTGAGATGATCGACGAGCTGCTCGAGGACGCGGGCGGGCGGATGGCCAAGTCCGTGGAGGCCACCCAGCACGAGCTGGCTACCGTGCGCACCGGCCGCGCCTGCCCCGCGCTGTTGGAGCGCGTCGTGGTCGACTACTACGGCGCCCCCACCCCGCTCAACCAGCTCGCGACGATCTCCGCGCCCGAAGCGCGGCTGCTCACCGTGCAGCCCTACGACAAGTCCTCGATCAAGTTCATCGAGAAGGCCATCAACGAGTCCGACGTCGGCCTCAACCCCTCCAACGACGGCTCCGTCGTGCGCCTCGCCGTGCCCGAGCTCACCGAGGAACGCCGCCGCGAGCTGGTCAAGGTCGTGCGCCACCTGATCGAGGAGGGGCGCGTCAAGATCCGCAACGTGCGCCGCGACGTGATGCACGACCTGCGCGAGCTCAAGGAGGCCGGGCGAGGCCGGCTCCGACGACGAGCACCGCGCCGAGGTCGAGCTGCAGAAGCTCACCGACACTCGCGTCGCCGACCTCGATGGGGTGCTCAAGGCCAAGGAAGAGGAGATCCTCGAAGTCTGATGGCGTCCGAGTGGCACGCGCCCGAGGAGGGTCCGACGGCGCGGTACGTGGCGATCATCACCGACGGCAACGGCCGCTGGGCGCGCGCACGGGGGTGCCCGTCAACGCGGGGCACGAGGCGGGAGCCGACACCGTCAAGGCGCGCCTGCGCGACGCCGTCGAGCTCGGGATCGAGGAGTTGACCGTGTACTCCTTCTCCACCGAGAACTGGTCGCGCTCCCGCCGCCGAGGTGCAGGGGCTGTTCGAGATGTTCTCGCGCCGCATCGCCCGCGAGACCCCCGAGCTGCACGCCGAGGGCGTGCGGATGCGCTTCATCGGCCGCCGCGAGGGGGTGCCCGAGGATCTGCGTCGAGCAGATGCGCTGGGCGGAAGAGCTGACCGACGCCAACGGCACGATCACGCTGTTCGTCGCCTTCAACTACGGCGGGCGCGCGGAGATCGTCGACGCCGCCGGCGCTTCGCAGGCAAGGATGGCGGCGCGGCGAGTCGGGGCCGCGGGCTCCGCGGCCAGATCCGACCGAGGAGGAGTTCCGCCGCTGCCTGTACGCGCCGGAGATGCACGACCCCGACCTGATCATCCGCACCTCCGGCGAGCGGCGGCTCTCCAACTACCTGCTGTGGCAGTCCGCCTACTCCGAGCTCGTCTTCCGCGAGGAGCTGTGGCCCGACTTCACGCGCGCGGCGCTGGAGCAGTCCCTCGCCGAGTTCAGCGCCCGGCGGCGGCGCTTCGGCGGGCGATGAGCCGCCGGGCGCTCGGACCTCGCCGCGCGCGTGCTCGCCGCGCTGCCCGCGATCGCGTTCGCGCTGTTCATCGTGATCGAGGGCGGCCCCGTCTTCGCGCTCGGCGTGTTCGCGCTCGGCTGGATCTGCCTGCACGAGCTCTTCGCGATGTACGAGCGCGCCCACCCTGTGCGCCTCGCCGGGCTTCATCGCGCTCGCGGGGCTGCTCGCCGCGGCGCTGTACGGCGGCCCTCCCGCAAAGTGCTGCTCGCGGCGGTCGCCTCGCTGCCGCTGCTGTTCCTGCTGACGCTCACGCCAGCCCCAGCCTCAGTGTCGGCGGGCTGGCGATCACGCTGCTCGGCGATCTTCTGGATCGGCCTCGCGCTCGCCCACGCCGTGATGCTGCGCCAGCTGCCCCACGGCGAGGGCATCGTGATCGACGTGCTGGTCGGCACGTTCCTCGGCGACACCGGCGCCTACCTCGGCGGGCGCCTCTTCGGCCGCCGCCCGCTCGCGCCCTCGATCTCGCCCGGCAAGACCGTCGAGGGGCTGGTGATCGGGATGACCTGCGCCGTCGTCGCGGTGTGGCTGGCCGGGCGCTACCAGGAATGGCTGCCCGGCACGCACGCGCTCGTGCTCGGCCTCGGCGTCGCGCTCGCCGGTCCCGTCGGCGACCTGTTCGAGTCGTTCATCAAGCGCGAGGCCGGCGTCAAGGACGCCGGGCAGGCTGTTCGGCGCGCACGGCGGCGCGCTCGACCGCCTCGACGGGGTGCTGTTCACGGCGGTCGTCGGCTACTACATCTGGTTGGCGTATGTGCACTAGGTCGGCTCTGGGTCCTCGGGACGTGGGCCTTCAGGCGAAGCCCTTCCGGGCACCTGGCTCCCGCGGGCCGCCCGCCCACCGCGCTTGCCCCCCGCCACTACCCTCGGTCCGATGCCCAAGCGCCTGCTGATCCTCGGCTCCACCGGCTCGATCGGCACGCAGGCGCTCGACATCGTGGGCCGCAGCGAGGAGTTCGAGCTGGTCGGCCTCTCCGCCGAGCGCTCGTGGGAGGCGCTGCGTCGAGCAGGCTCGCGCCCACGGGGTGGGGCGGATCGCGCTGGTCGAGCCCGACGCCGCCGCGCGCGCTGCGCGAGGCGTGGGACGGGGGGGAGGTGCTCGGCGGCGCGGAGGGGCTCGTGCGGCTGGTGGTGGAGTCGGGCGCCGAGCTGGTGCTCAACGCGCTCGTCGGCTCCGCCGGCCTGGGGCCGACCGTGGCGACGCTCGGCGAGGGCATCGACCTCGCGCTCGCCAACAAGGAGTCGCTGGTCGTCGGCGGTGAGCTGGTCACCGCGCTCGCCGAAGCCACCGGCGCGCAGATCGTGCCCGTGGACTCCGAGCACACCGCCCTGCACCAGCTGCTCGCGGGCCAGCCCCCGGGAGCGGTGGAGCGGCTCACGATCACCGCCTCCGGTGGGCCGTTCCGTGGCGCACACGCGCGCAGCTGCGAGGAGGTGACGGTCGCCCAGGCGCTCGCCCACCCCACGTGGGCGATGGGGAGCATGAACACGATCGGCTCGGCCACGCTGATGAACAAGGGCCTGGAGCTGATGGAGGCCCACCACCTGTTCGGCACCCCCTACGAGCGCATCGACGTGGTCGTCCACCCGCAGTCGCTCGTTCACGGGCTGATCCAGCTCGCCGACGGCGCGCATGCTCGCCCACATCGGCCCGCGCGACATGCGCGTGGCGATCTCCTACGCGCTGCACGGCGGGGAAAGCGTGGACGCTCCCGATCGAGCCGCTCGACCTCGTGAGCGTCGGCGAGCTGACCTTCGAGGCGGTCGACCTCGACGCGTTCCCCTGCCTGGCGCTCGCGCGCGCGGCGGCGCCGCGGGGGGCACGGCGCCGTGCGTGCTGAACGCCGCCAACGAGATCGCCGTGCACGCCTTCATCGAGGGGCGCCTGCCCTTCACCGGCATCCCGGCCGTGATCGAAGCGGACGCTCGAGCGCGCTGCCCGCCGCGCCAGTGCGCGCGTTCGAGTCGCTGTACGAGGCCGACCGCGAGGCGCGCGCCCTCGCGGCCGAGGCCGTCGCCGCGCTGGGGTGAGGTGTGTCCGAAGCTCGCGGTGCCTTTCAGCTCCCGTGACCTCTGTCCCCCTCACCACGGGGTGTCGGATAGAGAGAGTATGGCTCTACACCGAATACCCCACCGCGAAGCTCCCGCTTCACCGCCCAGTCCCGTCCTCCTACGTCTGCCAGCCTGGTATGATCCTAGTATGACCAAGGTGGCGAAGATCACGGTCTCCCTGCCCGCGGAACAGGTCGAGCAGGTGCGCGAGGCAGTCGTCCGCGGCGAGGCCGCGAGCGTGTCCGGCTACGTCTCCGCCGCGCTCGCCGAGGCCCTCGTCGGGCCCGTCCGTGAAAAGGATGAGCACAGCCTCGCCGAGCTGGTGGCGGAACTGACCGCCGAGTACGGGGAGCCCAGCGCCGAGGCATACGCCTGGGCGGACGCCGCCCTCGCCCTGTCCGATCCGAATTGAAGGGGCTCACCCTCGACGCCGGTGCCCTAATCGCGCTGGAGCGCGGAGACGAGCGCGTGCATGCGCTCCTGCGACGGGCCCGCGCCGAGCCGGATGCGACCCTGCACATTCCCGCCGGTGTGCTCGCGCAGGTGTTCAGGGACCCCCGTCGCCAAACGCGCCTGGCGCGCCTGCTGAAGGACGATCGCACGAGCGTCGTGCCCCTCGATGACCCAACCGCGCGGGTTGTGGGCCTGCTGCTCGGACTGCGCCGCGGCAGCGACGCGATCGACGCAAGCGTTGCGGTTTGCGCCCGCCGCCACAGGCAGGGAGTCGTGACCAGCGACCCCGACGATCTGCGTCGGCTCGATCCCAAGCTCCGGTTGACCGTCGTCTGATCGCTGAGACCCTGGCGCCGACCAGCAACTGCGCCACCCGACTGAAGTATCGCCGCCGCCTGCCAAACTGAGAGGCATGAGCTGCTCGAGCGACACCTGGGTGGGGCAGTCTGGAATCCCGCCCGCCCCGGCTCCACCCTCACCCCGCCAATGAGCTGGGTCATCACCATCCTCGGCATCGCCGCCCTGGTCGTCCTGCACGAGGCTCGGTCACTTCACCGTCGCCAAGGCCGTCGGGATGCGCGTGGAGCGCTTCTCGTTGTTCTTTCCCCCGAAGCTCTTCGGGGTGCGCAGGGGGGAAACCGAGTACATGATCGGCGCGATCCCCGCGGGGGGGTTCGTGAAGATCACAGGGATGAGCCCGCAGGAACTGGAGGGGCTCGACCCTGACGTCGCGCAGCGCGCCTACTACAACCAGCCGCCGTGGAAGCGCATCGTCGTGATCCTTGCCGGACCCGGCGTCAACCTGCTGATCGCGTTCCTGCTGTTCTGGGCGATCCTCCTCTCCGGCAGCCTCGACGGCACCACCACGCTCGAAAACCTCAACCCCTCGATCCACACGCGCGTCCCGAGCACCCGCGTGGCGGCGATCGAGAAGGCGGAGCCCGCCTACGGCACGCTCAGGCTCGGCGACCGGATCCTCGCGATCGACGGGCGACCAGTGACCGTCACTTCCGCGATCGGGCGATCGGCGCGCACCGCTGCGCCGGAACGCCGCGCGAAGGCTGCCGCGCGGCGACGCCAGTGCAGCTCACCGTCAGGCGCGCGGGTCGTACGGTCACGCTCTCGGTCTACCCCCGCTACACCGCACCGCTGCACCGCATGCTGATCGGCTTCGACTTCGGCGCCAGCCGCAAGCGCTACGGCCCGTTCGCCGCCGCCGGCACCGCGCTCGGCGAGATGTGGGGGATCACCGCCCACACGCTCACCAACATTGGCCACGCCTTCACCAGCGCCGAAGGTTCGCCACCAGTTCAGCAGCATCGTGGGGATCACAGTCGTCACCCAGGAAGCGTCGCCCTGGGCGCCGGCTACGCGCTCGTGATCCTCGGCTTCGTCTCGCTTGCGCTCGCCATCATCAACCTCTTCCCGTTCCTGCCGCTCGACGGCGGCCACGTGCTGTGGTCGGTCGCCGAGAAGGTCCGCGGCCGGCGGGTCTCGCTCGCCGCGATGTGGCGCTTCAGCTCGATCGGGATCGTGCTGCTTGCGTTCCTCGTCATCAACGGCGTTTCCAACGACATCGGTCGTTTGGGGGGGTAGCGAGATTGGCTGGTCAATCGCCGGGGGCGCCCGGCGCTTGTACGCACACCCAGCTCTTGACCAACGGTCCCACGCGCTCTGGCAGCGCCGGCCCGAACAGCGCCTCCAGCTCGCGGCGGCGCAGCAGCTCGATCTCCTCCCACGCGCCGGCCGCGCCCAGCCGCCAGTAGGGGCGGCGCAGGCGCGGCGGCAGCCAGTGCGCGAACGGCAGCAGCGCGTGCGGCTCGATCGGGAACGACCACGCCGGCGTCTGCACGTACCAGCCGCGGCCGACGCGGCGCAGCTCGGCGGCGAACGCCTCGCGGCGCGCCGGCGGGACGTGCTCGATCACGCTGTTGCAGTACACGAGGTCGAACTCCCCGTCGGCGAACGGCAGGCCCTCGGCCGCATCGGCCTGCACGAATGGGCCGGGGTAGCCCGGGCGTGGGCGCGATGTCCACGCCGGTGATGTCCAGCTCGGCTCCAGCGCCCGCAGGCCGAGCGCGCCGCAGCCCACGTCCAGCACCCGCCCACCCGGCGGCAGGCGCGTCAGCGCGAAGAAGCGCTCGTGGCGGCGCCGGCGCGCGCGGGCGGCGTAGGGGGAGGCGATCCGCGCCAGCGGCCCGCGCGCCGTGGCGTACACCTCGGGGGCGTCGTGTCAGAGGCCGGAGGTGCCGCGCGTCATCGTAGAATCACGGTACACATGGCCTCGGAGCGGCAGATCACTGTAGGAGGCGTCCCGATCGGCGGCGGCGCGCCCGTCGCCGTGCAGACGATGACCAAGACCGAGACCGCCAACCTCGCGGCGACGATGGATCAGATCGTGAAGGTCGCCGAGGCCGGCGCCGACATCGTGCGCGTCGCGGTGCCCCGCGAGCAGGACGTCGAGGCGCTGAAGACCATCGTCGAGCGCTCGCCGATCCCGGTGATCGCCGACATCCACTTCAACCACACGCTCGCGCTGAAGGCGATCGAGGCCGGCGCGCACTGCGTGCGGATCAACCCCGGCAACATCGGCGGGCCCGAGAAGGTGGGCGAGGTCGTGGCGCTGGCCGCAGCGCGGCATGCCGCTGCGCGTCGGCGTCAACTCCGGCTCGCTGCCCCGCCACCTGCGCCAGCTCGAGTACGACAACCCCGTGCGAGGCGCTCGTCACGGCGGCGCTGGAGACCGTGGCGCTGATGGAGAGCCTCGACTTCGACGACTTCAAGGTCTCGATGAAGTCCACCTCGGTGCCCAACACGATCGCCTCCAACCGCCTGCTGGCGGAGAAGATCCCCTACCCGCTGCACCTCGGCGTGACCGAGGCCGGCACCAAGTGGTCGGGCTCGCTGAAGTCAGCCGTCGGGCTCGGCACGCTGCTCGCCGACGGGGTCGGCGACACGATCCGCATCTCGCTCTCGACCTTCCACGCCGAGGAGGAGGTCAAGGTCGCCTGGGAGATCCTCAAGGCGCTGAAGCTGCGCGAGCGCGGCCCCGACCTGATCGCCTGTCCCACCTGCGGGCGGCTGCAGTTCGACATGGACTCCGTCGTCGCCGAGGTCGAGCGGCGCCTGGAAGCCTACGAGGACCCGATCGAGGTCTCCGTGCTCGGCTGCGCGGTCAACGGCATCGGCGAGGCCCGCCACGCCGACTTCGGCATCACCGGCGCCAAAGACATGGGGATGATCTACTCCAAGGGCGAGCCGCTGAAGAAGGTCCCCACCGAGCAGCTCGTGGATGAGCTGTTCAAGGAGATCGACCGCTACTACGCCGCCGGCAAGACGGTCCAGCGCGACGAGCACGCCGCCGCCGAGGCGCGCGCATGGCTCGCCGCCAACGAGGACGACACGCAGATGACCCCCGAGAAAATGGCCGCGCTGGAGGCCGCCGCGGCCGCCAACGACGAGGCGGCCGACGCGGTGCTCGAGTCGATGCTCACGCCGGCTGTGGGCAACGGCGGCTCCGCTGCGCCGGCGCGGCTCGACGAGGCCGTGTCGCCCGTCGCCGGCCGGCGCTTCTCGCGGGGCTGACCCCAGAAACACCGGCACGCGACCCTCCCGGCGGAGCGGGCTCGGCCCGCGGAGCCCATCCCTTTTTCAGCGCCAGTCGGCCGCTGCGAACCGCTCCGCGACCTTCGCCCAGTTCACCGACGTTCCACCACGCGTCGAGGTAGTCGGGGCGGCGGTTCTGGTACTTCAGGTAGTAGGCGTGCTCCCACACGTCCACGCCGAGCAGCGGCGTCTTGCCGGCTGAGATCGGGTTGTCCTGGTTGGCGCTGCCCACGACCGCGAGTCCCGAGCCGTCGTGCACGAGCCACGACCAGCCGGAGCCGAACTGGTTGACGCCTGTTTCCTTCAGCTTCGCCTGGAACTCCGCGAACGAGCCGAACGCCGCGTCGATCGCCTCCGCCAGCGCGCCGTCGGGCGCGCCGCCGCCGCCCGGCGCCATGCTCTCCCAGAAGAGCGTGTGGTTGTAGTGGCCGCCGCCGTTGTTTTTGACGGCCGTTCCTTCTCGCCGAGGCTGTCGAGGTTCTTCAGCACCTCCTCGATCGGCTTGTCGGCCCACTCCGTGCCCGCCAGCGCGGCGTTGACCTTGTCCACGTACGCCTGGTGGTGCTTGTCGTGATGGATTTCCATCGTCTGCTTGTCGATGTGCGGCTCCAGCGCGTCGTACGCGTAGGGGAGCGGCGGAACTGTGTAGGCCATCGGGGGCTCCTTCTCTCTCTTCGGGGACGCTCGGCTATTGGTCGCTGTTCTATCAAAGCCTCTAGGCTCCCCTCTCGTGACCCGTCTCTCCGAGTACCTGCTGCCCACCGAGAGCGAGGCCCCCGCCGACGCGGAGGCGCTCTCGCACAAGCTGATGGTGCGCGCCGGGCTGGTGCGCCAGATGGGCGCCGGCATGTGGACGTGGCTGCCGGCCGGCTGGCGGGTGCACCAGCGCGTCGTGGCAATCATCCGCGAGGAGATGGACGCGATCGGCACGCAGGAGATGCTGATGCCGGTGCTGCAGCCGGCCGAGCCGTGGCGCAAGACCGGGCGCATCGAGATCGAGGAGCTGTTCAAGCTCACCGACCGCAAGGGCTCGGAGCTCGTGCTTGCGATGACCCACGAGGAGGCCGTCACCTTCCACATCGCCCAGACGGTGCGCTCCTACCGCGACCTGCCGCTGGCCGCTCTACCACTTCCAGGTCAAGGAGCGCGACGAGCCCCGCCCCCGCGCGGGGGTGCTGCGCACGCGCGAGTTCGTGATGAAGGACGCCTACACCTTCGACCGCGACGCCGCCGGGCTGGCGGTCAGCTACGACCGGCAGGTGGGCGCCTACGACCGCATCATGGAGCGCACCGGCCTGCGCTTCTACCGCGTCGAGGGCGACGTCGGGATGATGGGCGGCAGCGGCGCGCACGAGTACATGGCGCCCTGCGCCGCGGGGGAGGACGAGGTGGTGCTGACCGAGTCGGGGTACGCGGCCAACGCCGAGGTGGTGCGCGCGCGGCTGGGCCAGCGACGAGCTGCGGGAGGGCGAGGAGCTCGACGGCGAGCCGCTGCGGATCGAGCCCGCGATCGAGATCGCCAACATCTTCAAGCTCGGCACCCGCTACTCCGAGCCGCTCGGAGCGCGCTACCTCGACGAGCACGGCGCCGAGCACCCGATCTGGATGGGCTCCTACGGGATCGGCCCGGCGCGCGTGGTTGCGGCCGCGGTCGAGCAGTACGCCGACGAGCACGGCATCTCCTGGCCGCGCGCGCTCGCGCCGTTCGCGGTGCACCTCGTGGCGCTCGGCAAGCCCGGCACGCCCGAGCGCGACGCCGCCGACGGGGTGTACGAGACGCTGCGCGCGCGGCGGCGTGGAGGTGCTCTACGACGACCGCGACGTCGGCACGGGGGAGAAGTTCGCCGACGCCGAGCTGCTCGGCTGCCCGCTGCGGCTCACCGTGGGACGGAAGTCGCTGGAGTCGGGTGAGGTCGAGGTGCAGCTGCGCCGCGGCCGCCAGAGCGCTCCCGGCCTGCCGTTGGGCGCCGACTCCGAGGTGCTGCTGCGGGCGGTGGACGAGCTTTGCCAGACCCTCCCCTGAGTGCACGTCGTCTGGTCGGCCTCGACCGCTCCGGCCCCCCGCCGCCCGAGACCGCCGCCGGCCAGCCGCTGCGGCCGTGGACGGTCCCCAACGCGATCGGCTTCCTGCGCCTGGCGCTGATCCCAGTGTTCCTGGTGCTGGCGCTCTCCGGCGCCGACGGCGTCGGCGCGCTGCCCGCGGTGCTGTTCGCGGTGATCGGCTGGGGCGACTACGCCGACGGGATCGCCGCTCGCGTGACCCGCCAGTACAGCCGCCTGGGAGCGTTGATGGACCCGCTCACCGACCGCCTGCTTGGCGATCTCCGGGGTGGTCGTCTGCTGGCACTTCGCGCTGCTGCCCCGCTGGGCGCTGGCGGTGCTGGTGGCGCGTGAGCTAGCGATGCTCGCGCTCGGCGCGCTACGGCCTCGCGCACGGCGCTGGAGCTGCGCATCAACTGGCCCGGGCGCCTCTCCGTGGCGCCGTTGATGGGCGCGTTCTTCTTCGCGATGGTCGGCCTCGAAGGGCTCGGGGCGGTCCTGCTGTACGTCGGCCTCGCGCTTTCGCTGGCCGCCTCGGCGCTGTACGTGCGCGACGGCCTGGCGGTGCGGGCAGTCTCGGGCGAGCCCTAGCCGGCCCACTTGGAGCCCTCAACCTCAGCTTGACGCTTGCGGCTATAGTGTTCGCGATCAACCGGCGCTGCCGCAACCCGGCGCGAACAGACACCCCGAGAGGAGCACGACCCGCATGGACACGTTTCCCGACCTAGGCTCGCTCTCGGACGCAGAGCTGAAGGACCTCATCCGCGAGCTCACCGACGAGGAGACCGACATCTCCTACCGGCGGCGGATCCTGCACGGCAAGATCGACATCCTGCGCGCCGAGCTCGTCAACCGCCTGCAGCAGCGGCACGGCAACGGCGAGCAGCTCATCACCGGCGCGGACGTGGCCGCAGCTCACCGAGATCCTCGCCCGGCGTCAGGGCGCCGCCGCGACCGACGAGGCCTAGCGGTGGGACGCGCCGCGGACACCCCCGCGCTGCTCCGACACGCCGCGGGGCGCCTGAAGGAGCTGTAACCGATGGCGGCGCACTGCCCCGAGTGCGGCTCCGCAGGCGGCGAGGGCGCCAACTTCTGCCAGCACTGCGGCGCCTCGCTGCGCGGCGAGGACCCCGGTGAGTCGGCTGAGGGGCGGGCGGGGGGTTGGCGGGTGGGGATCCAGTCACCGCCACGTACCGCATCGACGAGAGCGGCGAGCTCGTGCCGGTCGAGCTCGGACGAGGTCACCGCGCGCGGGCCGGCGCTCGTGATTCGCGCCGGCGGCGGGCGCGTGGGGGAGAGCTTCCCGATGGCGGGCGAGCGGATGAGCGTCGGCCGCCGCCCCGACATCGGCGGTGTTCCTCGACGACATCACCGTCTCGCGCGACCACGCGCTGCTGATCAGCCGCGGCGACGAGTGGCACATCGACGACTGCGGCTCGCTGAACGGCACGTACGTCAACCGCGAGCGGATCGAGTCCCACCGCCTCGAAGACGGCGACGAGCTGCAGATCGGCAAGTACAAGCTGACCTTCCACGCGCGCTGACGAGGAGAGAGATGGCCTCCGCCCCGACAACCAACCCTGGCAGCGCCCCCCGCAGCCCCGCCCCCGCCCCCGGCGTCGACGTCGGCGAGCTCGAGCCCGGCCTCCCCGCGGGGCGCCCCGAAGCCGATCACGATCGGCGCGGTGTGCAAGGCGCTCGCGCAGGAGTTCCCCGACATCTCGATCTCCAAGATCCGCTACCTGGAGGACCAGAAGCTACTCACCCCGCGCCGCACCCCGGGCGGCTACCGCCTCTACACCCAGGGCGACGTGGCGCGCCTGCGCACGATCCTGCGGATGCAGCGCGACGAGTTCCTGCCGCTGCGCGTGATCCGCCAGGAGCTCGCGGCGGGCCGCTCCGGCGAGACGCCAGTGCCCGGCGGCGGCGACGGCGCACCCCGCCGGCTCCTCCACACCGCGGAGCGGGCGGCCCGCGCGTCGCCCGGCGCGCGAGCGTCACCGTACGCGGGGACACCGGCGCGCTGTACTCGCTGGAGGAAGTGGTCGAGGACACGCACGCCGACGTGAAGCTCGTGCGCGAGCTGGAGGAGTACGGGGTCGTCCGCGGCGAGCAGCGCGGCGGCGCGCGGCTACTACGACGAAACCGAGCGGGAGATCGTGCGCGCGGTCGCCGAACTGGCGCGGTACGGCGTCGGCGGGCGCAACCTCGAACGTTCCGCTCCTCCGCCGACCGCGAGGCGAACCTGCTGCAGCAGATCCTCGCCCCGGCGCTGCGCTCGCGCAACCCGCAGCGGCGCAAGGAGGCGCTGGAGGCGCTCGAGAACCTCGCCGCGGTGACCACGCAACCTCCGCCACCTGCTGCTGGTGCGAGACCTGCGCAAGATCGCCGGCTGAGGCGGGCCGGCGGGCGGGGAACGAACGCGCGTGCCCACCACCCGGCGCACCCGCACCGTCGCCGCGCCCGCGGGGGAGGTGTGGGAGCTGCTCTGCGACCCTCATCACCTGCCCCGGTGGTGGCCGCGCGTGGCACGCGTGGAGGCGGTCGAGCGCGATGCCTTCACAGAGGTGCTCGCCAGCCCGCGGGGGCGGATGGTGCGCGCCGACTTCCAGGTGGCGCGCCGACGAGCGCGCGCTCGTGCTGCAGTGGGCCCAGCGGATCGAGGGCACCCCGTTCGCCCGCGTGCTGAGCGCGGCGGAGACGGAGCTGCGCCTGCAGCCCGACGGGACGGCGACGGACGTGACGATCGAGCTGCGCCAGGCGCTCAAGGGCCTGTTCCCCCACCTCGGCGCAAACCGCATCCGCCGCGCGGCGCGCGCGACGCTTGAGGAGGCGCTCGACGGTCTGGAGCGGATCGTTGGCTGAGCCCCTGGCGCTCGCGGCTCACGTGGCTCCCCCGGCGGGCGGTTCCGACTGCTCCCCGGCGGGCGCTCCCGCGGGCGGGGGGCCGGTGGGGAGCCGATGACCGAGGTCCCACCGATGCGGTGGTGGGGGTGGGGAGACCCGGCCCGCCCGCCTGCCCTGGGGCCGCGCGCACTTGAGCTCGTGCGCGAGACCGTGGGGGCCGAGGGCGCGGCGAGTGGGCGCCTGCGCCCGCCGGTGGCGCTCGCGAGCGTGCGGCTGGAGCCGACGGCGCTGCCCGAGGGCGCCCGCGCCGAGCTGACAGGGGTGCTCGGCGAGGAGGGGGTGCGCGACAACCACGCCGAGCGCGTCGGCGCACGCGGCCGGCAGGGGCTACCCCGACCTCGTGCGCCTGCGCGCGGGCGAACCCGAGGGCGCACCGGACGCGGTGGCGTACCCGTCCAGCCCGGAGCAGGTGCGCGCGGTGCTGGAGGTGTGCGCGCGCCGCGCGGTGGCCGTGGTGCCGTTCGGGGGCGGCACGAGCGTGGTCGGGGGCGTGGCGCCCCTGCGCGGCAAGCACGCCGCGGTGATCGCGCTGGACCTGCGTCGCCTCGGGGAGGTCGTGCGGTTGGACCGCGAGTCGCGGATCGTGACCGTGCAGGCGGGCGCGCGCGTCCCCGCGCTCGAGCGGTACCTCGCGGCGGAGGGCCTGACGACGGGCCACCGCCCGCAGTCCTACGAGCACGTGTCGGTGGGCGGCTGCGCGGCGACCCGCTCGGCCGGCCAGGCGTCGACGGGCTACGGGCGCTTCGAGGAGCTCGTGCTCGGCCTGCGCGCGAGCACACCGACGGGGGAGGTGGAGCTCCCAGCGCACCCGGCGAGCGCCGCGGGCCCGGACCTGCGACGCCTCGTGGTCGGCTCGGAGGGCACGGTGGGCGTGATCCACGAGCTCGACCTGCGTGTGCGCCCCGCGCCACAGGCCGAGCAGTACGAAGGGGTCTTCTTCGAGGACTTCCAGGCGGGCGTGGAGACGCTGCGCGCGATGGCCCAGGAGCGCACGGCGCCGGCGGTTGTACGGCTCAGCGACGAGTCGGAGACACGCCTGACGCTCGCCCAGGCAGACGCCGCGGCGCGGAGGGGCGGAGCGCGGGCGCTGCAGGGCCGCCTCGGCCGAGCGTACCTCGGCGCGCGCGGCTACCACGCCGGCTGCCTGGCGGTGCTCGGCTTCGAGGGCGCCCCCGAGGAGGTGGCAGCGCCGCCGCAGGCGCGCGCACGAGCTGATCCACGCCCACGGCGGCCTCCCGGTGGGCCGCTCCCCGGGCGAGGCGTGGAAGGCGCACCGCTTCGCGGCCCCGTACCTGCGCGACGAGCTGCTGACGCACGGCGTGATGGCGGAGACCCTGGAGACGGCGACCCGCTGGTCGAACCTCCCGCGCCTGTACCGCGCGACCCTCCACGCGATCGAGGGAGCGCTGAGCGGCCAGGGCACCCCGGGCGTGGTGGGGTGCCACGTCTCGCACCTCTACGAGACGGGCGCGTCGCTGTACTTCACGCTGCTGGCCGCGCAGCGCGAGGGCCACGAGATCGAGCAGTGGGTGGCCGTGAAGCGCGCCGCCACCGACGCGATCGCGGCGAACGGCGGCACCGTAACCCACCACCACGCGGTGGGCCGCGACCACGCTCCGTGGCTCGCGGGCGAGGTGGGCGCGCAGGGCGTGGAGGCGCTGCGCGCGCTGAAGGAGCGGTGGGACCCGGCGGGCATCATGAACCCCGGCAAGCTCCTGCCCTGAGTGGGTCTTTGGGGATCGTCCACGTGAGTGGTGGGGGGCCGCCCGGGGGCCAGGTGCGCGGGGCCTCCGTGCCCCGCGGCGGGGCGTCGGGGCCTTTAGATCTCGGTGCGTGGGGAAGCACGAGACACCCCTTGCATGCTCATTGACATCGTGCTAAGCTGTGCCAGCAGTCCGATATCTGAGTTTATGGTCGCAGATGGTCTTGCGGCCGGAGCCTCCGAAGGAGGACTGCGAAGCAGAACCATAGAGAGCCGGGACCGGAGCGTCCCGTAGAGAGGACGCCTCGGCGTCGGCCCCCAAACCCACTAAGTCCATAATGATACAAAGTCAAGGAGATGCACAACATGAAGTTGCCCATGAAGTTACTACGGATCGCGGGGCTCTGCCTAGTGGCCATGTTCGCGATGAGCATGGTTGCGGCGGGGACCGCCTCGGCAGAAGTGCCGGCGTGGGAACACTGCACAGAAGGC
Source organism: uncultured Solirubrobacterales bacterium (assembly GCA_963720795.1). Taxonomy (GTDB): domain Bacteria; phylum Actinomycetota; class Thermoleophilia; order Solirubrobacterales; family Solirubrobacteraceae; genus Palsa-744. The sequence goes on along the minus strand of CAVRGU010000007.1, from coordinate 120,820 downwards.
ACCGAAAAAATAGCACCTACGAAATACACGGAACATCAATGTGTGGCAGCTGCCGCAAGTAACACTGGAAAATGGCAGTGGAATGAAGTCAAAGGTACGGAGAAAGTCATCTCTCGTGGTTCGCTGCAACTGGTGGATACCGACGCCACCGAATTCAAAGTAAAAGCAGCGCTCAGCTGTTCTGGTAACGACGAAGGGTCAGTCGGCCCCGGAAAGTTCGACAGAATCACAGAAATTAATGAAATACACTGCTCAAACGAGGAAAACTGCGCAACAATCATAGAAGTTAAACCAGTCAATTTGCCGTGGCAAACGGAACTTGTCGAAGAAGCTGGAAAAAACAGAGACAAGATCACAAACGGGGGCACCGGAGAAGCAGAATGGCCTGGATGGTCGGTAACGTGTGAAAACCCCATCGTTGGTAGAACAACAGATAGATGTACTACCAACTCAGGGAGTACAGCAATAGCAAACCAGACGACAAGAAGAAGTGGTGTTACGGAATTATTAGTATTAGCTACTTTCGAAAGTTCGAAAGCAAAATGCACGCTGTCTCAGGCGGCGAACAAAGAAACCGGCGAAGTGCAAGGCACTATCGCTAACTTACAAGCGAATGGATGGGGGTTGCGGATCTCATAGGAATCATGTACGAAGCATCGTAATGTTTCGGGTGGGGCCACTAACGGTGGCCCCACCTGGGCATTGGCTCTGCCGGTGTGGTTGGTCTTCGGGGGGTCTGAAGTGGGCGAATGCGTGCAATAAGGAGTGGGGAGGCTCGATGGGGAGACGGAGAGACAAAGTCAAGGAGATGTACACGGCACGTAGTAGTGCCAGCGTTGTTGTCGTCAGAGGGGTGCAATCGTTGGGTTCCATCCGCCTTATGATACTCGTCGGATTGGCGTTGTCGGCGGTTCTCGCGGGTGGGGCAGGGCTTACAGGTGGTATGGGACTGACAGAAATTTCAAGCGCTGAAGTATGTAAGAACGAAGCACGCCGCGTCGAACAGGGCTCGACCTACCTCCCGGACTGCCGCGCTTATGAGCTTGTGACCCCTGCTGAAAAGGGCGCTACGCAGGCGCTCGTCTTCGGGGGACTGACCGCCACCAAAGCGATCCCCGCCGAAGATGGCGAAAAGGTTGCGCTGACAAGCAACGCGTTTCTTGGCAGCAATCCTGGTAGTCGTGAAACCAATGTTGTCTTCTCGCGTCGTGGTTCCGGGTGGGAAATGACGTCGCAGCAGCCTGCAGCGGGGGCGGGCGAAGCCAACTTCAGGCCAGAGGTTTTCTCGCCCGAGCTAACCCAGGTCGGCGTCAAGGTATACAGTGAACCCTCCGAGGCCGAAACTTCGCCGACTCAGACTTTCGAGGTCGGTCCTTCCGGTGGTCCATACTCGGAAGTCGCGACGACCTCGTCGAAAGAAGGAGGAAGTCGGCAAGATGCTCTTGACGGAGCGTCCAGTGATCTCAGCCATGTTGTGCTGTCGTCACTGGACCAAAGTCTGCTCCCGGCCGCTGCGGGTAATGCCGACCCGGGCAAGCCAAATCTGTACGACTGGGCGGACGGGAATCGCCGCATCGTGGACGTCACCGACGAAGGCAAGTTGGTGAGCGAATGTGGAGCGGTGCTCGGCTACGGGCCGACAGAATTTGGCCCAGACGACATTCATGCGGTGTGGAGTGAAGGCTCGAGTTCAAAGATATTCTTCACAAGCCCAGAATTCAACTTTGATAACCAGACCGGGGGGCCGGGGTGTACTTCAGGAGAAGAAGGAGGTGAACCTCCGCCCGAAAATCCGCACAGGCTGTATATGCGTGTGAATGGCACTGAAACCGTCGAAGTGTCTGCTCCCCAACTTGAAGGCGCTGTGCCATGCGACCCGGGCACGGGGTCGGCCATTTATCAGGGTGCCTCCGCGGACGGTTCAGAGGTGTTCTTCACCTCTGAAGGCGAGTTGACGCCCGACCACGCTGCGTGTCGCCCGCAGATTGGGCCCAACCACTTTGTGCCTGATCGTGAGCTCTATGAGTACAACACCCTAACGCGGAAGCTGACGCGTATCTCCCGCGGTGAACCCGGCACATCGCCAGAAGCAGGTGTCGACAATGGACCTGAATATCCGGTGGTGATCTCCGAAGATGGATCGGCCGTGTACTTCGTGGCCAAACACAAGCTCACAGAAAACGCGCTCGAAAACCCCGGTAATGATGAACAGGTCTACCGCTATGACATCACAACTAGTAAGCTCCGCCTCGTCGCTGTGCATTTACCCCCACAGAATGGTCTTGATGAAACGGGATATGTGACGCCGAATGGTGAATTCTACCTGTTCGTGAGTGAGGGTGTGGTTGGCGAACCGCGTGGCGAAGGTCATAACGAGATATACTTGTATGACAATGGCGATGGAAAAGTGATGTGCGTGTCGTGCGGCTCGGGTGTCGCACCTGCGCATGGAAATGCAAGCCGTGACGCGGCCGTGCTATTGGCGGTGGAAGTGAACTGGACTCCCCCGTTTATTCCGATGTCTGAAGATGGGCGCTATGTGTTCTTCCAGACGACCGCGCGACTGGTGCCGCAGGACACGAACAACGACACCGACGAAGCAGTCGGGGGCCAGGGTCAGGATGTGTATGAGTGGGAGGCGGACGGGACAGGTGACTGTGTCGAAGGCAACGGTTGTACGCGCTTGATCACCTCGGGTACGGATGAACACGTCTCGTGGTTGCTGGGCGCCAGCCGGGATGGCAGCAATGTGTTCTTCACGACGTTCGCGCAGTTGGCGCCGCAGGATGTGGATACTCAGCCGGATATCTATGATGCGCGTATTAATGGAGGGTTCGCGGCGCCCGCTTCGCCTGTGCGGTGCTCGGGCGAAGCGTGCCGGTTGATTCCAAGTGCGCCTCCGGTGATCTCGACGCCGTTGAGCGCGACGTTCTCGGGGGTGGGGAACCTCGCGCCCGTGTCGGAACCGGCGTTGGTGGCCAAGTCGAAACCGCTGTCTCGAGCGCAGAAGCTCTCTGGCGCTTTGAGGGCTTGCAAGAAGAGGCCAAAGAAGGGGCGAGCTAGATGCGAGGCGCAGGTGCGCAAGCGTTACGGTGCGAAGGCTGCAAAGAGCGCGAGGAAGGGTGGTCGCTGATGTTCATCGACGCCGTTTCGGTGCGCGTTTGTGTCCTGCTGTTTGTCATGTTGGCCGTGTTATTGGGGTGTGTCTCGATCGCGAGCGCGGAACCGGAACTTACGATCAAGCCAGGGAGCTTTGCGGTTACAACGTCGAGCAGCCAGGCGGGCGCACATGCTGATGTTACTACGAGCTTTGATTTTGTCACCGACAGCGCAGCGAGCCCGCATGGCGATTTGAGGACGCTTGTCGTGGAGTTGCCGCCGGGTCTCTCGTCAACGCCGGAAACGGTGCCGACCTGTACGCAGTCCCAGTTGGCGCAAACCGAAGGCAACGGTAAAGGTGGTTGTCCTCCTCAGACGCAGATCGGGGTCACAACGACGAAACTCGTCATCCCAGCATATCAGGTGAGTCCGTCGGAACCGGCTGAACTCACGGTCCCCGTTTATAACATGGTACGCTCGCCGGGTCAGTCACTTGATCTTGCATTTACTGTTTCTGGCATCCTTACTGAGAACGTCGTCCTCACCGTTCGGTCTGGTGATTATGGGGGGCAGGCGATAGACACAGATTCACAGGGAAAAGTTGAAGTGGATGGCGACTCTCTGACGGTGTGGGGTGTCCCGGCGAGCCCGGTTCATGATGCTCAGCGCGGCGAGCACTGTGCTCGGGATGTTTTCACGCATGGAGTAACAGAATGCCACGGTGGTGAAAACCCTGCGGGTATCGCTGCGGCGCCGTTCCTAGAGAACCCAACACGCTGCACATCGGAACCGCTGGAAGCAACGATGGAAGTCAACTCCTGGCGCAACCACGCATTTGAGACGACCGAACCCGCTCAGATCGGCCCGTTCACCGGCTGCGAAGACCTAGACTTCAACCCAAAGCTATCAGTCCAGCCAACACTGACCCAGGCATCCGAGCCGACGGGCTACAACGTCGGCATCGAAGTCCCCCAGAACGAGTTCCCAGAAGGGCTGGGGACGGCGGAGCTGCGCACCGCGGTCGTGAGGCTCCCGGCGGGCACAGTCCTATCGCCCTCCGCGGCGAATGGTCTGCTGGCCTGCCAGGAAACGGGCCTCGAAGGCATCAATATGACCGGCCCGGAATCTGAAGAAGCCGACATCTACGGGCACAAACACGCCGCGAAGGGGAAGTGCCCGAACGCGTCGGAGCTCGGGACGATGCGGATCTCGACGCCCGCGTTCGCCAAGGAACTCGAAGGGCACGTCTATCTCGCTCAGCCGGGGTGCGGCGGCCCGGGCCAGCCTGCGTGCACGCCCGCCGACGCGGAAGACGGGAACCTATTCGGGGTCTATCTCGAAGCGGAAGGACCGGGGGTGATCATCAAGCTGCGGGGCAAGGTGTCGGTGAACACTTCGACCGGGCGGATCACGACGACGTTCGAAGAAAACCCGCAGCTGCCGTTCAACAACCTCAAGATCGAATTCTTCGGGGGGCCGCGGGCGCCGCTGGCCAACCCGAGCAACTGCGGGGTCGCGCGTACCGAAGCGCAGTTCACGCCGTACAGCAGCCTGGTGCCGGCGGAACCGTTCAGCGAATACACCGTGACGGGCTGCCAGGGGCCGCGGTTCGCGCCGTCGTTCGTGGCTGGCACCGACAGCAACGAGGCCGGCGGGTACAGCCCGTTGAGCGTGACGTTCTCGCGCGAAGACGCTGACCAGACGCTCGGACGGGTCACGATGCATATGCCGCCGGGATTGTCGGGGACGCTCGCGCACGTCCCGCTCTGCGGCGAACCGCAGGCCGCGCAGGGCACCTGTGGCGCGGAAAGCCAGATAGGAGAAACGACGGTCTCCGCCGGCCCCGGGCCGGACCCGCTGTACGTGACCGGCGGGAAGGTCTATCTGACCGGCCCCTACGGCGGCGGGTCGTTCGGCCTGTCGATCGTGGTGCCGGCGGTAACGGGCCCGTTCAACCTCGGCACCGTGGTCGTCAGGGCGGCGATCGACATCGACCCGGTCACTGCGGCTCTGACCGTGGTCTCCGAACCGCTGCCGACGATCCTGGAGGGTGTCCCGATCCAGGTCAAGACGGTCAGCGTGAGGATCAACCGGCCCGGGTTCACGTTCAACCCGACGAGCTGCGAACCGAAGAGCATCGCCGGTACGCTCTCCTCGACGGAAGGTATGAGCGCGGCGGTCTCATCGCGCTTCCAGGCCGCGAACTGCGCAGCGCTTGGCTTCAAGCCGAAATTCGCGGTCTCCACGTCCGCGCACACCTCACGCGAAGACGGTGCGAGCCTGACCGCGACCGTGACCTACCCCAACGCCCCCGTGGGCTCCCAGGCCAACATCGCGAAGGTCAAAGTCGCGCTGCCCAAGCAGCTGCCGTCGCGGCTGAAGACGCTGCAGAAGGCGTGCGTGGAAAAGACGTTCGCGGAAAACCCCGCGAGCTGCCCGGCAGACTCCAGGGTCGGCGAGGCCGTTGCCAAGACGCCGCTGCTGCCCGTGACGTTGAGCGGCCCGGCGTACTTCGTCTCGCACGGGGGCGCGAAGTTCCCTGAACTGATCGTCGTGCTCCAGGGGGACAACGTGACCGTGGACCTCCACGGCGAAACGTTCATCTCCCCGAAGGGCATCACAACATCGACGTTCAATACGGTGCCCGACGTGCCGGTCTCGAGCTTCCAGCTGACGCTCCCCGAGGGCCCGTTCTCAGCCCTGGCGGCGCACGGGAACCTCTGCAGGGGAGGACTCACGATGCCCACCGAATTCGTGGGGCAGAACGGGATGCGCAAAGACCAGACCACCAAGGTCTCGGTCACGGGCTGCCCGAAGAAGACCGTCCACAAGGCCCACCGTAAAGCCAAGCAGTAGCGGCCGCCAGGCGTTCCTTGCGGCACACACGCCCAGCGAGGGGCGCCGGCTGCCTCTACCCGACCTTGAACGTCCCGCTGAGCACGATCGGACCGGGCTGGGTCGGCTTTTCGCTGTGCTCCTCCGTGAGGACGATCGTGCCGTAGTGGCTCGCGTTCGCCGGCAGGCCCCCCGCGGCCTTGAGGACGCCGTTCGAGCCCACTTTCGGGCCGCTGCCGAGCAGCAGGGCGTCGGTGGGGGAGTTGTACAGCCACGCGGCGTAGCGGAACCCCGTTGTCGGCGGCAGGTGTTCGGCGACCACCAGGAAGGCGCGCACGTTGCCGCGGGAGATCACCTCGACGATCCCCAGCGCTTTGTCGGACGGGTTGGGCGAGGTGAGCGGGATCGTCGCGTCGATGTGGGGTTCACCGGCCGCGGTTTTTTTGGACGTGGTCGAGGTCGAGGTGGCTGAGGGCGTGGAGCTCGTGGTCGAGGTCGAGCTCGTTGTGGGAGTGGCGCTCGCGGCGGGCGTCGAGGTTGTTGCGGGCGTCGAGGTGCTCGCGGGCGTGGAGCTTGCGGCGGCGGTCGAGCTTGGGTGGGGGGTGCCGCCGCCGCTGCCGCCGACACCCACGATCAGCACCACGCCGGCGATCACCACCGCGGCTGTCACGCCCAACACGATCGCGCCTCCCCGCCGCGAGCTGCGCGCGGCCTCTGTCGCTGCCGGCAGCTCACCCTCCGTGGCTGAGCTCGGCGGGGGCGGCTCGGCGAGCGGTTGGGTCGCGCTCGGTGTCGGCCGCGCGGTGTCCGGCTCGACGGCGGTCAGGGTCGAGTCTGACTCTGCCCGCGTGGTCGGCGGCGTGGCGGCCGCGACCGCGCTCGCGGTCGTTGCGGCAGCCCCCGCGGGGATCTCGGGGAGCGGCCTGCTCGCCAGCGGGGCGAGCTCGGCGACGAGCGCCTGTGCCCACGCCCCTGCGGGGGCTTCGCGCTCCAGGTGCGCGCGGGTCTCGTGGCGGCTTGCGGGGTCGTCCTGGCCGAGCACGTACTCGCCCACCCACTCACGTTGCGCCGCGCTCAGCTCGCGTGCCTGGCGTGGGGCGAGCATCGCCAGTGCGGCGTGTGCGCGGTCGTGCACCGCGCGCTCCTCGATGCCCACCATCCTCGCCACCTCGGGGTAGCTCTTCTGCCGGCACAGCACCAGCGAGAGCACCGCGTGCAGGTCGGGGGGCAGGTCGTCCAGGCGGCTCGTGGGGTTCTCTGGGTTCACTGGTTGGGGGGCTTAGGCTATCGTGGCGCGTCGATGGGCACCCCCGGCGTCGGTCCCGCCATCTCTTCCTTGACGAGTCCTGCGCAGATCAACGAGGCGCTGCAAGGGTTCGACCGCCTGTACGGCCTGAAGTTGCTGGAGATCTCCGACGACGACGTTCGCGGCGAAGTGCGGGTGCGTGGCGAGGTCAAGCAGCCCTTCGGCCTCGTGCACGGCGGCGTGTATGCCGCGATGGCCGAGTCGATGGCCTCGCTGGCCACTGGGCTCGCGGTGTTCCCCGAAGGGTCGGTCTCGATGGGCCTCTCCAACAACACGAGCTTCCTGCGTCCCGTCACCGCGGGCACCGTCCACGCCCACGCCGTGCGCCTGCACCGAGGGCGCACCACCTGGGTCTGGGACGTGCGCTTCAGCGACGACGCCGGCCACCTCTGCGCGGTGACGCGCATGACGATCGCCGTGCGCCCCCTCCCGCCCGAGGGCGCCCACCCCGGCTCTTGACGTGCGCGCTGAGCCGCCGCCCGTCGGCGCCGGCGCTGGCTGCTGGGAGGGCAGCGGCCGTTCGCCGTAGCCCGTGTTGGGCAACGGCCGGGCAGCGGCGCGCCCGGGGCGTCGGGCGTGCCGATCGTGACCACCGCCGCAGCGGCCGCGCGCGCGAGCTCGGGGCGTCGGCGTAGACGCCGACCACCACGCCCCCCGTCGCCACCGTGAGCGTCCTGCCGCCCCTTGCCGCTAGCGGCCGCGTACGCCTCGGATCGGCACTGCTCGCCGCGGCGCTTCGCCCCCGGGGAGGAAGCTGTTGTCGGGCGAGGTGACGACCTGCGAGCGGCGTCACGCACGTGTTCTCGCCGCCCACGGTGCAGTTGCCGTACTGGATTTCGTAGGCCCCGCTCGGGTCGCGTCCGCGACGCGGGTGATGCCCGAGTCCGTGAAATGTGCCTCCCGAGCCAGTACACCGGGAACTGCTCTTGCCTCACCAGCGGCTCGAGCACGCTCGGCGCCACCGGCTGGTCCTGGAGGGTGTTGCGCGCACGCCGCCCACTCCGGACGCGCCAGCCGCCCGCCGCGCAGCCGACCGCCACCGCGGCGAGCGCGGTCACGGCGGGCGCGCGACCCCGCGGCCAGCGCCACCGTCCCGGGCGGGCGTCACTTTCGGCTTCACCCCCGGTACCTGTTGGTGATCGGCATCCGCCGGTCGCGGCCGAACGCGCGGGTGGTGACCTTGATGCCCGGGGGGCGCCTGGCGGCGCTTGTACTCGGCGCCGTCCACGAGGCGGATCGTGCGGTCCACCTCCGCTGCGGGCAACCCTTCGGCGATCAGCTGCTCGCGGCTGTGGTCGAGCTCGATGTACCCGTGCAGGATGCGGTCGAGCAGGGGGTACGGGGGCAGCGAGTCCTCGTCGCGCTGGTTCGCGCGCAGCTCCGCGGAGGGGGCGCGCGCGAGGATCGAGGCGGGGATCGGCGCGGCCGCGCGCGACGCCGGCCGCGCCCGCGGGGGAGTTGCGCCACTCGCACAGCCGGTACACGAGCGTCTTGGGGACGTCCTTGATGACCGCGAAGCCGCCCGCGAGGTCGCCGTAGAGGGTGGTGTACCCGACCGACATCTCCGACTTGTTGCCGGTGGTCAGCACCAGCCACCCAAACTTGTTGGAGAGCGCCATCAGCAGGTTGCCGCGGATGCGCGCCTGCAGGTTCTCCTCGGTGAGGTCGGCCGCCTGCCCGGCGAACTCCTCGTGCAGCGTCGCGGTGTAGGCGTCCATCGCGCGCCGCGATCGGCAGCTCGTGGATGCGCACCCCGAGCGCGGCGGCCAGCGCGCGCGCGTCGCCCTGGGTCTCGGGGGACGAGTAGGGGGATGGCATGACCGCCACGCTCACCCGCTCGGCCCGAGCGCGTCCGACGGCGAGACAGGCCGACCAGCGCGCGAGTCGATCCCGCCGGAGAGGCCGAGCACGACGTGTGGAAGCCGTTCTTGTCTACGTAGTCGCGCAGGCCCGAGGCACAGCGCGGCGTAGACCTCGGCCTCCTCGGGGGCGATGGGCGCGCGGCGACGCTCGGCGCTCCATCGAGCGCGCGTTCGCTGGAGCGAGCGAGTGCCGCCTGGCGCTCTCGGCCCCACCGAGGTCGATGCTCGCACACCAGCAACTCCTCCTCGAACTGCGCGGCGCGCGCGACCGTCGCGCCGGTCGGGTCGAGGACGAAGGAGTGGCCGTCGAAGACGAGCTCGTCCTGGCCCCCGACCATCCCGCAGAAGGCGACGTGGGTGCCGTGCTCGCGGGCGCGCTGCGCGAACAGGCGCTCGCGCTCCAGCGCCCTTGCCGGCGTGGTAGGGGGAGGCGGAGATGTTGAGGATCAGCCGCGCGCCCGCCGTCGGCCTCCTCGGCGGCGGGGGACCCGGGCCGCCACAGGTCCTCGCACACCGTCAGCCCGACGGGCTGCCCGCCCACCTCGATCACCGCGCCCGCGTGCCCCGCCGTGAAGTAGCGCTGCTCGTCGAAGACGCCGTAGTTGGGCAGGTGCACCTTGCGGTAGACCGAGCGCACCGCTCGCCGTCGGCGAGCACCGCCGCCGCGTTGTAGACCCGCGGCGCCCCCTCGCGTCCCCGCATGCGCCCCGTGCGCCCGCTCCGGGAACCCGACGATGGCGACGATCCCCTCCGTCGTCGGCCGCCACCTCCCGCGAGCGCGGCGCGGGCGTCCTCGAGGAAGTGCTCGCGCAGCAGCAGATCCTCCGGCGGGTAGCCGGTCACGCGCGAGCTCGGGGAACAGCACCAGCTCCGCGCCCTGCGCGCGCGCGGCGTCGATGCCCGCGCGGATGCGCTGCGCGTTGCCGGCGATGTCGCCGACGGTGGCGTTCATCTGGCAGAGCGCCAGGCGCACTATCGCTTGGCGGCGGGCCGGCCGGCGGGGCGGGTGCGTCCGCCGGCTCTTGCCGGCGCGGCTGTTGGCGCGTGCCGTCGCAGGGGCTGGTCCGTGTGCGGCGGCCTTCGCGCCCGGGCGCCTGCCGGCGCGTGACGCGCCGCGCTTTGCCTGGGCGCCGTTGGCGCGCTCGCCGGGCCGGCCGCGGCGGCGTACGCCGCGGCGCGCGCGAGCCGGCGGATCGCGTGCTCGAGGTCGTGCGCGATCGCGTCGAGGTCGGGCAGCGCGTCGTAGTCGGCGAGCAGGCCGAAGCCGAGGTGGCCGTTGTAGCTCATCACCGCGATCCCGAGCGCCTGGCGGCGCGCGAGCGGCACCACCGGGTAGAGCGAGCGCAGGCGGCGGCCGAGCAGGTACAGCGGGAACTGGGGCCCGGGCACGTTGGTGACGACCAGGTTGAAGTACCGCTGGCGGGCCTGCAGGCGCGCCGCCTGGCTGAGGATCGTCGGCGGCGCGAAGCCGGCGAGGTTGGTGAGCGCCTGGGCGCCGACCGCCTGGCCGGAGTGCTTGAGGTCCTCCATCGCGGCGCGGATCTGCGCGAGGCACTCGGCGGGGTCCTCGACGCCGACCGGCAGCGGCGCCCACATCGCGGCGACGCGGTTGCCGAGCGCGCCGCGCTCGACGTCGGCGCGCACGGAGACCGGCACCATCGCCTTCAGCACCAGCCCCTCGGTCGTCGTGGCCGTGCGCGCGCAGCCACCGGCCGAGCGCGAGGCTGACGGCGGCGAGCACCACGTCGTTGAGGGTGCCCCCGAGCGAGTCCTTGATCGCCTTGAAGCGCGCGAGGTCGGCGTCCACCCACGTGTAGCGGCGGTGGGGGCCGATGTCGACGTTCAGCGGCGAGGGGGGCGCGGGCGCGTTGATGCCCGCCAGCGTGGTGGCGCCGACGTTCGCGAGCCCGTCGCGCAGCTGCGCCAGCGCGCGCAGCGGGCGCGCGCACCACCCGCCGCGCCCCGCGCGCCATCTCGCCCGGCGCGGTGGTGCGCTCCAGCAGCGCCTCGCCGAGCAGCTTGGCCGAGCCCGGCAGCGGCCGCGGGCTCCACGGCTCGGGCGGAGCCGCGCACCGTCGAGCCCGGCACGGGCTCGGGCGCGGCGTCGAACAGCACGGTGGTTATGTCCACCCCGGAGATCCCGTCCACCAGCGCGTGGTGGGTCTTGGCGATCAGCGCGAACCGCCGGCCCGCCATCCGCTCCACCAGCCAGATCTCCCACAGCGGCTTGGAGCGGTCCAGGCGCTGGGAGAACAGCCGCCCCGCGAGCCGCTTGAGCGCCGCCTCGTCGCCGGGCCGCGGCAGCGCGGTGTGGCGGATGTGGTAGTGGGGGTTGAAGTGGGGGTCGTCGGTCCACACCGGGCGGCCCTGGTCGAGCGGCACGTACGCCAGGCGCTGGCGGTAGCGCGGCACGAGGTGCAGGCGGCTCTCCACGTGGTCCACGAGCTCCTGCGGTGTCGGGCGCGCGGCCCTCGAAGATCATCACCGACGCGACGTGCATGTGCGCGGTGGAGTGGTTCTCCAGGTGCAGGAACGCGGTGTCGAGGCCGGTGAGGCGGTCGGGGTTGGCCACGGGGCTGATTGTCGCTGCTCGGGGGCGGCCGCGTCAACGACCGAGGCGCGAATCTTTCGCCTGCGGGGGCTCGCCGGGCTCCGACCCGTGCGCGGAGCGACCTCTGCCGGTGGAGCACTCCGCTCGTCCGATCCTCGCGCGAGTCGGTCGCCCCGCGAGGACTGTTTGGCGCGGGCTTGGAAACATTTTCGGCAAACCGTCTGCGGCGAGATCGCCCGCCGCGCCTGGGATCGTCCGGTCGGCGCCGGCCTATGTGTGATGAGCGCGCACAGTGCTCCTGGGCTAGTCCCTCTATCGTCCCCCGGTCTTTTGAATCAGCCGAGTCGCCTCCGTCGTTGGAGGCGAGCGGGGGACCCACTGCCGGACCGCCAGAGCGCGGTCTGGATGGGGCGAATCGGCCGCTGATGCGGCGGTAACGCCTCGCTGACGCACGCCATCGTGCGTTCGGCGGCGCGTGAGCCCGACAGCTAACCCCGTAGGCGGTGACCAAGGAGGACCCGTATGTACGTACCCGCAACGCCTGCGCTGACTGCCCCACCCCTTGCTCCGGTGGGGATCGTGGCGGGAGTGGACGAAACCCGCACACCCGCTCCGCCCGTCCTGCCCGCCGCGACATCCTCGACCGTGCGCCGTGCCGCGCACCGCCGGGTGGGCCACCGCAAGGTCTACCGCCTCGTCGAGGTCTCCTGGTACGGAGGCGGCGGCAGCCTCGCCTGCGGTGGCTTACTGACGAGCTCCACGATGGGCGTTGCCAACAAGACCCTGCCCTGCGGCACGCGCGTGACGCTGCGCTACCACGGGCGCACCGTGCGGGTCCGGGTGATCGACCGCGGCCCCTACGTGAAGGCCGCGAATACGACCTCACCGAAGCGACGGCGCGCGCGCTCGGGTTCGAAGGCGTGGGGGAGATGTGGGCGTCCGCGTGAGCGGCTCGCCGCGGCGGCGCCGGTAGAGTTCCGGCCCCTACCCGGAGGGCGCACGATGAGCGAGCAGGTTCCCTACGCCAACTACCAGTACGAGATCTACCTGCGCGGGCTGGGTGGGCAGCGGCCCGCGCGTCCGCTGGACTGGCGTGCGCTGGAGCGTGACGCCTACCACCTGCTCGCCGAGGGCCCGCGCGGCTACATCGCCGGCGGCGCGGGACTGGGGGAGACGATGCGCGCCAACCGCGAGGCGTTCGACCACTGGCGCCTTCAGCCCCGAATGCTGCGCGATGTTTCCGAGCGCACGCTCGCACGCACGGTGCTGGGGACGCCGCTGCCCGCACCGGTGCTGCTCGCCCCGATCGGGGTGCAGACGCTCGCCCACCCCGAAGGCGAGCTTGCGATGGCGCGCGCCGCCGCGGAGGTGGGGGTGCCGTTCGTGGCGAGCACCGCGTCCGCGCACACGCTCGAGCAGACCGCGCAGGCCGCGGGGGAGCTGCCGCGGTGGTACCAGCTGTACTGGCCGCGCGACCGCGAGCTTGCGCGCAGCTTCGTGGAGCGCGCCGAGCGCGCCGGCTACAGCGCGATCGTGCTCACGCTCGACACGTGGCTGCTCGGCTGGCGCCCCGCGGACCTGACCAACGGCTTCCTGCCGTTCCTGTGGGGCGAGGGCAACCGCAACTACCTGGAGGACCCCGTCTTCCGCGCCGCGCTGCCCGCCCCGCCGGAGGAGAACATGCAGGCCGCGATCGGCCACTGGGCGTGGCAGTTCGCCAACCCCGCGGTGACCTGGAAGGACCTCGCGTTCCTGCGCGAGTGCACCGACCTGCCGATCGTGCTGAAGGGCATCCTCCACGCCGACGACGCCCGCCTCGCCGTCGAGCACGGCGTGCAGGGCGTGCTCGTCTCAAACCACGGCGGGCGCCAGGTCGACGGGGCGGTTGGAGCGCTCGACGCGCTCCCCGAGGTCGTCGCGGCCGTGGAGGGCCGCTGCGAGGTGCTCTTCGACAGCGGCATCCGCTCCGGCTCCGACGCGCTGAAGGCGCTCGCGCTCGGCGCCCGCGCGGTGCTGCTCGGCCGCCCCTACATCTGGGGCCTCGCGGTGGGCGGCGCCACGGGCGTGGTCGAGGTGCTGCGCTCCCTGCTAGCCGACCTCGACCTCGCGATGGCGCTCAGCGGGTACGCCTCGATCGACGAGGTCGGCGCCGACGCGTTGGTGCGGCAGTGCCGCTGATCGACGGCGCTCGTAGCCGCGCCGCGGCGTGGCTCTCGCCGGAGCGGGATCTGCGGGCGCTGTACTACAAGCACTTCGGCGACCGCCGCAAGGAGCGCCAGCTGTTCTCCACCGGCGCGTTCTTCACGACGTTCGCGGCGGTGCGAGCGATCACGCACGCGATCAGGGCTGAACGTGGCCCGTTCCGCAACATCACGCCCGGGGGACGGCACATCCACCACATGACCCTCGGCATCGCGGGCCTGCTGACGGTCGGCTACCTGTGGTTGCTCGAGATCGGCATCAACGAGGAACGCTGGAGCTCGCGGGTGACCGCGAGCGCGTTCGGGGGCGGCGCGGCGCTCACCCTCGACGAGTTCGCGCTGTGGCTCAACCTGGAAGACGTCTACTGGGCCAAGCAGGGACGCGAGAGCATCGACGCGGTGGTCCTCTTCGGCTCGCTGCTCAGCCTGAGCGTCCTGGGCCGGGGCTTCTTCGCAGAGCTCCTGCGGGCGGGGGGAGCCGATCGATCGACTCCGCCGCCGCCTCCGCCGTTAGATTCGCCGGACGATGCCGGATGAGCACTTCCAGCTGACCACCGCGCACCTCGACGCCGACGCGTTCTACGTCTCGATCGAGCTGGGGCGCCGCCCCGAGCTGCGCGGGCTGCCGGTGGTCGTCGCGGGGAGCGGGCCGCGCGCGGTCGTGACCACCGCGAGCTACGAGGCGCGCCGCTTCGGGGTCGGCTCTGCCATGCCCGCGGCGCGCGCGCGGCGGCTGTGCCCGCAGGCGGTGGTACTCCCGCCCGACTTCCCCACCTACCGCGAGGTCTCCCGGCGGGTCATGGAGCTCGTGCGCGGGACCGTCGAGCGCGTGGAGGTCGTCGGGCTCGACGAGGCGTACCTCGACGTGAGCGGCCTGCTCTCCCCGCGCGCGGCGATGCGCCGGCTCGTGACGGAGATCCTGCGCGAGACCGGGATCGCGTGTTCGGTGGGGATCGGCCCCAACAAGCTCGTCGCGAAGGTCGCCTCCGACGCGGAGAAGCCGGCGGGCTTCGTCGTGCTGAGCCGCGAGCAGGCGTGCGCGCGCTTCGCCGGCGCGCCCCCGGGGCTCGTGCCGGGCATCGGGCCGAAGACCGCCGCGCGGTTGGCCGAGCTGGGCCTCACCACGCTTGCCGCCCTCGCGCAGGCCCCCGAGCAGGTGCTCAGAGAGCGCTTCGGCCCCAACCTCGGCCGCGAGCTTGGCCGCCGCGCGCGCTTCGAGCACGACGGCGAGGTCGGCGCCGCGCGCAAGGTCGTCTCGGAGTCGCGCGAGCGCACCTTCGACCGCGACGTCCACGACCACGCCGTCCTGCGCGCGGAGCTGCAGCGGATGTCCCGCGAGCTCTGCGCGAGCCTCGCCGCGCACAGGCGCAGCGGGCGCACGGTCGGGGTCAAGGTGCGCCTCGACGACTTCACCACGGTCACCCGCGCCCGCACCCTCGACGAGCCCACCCGCGACCCGCAACTCGTCAACGCCGTCGCCCAGCGGCTGCTGCACGAGTACGCCCCCGCGCGACCGGTGCGCCTGCTGGGGGTGCGCGTCGCCGGCCTCGGTGGAGTCGGTGCCCGTGAGCGTCGAGCGGGGGAGACCGGGGCGCCTGCGGAGGACCAGCTCGCGCTGCCCGTCTAGTTGACGAACAGGTACGTGTACCCCACGCCGCTGGGGCTCGCCACGCGCGAGCCCGCGTAGGAGGCGTTCGCGCGCCAGTTGCCCAGCGCGGGGGGCGTGAACGGGATTGCCGCGGTGCCTTCGTTGACCTGCGCTTCGATCTCGCGGTAGTACTGCCACCCGAACACGGGGTCGAAGCGCTGCACTTCGACCTTCACCGGCCCCGACGCCCCTGGGCTCACCCGGACCTTGATCGGGACGGTCTGGCCCGCGGTTCCGTGGGTGGCGCCGAAAGCGATCTTAGTGTGGGTGATCGTGCGCGACTCGCGCGTCAGGGTGTAGTTCCCGGAGGTGTGGTTGCGCACCGACACCACCGCGTAGTAGCGGCCTTTGCGCAGCTGCTGCTGCAGCTTTTGCGAGCCGCTGCCGTTCGCAGCTGCACGCGACCACCCCGCCGTTCTGTTCGCGCAGCTGCAGGCTGAATTCGGCGCTCTGTGGCGCGCTCAGCCTCAGCGTCAAGTTGGAGTGGCTGGTTACGTCCACCCGGTAGAGGCGCAGCACCTGGATGCCCGTGCCTTCCAGGCGCCCACGCGCCTGTTCGTAGTTGCCCAACGGCACCCCGGGCGCAGTCTGCGTGCTGTTCGCCCGCGCGACCTGCAGGTGGTAGCGCTGCTCCCCCTTGCGTTCGGGGCTCGGCGTCACCTCGAAGCTGTACAGCCCGCCCTTGCCGGGGCCCGGGGTGAACAGGCGGTAGCCGCCGCAGTCCACGCGGAAGCGCGCGCTGGCGCCTTCGAAGGAGCTCGTGCCCGGGGGGTACAGCGCGCCGTTCACACACCCCCCTTTCGTCTCGTTGGCGAGGTTGATCAGGTAGCTGACCCCCGCGTGCAGGCTGACCGCGTACGCCGCGTTGCTGTTCTGGATGCGATCGACCTGCCCGCTCGCGCCGCCCGTAGGCAGCCGCGGCCCGGGCGGGGGGACCGCGGGGGTGGGCTGGAAGACGTTGAGCGTGAAGCTCGCCAGCTGAGAGTTCGCGAGCGCCGCCACGCGGATCTCGTACTGCGTGTTTTTCTTCGCCTTGAACGACAGCGACGCCTTGCCTTCTTCTTCGGTCTGCGCGCACCCCACCGGCTCCAGCTGCGAGCGCACCGCCTTGTACACGTCGACGGTGCCGTCGAGCTAGCCCCCCGCGGCCACTTCGACCGCGACCCGCTCGGCGCTTGCGGTGTGCAGGCTGTACCACACCGAGGCTCACCGTGCCCTCGGGCGCAGCCCGACCCCGGTTCGCCCGTCGCGGTCGTGGCGCCCACCGTCGTGCCTTCGAGCGTCGCCGGCAGCGAGTGGATCGCCTGGGCGTTTGCGACTTCGTCGTTCGCCGGCGGCTTCGGGGCTTCGGTCGGCGCCCCCACGGCCGCAGGCGCCAGCGCTGACCCGACCGTCAGGGTCAGTGCGATCGCTGCCGCTCGTGCGAAGCGTGCCACCGTCGGAATCCTACGGGGGTCCCCGGATGGACCACAGAACGCACGACAGCGGGGCACGGAGGCACCGCGCGTGCCCGCCGTGATGGTGTGCTGCGACGCGCGGACGATCCCTAAAGACCCACCCGATGGGTACCATCCTCAAATGCCTCTCGCGCGAGTCGGCGATGTCGATCTTTCCTACGAGCGCTCCGGCTCCGGGCCTCCGCTGTTGGCGATCATCGGCATGAGCGGCTCTCAGCTCAGCTGGGGTGAGCCCTTCCTGGGCGCGCTGCGCGAGCACTTCGAGGTGATCGCCTACGACCACCGCGGCGTCGGTGACAGCAGTCGCATGGAGGAGCCCTTCACGATCGCCGACCTCGCCGGGGACGCCGCGGGGCTGCTCGACGCGCTCGAGCTCGACTCCGTGCACGTGCTCGGCATCTCGATGGGCGGCATGGTCGCCCAGGAGCTCGCGCTCGCGGGGCGGGCGGGCTCTAATCGCGTTCGTACGCTTGCGCTTGGCTGCACCTACTGTGGCGGGCCGGGTTCCGCGCTCGCCTCGCCGGCCGTCGCCCTGCGGCTGGTCGAGTCGCTGCGCTCCGGCGACCGCGCGCTCGCGCTGCGCACCGGCTGGGAGATCTGCATCGCCCCCCGCTTTCGCGACGACGCCGCCCTCTACGACGCCTACGTCGCTCGCGCGAGCGCTCGGCCTGTCGCCCGGGCGGTGATCATGACCCAGATGCAGGCCATCGCCGCGCACGACACCTCCGCGCGGCTCTCCGAGCTTCGGATGCCGACGCTGATCGTGCACGGCACCGCGGACGACCTGATCCCGGTTCAGAACGCCCATGTGCTCGCGGGGCACCTGCCCGCTGCTCGCCTGGAACTGCTCGACGACACCGGCCACCTGTTCTTCTGGGAGGAGCCGCTGCGCTCCGCCGAGCTCGTTCGAGACCTGGCCGCCGTGCCCGCGTAGGACGTGGCGGCGCGCGAGCTGACCGTCCTCACCGACGATGGGGTCGCCCTCTCGGGGGAGGACGCCGGGGAGCGCCGGCCACCAATCGTGCTGCTGCACGGGCTCACCGCCACTCGCCGCTACGTCGTGATGGGCTCCCGACTGCTGGAGCACTCGGGGTTGCGCGTGGTCGCCTACGACGCGCGTGGGCACGGGCGCTCGACGCCCACGCCGGACACGGCTGCGTACGGCTACGCGCGGCTCGCTCGCGACCTCGGCGCCGTGCTCGACGCCTTGGACCTCCCGCGTGCTGCGCTTGCCGGCGCCTCGATGGGGGCCCACACCGCCCTGCGCTTTGCGCTCGCGCACCCCTCGCGCGTGGCCGCGCTTGGGCTCATCACGCCGGCCTTCGACCCCCCCGCGGCGGCGCGGGGACCCCGCTGTGGGCGGGACGGCCTCCCCAGAAGGCGACCGTGACGTCCTCGCCCGCGCGCTGCGCGACGGTGGGGTGGAGGGGTTCATTCGTGCCTACGACTTCTCCACCGTTCCCCCCGCCTGGCGGGATACCGTCGAGCAGGTCGTCCGCCAGCGGCTCTCCCTCCACGCTCACCCGCTCGCGGTCGCCGACGCGATGGAAGTCGTTCCCCGCTCGCGGCCCTTCGATGATTTCGCCGAACTGGGGGCTCTTGCCGCCATGCCCACGGTCGTTGTCGGCTCACGCGACGATGTTGACCCCGGGCACCCGCTCGCGTTGGCTGAACGCTACGCGCGGGCCATCCCCGGGGCGGTGCTCACGGTCGAGGACGGCGGGCCGCCCGTGCGCTCCCCGCTGGCGTGGCAGGGGGGGCAGCTTTCAAAAGTCTCGTGGAGCTGCTTGCGCGGGGGGACACACGCCCGCCGAGCTGATGTTGTCGGTCTGACTTTTTGGGGCCTTTTCCGCGTGCGCGTGCGCGGGCACGCGATATGGGGCCGATTTTTCTTTCAAACCACCGACACCCACCCGGTGGGCCGAGTGGGACCCGGGCCGTGCGTTATACATAAGCCATGACCGTACGCGAGTGGGACGGCAGCGTCTACGACCGCATCTCCGCGCCGATGGAGGCGCTGGGGCGCGCCGTGCTCGACCGCCTGGAGCTGGGCGGCGACGAGACGGTGATCGACGCCGGCTGCGGCTCGGGGCGCGTCACCGAGGCGCTGCTCGCCCGGCTGCCGCGGGGGCGGGTGATCGCCGTGGATGCCTCCGCCTCGATGGTCGCCGCCGCGCGCGAGCGGCTCGCGGGCGCGGGGATCGGCCCGGAGCGCGTGGAGGTGCGGGAGGGGGACCTGCTGGAGCTGGAGGTGGACGAGCCCGTGGACGCGATCCTCTCGACCGCGACGTTCCACTGGATCGCTCGACCACGATCTGCTCTTCGCGCCGGCTGCGCGGTGCGCTCGCGCCCGGGGGACGGCTGGTGGCGCAGTGTGGGGGGGAGGGCAACATCGATGTGCTGCGCGGGGTCGCCCACGCGATCCTGGAACGCGAACCGTACGCCGCGCACTTCCGCGACTGGCGGCCACCGTGGAACTACGCCGGTCCCGAGGCCACCCGCGAGCGGCTGCTCGGCGCGGGCTTTCACGAGCGCGGAGTGCTGGCTGCAGCCGGCCCCGCAGCAGCCGGAACACCCGCGCGAGTTCCTCTCCTCGATCGTGCTCGGCCCCCACTTCCAGCAGCTGCCCGAGGACCTGCGCGAGCCGTTCCTGGACACCGTGCTCGCCGAGCTGGGAGAGCCGGTGGTCGTGGACTACATCCGGCTCAACCTCGACGCCGTGGCGTAGGCGCCTGCCGCCTCACGCCAGCGCCGCCGAGTCGGTCTCGGCCCTCCCGGTCAGCGCCGCGTAGCGCCCGCCCAGCTCCAGCAGCTCCTCGTGGGTGCCCCGCTCGACGATCCGCCCGTCGTCGAGCACGAGGATCTGGTCGGCGTCGCGCACGGTGGAGAGGCGGTGGGCGATCGCGATCGTGGTGCGCCCGCGGGAGAGCTCGTCGAGCGCGAGCTGCACCGCGCGCTCGGTCTCGGTGTCGAGCGCGGAGGTCGCCTCGTCGAGGATCAGCACCGGCGGGTTGCGCAGGATCGTGCGCGCGATCGCGATGCGCTGCTTCTCCCCGCCGGAGAAGCGGTAGCCGCGCTCGCCCACCGGGGTGTCGTAGCCCTCGGGCAGCGAGACGATCAGCTCGTGGATCTGCGCGGCGCGCGCGGCCTCTTCGATCTGCTCGTCGCTCGCGTCGGGACAGGCGAAGCGGAGGTTCTCGCGGATCGAGGCGTGGAACAGGTAGGTCTCCTGGGAGACCAGCCCCACCGTGGCGGCGAGCGAGGCGAGCGTCACGTCGCGGATGTCCATCCCGTCGATCGTGATGCGCCCGCGCTCGGGCTCGTACAGCCGCGCCACGAGGTAGGCGAGCGTGGTCTTGCCCGAGCCGGTCTCGCCGACCAGCGCGGTGCGCGTCCCCGCGGGGATCTCCGCGTCGATCTCCTGCAGCGTCCACGGCGCCGTCGGCGTCGTAGCGAAACCACACGTCCTCCAGGCGCACGTCCCAGGCCACGCCCCCCGCGCCCGGTGCCGCCGCCGAGCGCGCGGGCGCCGGGGCGCTCGACGATGTCCACGGGCAGGTCGAGGTACTCGAAGATCCGCCCGAACAGCGCCAGCGAGGTCTGCACTTCCAGGCCGACCGACAGCAGCGACTGCATCGGGAACAGCAGGCGCGTCTGCAGCGTGGTGAACGCGACGACCGTCCCAATCGAGATCGCGTCGTTGCCGTGGGCGATGGTGTAGCCGCGCGAACCAGTACACGGCGGCAGGCATGATCGCGAAGCTCATCTGCACCGACGCCATCCGCCAGCGCCCGGCCATCCGCGCGCGCACCTCCAGGTCGGCGAGCTCGCTGGACTCCGAGGAGAAGCGGTCGACCAGCTCGCCGGAGCGGCCCATCGTTTTGCCGAGCAGCATGCCCGACACCGACAGCGACTCCTCGACCAGCGTGGACATGTCGGCGAGGCGCCCCTGGCGCACCGACTGGATGCGCCGGCGCTCGTTGCCCACGCGCCGCGTCAGCCACACGAAGAACGGCAGCAGGACGAGCGAGAACAGCGTCAGCTGCCAGCTCAGCGCGAACATCGCGACGACGTCGCGATGACGGTGGCGACGGTCGAGACGGTCGAGGTCGCGGTGCTCGTGACGACGTCGTCGATGCCGCCGATGTCGTAGGCGATCCGCGCCTGCACCTCGCCCGAGCGGGTGCGCGTGAAGAACGCCAGCGACATCCGCTGCAGGTGCGCGTACACCGCGGCGCGCAGGTCGTGCATCACGCGCTGGCCGACCTCGTTGGAGATCCACGTCTGCGCGACGCTGATCACGCCGTTGATGATCGCCAGCGCGATCATGCCCGCCACCATCCACGTGAGCAGTTCCAGGTCGTGCCCGACGATGCCCTTGTCGACCGCTTCGCGCAGCAGGAACGGCGAGGCGACGCTGAGGATCGAGCCGAACACGATCAGCCCCAGCAGCAGCCCCAGACGCACGCGGTAGGGGACGAACAGCCGCCCGATCCGCCGCAGCGAGACCGGTTTGTCGGGGATGTCCTCCGGGCGGAGCTCTTTGCCGGCGCTGGGTGGGCGGGCACCCGATCTCCCGCCGCCGCGGCCCTCGCCGTGGAAGCTCACCGCCGGTCCGCCAGTGCTCGCTTGCGCATCAGATGACTGTATCCACTGGCCGACGGGGATTTTGGAGGGATGGACTCCGCCCCCCAAGGGGGCTCCGTTGCGCGCCTCGGCAGTGGAGAGGTTCCGCGCGCGGTTGTCGTACTAACGCGCGTGCTCACTACGGTTGAGGCGATGAACCTCTCCGCCACCGAGATCCGCGTGCTGGGCTGCCTGCATGGAAAAGCAGCGCACGACCCCGGACGTCTACCCGCTGAGCCTCAACGCGCTGCGGCTGGCGTGCAACCAGTCGACCAACCGCGATCCGGTGGTGCAGTACGACGACGAGGTGCTGCGCGACGCGCTGCACCGCCTGGAGCGCCGCGGCTACACGCGCCTGGCCAGCGGCGCCGGCAGCCGCGCGCCGAAGTACCGGCACCTGCTGGCCGAAGCGCTGCCGATGGCCGAGGACGAGCAGGCGGTGATGTGCGTGCTGATGCTGCGCGGCCCGCAGACCCCCGGGGAGCTCAAGCAGCGCACCGAGCGGATGCACGCCTTCGCCGACCTCGGCGGGGTGCACGAGACGCTGCGAGCGGCTGATCGGCCGCGGGCTGGTCGCCGTCTGGAGCGCCGGCCGGGCCAGAAGGAGGAGCGCTACGTCCAGCTGCTGGGGGAGGAGGCCGAGGCACCCGATGCGGCGCCACGCCGATGTCGACGCCCAGGCCGCCGCCGCGCCCCGGCGTCGACGGCCTGGAGGAGCGGGTGGCGCGGCTGGAGCGGGAAGTCGCGCAGCTGCGCGCCGCGCTGGGGATGACCCGGGGAGCGCAGACGAGGTGCGAGGAGGCAGAAGGCGGAGGCGGAGAGTGCCGAGCAGAGCGAGGCGGAGACGGACGAATGGACGTGATCCACGCCACCGCGATCCTCGCCGCGACGGCCACCGCCGGGGACACCGCCACGGGGGTCGGCATCCCGCTGGCGCTCGCGGCGGGTCTCGTGTCGTTCCTCTCGCCCTGCGTGCTGCCGCTGGTGCCGGGCTACCTCTCGACGGTGATCGGGGTCGCCCCGGCGGACATCCAGCACGCGGGCGCGCGCCGGGTGCTCGGCCCGAGCCTGCTGTTCATCGCGAGCTTCTCGCTGATCTTCATCCTGCTGGGGCTGACCGCCACGCAGGTCGGCTCGCTGCTGACCGACCACATCGTCACGCTGCGCACGGTGGGGGGCGTGCTGATCATCGCGATGGGGGTGCTGTTCCTCGCCACGCCCTTCGTGGACGCGCTCAACTTCCAGTGGCACTCGGAGTCGGCTGATGCGCCTGGCCGGCCGCGGCGGGACCGCTGCTGGCGGGCGCGGCGTTCGCGATCGCGTGGACCCCCTGCACGAGCATCACGCTCGGCGCGATCCTCACCCAGGCGGCGGTGTCGAGCTCCGCCGCCCACGGGGCGCTGCTGCTCGCCTTCTACTCCGCGGGCCTCGCGATCCCGTTCCTGGCGATCGCGCTCGCGTTCGAGCGGCCACCGGCGCGCTCGCGGTCGTCAAGCGCCACTTCTCGGTGATCGTGGGCGTCGGCGGCGCGGTGATGATCGCGCTGGGCCTGTTGATCCTCACGGGGGAGTTCACGGTGCTCAACGCCAAGGCCAACAGCTTGCTTCAGGGCACCGGGCTGGTTGGTATTTGAGGCCTGACGGTCAGTCTGCGGCCGCCTGGCATAGCATGGCGCAAGGCAGCGTCCTCAGGCTGCTCCTGTGAGACCGACCGGGAGCGTGCCCGCTCAGCGCACCAGCGAGTTGTAGGCCGTGCCCGAGATTTCGTGAGCGCCGGTGTCCACGAGCAGCGGGGTCACGCTCAGCTGCACGTTTTCCTTGGTGCCTAGCGCTTCACCTTCGTTGGAGCCCCAGGTGTAGACCTCCCCGCCCGCGGCCAGTCCCAGTGAGCAGGCGCCTGAGGCGACGACCGCCACCAGGCCCAGCGAACGGGTCTCGGTGGCGCGCACGGGCAGGAGTTTGTTGGCCGTCGAGCCATCGCCGAGCTGGCCGTAGCTGTCTTCCCCCCAGCCGTACACGGCGCCTTCGACGATCGCCATCGTGTGCCCGTCGATCGCCTTATTCCCGCCGCAGGAGATGGCGCTCGCAGGTCCGGGGAGGGCGACGTGAAAGGGTTCGAAGACGCTCGCCTCTCCCGCGCCGTTGCCGACTTGCCCGTTCGTGTCTCCACCCCAGTCGTAGACGGCCCCCGAGGAGGTGCGCGCGCACGAGGTCATCTGACCGGCGGAGATTTCGAGCACTTTGGAGAGGCCCGGCACCGGCAGCGGCGATTCGCTTTTCCTCACGTTGGAGCCGACGCCGAGTTCGCCGCGATGGTTGGAGCCGCAGGCGTCGACCGTGCCGTTCTTGAGCAGCCACAGGACGTGGTGCGCGCCACCCTGGACGGCCGTCGCGCCGGTGATCCCCGGCACCTTGGCGGGCGTGGTCAGGCCCATCGCCTTTTCGCCCATGCAGAGGCTGCCTTCGCCGCCTCTACCCCACGCCCACCCCTGCCCGGTGGAGTCGATCGCGAACCCCTCAGACTCCGCCTCGCCGATCGCCACGATCTTGACCCCGACGGGGAAGTGCACGCGGACGGCCGTTTCCAAGCTGGCTTCCTGGAGCCCGTCGCCAAGCTGACCCACCGCGCCTTCCCCGAAGGCCCACACCGTGCCGTTGGACTCCAGCGCGTAGTTGGCGGAGTTGGCGGCGTGGATCGCGATGACGTTTTCGAGGTTCGGCACAGCCGTAGGGAGCTGCTGCGTGTCCGCGGCGCCGTAAGAGCCCCAGTGCTCGACCTCCCCGGAGGCGGAGGTGACGAGTAACAGAGTGGATAAGGCTGTTGCCAGCAGGGTGAACAGACGACGCTGCATGACCTTCCTTGTGAGTTAGCCAACTGTGCGCGCCGCCGCTGCTCCGAGCTCCTCGGTGGGGGCCGGGTGGCCAGCGCGGCGGGCACTATAGCGCCGTTCCCACGCCTCCTGGTTACGTTTGGCGTCCATCATGAAGGGGGAGACGCCGATCGCTTTGACGATCAGCTGGTTGATCGCCGACTCGGGGAAGGGCAGGGGCCGCATCACGTCAACGAACAGCACCACGCGGGTCTCGTCGGTGTCGTTCCACACCTCGTGGTTGAAGGTGTCGTCGAAGACCATGCTTTTTCCCGCCTCCCAGTGGCGGATCGTCCTCGCCCGACACGGATCCGGCACGCCGCGGCGTCGTGGGGGACGATCAGCCCGAGGTGGTAGCGCAGCACGCCCTTGTAGGGGCCGCGGTGGTCGAGGATGTGCTTGCGCGGGCGAGAGGATCGAGATCATCGCGGTCTTCATCCCCGGGATTTCGCGCATCAGCGCCGCGGTGCGCGGGCACATCTCCACGCCGAGCTTCGCCTCGAAGCCGTACCCGTACAGGAAGAACGTCTTCCAGCGGTCGTCGTCGGTGATCTCGATCTGGTCCTTGGAGATGTCCTGGAAGTTGGCGCAGCGCCTCGCGGTCCTCCAGCACCGCGGCAGCCTCGTCGCGGATCACCTCCCAGTTCTCCTCGATGTGCGCCACCCACGGGAAGCGCTCCAGCGGGAAGAACGTCGCGTCGCCCACCAGCGAGCGCCGCCCGATGAAGCGCTCGATGGGGGCGAGGACCCGTTCCCCTGCGGCGATCGTCCATTGGACGACACGATCCCACATACGGCTTAGATACTTACGCCGCCTCGCGCAGAGCTGCCAGCTCGGGCGACTCCGCGAGCTTCTTCAGCGCGCGCTGCTCCAGCTGCGAGGCCCGCTCCGCGGAGAACCCGAGGCGCTTGCCGATCGCGGTCAGCGTCTGCGGCGCCTCGTGGCCGGTGCCGAAGCGCAGCGTCAGCACCGTGCGCTCGGTTTCGGGCAGCTGCGAGATCGCGAGGTGCACGAGGCGCTCGCGCTCGTTCTCGTAGGCGGTCTCCTCGGGCGGCTCCTGGTCGGAGGGCAGCAGGTCGCCGAGGGCGGTATCGCCGTCCTCGCCCACCTGCTGGTCGAGGCTCACGAGCGCGGCGCGCTGGTGGCGCACTTCCTCGACCTGGTCGAGCTCGAGGCCGGTCTCCAGCGCGATCTCCTCGGTGGTCGGCTCGCGCCCGAGGCGCACGGAGAGCTCGCGCTCGACGCGGCCCACCTTGCGGGTGCGCTGGGCGACGTGCACGGGCAGGCGGATCGTGCGCCCGGAGTTCTCGAGGCCGCGCTGGATCGCCTGGCGGATCCACAGGGTGGCGTAGGTGGAGAAGCGGAAGCCCTTGCGCCAGTCGAACTTCTCGCTGGCGCGGATCAGGCCGAGCATCCCCTCCTGCACGAGGTCGGCCAGCGGCAGCCCCTGGTTCTGGTAGCGCCGCGCGTTGGAGGCGACCAGGCGCAGGTTGGAGTTGATCATCAGTTCCTTGGCGCGCAGGTCCCCGCGCTCGATCCGCTGCGCCAGTTCGATCTCCTGTTCGGGCGTGAGCAGGGGGTAGCGCCGCGAGTGCGCGAGCAGCTGGTCGACGGACTCGGGGATGAAGCTTTCGGGTTCCGCGCCGCCACCGGACGCGCGGCGGCCGGGCGCCGCGCCGGCGCGGCGCGGCTCCTCGTAGGCGGGGTCGAGCGCGGCGGGTGCTGCGCGCGCCTGGCTCCCTCGGCGGTCTCAAGAGTGTCTAGTGTGGTGAT
This sequence comes from uncultured Solirubrobacterales bacterium, assembly GCA_963720795.1. Classification (GTDB taxonomy): domain Bacteria; phylum Actinomycetota; class Thermoleophilia; order Solirubrobacterales; family Solirubrobacteraceae; genus Palsa-744. The sequence continues at coordinate 94,592 of CAVRGU010000007.1, read as the reverse complement.
CTGGCGTCTTATCGTCTGACATGGTGCTGGTCCTTCTATGGTGCCTATGGGGCTCGGTCCTTGGGGGCGAGAGAGGGGCCGGGCTCGCCGACCTCAATCCCGATGCTCTGGAGTCGGAATTATAGGGCACAGTAGTTGCGTTGTCAATCATTCCTGGTGTAGCGGAGTGACCTCGGCGCGTTCCTCCACCCTGTACACGTGGAGGCTCCCCTGTTGGAGACCATCGGCGGCCCGTAAGTTGCTGTACCCGAGAAGATTGACTACCCGCTCGGGCAGCTGGGTTATGCGGTGGTTATCGCTGATCGCGGCTTCTTATTCGTGCGCCGAGCCGAGAAACCTTCGCCCGCCGCTGTTCGGCTCATCGGACGTTACCGTGATTGCCCAAGCTGTCGCGGCCCCAGGCTGGCCGAGTTGATCGTCCTGAGCCTCAGAACCTTACGACGCCCGCGTTGTTCGGCCCCGGTTGTCGTCGTGAGGACCGCGGCGCCGCCGCGCTCAGCGCGCGGCGCACGAGGCCGGGGAGCAGCAGACGCGCACGGCCGGCGAGGCAGTAGGGCGCGCGGCACGTAGCGCTCGGGCGCCGGCGCCAGGCCCGACCTCGACGATCGCCTCCGCCACGCGGTCGGGCGTGGAGACGATCCACGCCGTGTGCGGCCGCGCGGTCAGCTCGCGGGCGGGGAAGCCCTCGGTGGCGATGAAGCCGGGGAACACGAGCCCACGTGCACGCCGTGGGCGTGCTCCTCGGCGTACAGCGCGTCGCTCCAGCCGGTGAGCGCGAACTTGCTCGCCGAGTACGAGCCGGTGCCGCGGCCGCGCGACGCGCGCGGCGGTGCTCGACACGTTGACGATCGCGCTCGGCGCGCAGGCGCGCAGCAGCGGCAGCAGCGCCTCGGTGAGGCGTACGGGCGCGTCGAAGTTCAGCTCATCGTGCGCCGCACGTTGGCGTACCCGCCCTCGGCGAAGGGCGCGCGCCACGCCGCCCCGGCGTTGTTGACGAGCAGCGTCAGGCGGCCCGCCGCAGTGCTCCTGCACGTGCGCGAGCACGCGCGCGGGGGCGTCCTCGTCGGTGAGGTCGAGCGCCAGCCAGCTGCACGGCGCGGGCAGCGTCTCGGCCAGCGCCCGCAGGCGGCCCTCGCGGCGCGCGACCAGCACCAGCTGCGACCCTGCCCCCGTGGCCGCGTGCCCGGCGCTGCCGTTTGTCGAGACGGCCTCGCCCGCGGTCGGCGGCTCGCGCGCCAGCCGCCGCGCCGTCGCCTCCCCGATGCCGCTGGAGGCGCCGGTGATCACCGCGACGAGTGGTCCACTCACGGCCGCGACCTTACACCAACAGCTCCGGCGCCGACTGAGCCCAACGGCCGCGACGCTACGGCTGCTGAGCGGATACTCGAGCGACAAAGTCCGGGCCGTCACACCGACGTGGGTAAGCCTGGCACCGATCGCACCGGCGCCCGGTACGCTGTAGTTATGGAGCCATCGGGACAGCTGCTGCCGGTCGAGGGCCACCACCTGCGGGCATCTCCCCGCGCGCCTTCCAGCACCCCGCCGACCGCGCCGCGACGGCAGCGCTGAGTTCGATCCCGTACCTGGACACGGTGGTGCGCAAGCTGATCGAGCTGGGCTACGAGCGCGCGCTGCGCCAGAGCTACCTCGGCTCGGCGGTAAGGCTCTCCGAAGAGCAGTTGGGCGACGTGTGGCGCGAGCACGCGATCGCCTACGCCACGCTCGACATGGCACGACGTGCCCGACCTCTACCTGACCCAGTACCCCTCGCCGAACGCGATGGCGATCGGGGCCAAGCGCCCGATCGTGGTGGTGCAGTCCGAGCTCGTGGGGCTGCTGGACGCCGGACAGCGCCGCGCGGTGTTCGCGCATGAGGCCGCACACATCCTCGCCGACCACCAGCTGTACCGCACCGCGCTGTACATCCTGATGCTGCTGGGGCGGACCTCGCGGCTGCTGCTGCCGCTGGCGCCGATCCGCACGGCGCTGATGGAGTGGGAGCGCGCCACGGAGCTGAGCGCCGACCGCGCCGCGGCGCTCGTCACGCGCGACCCGCTGACGGTGTGCCGCACGCTGATGTGCCTCTCCGCCGGGGCGATGGTCGACGAGCTCGACCTCGACGTGTTCATGCGCCAGGGCCTCGACTACACCGAGAAGGGCGGCGGCCTGGAGCGCCTGACGCGCCTGCTGATCGACCTGGGCGTCAGCCATCCGATGCCGGTGAAGCGCACGCACGAGCTGATGGCGTGGGTGCGCTCGGGCGAGTTCGACCGGATCGTCGGCGGCGAGTACCCGACCCGCGACGAACCGCGTCGATGCCCGCGCCGAGGGCAGCGAGGCGGTCTCCCACTACTCCGAGCGCTTCCGCGACGCCTTCCGCGACGCTGGGGAGTCGATCAACTCCGTCGGCCAGCAGCTCGCTGACTGGCTGCGCAAACCGGGTGGGGAGGACGAGGGCGGAGGAGGACGCAGAGGAGTAGCGGCTCGGTCGAGCACGACCGGCACATGGACGGGAGTGGGGGAGGATCGGACGGGCAGGCGGCTCCCCCTCACGTCTCCGGCGCGCGCTCGGAGCTCGCGGCGGAGGTTGCCGACGAGCAGGCCGATCACGGTCACGAGGTAGATCTGGCCGAAGAGCATCTCCAGTACCGAGAGCGCCCGGCCGACGCTGAGGACCGGGGAGAGGTCGCCGTAGCCGGTGGTGGTGAGCGTGGTGAAGCTGAAGTAGATCTCCTGGCTCTGGGTGACCGCGGCGTTGGTGACCTGCTCGAAGTACGGGTGCGGGCTGAGGCCGACGATCACACGGACGATGAGCGCGAACTCCAGGCCGATCAGCAGGTAGGTCGTGAGCGCGCCGGCGACCGCCTGCAGCGTCACGCCGCGGTCGCGCACCAGCCGCACGATCCCACGGGTGAGCACCACGAGCACGACCGCCAACGCGGTGGCGGTGGCAGCGGAGCCCACCCAGCGCGGCACGACGTTGAGGCCCACCAGCGCCGCCAGGACGAACAGCACCACCACGGTCAGCGTCGCAGGTGCCCTGGGGATGCAAGTCTCGGTCGCGCTCGCCCGGGCCGCCCTCGCGCGAGGTGACGATCACCGCGAACAGCATCGCCTGCAGCACCACCGCGACGGCGCGGCCGACCGGCGTGTCGGGCGCGAGGATCGAGAAGAGCACCGCCAGGATCGTGAGCGCGAGCACGATTCCATAGCGGTGCTGGGCCCGAGCGATCGCCCGCAGGTGCCCCACCGCCGGTGCTGAGGCTGGCGTCTTCGTCGTCGGGCGACACCGCAGAAGGATTGCGCGGGCGGCGGCGGATCGGACGATGTGTCTCAGTCTGGAGGAATGACGACGAGCTCCGGCTTGGACACTCAAGAAAGCTGTGCAGCCATTGCCATCGAGCGGGGTGCTGCACAAAAAATCCAGCAGCCGTGCGCAATTCCTATCGGGTCTGACTCTTATATCGACCCCGCACCCCTACCTGTGCATACTATCGCGATGCCCACGCCACCCTACCGGCGCCCCACTTCCCCTGGCCGTAGCGCGCCAGCTCCAGGCGCGCGATCACGCCGCGGTGGACCTCGTCGGGGCCGTCGGCGAGGCGCAGCGCGCGGGCCACGGTCCACGCGGCGCCGAGCGGGAAGTCATCGCTGAGGCCGGCGCCGCCGTGCAGCTGCATCGCCATGTCCACCACGCGCTGGGCCATGTTGGGCACCGCGACCTTGATCTGCGAGACCGCGCCGAGCATCGCCGGCGAGGCGGTGTCGATCAGCCACGCGGCGTGCAGCACGTGCAGGCGCGCCTGGTCGATCGCGATGCGCGCGTCGGCGATCCGCTCGCGGTTGCCGCCGAGGTTGGCCAGCGGCTTGCCGAACGCGACCCGCTCGGTGGCGCGGCGGCAGGCGAGCTCCAGCGCCAGCTCGGCGAGGCCGATCAGGCGCATGCAGTGGTGCACGCGCCCGGGGCCGAGGCGCGCCTGGGCGATCGCGAACGCCTGGCCGGGGCCGCCGACGATCGCGCTCGGCGGGCAGGCGCACGTCGGTGAAGGAGACCTCGCCGTGGCCGCCGGGGGCGTCGTCGAAGCCCATCGTGGAGAGCATCCGCTCGACCTTCACCCCGGGCGCGTCGAGCGGGACGAGCACCATCGAGTGCTGGTGGTAGCGGTCGGCGGCGGGGTCGGTGAGCCCCATGAAGATCGCCACCCTGCAGTTGGGGTGCCCGACGCCGGTGCTCCACCACTTGCGCCCGTTGAGCACCACCTCCTCGCCGTCGAGCGTCGCGGTGGCCTGCATGTTGGTCGCGTCCGAGGAGGCGACGTCGGGCTCGGTCATGCAGAACGCCGAGCGGATCTCCCCGTCGAGCAGCGGCACGAGCCAGCGCTCGTGCTGCTCGGGGGAGCCGAAGTGCAGCAGCACCTCCATGTTGCCGGTGTCCGGGCGCGTTGCAGTTGCACACTTCGCGAGGCGATCAGCGAGCGGCCCATGCGCTCGGCCAGCGGCGCGTACTCGACGTTCGGTGAGCCCCGCGCCCTGGACGCGGCCCGCCGACCTCGGGGCTGCCCGGCAGAAAGAGGTTCCACAGCCCCTCCGCGCGCGCCTTGGCCTTCAGCTCCTCGATCGCGGGGTGCACGATCCACGGGTCGGCGCTCGCAAGAGCTCGCGGTGGTAGGGCTCCTCGCGCGGGGCGACCTCGCGCTCGAGGAACGCGTCCAGACGCTCCGAGCAGCTCGCGCGCGCGGGGGGAGTGCTCGAAGTCCATCACCGCACCTCGAGGACGACCTTGCCGGTGGCGCGCCGCTCGTCGATCTCCTGCAGTGCCTCGGCGGCGCGCTCCAGCGGAAAGCGCGCGCCGACCAGCGGGCGCACGACGCCCCGCTCGATCAGCTCGCTCGATCCGCGCGCCGATCTCGCGACAGAGCTCGGGCCGGGCGAGCGCGTAGGCGCCCCAGCCGGCGCCGACCACCTCGACGTTGCCGAGCAGCAGCCGGTTGACCCGCACCTCGGGGATCGACGCCGCCGGTGAACCCGACGACGACGAGGCGCCCGTCGGGCGCGCAGCGAGCGCAGGCTGTCGGTGAAGCGCTCGCCGCCGACGGGGTCGAGCACGACGTCCACGCCGCCGCCCGAGAGCTCCTTCGCTTCATCCCGCCAGGGGCCGTCGGCAGCGCAGCACCTCCTCGGCGCCCGCCGCGCGCGCGACCTGCTCCTTCTCCGTCGGAGGAGACGACCGCGATCGTGCGCGCGCCGAGGCCGGCGGCGACCTGCAGCACCGCCGTGCCCACGCCACCGGCGGCCCCGTGCACGAGCACGGTCTCGCCCTCCCGCAGCCGCCCGCGCAGCGCGAGCGCGAAGTAGGCGGTGTGGTAGTTGAGGATCAGCGCGGCGCCCTGCGCGAAGTCGAGCGCGTCGGGCAGCGGGAAGGTCAGGAAGGGCGGCGCCACCGCCACCTCGGCGAAGCCGCCGAGCATGCAGAAGGCGGCCACGCGCTGCCCGGGTCGCATGCAAGCCGAGCACGGTCCGCCGCTGTCGCGGGCTCGCCTCGCGTACCACCCCCGCGACCTCGCCGCCCGGCACGAACGGCAGTGGCGGCTTGTACTGGTACTCGCCGCGGCTCTGCAGCACCTCCGGGAAGGAGACGCCGGCGGCGTGCACGTCGATCAGCAGGCCCTCCCCGGGTGTGAAGGGGTGCGACGGCGGTGACTCGGGCTCGGGCAGCTCGACCAGCGCGCAGCGCGCCGGCGGGGCCGCTGAGGTCCACGATCTGGATCGCGCGCATCGCGCGCCTCCTCTACGGAAGGGCACATTCAAACGCTTCCGGGCGCGAAAGGGCCGCGGTCAGGGCCGCCGGGGCAGGGCACGGCGGTCGCGGGCGGCCGCGTGGGTGCCGTTTGGAAGGTGAAGCGGGCCGCGAAGTGGAAGCCGCCGGCCGGGCAGAAGCGGGGCAGGATGATGCCGCGGGGGTGGTAGGGGAGGTAGTGGCCGCGTGGTGTTCGTAGTAGGTGAGGTGCTCGGGGCCGATCGTGGTGGAGAGCTTGACGACCGCGGCGTAGGGCGCCCCGGGAGCGTGGGCACGAGCGGGATCGTGGTGGCGAGGTCCCCGCCGTAGGGTTCGGAGGCGGGCAGCACCAGGCCGCCGAAGACGATCTCACGCGTCGACGGGGCGTTGGCCCCAGCGTAGAAGACCAACCCGAGGTGCCCCTGCTGAGATGGGCCATGAAGACTCTGGTCGTGCGCCGGCTCTCGCGATGATCTCGGGGCCGAAGGGGACCTCCACGAGCCCCGCGCCGTAGCCCATCTGCGACTCGGAGGGGCAGCCTTCGGGGCCGTGCCGTTTCGAGGATGCTCGCGGTGCAGGTTTCGAGGCCCGAGACCGCTGGTGGCGAGCCCGAGGTTCGCCGGGTAGAGCAGTTCGACGCCGGTAAGCGGGGAGGGCACGCGGCCGGTGGTGGTGGAGACGGTGAACCCGAACCCGATCGTGGTGCCCGCGCCGAGCCGCTCGGGCGTGAGCGAGGCGGGGAGTCTCACCGCCTGCGCCGCGCCGGCGCCGGGCGGCAGCCACGCGCAGGAGAGGAGCGCGAGGCCGGCGAGCGGGGCCGCGAGGAGCGTTCGGATTTCGAAGACCGTTCTCCTCATACCTGCACAAACCATACAGCTTGGAGATCCCGCCCAGCAGGCATGTTTCTGACTATTGTCTGTTCAGGGGTGCCCGGCCGGCGACCTGCGCGGCAGGCTCGCCCCCGGTTTGCGGCCACCGCCGGCTGGGCGGCCGGGCGGCCGGGCGGAGTGAGCTCGACGAGACCGTCAGCCGCTGAGGATCTGCGGCGTGGGCTGCCCGTGTTCGAGGCGGACCCGCTCGAGGGCCGCGACTCCCGCGAACTCGGGCGCGCAGGAGCCCCGCAGCCGCGAAGCGGGCGTCACCGGGCGCACGAGCCGTGCCGCGGTGAGCGCCGCCCGGCACGCCGCCGCGTGCGCGGGGGTGTAGCGCAGGCCGTAGAGCTCCCGCACCCGCGGCGGCAGCGAGCCGAGCAGCACGAGGTCGTGGGCGCGCTTGGCGAGCGCCTGCGAGGGCGCCGTCGGGATCTGGAAGGCCGAGGCGTGGCCCATGTAACGGGCCTCCTCGGTGAGAAACAGGTCGGGGCCGGCGAGCTGGCGCTCGTACCACGCGCGGAACGCCCGGTGGGTGGACGGAAGGCTCGCGCGGGGAGCACGGAAGAGCTCCGCGAAGCGGACGTAATCCTGCCACAGCGCTTCGCGCTCGTCCTCGGCGAGGGGGCCGACGAGGTGCTCGTAGAACCACTGCGCCGAGTCGGCGATCACGGCGATCGTCCACAGCATCAGCTCGGGGTCGAGCGCTGAGTAGGGGGTGCCGGCCGGGTGGTGGGGGCCGGCGTCCTCGGGGAGCGAGCCGACCACGCGCTCGTGCACGCGAAGGGTCGCGGCGAGCACCCGGTCGGCCTCCGCGCGGGTGCCGAAGAAGACCGTCTTGAACGACGCGGCGGTGCGGGTGATGCGCCGGAAGGGGTTGAGCTTGTTATGGGTGTGCAGGGAGGTGCCCACGTAGTTGAGCGGCTTGAGCGCGCCGATGCACAGCGCGCGCTGTCCGTACAGAAGTCCCACAGCCCGCTCTTCGTGCACCCGTCGCAGCATCGAGCGCCCGCGCGGGAAGTAGCCGTCGTCCATGCCGCGAACTCTAATGGCTGTCCCCGCTGTGGCTGACGGCCGGCGGGCCCTACGCGCGCTGCCACGCGGCGAGGCGCACCAACGTCGCGGCGTCGGCGGCCCGCGCGGTGAGGATGCAGGTGTGGCCGGCTTCGCGCCAGGTCACGACGGTCGGGTTGGCGCCCCGGACGACGTGGAAGCTCACGCCGTGACGCTCGAGGGTGACGCTCCCGGCCGGGACGGGCAGGGCGGCGCCGGAGACGATCGAGTACCAGACGCGCCCCGCGCCACGGTGGGTGTAAAAGACGGTGGTGACCGTGCGTCCGGCGAGCGTGTCGGTGCGGGCGCCGGCCGCGTGCCAACCGAACCGGTCGCCCCAGTAGGGGAACGGGATCCCGGCGGCGGAGGCGGCGAGCAGGTTGGGGTTGTGCGAGCTCTGCGCCGGCGCCGGCTGTGTTGACGGGCGCAGCGCGGAGCTCGAGGCATCGAGCACGGTCGGCGCGGCGGAGGGAGTGCCGGAACCGCCGGTCAGCACCAGGACCACCGCCACCACTGCGGCTGCGGCCAGCGCCACCGCGCCGCCCGCCTGCAGCCGCAGACGTCCAGTGCGCCGCTCGCGGGGAGCGCTCGTCGAGCGGGCGCCCGCGGGCTGCTCCCCGCCGGCCGTCGCCGTCTCGATGGAGCGGCGCAGCAGGGAGGGCGCCTCGACGCTCTCCAGCGAACGCACGATCGCCACGGCGCGGCGCTGGCGCTCCAGCTCGGCGGCGAGGTCGGGGGAGTCGGCAACCTGGGCGAGCAGCTGCTCGCGCCGGGCAGCCGGCAGCGTGCCGTCAGCGAGCGCGGCCAGCTCTGCGTGGGTGTCTTCGGGCTTGCGGCTCATGTGGGCCTTTGTTGAGTGAGACTCCGTTGGGGGGCTGATCTTCCCGCTGGGGGGGCTGGCCTCCCTGCTGGGGGGGCTGATCTTCCTGCTGGGGGGGCTGACCTTCCCGCTGGGGGCCCGCCTCGTCCTCGCCCGTGAGCCTGCGGGCCACCTGCTCACGGGCGCGGAAGACGCGCGTGGCGATCGTCGCCTCGCGGGTCTCGAGGACGCCCGCGGCCTCACGGTAGGAGAGCCCGACGACGTCCACGGCGACCAGCGCGAGGCGGTAGCGCTCGGGCAGCGAAGCGATCACGGCGAAGACCTCCTTGGCCTCGAGGGCCTCCTCGGGCCGCGCCCCGGTGCGCGGGTCCACCGGTTCGAGCTCCTCGAGCGGCGTGGCGCCGGTGCGCGGCCGGCGCGCCGCGGTGCGGCGGTCGCTGAGGAAGGTGTTGCGCAGCACTGTCATCAGGTAGGCGAGCTCGTCGTGGCCGCGCAGCCGCCGGGGCCGCGCGAGAACGCGCGCGAACGTCTCCTGCACGAGGTCCTCGGCGTCGTGGGGCGAACCGCACAGAGCCCACGCCGCACGGTAGAGACGGTCGAGGTGGCGCGGCAGCGACTGGGGATCGAGCGCAGGCACCAGGCACGACTGTAGCGGCCGGCCCGCCGAGTGGTGAAAGGTTTGTGCCCACCGCGGAGTCTGGAGGAGTGAAGCAGCGCAACCGAAAAGCAGCGCCAACCCACAAGCAGCGTCAACAACGACCCAGGAGGTCAGGGTGCGACACCCGTCAATGTTTGCAGCAGCCACCCTCGCAGTCGCCGGGCTCGCGTGCGCGGGCTGCGGCTTCGAGCTCGAGCAAGACCGAAGCGGGCGGCTACCCTGCGGCTACGTCCGCATCGCAGGCGGCGGCCGCCGCCTCGAGCACAACCACTAGCTCCAGTGGCTCGACGGCCACGGGGACCGCCGTGACGACCGTGCACACGAGCCTCGGCACGGTGCTCGCGGCGGGCCCGAAGCGGCTGACGGTGTACCTGTTTGCCGCGGATACCGGTGCGGCCTCCACGTGCTCGGGCCAGTGCGCGCAGGTGTGGCCGCCGGTGACCACCAGCGGCGCCCCGAAGACCGAAGGCGGCGCGGTGGCGGGCGACCTGAGCACGATCACACGCGCAGACGGAACCAAGCAGCTCACGTACAAGGGCCACCCGCTGTACTACTACGTGAGCGACCAGCAGTCGGGTGAAACCACCGGGCAGGGCGTCAACAGCTTTGGCGCGCCGTGGTACGTGCTCAACCCTTAGGGCAACAAGGTCGACAACTCCTAGCAGACCGAAAAGACGGCGGACACGGACATGCACACCATCCACACCATCAAGATGCGGGCGGCACTCGCGCTGCTGGCGGTGACCACAGTCGGGGCACCGGCGGCCGCCGTCCTCAGCCCCCTCGCCCACGCGGGGGCGGGTGGCGCCGGCGCGCGCGGCGCGAGCTCACACGAGGTGGTGCTCAAAGGGCTGCGGTTTCACCCGAGCACGGTCACCATCAACCCCGGCGAAAGCGTGACGTGGGTGTGGCAGGACGGCGGCATCGAGCACAACGTGACCGGCGCCAGCTTCCGCTCGCGTACGCAGGCACACGGCTCGTTCACGGTGCGGTTCACGCACGCGGGGACGTACAACTACCGCTGCACGATCCACGAAGGGATGGTCGGCAAGGTCGTCGTCCGCTGAGCGGGGCCCGCCCGGCGCCGGCTCGATCCTCCGGCCGCGGGTGGGCCGACGCAAAAAACGCCGGCCCACCTCAACGTCTTCAAGACAGACGCAGCCCCCCTCCACTGATCGTGAAGATGGTGACGGTGCCTTCAACCACTCCGGATTCGGCTCCGCCCAGGGAGCATTTTGCTTTCCCGGATTTTGATTCGAGGTCGGCTAAGACTAATAAGATACCGGCCGTCGACTTGTTTTCCAACAACGCGGTTCCCGTTTCGTCGTTGCATTCATCCGTGTCTGTGAGGCCAAGAACCTTACACGTCGCCTCCGCCCCGGGCGCTTCTTTGCCCGATTTGCCGTCAGTGATCTTACCGCGCACTTTCCCGGCTTCTTCGAACGCTTCCAGTTGCCACGGTAGATTGCGTGGTTCGCTCGGGTCCGTGAATTCTTCACAGCCTTTACCAGCTTTACACGAGGCTTCCGAAACGCTGAGTATCTTAGCGAACTTTCCCGGACCTATCAGGATTTCGCCCATGCCCACGCAAGTGATTTCTACCGTACCAACAACGGGGACTTTTGTGTCCTTGATCGTCAGCGAACCGTGGGCGATGACAATTTCTGTTCCTGTGACTTCCTGCCACGCCCATTTTCCTGTCCCAGAGCCCGTTGTGCATTGACCTCCCGTATATTTGGTTTTCGCTTCGCTCGCCTTTTCTGTTTCGCACAGTTCCCAAACCGGTCCTGCCGCGGAGGCCGCCGCAGAGACAACCATGTGCATCGCGAACATGGATACAAGGCAAAGTCCTGCGATCTTCAGATGTCGCATGTCGAGTTGCTCCTTGTCTCGAGGGGGTCACGGAGTTCCGGTCCGGACCGCCCGGTTTTCTTGTTGTCGTGGGTTGTCATCGAATGAGCGACGTTGGTCATCATTCCATTTTGAGCCTGGTGGTGATGACCTCATTTGAACCCCCTGTAAAACGCCAGGTGGTTTCGAGACTGGCTGTGAGTAGTGCGGTGAACATCCCGTTGACAGCGTTTACTTCAAATACGCAGGTTGCTGGTGCTTCTCCTGCTTTCACTGTATAGTTTTTGCCCGCGCATGTTTTTACAACCGTAAAGTAGGCACTGTTGCGTCCACTAATCGTCTGGGAAAGGATTTCGAATGTCTTTTCGCCGCTTTGCGGCCCCTGCATCCCAACCGTGCCCGTTACGACATTACCAACTCCCGGCGACCGTTCAGTGATTTTGAGTTCTGATGGGATCACGTCGGCGCCGGCGCAGCCACAGACCACCACCGCGATCCCGAGCATCGCCAGCAGACTCAGCAGGCGCAACGACCCGGCTCGTGGCACCGCCGCCCCCTTGCGGCAGAGCCGTTCCCCGCGGCGTGCCCGGAGGCGCGTGGTGAGCCTCGACGCGACGGGCACGTCCGCGTCGACGCTGAGTGGCGTCGGTGACCCCGGTAAGGGGAGCTTGACTTTGGTTAGCATGGTTGATCTCCTTTGATAGTCGGGGCGTGCCAGCCCGACCCAAGGTGGCTCGAGCCGCTCCGCCCAGGTGTATCCGCTGCTCGTCCATGCGGACCGCGTGTCCAACCGTCGTGTAGTGGGGCCCGCACGAGTTCAGTGTGCGCGGGAGGAGCGACCCGGTCAAGACGCCCCGCCCCCGCCAAAGCTCGAACGCCACAAAAGTCTCAACCCAAGCCAGATCGCCGCTTCACACGCCGCGCGAGTCTCACGTGTGTGTCTCCGATTGAGACAGAAGGCGACCGCTCCCCGTGACCAGCAGCACCACCGACCGACCGCACCACGTGACGGGCCGGCGGCCCAGCGTGGTGTGGACCCGGCGGGTCAGACTCACTCCCGGCTGCGCTCGAGGAGCAGCGCGAACGTGGGGCAGGCGAGGGCGGCGCGACGGGCGTGGGCGAGCAGCGCGGGCTCCAGCGGAGCGCCGTCGAGCAGCGGGTAGCCCCACTCGTCGAGCGAGATGCGCTCGGGCAGCAGCTCGGCGCACATGCCGTGCGCCTCGCAGGCGATCGGGTTGACGCGCAGGCGGTGGGTCATCGGCGCGAGGGACTCGCGAGACGGGGTGTGGAGACCCTCACGTCCTCCTGCCGTGCGCGGGGCGCGGCGGTGCGGGCGTCAGGACCCCCGCCGCCACCGGCCCGCGCGTGGGGGCAGGGCAGCTCGGAGGGCCGAGCACAGGCGGCGCAGGGGCCGTGAAGGGCGTGAGCGGCCAGCTCCTCGGCGAACACGTCGAGGGCGCTCGCGACGAGGCGGGCGGCGCCGTCGGGGTGCGAGCAGGCGCCGCGGCGGCTGACGAGCCCGGCGAGCGTCGCGAGGCGCGGGTCGACGGCACCCCGCCCTCCGGGGCCGCCCGATTCCTGGCGCCCACCCCGCCGCACCGGGGGCGTCCTCGAGCACGAGCGACTCGAACGCGGAGGCAAGGGCGTCGAGCCCGAACACGCAGGGCCCGCACTGGCGGGCGGACTCCGAAGCGAGCCAGCGGACGAGCCGAGCGACCTCGGCGACGGGGCAGGCGGCGGCGGAGAGCAGCACGACGACGCCGGCGCCAAGCGTCGCGCCGTGGGGCGCGAGGTGTGCGTCGGAGAGCGCGAGGCCGCGCAGTAGCGAGGCGTCGACCCAGGTGCCGGAGTAGCCGCCGAGCAGCACCGCGCGCAGCGGCGCCGTGGCGCCCTCGGCGGCGTCGAGCAGCGCCGAGCAGGGGGGAGCCGTGCTCGATCTCGTAGACCCCGGGGAAGGCGACGGGCCCGGAGAGCGTGACGAGTGCGGACCCCGGCTGCGCGGGGGTGCCGAGCTCGCGAAACCACTCCGACGCCGTGCCGCGCGAGCAGCGCGAGGTGGGCGAGCGTCTCGACGTTGGAGACCAGCGTGGGCCGCCCGCGCACGCCCGCGTTCGAAGGGCCGCGGGGGGGTGAAGGTCGGCAGCGCGGGGCCGCCACCGAGAAGCGATGACGAGCGCGGACTCCTGCCCGGCGACGTAACGGGCGGGCACCGCGACGCAGCTCGAATCGAAACCCACCCGCCCCCCCGCGCCGGGGAGACCCGCGTTCGGCGAGCGCGAGCGCGCAGGCGTCGAGCGCGGCGGGGTCGGACTCACAGACGCCGAGCAGAATCTCGTGCGCGCCCACGGCGGCGGCGGCGAGCACGGCGCCGTCGAGCACGAGGTGGGGGAGGGAGCGCAGCAGCGTGCGGTCCTTGGCGGACGCGGGCTCGCCCTCGGCACCGTTGACGACCACGATCGGGCCGCCCCGCCGCAGGGGGCGAGCGCGAGGCGCCGGCGACCGCGCGCAGCTTGGTGGCGAGGGGAAAGCCCGCCCCGCCGCGGCCGCGCAGGCCGGCGCGCTCGACCTCGCTCGAGCAGCGCCGGGAGCCCCGCGCCGGCCACGGGAGGGGCGCTGCCAACGCCGGCGGGAAGCGCGCCGTGCAGCGCGAGGTGCTCGTCAGAGGGAGAGCGACCCGCGGGCGGGGATCCCGGCGAGCAGCCGCGGCAGGCCGGCCGGCTGACCGTCGGGGCGGGCGGGGACAAGGGAGCGCTCGGCGAGAGAGCCGTAGCCGCTCACAGGGCATCCTCGACTGGCCTCGACCGCGGCCGTCTCACGGGTTCACCACGATGCGCGAGGAGGAGGAGGAGCGGGACGCGGAGGAGTGGCCCAGCAGCGAGGCGGGGGTGCCCGAGCGCCGCGCCCATTCGGAGCCGAGCGGCCCGGAGGGCAGCCACAGCAGCAGGCCAACCGTGAACGCGCAACGCCGCCGAGCGCGAAGCCGCGCACCCGTGCGCGGCACCGCGGCCCAGGAGCCGAGCGCCCGCACGAGCACGGCGGCGAGCACAACCGCCAGGCAGGCGACGGAGAGCGCGAGCAGCCACGTGGTCCGGACGTCCGAGCCGGTGCCGAGCGTGTGCAGCAGCGCGACCGGCCAGCAGGCGTAGGCGAGCCAGTGCGTGGCGCGCCACACACGCGGGCCGACGCGGGCGCGCAGCAGGCTCGTGAGGATCACGGCGAGCAGCAGGTCGAACGCGACGGCGCCGAGCCCCAGCCAGAAGGGCCGGTAGGAGCTGACGAACGGCACGAACGCCGCGAGCAGCGAGATCGAGCGCGAACGAGTCGAGCACCGCGGTGAGGATGTGCAGCAGGAGGAACACGAGCGCGAGCAGCGAGACGAGCGGTGCAGCGCCGTCCACGACGAACCGCGGCCAGCGCGGCGAGGACCAGCGCCGCACGTCCGCGACACCGAGCGCGACGGCGAGCGTCAGCAGCACCAACGCGACGGCGCCGGTGGACCGGGTGAGGTACCAAGTCGAGCGACGGGCCGACCGAGGCGAGCGGGGAGAGGGGGGGAGTCATAGGGGATCGTCCACGTGTGTGGGTGTCCCAACGAGCGGGTGCGCGTGGGGCGTCGTGCCCCACGTCGGCGCTTCGTGTGGTCGACCAAGCGCGACCAGCCGCTCACCGGCCGGCGAGCGCGGAGCGCCGCGAGCGGGAGCACCCTGCGTTTGCGGGGACCCCGGTCGCCGCTCGGGCAGGGAGGCCGGGCCTGAAGACCGACGCCGTGGCCGGACGGGCCGACCGTGTGTCACCGAGTCTGCGGGCCAACCGGCGAGGCTCAGCACCGCGCCGTCGTGGGCGACCAGGCGCGCGGGCAGGCCGAGCCGATCCAGCCAGGCCGGCGCAAGCGCCTGGCGCACGAGCGCCGCAGTGGCGGCAGATGTTGGCGTCCGCGCAGTACGCCGCGGCGACGCTGACGGTGCGCCACGGCCCGCACGCGGGGGCACCGGCGGCGGGGTCGATCAGGTGGTGCGCAGTCGCACCGTCGTGGCGCCAGCGGCGCACGGCGCGGAGGAGGTGGCGAGGCCGCCGGAGGCGACGGTGACCGTCTGCCCCGGCGCGTCGGGGCCCGGCGCGGTGGTCGTCGGTGACGTGGATGCGCCAGCCGCCCGCGGGGGCGGCGCCGGCGGTGGCGAGGTCGCCCCCGAGGGAGACAAGCACGCCGCAGTCGCACGTGGCGTGGATCGCCTGGGCGCGCACGGTCGGCGGCCCACGCTTTGGCGGTGGCGCCGAGGTCGAGGACCACCCCGCGGGGGACGCGGACGGTGTGAAGCGCGGGGTCGAGCTCGACCGTCGTGTAGCCGCTGCGCAATCCCACACGCACCACCGCAGGAGCGGGTCGCGAGTCGCATTCCACACTGCTCTCCCGGGGGCCGGCGGGGGCCGGCTCCAGCAGCCGCCAGTCGCGGTCGTAGCCGGCGAGGACGAGCGCAGCGCCGACGGTCGGGTCGACGTCGCCGTGGGTCAGCTCCGCGGCGCGCAGCGCGACCTGGAGCGCTTCGACCAGCAGCGGGGCGACGCGCACCGGCCGCCCACCCGCGTGGGCGTTCACGCGGGAGAGGTCGGAGTCAGGGCGAAAGCGGCTGCAGGCACGGTCGAGCGAGTCGAGTTCGCGCGTGAGGAGCGCGCTCGCGCGGGGCAGCCAGAGAGGGTCGAGGACGCGCAGCACGACGGTCGTGCCAAGCGCCTCCCAGCGCGCCGTCGCCGGGGCGCCGGCGGGTGTGGAGGGTGTGGTGCGGGTGCGGCGCACGGTGGGAGCCCCTCACGAGCCGCCGGAGACGACGGTGCCTTCCTGCGCCGGGGTCGATTCCTGGGAGGGGACAGCGGATTCCTGGGTAGGTGTGGCTTCCTGGGAGGGCGTCGCCTGCTGGCTGGGGGTCGCTTCCTGCGAAGGTGTGGATTCCTGGGAGGGGGTCGCCTGCGCCGGGGTTCCCGACGACGCTTCTCCAGAGGGAGTTGCTGCCGAAGCTTCCCCGGAGGGCGTGGATTCCTGGGCGGGGGACGATTCCTGGCCCGGCGTTGCTTCCTGGGTGGTGGTGGACTGCGGAGCCTGCGCGGGGGGCTGCAGCGCGGCGTGCGAGGAGCTTGTGGAGGTCCCCGAACCCTGGTGGTGGGAGGCGCGTGCACGCTGGGTGGCGGCCGAGGCGGAGCCGCCGGCCCTAAGCGTCCTGCCGGGGAAGGCGGAGGCGGCGACCGCCGTGAACACGCCGGTGAGAGCCGCGCTGCCCGCGAGCAGCCAGCGGTTGACGCGCGCCAGCCGGCGCAGAGCGGCGTCGCGGGAGCGGGGTGTGTGGCCGGGGGCGGACATCGGAGCGAGGAGGAGTGGCGAGGCTACGAAGTCAGTCTGCCCACGTTGCACAAGCTCGAACTAAAGGATGGGTGAGAAGTTCCATAAGGGTTTGTGTGGGCGACGTAAGACGTCGAGAGGGAGCACCAGGCCGACGGGCGCGTGGCAGCCGAGAGTCGCAGGCGCTCGGTGAGAGAGCTCACAGAGTCGTGGCCGCCACGGGGAGCACGTACCGGGCGCCCCTATCCTGGGCTGGGTGCAGCGTCCCCCGGAGCTCCGTCCCGCAGGCGGCCCCACCGCACCCACCGCCCGGGCGGTCCCCCCACCGACGGCGATGCGGCCGTCGATTCTGCTGGTCGAGGACGAGCCGGGGATCGTCGATTTTGTGCGAAGGGGCATGGAGGCCGAGGGCTTCGAAGTCAGGGCCGAGCACGACGGGGCGGAGGGGGAGCGCCGCGCGCTCACCGAGAGCTTCGACGCGGTCGTCCTCGACCTGATGCTCCCCAGTCGCGGCGGCATGGAGGTGCTCGCCGTGCTACGCGCCGCCAAGCCGACCCTGCCGGTGATCGTGCTGACCGCCAGAGGCGAGGTGGAGGACCGCGTCGCCGGCCTCGACGCGGGCGCGGTCGACTACCTGGTCAAGCCTTTCTCCCTGGCGGAGCTGCTGGCGCGGGTGCGCGCCCAGCTGCGCAGCGCTGCGCAGGGCGCGCCCACCACGCTGCAGGCGGAGGACATCGAGGTGGACCTGCTCAGCCGCAAGGTGCGCCGGGCGGGCGAGCCGGTGCTGCTCTCGACGACCGAGTTCGAGCTGCTGGTGTACCTGGCGCGCCACCGCGGCACGGTGCTCTCGCGCGAGCGGATCCTGAGCGCGGTGTGGGGCTACGAGCACGACCCGGCGACGAACATCGTGGACGTGTACGTCGGGTACCTGCGCCGCAAGCTGCGCCGTCTCGACAGCCCGGCGCCGATCCACACCGTGCGCGCGGTGGGATACCGCCTGGGCCGTGCCGGCTGAGCAGAGGGCGGACGGAGCCTCCGATCCGCGTGCCACGGTGGGTTGGGGGCCGGGCCCCAAGGAGCAGACGGAGGAGCGGTCGGGCTCGGTGCGCGGAGCTTCGATCTCGCGTGCCGCGGTGAGCTGGAAGCCGGGCCCCGACGAGGAGCGGTCGGAGGAGCAGTCAGGCTCGAGGGCCGGCGCGTCCGACACCCGGGTCGCAAAGCGTGGGGCCTTTGGGTCTCTACGGTGGCGGCTGGCAGGGTGGGTGGCGCTGGTGGTGGTGCTCTCCACCGGGGTGGCCTTCGTGGCGGTCTACCGCGGCACCGGTACACAGCTGCACCGTCAGATCGATACCGAGATCGCAGGCGACGCCGCCGATCTCTCCCACGCGCTCGTCTCCTCGGGGGCCCGCACCCCCCGCCAGACGCTGGCCGTGGCCCGTGGCTACGTAAGCGGTCAGCCCTTCAACGCGAGCTCCACGCTGCTGTTCGCGCTCGTCCCCGGCGCCGGGACCGCCACCAACACACCGGAGCTGTTCGGCCACCCCGCGCCCGACGACGGGGAGAGCGTCGCGGTGCAGGCTCAGGAGAACCGGCTCTCGCAGAGGCTGCTCGCCGTGGGCGGGGGGTTCTCCACCCTGGACCTGCCCGATGTGGGCTACCTGCGCCTGCTCAAGCGGCAGGTACGCATCCCTGGCGGCCGTGCGCGCGACGACCGAAGCCGGGGGACACTCGCCTTTGACCGAAGCCGGGAGACACGCGCCTTCGGCGCTGGCCGATTTGGGGATGCGAGCGGAGCGAGTGTCTCCCCAATCGGTCCCCGTTTCGGCCAGCATCCCCGTTTCGGCCAGCAACTCGTGACGGTCGGCGTGGGGGAGTCGCTGGCGAGCGTGGCCCGCGCTCAGCGCGGCGTGGCGCGGGCGTTCATCCTCGCGGGTCTGCTCACGCTCGCGGGGGCGCTGCTCGCCTCGCTGGCGGTCGGCGCGCGCTTCTCACGCCCGCTGCGGCGGATGGCCACCGTCGCAGCGCAGGTGGACGCCGGTGACCTGCACCCGCGGATCCACGACGTCGAGCGCGAGGGCCAAGAGGTGCGGGTGCTCGCCGACGCCTTCAACCACATGCTCGACCGCCTCACCGACGCGTTCGCGGGCCAGCGCGCGTTCGTCGCGGACGCCTCGCACGAGCTGCGCACGCCGCTGACGGTGATCCGCGGCCAGCTCGAGGTGCTCGCCGCCCAGCGGGAGCCCTCCGGCGAGGAGGTGCGGCGCGTGGAGCGCCTCGTGCAGGCGGAGATCGCCCGCGTCACCCGTCTCGTGGACGACCTCCTGGTGCTCGCGAAGGCCGAGCAGACGCAGTTCCTACGCCTGGAGCCGGTCGAGCTGGAGCCCTTCGTCGAGGAGTTGTGGAGCGGCACCACCCTGCTCGCGCCGCGACGCTACGAGCTCGGGGGGGTGCCCGCGGGCACGCTGCTCGCCGACCCCGACCGGCTGGCGCAGGCGCTGCGCAACCTGCTCTCCAACGCGATCGCCCACACCGCTTCTGAGCAGGGGCTGGTGCGCTTGGACGTCGAGCGCACCGACAGGCAGGGCCACGGGTACCGGCCGGTGCGCCCGGACGGCGAGCGGCCCGAGGGCCGAGGGCTGGGACAAGAGCGGGTGCGCTTCGTCGTCCAGGACGACGGTCCCGGGATCTCGGCCGAGCAGCGCGAGCTGGTGTTCGACCGCTTCCACCGCACGGACACCGCGCGCGACCGGGCCTCCGGTGGTACTGGCCTCGGACTCGCGATCGTGCGCGCGATCGCCGAGGCCCACGGTGGACGGGTGGCGGCATCCGAAAGCTTTGCGGGGGGCGCCCGCGTGGAGCTCGAGCTGCCTCGCTTCACCCCCGCGGCGACCCGGACGGCGAGCGACCCCGAACCCGTGTCGAGCGCAGCCCAGGCTCAGCGAAGGTAGACCGCGAAGAAGTCCCGGTCGTCCGGCGTGAGGTAGCGTTCGGCCGGGCGTTCCATGCCTTCCAGGAGCTTTGAGGGCTGCCGGGCGCCGGGGCCGGCGTAGGTGTTGAAGGAGACCCAGTAGGAGTTGATGTCGAGCTCCATCGCGCGCACCGCTCCGGCGTGGATCAGGGTCGCGGCGAGGCTGCCGACCGTCTGGTCGTTCGCGGCGGCGTAGAGGAGGTTACCGTGGCGGTCCACGCCGATCCCCGAGCGCCACACCTGCACCGCGTTGCCGAGCGTGGCGCCCCATTCGGGGCCGTCGTTGAGGTTGGGGTTGGGCCGTCCGGCGGAGACGATCAGCGGCAGGTTCTGGCGCGCGAACACCACGTCCGCGGGCACCCCCGGGCCGCCGTGCCAGGCGGTCACGTCGTAGCGCCCGTCCGCGTAGCGCACGAACGTGGCCTGACCGTCGCGCATCGGGGCGTACGCGTGCCCGTGCAGCGCCCACCCGCCGTTGGCGTCCGCGAGCTTGAAGCCGCTGTTGAAGGTCGCCAGCAGCCGGTGGCGGAGGCTCGCCGGCACCTCCTCGGGCCCCCGTGCTGGCAGTTCCACCGAGGGCTCCTCGCGGCCCGCGTACAGCGAGACCTTGGTGCGCGAGGTATTGATCCACGCCACCCCCGCCACCAGGCGTGGGTATTCGGCGGGGTCGCTGCGGAACGTCGTGACCAGCAGCGGGGAGTCGGTTGCGTTCTCGCCCACCTGTGTGGGGTGCCACACGCCCTCGCCGGGCAGCGCGGGCCTGCTCAGCGGCGCCACCCGCAGGGGGCGGTCGATGATCGGGCGGGACCGCCCCCCCGTCGCCGAGGCCCCGCCGGCGGCGCCCGTCCCGGAGGCCAACCCCACGCGCGGCAGCGCGTGCAGCCCTGGTCCGCCCTTGGCGGGGGCCTCAAGCGTGTAGTAGGCAGACTCGATTTTCGTCACCAGGCCGGCCGCCCCGTGGTCGCGCAGCCACTCGACCGAGCGGATCCCGAGGCTCGAGTTGGAGGGTTCGAGCATCGTCGCCACGTAGGAGGCGAGCGCCGGGAGGAGCGCCACCACGCAGGCCGCTGCCACCACCCGTCGCACGCGCTGCATGGTGTTGGTGGAGGGGCGCCTCGGCGCGGAGGCGGTGGGCAGCGCCGAACGGGGCAGGCGGACCGGTGTGTGCGACTCCACCGCCCGATCGTAGGCTCGCGTGCCTTTCGCCTGCCTAAAGACCCCTGCACCCTAAGAGCATTTTCACCCACCACAGAGCTCGCGCTGAGTTAGATGTGGTGCCATCTCGCGCATCGGCCCCTCCGCACCAGCCACCAGGACCAGCACCTCTACCGGCGTCGGCCCCGAGGAGACCCTGAGCGGCATCGAGAGTCTCCTCACGCCCCCGCCGGGGAGTCCGAGAGCGGCATCGAGGGTCTCCTCGCGTCCCCGACGGAGCAGATCCTCGGGCGAGGGGAACCAGCCCGCCCGGGCCTCGCCGACGCGCACCCGCGCGGCCTTCGGCTCGGTGCGCTGGTGCGCGCGTGCCGGCCGCGCCAGTGGGTCAAGAACGTGCTCGTCGTGGCCGCGCCCGGCGGCCGCCGGCATCCTCACCCACCCTGACGTCGCCGGCAAGGTGGTGCTCGCCTTCGTGTGCTTCTGCGCGCTCTCGAGCTCCACGTACCTGCTCAACGACGTGCACGACCGCGCCGAGGACCGCCGCAACCCACGCAAGCGCGACCGGCCGATCGCAGCGGGCGAGCTCTCGGTGAGGACTGCGGTCGCGGCGGCGCTGCTGCTCGCGCTCGGCGGCCTTGCGCTCGCGGCCGCCGTGCGCCCCGCGCTGGCCGCCGTGGGCGTCGGCTACCTCGCGCTCACTGCCGGCTACACCCTGTGGCTGGCGCTCGGTCGCGGTGGCAGACCTCGCGGCGGTCGCCGGCGGGTTCGTGCTGCGCGCGTTGGCCGGCGGCGCGGCCACCTCGGTGCCGGTCTCCCGCTGGTTCATGCTCGTCACCTCCTTCGGCGCGCTGTTTCTGGTCGCGGGCAAGCGCTACGCCGAGCTGACCGCGGGCGGTCGGGAGGAGCCGGCCGATGAGCCTCGCTGCGCGCCTACTCCGCCGCAGTACCTGCGCTTCGTGCTCGGCCTCGCCGCCACCGTCACCACCACCGGCTACTGCCTGTGGGCGTTCCAGCGCGCCCACACCGCGAAGCTCTCGTGGTACGAGCTGACGGTGGTCCCGTTCGTGTTGTGGCTGCTGCGCTACGCGCTGCTGCTCGACGGCGGCGAGGGCCGCGCCCCCGAAGAGCTCGTGCTGCACGACCGCTTCCTGCTGAGCACGACCGCCGCCTGGCTCGCGGTGTTCGTCTGCGGTGTGTATGTCGCCGGCTGAGACCCACGGTGTGCGCTCGGACGCCACGCTGCACCGCGTGAGCCCTTCCCCGCCGCACCGCCGGCGTCGGCCGAGCGCGCCCACCGCGCGACGGTGCGTGAGCAGCGGCTGCTGTGCGGCTGGGGGCGCACCGCCCCCACGCGCGCGTGGCTGGTACGCCCCCGCACCGCCGAGGAGGTCGCGGAGGCGCTCGCCGGCTGCGCTTCGGCGCCGGCGGCTCGGAGGGGCCGTCGCTCCCAGAGCGGGGGCGCGATCGCGCGGGGGGCGGGCCGCAGCTACGGGGACGCCGCCCAGAGTGGGGGCGGCCTCGTGATCGACGCCACCGTGCTGCGGGGCCCGCTGGAGCTGGACGCCGCGCGCGGCGTGGTGCGAGTCGGCGCTGGGCGGACGTTCGCCGAGCTGCTGCTGTTCCTCGCTGCGCGGGGGCTCACGCTGCCGGTCGTGCCCGGCACCCGCCACGTGACGGTGGGCGGAGCGCTCGCCGCCGACGTGCACGGCAAGAACCACCTCGCGCGACGGCAGCCTGGCGCGGCACGTGGAGTCCTTCACGCTGTGCACCCCCGCGGACGGCCCGCGCCCGTCTCGCCGGAGCGCGAGGGCGAGCTGTTCGACGCGACGCTCGGCGGCATGGGCCTCACGGGAGTGGTCGTGGACGCCGCGCTGCGTGTCGTGCCGCTGCGCTCCACGCGCGCGGTCGCCGACGTCGACCGTCTCGACAGCCTCGAGCAGGCGGTCGCGTTGCTCGCGGGCGTGCCAGTCCAACCGCTACGCGATCGCGTGGGTCGACCTGCTCGCCGAGGGCGCTGCGTTCGGACGCTCGGTGCTCACCCGCTCCGACGAAGGCCAGCCCGCCTCGGAGGACACCTCTTTTGAACACCCGCCGTTCTCGCTGCGCCCACGCCTCACTGTCCCGCGCGGCTTCCCCGGAGGCCTGCTGCGCCCCGCCACCGTGCGGGCGTTCAACGCCCTGCACTGGCGCTCCGCCCCGCGCCGCGAGCGCGGACGGACGCTGAGCATGAGCGCCCAGCTCTTCCCGCTCGACGCGCTCGGCGCCTGGAGCCGGCTATACGGGCCCGCGGGGCTGCTGCAGTACCAGTTCGCGGTGCCGCTTGGGCGCGAGGAGGAGCTCCTGCGCGTGGTCCACCTGCTGCGTGCGCGCCGCGCGCCGATGTACCTCGCGGTGCTCAAGCGCTTCGGGCCGGGTGGTCGCCGGTAAAAGCGGCCCGCTCTCGTTCCCGCTCGAGGGCCTCACGCTCGCGATCGACCTCCCCGCGGGCGCGCCGGGGGTGTACCGCGCGCTGGAGGAGGCCGACGAGCTGGTGGTCGGCGCGGGAGGGCGGGTGTACCTCGCCAAGGACGCCCGCCTGCGCCCGTCGCGACGCTGGCCGCGATGTACCCCGAGCTGGAGCGCTTCCGAGAGCTGCGCGGGCGGGTGCGACCCCGACGGGGTGCTGCGCTCGGACCTGGGCCGGCGTCTGGGGTTGTGCGGATGACGCCGGGCAGGCGCGCTGCGCTCCGACGCGGGGCACGGAAGCCCCGCGCGCACCGCCGCGGGTGGTGTACTCGCCCGCGCGGACGATCCCCCCTGAAAGCCCGCTCCTGCTCCGCCCTTTGGCCGACGGTGGCGCGCTTGTGAGCGTCGCCCATGGGGGTTCGGCGCGTGCTCGTGCTCGGCGGCACCTCCGAGATCGCCGGGGCGATCGTGCGCGAGCTGGCCGCGGGCGGGCCGTGCGAGGTGGCGCTTGCCGGCCGCGACGAGGTGAGTCTGCGCGGCGCCGCACAGCGGCTGCGCCTCGCCGGCTGCGCGCGGGTGGAGACGTTGGCGCTGGAGGCGTCCACGACGGCCGGCCACCGGGCGGTGCTCGCGCGCGGGGCCGAGCTGCTGGGCGGCCTGCGACCTCGTGATCCTCGCCGTCGGCGTGCTCGGGGAGCGCGGGGGGCTGCCGGACGACGTGCGCGGGCGCGGTCGAGGTGCTCGAGGTCAACGTCGTCGGCGCCGGCTCGCTGCTGCTGGAGTGCGCCCGCGCGCTGCGCGAGCGCGGACGCGGGACGGTCGTCGTGCTCTCCTCTGTCGCCGCCGAGCGCCCGCGCGCCGCCAACGCTGTCTACTGCGCCTCCAAGGCCGGTCTCGACGCGCTCGCTCAGGGTCTCGCCGACGCGCTCGCTCCCACCGGCGTGCGGGTGCTCGTCGTGCGCCCCGGGTTCGTCGCGGACCCGCATGACGCGCGGGCTGCCCGTCCCGCCGCTGGCCACCGACCCCGAGACCGTCGCGCGCGCCACCGTGCGGGGCCTGCGGCGCGGCGCGCACACCGTGTGGGCGCCCCCCGGGCTGCGCTGGGTGGCGGTGCTCCTGCGGCTGCTGCCCCGCCCGCTGTTCCGGAGGCTGCCGCTGTGAGCGCCCGCTCACCGCGCTCCGCGGGTTCCGGCCCCCGCCGGCGCGGGGGGGCGGACGGCCGGGCACCCGACGGTCACCTGGCGGCCGAGGGTTGGACGCCCGTCGAGTACACCCTTGCCGCGCGCCGCGGGGGGCCCCCGCACGGGCGGCCGAGGTCGGTGGAGCGTCGCCGGGCCGCCGCTGCGCGCGCACGCCGCCGGCGCCTGCTGGTCGCCGACCTCGCGCTTGGGTTTATGCTGGCTCTGGTCGTCCTCCTAATCGTCTCGGGACTCGCCCTCGCCGCGCTCCTCGCCCTGGTCGGGCTGCTCGCCTGTGGGGTCTCGCTGGCCTTTGGGCGTCGGCGCCCGCGCAGATCCGCGCGCAGGTCTTGAAGTCCCTTCCCCGCAGCGCACCCTGGATGCGTGCGCGTTGTTACGGAGTCAGTAGTGCCTCTCGACCCGACCGACACTCCAGCCGCCAGCGACCGCCGCACCTTCCTCAAGCAGGGGGCGCTCGCCGCCGGCTCGCTCGCGCTCGGCTTCGGGGGCGGCAGTGCACCCGGGCGGTCTGGCGGGCGAGTGGGCCCCGGGCGGGCGGGCTCGGGGTCGCGCCCGCGGGCGGGCAGGGCGCCGAACATCCTCGTGGTCCTTGTCGACCAGTTACGCACGCCGGTGTGGCTGCCGCCCGCCGTCGAGCCCGCCGCGCTCACGCCCAACCTGGCCGCGCTGCGCGCGGGGGCCGTGAGCTTCGAACGCCACTACACCGCCGCCAACGACTGCACGCCCTCGCGCGGGGCGCTTGTGACCGGCCTGTACTCCCACCAGACCGGCTGTCTGATCACCGGCGACAGCCGCCTCGACCCCGGCTTTCCAACCTGGGGGACGCTGCTGCGCGAGCGCGGCTACCACACCACGTGGTGGGGCAAGTGGCACCTGAACCCCGACCCCGACGCCTCGCTCGAGCCCTACGGGTTCGCGGGGGGCACCTACCCCTCGCCCAACGGCTCCCCTGGGCAGGGCACCGCTGTCGACCCAGCGATCGCCGCGCAGTTCGCTGAATGGCTGCGCGCCGAGGGGGGCGTCGAGCCGTGGTGTGCGACCGTCTCGTTCGTCAACCCGCACGACATCGCGTGGTGGTACCGCTTCACCAGCCAGGTACCCGGCGAGAGCTCGCCTCCTGGGCTCGCTGAAGCGCTGCCCCCCAACTACGAGACCCCCGAAGCGCTCGAAGCCCAGCGCAAGCCGCGGCTGCAGCGCGCGCTGCAGGACACCGCTGCGCGCTCCTTCGGGCCCGTCCCGTTCGACGGCGCCGAAGCGCTGCAGGCGTGGACCGGGCTGATGGACACCTACCTGATGTTGCAAAGCTACGTCGACGCGCAGGTCGGCGCCGTGCTCGCCGCGCTCGCCGCCCAGCCCGCCGTGCACGCCAACACGGTGGTGCTCTTCACCTCCGATCACGGCGAGTACGGCGGCTCCCACGGGCTGCGCGGCAAGGGCGCCTCCGCCTACGAGGAGGCCACCCGCGTGCCGCTCTACGTGCGCGACTTCCGCGGCCTCACTACCACCGCGCCCGCGGTCGGGCGCACCCAGCTCACCTCCTCGGTGGACGTCGCCGCGCTGCTGCTCACGCTCGCCACCGGCTCCTCGCGGTGGCGGCGGGAGAGCCGCTACCGCCACCTGGCCGCTCGCCACGACCTCGCCGCGATCTGCGCCCACCCGGGCGCTCCCGGGCGCCCGTGGGTGCTGCACGCCACCGACGAGGACGTCACCGAGTTCGCCACCGAACCGTACGCCGCCGAAGCGCCCCGCCACGTCGTCGCGCTGCGCACCCCCCGCGGCAAGCTCGCGCTCTACTCCAACTGGAGCTCCGGCTCGACTGCGGTCGAACCGGCCGGCGCGGAATTCGAGCTCTACGACTACTCCTCCCCGGCCGGGCGCGCCGAGCTCGAAAACGCCGCGGGTGCGGCGGGGGCGCTGGAAGAGGAACTGTGGGTGACCCTCGAAGAAGTCGCGATCCCCTCCGAGCTGCGCGCGCCGCTGCCCTTCGCGCTGCGCGCCGCCCAGCACCGGGGGCTGGCCGACTACCAGGCGGTCGAGGAACTCCAGGACCTCAAGGTCTACGCCAGCCAGCACCGCTCCCCGACGGCCCCCGAACCGGAATCGGAACCGTCCGCTGCGCCTGAGTAGCGCGCTCCCGGTGACCGGGTAGGGGTTCGAATTGTTTCCCCTACCACGTTCTTGGGTAGCATTCCAGCAACCGGACTGAGGGAGAGAGTCAGTGCCTCGAACACTACCGCCTGAGAACGAGTGGACGATTCCGAGTCTGCGCGAGCCGCGCTACTCGCAGTCGCTGGAGCGGGGCCTGGCGATCCTCGGCTGCTTCACGCCCGACCAGCCCGTGCTCGGGATCGCCGAGATCGCCGACTCGCTCGGCATGAGTCGCTCGACCACGCACCGGTACGTGATCACTCTGGTCGCGCTGGGCTACCTGGAGCAGGGCGCCTCGCGCAAGTACCGTCTCGGTCTGCACGTCACCGACCTGGGGATGTCTGCGCTGAACTCCACCTCGCTGCGCGAGCACGCTCAACCGTACCTGGACGAACTGCGCCGGCGGACCGGGTACACGATCAACGTCGCGGTGCTCGACGGTCCCGAGATCGTCTACATCGCACGCTCCCGCTCCCGCCGCCGCGCCCAGCAGCGGATCGACCTGGGGCTCGCCCTCGGCTCGCGCCTGCCGGTGTACTGCACCGCGATGGGCAAGCTGCTGCTCGCGAACCTTCCCGACCTCGAGCGGCGCGAGCTGCTCTCGGAAGTCCGTCTGGAGCGGCGCACTCCCAACACGATCACCAGCAAGCGGCTGCTGCAGATCGAGCTCGACCGCATCTGCGAGGACGGCTTCGCGGTCAACGACGAAGAGCTCACGTCCGGCCTGCACTCGATCGCCGCGCCGATCCGCTCGGACTCACGTGAGGTCGTCGCTGCCGCCAACATGGCGGCCCACAGCTCGATGATTGCCCTGCAGGACCTGATCGACCACCTCGGCCCCCACCTGATCGCCACCGCCGACCGCATCTCCGCGCGCCTCGGCTACCGCCGCGACGACGAGCTCGCAGCAGCGGGGAGCGGCTGAGACCCAGCCATCAGTGGGAATCCCCCGCATGGATGGGTGTTGCCCTCCTGACGCCGCACGGTGGTCGACCGCGTGCTGGTTGCACGTGGGCGGACGCTGGGTGGCGTCAGGCGCGGCGTTTGGGGTTTGGACTGGCGCGTAGGGCCTGGGGCGTTGTCGAGACGCGCACCAGCACCGTCGAGTCTGCGGGCACGCTTGCTGCGATCGCCCCCGTGGTGCTGGTGACCGCGCCGGTCCACACGTTGCGTACGTCGTAGCCGCCGATCTTTGGCAGGCCCACGGCGGCGGCGCTGGTCACGATCTCAAGCGACTTCCCGGAGCGGTTGAGCAGCGCCACCGCACGGGTGCCGTCGCTGAGCGGCTTGACCCACACCTCGCCTGAGCCGTTGGAGGAGAGCAGCCGCGCCTGCACGCCCGCGGGGTCCTGGTCGATCGCGATCGCTTCTCGGTCGGAGACCGTGGTCTGGGTGGCGCTCGACATCGACACGAGGTCCTCGCTGACCATCAGGGGGGCGGCGAGCATCGCCCACATGCTGAACTGTGTGCGGAACTGGGCAGCCGACATGCCCTGGTCGGGGCCCAGGTAGTCGGGGTCGTTCCAGTGTCCGGGCCCGGCCGCCTGCGGCTGCGCGGCGTCCGCGTCGAGGTTGCGTAACACCTCGGTGAATTCCACGTCGCCCGGGACGCCGACGTCGGTGTCCGTGCGCCAGCTGTTGCCCACGCTCGGCCCGAACGTGTACGAGGCGAAGTTCGAGTTCGCGAGCGTCGGGACTTCGCTTTCGTACTGGCCCGGCTGCAGGAAGTTGCAGATCGACAGCAGCATCGGGCGGTGGCTTGCGTTGTGCACGATCGCTTCGTGGATCGCCCCGTACGCCGCCGCCGGTTCCAGGCGCTGTTCGATGCCCCCGCAGTAGTCCACCTTGATCGCGTCGACCCGCCACGCGGCGAACGTGTTGACGTCCTGCTGGTAGTGCCCGTAGCTGCCCTGTCCCTTCCCGCCGCAGCCGTTGGTGCCCGCGTCGGTGTACAGGCCCACCTTCAGTCCCGCCGCGTGCAGCACGCTCGTCAACCACGCCATCCCGTGGGGCCACTGAGTGGGGTTGACGACGATTTCCCCGGCGGCGTTGCGCAGGCCCTGCCACCAGCCGACGTCCAGCCACACGTAGTTGTAGCCCGCCCGCGCCAGGCCGCGCGTGAGGAGCTGGCTGGCCTGCTCGAGGACCGTCGCCTCGTCGTAGTGGGAGCCGAACGCGAAGTAGCTGTCCCAGCCCATGTACGGGGTCGGTGCCAACACACCCGCCGGGGTGGCGCCGCCGCTGGCCTTGCTGGCGTGTGGACGGTGCGCAGCTCGCGGGTGGGTGGGTCCGGCACCCATTGCCGGGGTCGCGAGCACCAGCACCCCCAGCGTGACGAGGACGCCGGCGCGAACGACGTGGCGCGGGCCCGCCCGGCGCGCTGCGCCGCGCGTGGCGCTAATCCGTGCCAGGACGCGGGCGCAGGCGAGGTGGCGGGAGGGGTGGGGGAGAGTGTCGAGCGCGGTGCTCACCGGCGGTGGTGGCGGTGGGTGGATGCCTTGTGTGAGGACGCCCTGCCCCCTCGGCTCAAGGTGAGCGTGGCGCTCCTCAGGGTGGCGCTGAGCGCGCCCACCACCGTGCCGCTCACCGCGAGCCTCACCGGCACCTGCCGCCGCTGCGCGAGCAGGCGCCTGCCCGTGGCGTTCAGGGCGAGGTTGACCGTCAGCTGCTGGCTCGGTTTCAAGTGCACGGTGCTCGCGCTGACCGTCACCGTCGCGCGCCGGGCGCGCGCTGCCGCCACGGCCACCACGCGGGTGCCGCGCAGGGTCTCCACCACGGTCAGGCGCAGCGTGATCGTGCAGCTCCCCGCAGCCTGCGCCGAGCACGTCAGCGGCACGCTCACGGTGGCGCCCGCTACCCGCGGAGTCCCGACCTGGGTCTCCGAGATCGCCCCCAGGCCGCCGGCGGGCACGGTCACGAACGAGCTCGTCGCGCTCGCGCTGCCGCCCGCGTTGGTCGCGGTCACACGGCACTGCAGGTGGTGGGTCACGTCCGCGCTCGAGACGGTGTACGTGGAGCTGCTCGCGCCGGCGACGGCGTTCGTGTCGCGCAGCCACGCGTAGCTCAGTGTCGCGCTGGCGCTCCCGCTCACGCTCACGCCGGACTTGCACGTGAGCCGCTGCCCGAGCGCGGGGATGCCGCCGATCGAGGGGTGCGGCTGGACGAGCGGGGGGGCGAGCGTCTTGAGCGTCTCGTCCGCGCCCACCGACGTGCCGCTCGAGCTGCTCGCCACCAGCCGGTAGTGGTAGGTCGTGCCGGGCGCGAGCGAGCTGAGCGTCGCGGTCACCGCCTGTGCGGCGCCGCCCGCCGGGAGGGGAGTCGCGCAGGGTGCGCTCTGCCCGTACGCGCTGCTCGGGCCATATTCGAAGGCGCAGCTCGTGAGCGTCGCGTCGTCGGGGTTCACCGCGCCGGAGACGTTCGCCGCGGTTTCGCTGAGCGCGGTCGGCATGCCGGTGGCGGCGGTCGGCGGGGGAACCCGCGTGACGAACACCTGGCCGGCGCTGTCCACGGCCGCGCAGAGCCCTTCCGCCACGCACGAGACCCCCGACAGCGCCCTCCCGGGGTCGATGCCGTTGAAAGTCCACGCCGGCGGCGTCGCGGTGGGGTCGTCGCTGGCGTAGGCGCCCCCGCCGCTGTCCACGGACACGCACAGGCCGGCGGCGGCGCACGAGACGACGGTGGGCACGCCGGGCGCGAGCGCGAAGGCCGGGGTCCAGCTCCACGTGGGCGCTTCGGCGGTCGGGTCCCCGCTCGCCACCGTGTCGCCCTCGCCGTCGACCGCCACGCAGAGGCCGGCGGGAGCAGGGGCGCAGGAGACCGCGACGAGGTTCGGGCTCAGGTCGACCGGGGTCGGGTGCCACACGCCCCCGGCCGGTTCGCGGCTGACGAGCGCCTGGCCGGCGTTGTCGACCGCGACGCACAGCGCCGTGGAGGCGCACGAGACCGAGCTCAGCGCGTGTCCGGAGTCGATCGCCGCACGGCTCCATCCCGCGCCCGCCCCGGCGGTGGGGTTGGTGCTGAGGAACGCGTCGCCGGCTTTGTCCACAGCTACGCACAGCGTGCTCGACGCGCACGAGACCCCCGTGAGTTCCGGGGCGCCTGCGATTTCCGCACGGCTCCACGCCGCGCCCGCCCCGGCGGTCGGGTTGGTGCTGATCAGCACGTGACCTTCCCCGTCGACGGCCACGCAGAGGGCGTTGGAGGCGCACGAGACCCCGGTGAGGGCGGTTTCGCCGTCGATTTCGCGCTGACTCCAGCTCGCGCCGGCGCCGGGGTTGGTGGCGACGAGCGCGTGGCCCTTCTTGTCGACGGCCACGCACAGGGTCTGCGAGGCGCACGAGACCCCGGTGAGACCGACGCCGTCGACTTTGACCGTGCTCCACCCGAGGCTGGGGGCCGCTCCGGCGGGGGCGGCCGCCAGGCCCCCGAGCGCGAGGGCGCACAGCAGCGCCGCGAGCGTGGGCACACCACGGGCCGTGTGCCGGCCCAAGCGGGCCGCGAGGCCAGGGGGGTTGGCCGAGGGACGGTCCAAGCGCACGCTTTCCTCTAACACGGGCCGTGGTCCACGGTTGCGCCGTGGTCCGACCCCGCCGCCTGCGGCAGCGCGGCGCCCGGGTCGAGGGACCGCCCAGCGGTGTGCGCGCGGGCGTGGGGAGGGTGAGGAGGACGCCGGGGGTCTCGTGTGGTGGGTGTGTGGGCGTTCGAGCGTCAGGCGCCGGAGGTTAGCGAGCCCCCCAGTCGCCACGCGCCGGTGGTCGGCGTGACCCAGGCCGCCGAGACAGTCGTCTACAATACCCCTCGAGTGGGCCGAAGCTCCGGCTGGTTCACGTCTCTCAAATGACCTGTCTGTAAAAACCATTCGACTGACATGACCTGCGCCCCCAGTTTTGGTGTACGGTCTCTTGTGTAAATGCCACGGAAGCGATTGGTCGGCTTATCGGCCGGGGAGGCCGTCCTGGGACTCGTGATCGAGCAGCCCGACTCCGCCTCGCGGCTTGGCTCCCGCCTGGTCGAGCGCTTTCGCTCGGCGCAGTTCACCCGCTCCACCGCCCACAACGCGCTGAGCCGCCTTGCCCGGCAGGGACTCGTGCAGGTCGTCCCCGACGAGGACGGGCCGGAGGAGCACCGCTACGAGGCCACGCCGCTGGGCGTCGAGCACTTCCGCGCGTGGCTGCGCGCCTGCACCGCCGCGGCCCCAGCCCTGCGCGAGGAGCTGCACGCGAAGGTCGAGTTCTGCACCGCCGCCGACCTGCCGCAACTGATCGACGCGATCTGCGCCGAGGAACGGGCCTGCGCAAGCATGTTCGCGGCTGCTCAGGGCCGCCTCTCCGAGGCCGAGCTCGTCGCCCCGCGGTGCTCCACCGCGCAGCAGCGGTGGTCGGCGCTGGCGCGCCGGGCGGTCCTGCGCGACGAAGCGGCGCTGTGGGGCACGCGGTTCAAGCGCCTGGAGCGCCTGCGCGCCCGCCTGGAAGAGCTGGGGGACTTCGCAGAGGAGCCGGCGCACGTGGAGGAGCCGGGCGAGGTCGCAGAGGAGCCGGCGCCCGAGCTCGTCGCGGGGCCGGTCGAAGAGCCGGCGCGCCACGCGGCGCTGCGCGAGGTTGCCGAGGCCCCGGTGCGGGCGCACTCGGCTGCCCTGGTGCGCGAGGTTGCCGCTGAGCGGGCACGCGAGGTCGCCGAGGAGCCGGTGTTGGGGCGCAACGCGCCGCCGCGGGGTAGGAAGCCCCGCGCACCCGCGCCCGGCGGGCACCCCACACACGTGGACGATCCCCCCCGATGACCCTCCTGTCTCTTCAAGGCATCGGCCTGCGCTACCGCCGCGGAGACCTGGCCAAGTGGCTGCTGCGGTCTGTCTGGCTCGACGTCGCCCCCGGGGAGGTCGTCTCGGTCCTCGCGCTGCGCTCGCAGGGCAAGACTACGCTGCTGCGGCTCGCCGCCGGCATGGTGACGCCGGACGAGGGGCGCGTGCTGCTCGGGCGGACCGACCTCAGCGGCCTCTCGGACGCCGCGCACGCGCGTGTGCTGCGCGAGCAGCTCGGGTGGGCCGGCCGCCTCGGTCCCGGCCTCGGCGTGCAGATGCTCGACTACGTCGGGCTGCGCCTGGCGCTCGGCGGGCGTGCCCACCGTCGGGCCGTGCGTGCGGTTGCGCTGGGGGCGCTCGAGCGCGTGGGCGTCGAGCACTGTGCCGAGCGGTGCTGGGGCGAGCTCTCCGACTGGGAGCGCGTGCTCGTCGAGCTCGCCCAGGCGCTCGCGGGCGCCCCGCGTCTGCTGCTGATCGACGACCTGCTCGACGGCCTCGGGGTGCGCGAGACCGAGGAGGTCGCCCTGCTCGTGCGTTCGCTCGCCGAGGAGCTTCGGCTGGGCGTGCTGATGACCGTCTCGGACCCCGAGGCTGCGCTCTGCTCGCACCGCGTCCTCTCGCTCGCGGGCGGGCGCCTGACGGTGCTCTCGGACGTGGGCGCTCCCGAGCCCGGTGTCGTGATCGACTTCCCGCACGAGCGTCCTCCAGGCCTACGCGACGCACGCCGGGGGTGAGCGTGGGGGAGCTGCGCCTGCTCGCTCCGTGGGAGCTCCTCTACATCTACCGCGCCCGCCTGCGCGCCCGGCTCGTGCTCGTCCAGGAACTGCTCGCGGTGCTGGGGCTCGCCGTGGGGGTGGCGCTGCTGTTCGCCTCTCAGGTCGCCTCCACGAGCCTCTCCGGCTCGATCCAGCAGCTGACCGCCGGGGTCGTGGGCCATGCGAGCCTGCAGCTGGTGGCGCGTGCCCCCGCCGGCTTCGAGGAGCGACTGCTGAGCCGGGTGCGTCGGCTGCCCGGAGTGCAGGGCGCTGAGCCGGTGCTCGAGCAGCGCGCCACCGTCCTCGGCCCGCTGGGGCAGCGCTCGGTCGACCTGCTCGCGGGCGAACCCCGCTACCTGATGGGCGATCTGCGCTCGGTCGGCGGCTCGCTGCCGCTGGGCTTCACCGCCACGCAGCTCGCGTCGCTGCACGCGCTCGCGCTGCCCACACCGGTGGCGGAGGCGATCGGAGTCGACTCGCTGCAGACGCTCACGCTGGAGGTCGGCGCCACCCGGCTCACGGCGCTGCTGGGCGCGAAGCTCGACGCCGGCTCGCTCGGCGCGCTCGTCGACAGCCCCCTCGCGATCGCTCCGCTCGCCTACGCGCAGGCCGTGACCGGCCTGCGCGGCCGTCTGACACGCATCCTCGTCCGCACGCTCCCAGGGCGCCGGCGCGAGGTGCGCAGCGAGCTCGACGCGCTCGCCGCGGGGCGGCCCGTGAACGTCGCGGCGGCGGACTACGACTCGCGGCTGTTCGACACCGCCGCCGCGCCCGCCGACGCGAGCACGAGCCTGTTCTCGGTGATCTCCGCGCTGGTGGGCTTCCTGTTCGCGTTCAACGCGATCCTCATGACGCTGCCCCTGCGCCGCACCCTGATCGAGGCGCTGCGCACCCGCGGCGCGACCCGCGCGATGACGGTGCAGGTGCTGCTGTTCGACGCGCTCGTGCTCGGCGCGCTGGGTTCGCTGCTCGGGCTGGTCCTCGGCGAGGCGCTCTCGATCGCGGTGTTTCGCGCGCACCCCGGCTACCTCTCGTTTGCGTTCCCGGTCGGCTCGCAGCGGATCGTGACCTGGCAGTCCGTCGCGCTCTCGGTCGCCGCGGGGCTGCTCGCCGCGGGCCTCGGCGTGCTGGTCCCACTCCGGGGCACCCTCGCCGGGCCCCTGCGGGCCGCCGGCGGAAGGGCGCGCCGGCATCCGGGCGCGAGGACCCTGAGCGTGGCGGCCGGGGTCGCCTGCCTCGCGGGCACCACGTTCGTCCTGCTCGCCCGCCCGCAGGCAGCCGTGCTCGGCAGCCTCGCGCTCGCCGCGGCGCTGCTGCTGCTCCTGCCCTCGGCCTTCGACGTGGGACTCGCCGCTTTCGAGTGGTTGCAGCGCCCGCTCTACGCCGCCTCCACGCGCCTGGCCCTCGTCGAGCTGCGGACGCCCGCGACCCGGGTGCGTTCGCTCGCGATCGCTGCGACGGCGGCGCTCGCCGTGTTCGGCTCCGTCGCCATCCAGGGGGCCCAGGGCAACCTCCAGAGCGGCCTGGACCGCACCGCTGCGCAGGTCAACCGCCTCGCCGCCCTGTGGGTCTCGCCGGCGGGGTCGGGCAACACGCTTGCGACCTCTCCCTTCCCGAGCGCGGGTGCCGGCACGCTCGCGCGTCTGCCCGGGATCGCGGCGGTCGGCGTCTACCGCGGCGGCTTCCTGGACGTGGGTCCCCGCCGGGTGTGGGTGCTGGCCCCGCCGGCCGGCTCACTCCACCCGATCCCTACGAGCCAGCTCGTCAGCGGCGAGCTGGGTGTGGCGAGCGCGCGCCTGCGCGGTCACGGGTGGGCCGTGCTCTCGCAGGCGCTCGCCGCCGAACTGCACCTGCGCCTCGGCCAGTCCTTCACGCTCCCCGCGCCGCGCCCGACGGTGTTCCGAGTCGCGGCGCTGTCCACCAACCTGGGCTGGCCGCCCGGCGCGATCATCCTCAACGCCGCGGACTACGCGCGGGCCTGGGAGAGCGACGCAGCCTCCGCCTTCTTCGTCACGCCGGCGCCCGGTGTGTCGCCTGCGCGTGCCAGCCGTGAGATCCGGCGGGCGCTCGGGCCGAGCTCGGGGCTGGCCGTCCAGACCGCCGCCGTCCGCACCCGCCAGTGGGAGACGACCGGCAGCCAGGGACTCTCGCGTCTGACGCAGATCGCGGTGCTCGTGCTGATCGCCGCGATCCTCGCGACGGCCGGGGCGATCGGTTCGATGATCTGGCAGCGCCGACCCCAGCTCGCCTACATCAAGCGCCAGGGCTACAAGCGGGGGGTGTTGTGGCGCTCGCTGCTGTGCGAGAGCGCTCTGCTGCTCGGCTGCGGCTGCTCGCTCGGTGCCCTCTTCGGGCTGTACGGTCAGCTGCTGCTGAGCCACGCGTTGGCGAGCGTCACCGGCTTTCCGATCGTGGTCTCGCTCGCCGTCGCCGTCGCGCTCTTCAGCTTCGCGCTCGTGTCCGCTGTGGCACTGGCGATCCTCGCCCTTCCGGGGTATCTTGCAGTGCGTGTGCATCCGACAACTGTCAGCACGGCCTGAGGCTGAGCGCTCGCGCCGGTACGCCTCCCGGCGCGCGGCCTGCGCGTCCTAGCGGCGGGACCCGGCCGCGCGACCCGCTCGGGCCGCCCACCGTCCAGGCGCTGTCGCTCCTGCGCGTCGCCACTCGCCAGCTGCTCTGGGGCCTGCCGGCGGTCGCGCGGGAGGTGCGGTGCTGGCGGGCGCGAGCGCGGGCGATCCCAGACCTCGCGCTGCGGGCCGACGGGCTCCGCTCGTTGGCGTACAAGCGTGCCTCCACCGACGGAGCGGCGCTGTTCTGGACGCTGCCCCCGGCGCGCTGCGCGCACTTGCTGCGCCTGCTCGTGGCCTACGAGGTGATGGCTGACTTCCTCGACTCCGTCAACGAGCGAGCGGCGCACGCCGGCACGCTCAACGGCCGCCAGCTGCACCTCGCCCTCAGCGAGGCGCTCGCTCCCGGCACTCCGGCGTCGGACTACTACCGCCACAACCCGCGCCGCGCCGACGGCGGCTACCTGGGAGCGCTGCTCGGGGCCTGCCGCACAGGCTGTGTGCTGCTCCCCTCCTACCGCGCCGTCCGGCCCCTCGCGATTCGGGCCGCGACGCTGACCCAGGTGCTGGGGCTCAACCACGAGCTCGACCCCGTGGCGCGCGAGCGGGCGCTGCGTGAGTGGGCTGCGTCGCACTTCGACGCGCCCGACGGGTTGGTCTGGTTTGAGTTGACGGCCGCGGCGAGCGCGTGGCTGACGATTCTCGCGCTGCTGGCGCTTGCCTCTGCGCGGGGACTGGAGGACCGTCGCGTGCTCGACACCTACACCGCCTACCTGCCCTGGATCTCGCTGGCGGGCACGATGCTCGACAGCTACGCCGACTTCGCGCAGGACACGGCGGAGGGTGAGCACAGCTACATCGCGCACTACTCCTGCGCCGAGGAGGCGGTCGAGCGGCTGGGGGTGCTGGTGCGGGAGGCGGCGCTGCGGGCGCGGGCTTTGCCGGATGGCCCGCGGCACGGGGTGCTGGTGGCCTGTATGGTCGCGATGTACCTCTCGAAGGACTCCGTGCGCACGCCGGAGCTGCACGCGAGCACTCTGCACCTCGCCCACGCCTGTGGCTCGCTGGCGAGAGTGCTCCTGCCGGTGCTGCGGGTGTGGCGGGTGGTGTACGCGCAGCGCGACGAGTAGCGGCCTGGGTGGCACACACCCGCCCTCATGTGCAGCTTTTTGTCTGCGTATTTCTCGTTTTATGAAAACACGCTGAGTGCTCGGGACGTGCTGTTTGCGCAACGATCGGTCGCGTGAGGGTCCACAAGAACGCAGCTCCGCTCAGCTGGCCGGCGTCGGGTGGTTGCCCGAGGAGAGGTGCGGTGAGGGAGAGCCGCAGCCGCCGCTGTGGGTGGGTTGCGTGACCGAAGCGTGGGCCGTGCGTCGCCGGGGGCGCGCGGCCCACGCGCGGGTGGGGGAGCGTCCGGAATGAAGGCACCGGCGTCCCGCAGGCGACTGAGCCCCGCAGCGGCGGTCCAGAGCCCCGGCGGCGAGTGGCGCGAGCCCGTTCCCCACCTGCTCGAGTCGCGCTACTCGCAGTCGCTCGAGCGCGGCCTTGCGATCCTCGAGTGCTTCACCCCGGAGCGCCCGGTGTGGGGGATCGCAGAGCTCGCCGACGAGCTGGGGATGAGTCGCTCCACCACGCACCGCTACGCACTCACGCTGACGGAACTCGGCCACCTGGTTCGGGCCCCGCGCCGCCGCTACCGGCTGGGGTTGGGGGTCACCCGGTTGGGACTCTCGACGTTGAGTTCGACGAGCCTGCGCACGCACGCGCAGCCGTACCTGGAGGAGTTGAGCAGGCGGGTACCCCACACGCTCACACTCGCGGTGTTGGACGGTCCCGAAGTCCTCTACGTGGACTGCGTTCGCGGCAGCCGCCGAGGCCGGTACTCGGTGAACCTCGAGTTGGGCGAGGGCGTGCGCCTGCCGGCGCACTGCACTGCGGTTGGCAAGCTGCTGGTGGCAAACCTCCCAGCGGACGAGCAGCGCGATCTACTCGCGGAGCTCGAGTTGGCTCGGCGGGGGCCGCGCACGATCGTGAGCAGGGCCGCGCTGCGCCGGGAGCTCGCCCACGTGCTCGAGGTCGGTATCGCCACGGGTGAGGAAGAGCTCGGGCCAGAGCTGTTGGAGGTCGCAGCGCCGGTGCGTTCGCAGGCGCGGGAGCTGCTCGCGGGGGTGAGCCTGCTGGCGCACCGCTCGACGACCTCTCTCGGGCACCTCGTCGAGCACCTTGGCCCTCACCTGATCTCCACCGCCGACCGCATCTCCGGGCAGGTCGGCTTCCGCCGCGAGGACGAGCGCGTGGTTGGGTGGTAGGGGGAGGACCGGAGGAGAGAGGGTGGCGGGGCCCGTACGGGCAGAGGCAGGGAGGTAGGGAGGGGTGGAAGGGCCCTTACGGGCAGGTCACCACCAGCGAGAACGGGTTGTCGGTTGGGGTGGCGCCGTCGTAGGTCACCACGGTGACGGTGTGTGCGCCGGTCACTGCAGCCTGGGCCGTACTCTCCACTTCGGTTGCGTTCACCGTCACCACCACGGCGCAGCCGGTGAGCGTTGCGCCTGTATCCGTCAGTGTGTACGTGCCGGTAGACGTGTGTTCGACGGTCGGGGTGCTGCCCACCACCGCGGTTGCGACCCCTTCGGACGTTACGGTCGCCACCTCTGTCAGGCCGGCGCCCGTCGGTCCGGCTGCACCGGTCGTGCCAGTTGCACCTGTGGTGCCAGTTGCACCGGTGGCGCCGCTCACCCCCGTGGCTCCCTGCGAACCGGTGGCGCCAGCCGCCCCCGTGGTTCCCTGCGAGCCAGTGGCGCCCGTTGCACCTGTGGCCCCAGTTGCACCGGCAGCGCCGGTCGCTCCCTGCGAACCAGTTGCGCCGGCGGGTCCGGTTTCACCGATCGCACCTGTCGCGCCCACCTCTCCGTGCCGGCCCATAGCTCCTGCTTCACCCGCAGGTCCGGTTTCTCCGGTTGCACCCGTAGCGCCAGCGGCTCCCCGCGGACCGGTAGCGCCGGTCGGCCCGGTTTCGCCTGTCAGACCAGTCGCACCGGGACTGCCAGCTGCGCCGGTTGCGCCGGCCACGCCAGCTGCGCCGGTAGCACCGGTGGGCCCCATCGGGCCGGCTTCGCCGGCCGCGCCTGCGGCTCCCGTAGCTCCCACGATCCCCTGTGGGCCTTCGAGGCCGGTTGCACCGGTCGCACCGGCGCCAGGGCCTGTTGCACCGGTCGCGCCAGTCGCGCCGGTGGCGCCACCACCCGGGCCCGTCGCGCCCCTTGGTCCGGTGGCGCCAGTTGGTCCGACTTCGCCGGCCACACCGGTTTCGCCGGCTTCGCCGGCGGCGCCGGTCGCGCCCGTGACCCCCCGAGGCCCTTCGGCACCCCGTTCGCCGTTCAGTCCGTTCACTCCGTTGGTGCCGGCCGCGCCGGTCGCCCCCGTTGCGCCGCGAGCGCCGGCAGGGCCGCGCGAAGTGACTTTGCTCTTCGAGCTCGCCCTGGACTGACCTGAGGATCGAGCCGTGGCGGCGTCGGCCGGGACGGTTGTCGTGCCCAGTGCAAGCACGCCCAGCAGGCCGCCGCCGAACAGGCTTCGACACACTTTGAGACTTGTCTGGCGTACGCGGTGCACCCTTTGGAAATCGTTCCTGAGCGTGGCTAGTTCAGCGGATTAGTATACATGTCTCAAAATGAACACCGACCGTTCCTCAATCTGCCTGTGCATGATCGTCAAGGACGAGGTCGCGTCCCTGGGGCGCTGCTTGGACTCCTGCCGTGCGCTGATCGACCACTGGGTGATCTGTGACACCGGGTCCACCGACGGTACGCAGGATCTGATTCGCCGAGAGCTTGCGGGGATTCCCGGCGAGCTCTACGAGCACGAGTGGGTTGACTTCGGCCACAACCGCAGCGAGCTCATGCGGTTGGCCCGCGGCAAGGGGGACTACCTCCTGCTCCTCGACGCCGACTGGACGGTCGAGGTCGAGCCCGGCGTCCTCGATGGCCTGGTGGCCGACTCCTATCTGATTCGTCACGCGGGGCAGGTCGAGTTTCACAACAAGCGGCTGGTCAGCGGCCGCCTGGGCTGGCGCTACATCGGAGCCACGCACGAGTACATCTCCAGCGACGCGGAGCGCACCTGTGAGCGACTGGCGGGAGTGACGATCCACGTGCACTCGGTCGGCGGGTCGCGCACCGGACGCTGGTACCGCGACGTCGAACTGCTGGAGGCCGATCTCGAGCGGGACCCGACCGACGCTCGCGCAGTGTTCTACCTCGCACAGACCTACCGCGATTTGGGCACCGAGAGCGACGACCACGCCCTGCTCGGACTCGCGCTGGAGCACTACCAGCGCCGCGCCTGGTTGGGCGGCTGGGCGGAGGAAACGTACTGCGCCCGCCACCAGGTTGGTGTCCTCAGCGCCCGGCTGGGCGACTGGCCCGCAGCCGTCGACGCGTTTCTGTCAGCGTGGGAGCAGCGCCCTAGCCGCCTGGAGGCAGTGCACGATCTCGCGGTCGGCCTGCGCGAACACGGCCTGCACCGTGCGGCACACCAGTTCACGCGACTAGCCGCGGACCCGCGACCGCTAGCGGTGCCCGACGACATCCTGTTCGTCGCACCCTGGATCTACGAGTGGGGGTTGCTGTTCGAGTACTCGATCACCGCCTACTGGTGCGGGGAGTTCAACGCCTCAATCCTTGCCTGCAAGCGACTGCTCGCGATCGATTCGCTGCCCGCGACCCACCGCCGCCAGACCCGCGCGAACCTGCAGCACGCCTTCCGGGAGAGGGTTCGCCAGGCGGCCGCGCAACCGCCTCCGCCGCCACGCAGACTGCCGCACACGGGGACCTCGACGCGCGGCCACGCTTAACCACCGAGGGCCCGCACTGGGCGGGCCCTCGGGTCTCACTTGGCGCGAGGTCCTACTTACTTCTTGCTCTTCTTGCCCTTCTTGCCGCCCTTCTTCTTCTTGGAGGCCGCATGCGCCTTCTTACCCTTGACCTGTGCCTTGGGCGGGTCGGTGAGCGCCCCGGGGAGCGTCGTCACCAGCTTGGCTCGAGCTGCGCTTCACTTCTTCTTCGTGCTTTTTGACTTCTGCTTCGCGCCTTGCCTTTTCGGCCGCTGCTTCCGATTCGCGCCTTGCCTTTTCAGCGGCTTCTGCCGCTTCGCGCTTTTCGGTGTTGGTCTTGATTTCTTCGGCGGTTGCTTTTTCTTTTTCTTCTTTCGCCTTTTCTTTTTCGTTCTGCCGCTTTTCGGCTTCTGCTTCCTTCGCGTTCTGCCGTTCTTCAGCGGCCTGTTCCTTTTCGTGCTGGGCTTTTTCGGCGGCTACTTCTTTTTCGCCCTGAGCCTTTTCAGCGGCTTTCTTTTCTGCGGCCGCCTTTTCTTCGGCTGCCTTCTTTTCTTCAGCAGCTTTTTCTTCGGCTGCTTTCTTTTCTTCAGCCGCTTTTTCTTCAGCGGCTTTCTTTTCTTTCGCCGCCGATGTTCGTCGAGAAGTCGACGAGATGGTCGCGGACGATCTCCTCGCCTTCATACCTGGCGGTCAGGTCGACCGACGAGGTCGTGCTGTTGACCAAGTCGATCGCGGCGAGGCCGAGGTCGTTGGTCGTCACGCAGAGGTGATCGGAGCCTTCATCTGAGGGATCCCTCACATCGCTGCCGCCGAGGTAGACCTCGCCTCCCTTGCCCAGCAGGCCGTTCGGGATCTTCCAGCTCGTCTTCATTTGTGGGGTTGCTGAACTGGTAGAGGCCGGTTTCCTGCTGTGCGTGGAAGCACACGG
Organism: uncultured Solirubrobacterales bacterium; assembly: GCA_963720795.1. Classification (GTDB taxonomy): domain Bacteria; phylum Actinomycetota; class Thermoleophilia; order Solirubrobacterales; family Solirubrobacteraceae; genus Palsa-744. The sequence continues at coordinate 53,443 of CAVRGU010000007.1, read as the reverse complement.
TCTCACCGACGATCGGACGCCCGTCGATGTCCTGCGCCTTGGCGACGACGATCCGAACATTCTGTTCTTCTTTGCCGTTGCCCTTGGGGAACTCGAAGAATTCCTTTTCCCACAGAGACCTGACTTTCTTGGTCAGCGGTTCTACCGAGTTCTGCGAGCCGTAGTCAACCGACTGGTACGGATACACAGCAGTGGCAGAGATCGACGATTCGCCGATTACTTCTTTGTACAGGCCTTTCAGGTCGCAGCCGCCGTCGGCGTTCTTGACGATCTTGCCCGTTTCGCTTTCGCCTTCGGCTCCACCGAACACCGGGATGTGGTTGAAGTAGAACCCATCGCCCGGCGTGTACTTCACGAGCACTTCGCCACGCTCGTCCGTGTAGAACGTTTCATTCAACGTCCCACTCGGAGTCTGGTAGTAGCTGGCGCCCTCGCCTTCGGTGCGCTGCAGGCATCCCGTCGATTCCGCGATGCGTTCCCCGCTGCTGCGAACCGACGTCCAGAACGTATACGGTTCGGGGTGTTTGTTCAGGAACGCCGGGAAGTCCCCGCCGGGGCTCGGTCCGTCGATCCCAGACGCCTGGGGGACGGGACGATCGGTCGCGGGGATGTACGCGCCGTAGTACGGGTTGTCCGAGTAGATTTCGGCCTTGTCCGCACCTGAGATCCGGCCCACGCCGCCCAGGCCGCCTTCGTTCGGCGCGAGGTGCACGTCGATACGAATCGCGGGCATCGGGGCGTCGTCACCGTTGAGAATGCCATTGCTGATGAGCGTTTCGGGGGCCTGCGGGTCGTACGGTCCGAATACGCTCGTGTTCAGGCTGTCTTCCGGGCTTCCGTGGATGTCCCACAGGTCCGGGTTGGTGCCCTGCGGTTCCAGTTCTTCGGAGCTAGTCGCCAGCGTATCGGCCAGGGTCGCCCAGCTTTCAGGCAACGTGTAACTCGTTTCGGGGAGGAGGTTGTGCAGCGCCGAGCCTTCTTCGACCGGGAAGCTGCCCGTCACCTTGACCTGAACGAGACCCTTGTCCGCGTTGGATTCGGGTTCCGAGAACGGCGACGGCACGAATTCGCCGTTGCCCGAGGGATCGCCCCCGTAGGGGAGCTCGGCCAGCGACGGCTTGTTGACCGTCAACCAGATCACCAGGAACTGATGCGAGAACACGATCGATCCCGCGGCGTTCGTGATGACCGCCCTGATCCGGGCGAGGCCGGGATTCAGCGACTTGTAGTCGATCTTCACGCACCCGGCTTTGATCGATTCCTGGGGGCTGCCTTCGCTCGGAGCGAAGAACGCCGAGGACCCGGGATCGGGCGCCGGGAGCTCAGCCGCTTCGGGCCGGCCGGACCAGTCCTCGAGCTGGAAGTTGGCGCGCTGGCCGCCGTCTTCGCTGGTTTCGATGGACGGGTCGCAGACTACGAGGCGCACGTGCTCGCCCACCCACGCCACATACGGGACGTTGGCGCTCTGCGGGCCGTCACCTGCCGGCCCCGGGTTGGGAGCGGCGACAGCGCCTGCCGTGAGCGAGCTCAGGGCCAGCACCGCCGCTCCCGCCGCGGAAGCGAGTCCCGCGATCATTTTCCTTTTGTTCTGTGGTCGCATTTGTGTGCGGCCTCCTCCTTGACTTAGAGTGGACTGAGTGCCTTCCGACTGACGGGACGGATCTGCCCCCCAATCGACACAACAGGCGCATGACAGACCTACAACGGCCTATCAGCCGGCCGGATACTATGGGCACCGCCAGCTCTCCACAATCATCAGGTGGGGTAGTCTTTGCCCTCTGTCAAACGGGTGGTTAACCACTACCCCAAGCGACATACCAGGCGGGAATCAGTAATGCTGAAGCGGAAAACTCTGTGGCACGGTGGTGGTGGTCAGCTCGCTTGGAACTGACCTGACGGAGCTGCCTGCGCGTCGCCACTGGATATATTCGCGCTTTCAGCGCCGTCTTCCTGCTGACGACTGACGGCCTGCATCGCCTGCACGCGGTTGCGCACACCCAGCTTGGAGTAGATCGTGCGCAGATGAAACTTGACCGTATTGGCGGAGATCGTCAGCTGCGCGGCGATCTCCTTGTTGCTCATCCCGCAGGTGAGCAGCTCGAGCACCTCGCGCTCGCGCGCACTCAACGCCGCGAGCGGGGCGTCGGGTTGCAGCGACGCCGCCTGCCAGCCGACGGGCATCACCGCGCGGCCCTCGAGCACGTGGCGCAGGGCGAAGGTCATCTCCTCGACGGTGTCGGACGTGAGCACGACGCCCTCCGCCTGCTCGTCGATCGCGCAGCGCACCACGGCCGGCGTGGCGACCTGGCAGAGCAGCAAGATCTTCAGCTCCGGATGCGCGCGCTTGATCTCGGCCACCGCCTCCGGACCGGCCTCGGGATCGTCGGTGTAGACGATTGCGGCGTGCAGGTTCAGCTCGCCGGTACGCGATCCCCGCTCCAGCTCGCGGCAGCTCGGGTAGGCGCCCACCACCCGGTTGCCGCTTTTCGTGAGCATCCACGCGAGCGCCTCGGTGGCGAGCGCTCCAGTTCCACCGACGATCGCGATCCTGGGCTCAAGCGCCGCCACTGGTCATCTGCGCATGCTGGTTGGCCGCCTCGACGCGATTGCGTACCCCCATCCGCGCGTACAGGGCGCGGATGTGGAACTTGACCGTGTTTGGGCTGAGGTTGAGATCTCTAGCGATCTCCCCGTTGCGCCGGCCCTGGGCGATCAAAGCGAGTATTTGCCGGTGACGCGGGCTCAGCCCTCCTCGCGCTCCCGAGTGCGGGGTGACGACCCGCTGCCAGCCGGCCGGCATGACGGTGCGCCCGGTGGCCGTGTACCCGATCGCAGCCCGGATGTCGTCGGTCGAGTAGCTCTTGAGGAGGACTCCGCTGACCCGGTGGTCGATCGCGCAGCGAACTACTTCCTCGCAGACCTCCGTGCAGATCATCACGATCCTGGACTTCACGTGCGCCGCGCTCAGCGCACCGACGGCGCTTTGGCAGTCGCCCGGACCGCCTCCGTCGCAGTCGAGCAGGAGCACCGCCGGTGGGCTCTTCCCGTCGGCGGCTAGGAACTGGGCGGCGGACTCGAAGGTCCCCAGCACGTTGAGCCCGTCTTGCGCGGTCAACAGGCTGGCGGTCGCTTCGCGCAGCAGTCGCTGCCCGCCGATCAGCGCCAGCGTGATCGTCGGGCTGGGACGGACGAGGGGAGACCGTGAGGGGGACCAATCGCTCCACTCGGCCGCTCTGCTCGCCACGCTTGCGGGGACTGGCGGCGCATAGACGAGAGCGCCCATGCCCTTGTCTATGTCTCGGCGCGACTCGTTGGTCTCCGACGGCATTTACCCACCATTTCTATGCACAAATGTGCTGTCGCTGTGCGGCATGCAGGGTTGCCGCCTGCCCAGTGGCGCGCACGGCAGGCTTGGGGCGTGGGGCCTCAGCCTCTAGCGCAAGTCTGGACAGTTGTCCCAATCGGAACCATACCAGGGATGGCCGGTGCGTGATGTAAGGCTCTGTTTACGCCGACTTGATTGAGCAGTTCCGTCTGCTTGGCGTTGCTCGGTCAGCGCCGCTCGGTCTCGAACATCGCCAGCGCGTGGACGCCGGCGGGGTGGACGCGCAGCTCGCGCACGACCCCGGCGGCGTAGGCGGGCAACTCCTCGGGCTGCGGCAGCGCCACCCCGTAGCCAGACGGCATCAGCATCGGTGCGGCCAGGGCCGAGAACGTCAGGTCGGCGGCGGTGAACGCCTCGCCGCACAAGTAGGGCCGACCGTCGGCCAGGCGCTCGCCGACCGCCTCGAACGTGTCTCGCACCTCGGCCTCGGCCCTGACAGCCGTGGCGGAAGTCACATCGAGGACACGCGCGACGATCGCCAGCACCGCGGGATAGCCGATGCGCAGGCTCGCTCGCTCCCAGGCCGGGACGCCGGCGCAGCCGTATGAGATCGCGAGATCGCGGCGCTCGCGCAGCTGCTGATACATCCAACACCGCGAACCGGGGCCCAGGCGTGAGTTGAAGTCGGCCTCGAGCAGCCGCACCTCGGCTGCCCGCTCCGGGTCCTCCGGATAGAGCCCGCGACCCTTCGGGGTCTGCGTATCGGCCCACGCCAGGATGTCCCCGGAGTCGGCCAACACGCCGGCGGGACCGACGAACACGGGCACGGTGAGCCCGCCGCCGGCGCGCAGCGTCGCGGCGCGATGGAACGCCTGGACATGAGCGCGCTCCCGATACGGCACGCCCGCGCGCTCGAGCGCCCACCTCGCCTTCTCGCAATAGTGGCTGATCGGGATCGTCAGGAGCGTGTTCTCGGTCTTCTGCTTGGGCATGGTCCCCCGATCATTGCAGCTGACAGTCGGGCAAGATCGAGGTAGCGCTTGCCTGGGACGCAGGGGCATTCGTCACCGCCGCCCACCGTGACGAGGAGGTCGGCCTGCTCGGCGAGCTCGCGGGTGAGTAGCTGGGGGCGGTGGGGAGTGGGGCTGCTGCATCTTTATGCGGTAGCGCTACACTAATATGCGTGCGTACGACTATTCAGCTCGATGACGATGTGTTCCGTGCTTTCAAGCAGCGCGCTGCGGAGCGCGGAACGTCGCTGGCCCATGAGATTGAGGAGGCGCTGCGCTCGGAACTGGCTGGACGTGTCGAGGCGGCAAAGTCCGAGCTCTACCGAGTCCCGACCTTTCGGGGCAAGGCGCCAGTGCCCGGCGTCGACCTGAACAGCAATGCGGCGCTGGCCGAGATCCTCGAGAACGCCGGCGGGTGATCCTCTTCGACGTCAACGTGCTGCTCAACGCCCATCGGGTCGAGCAGCGTGATCACGAGGTCGCACGCGATCTGCTCGAACGCACCGCTGGGGCGGTGCACCCCTTCGCTCTCTCCGAGCTCATCCTCAGCTCCTTCGTGCGCATCGCCACGCACCGCCGCGCACTGAACCCGCCGACCCCTCTCGGTGATGCCCTCGACTTCTGTGACGGTCTTCGCACCCGGCCCAACGTACGTATCGTTGCTCCCGGTCGCCGCCACTGGACGCTGTTCGCCGACCTCTGCCGGCGAGTCGACGCTGTCGGCAATCTGGCGGCCGACGCGTACCTGGCAGCGCTCGCGATTGAGTCTGGCTGCGAATGGATCAGTTTCGACCGCGACTTCGCGCGCTTCCCCGGGCTCAACTGGCGCTCGCCTGCAGATTGAGCCGCGTGGGGCGTATCACCGAGATCGGGTACGTTCGCTGAAAGCATGGAGCTCGAGCACGCAATCCGAACGAGGCGTACCCACAAGGTGTTCGCTCCAGAGCCGGTGGCGCCGGAGCTGCTGCAACAGCTGTTCGAGCTGGCCCGCTGGGCTCCGAACCACCACCTCACCAACCCTTGGCGCTTTCGGGTGCTCGGCCCGAGCACGGTTGAGCGGCTCAAGGGGATCGCCGAGAACGCCGACCCCGGTTCGGCGAGCAAGCTCGATCGCGCGCCCACCCTTATTGTTGCATCGGTTTGCACGCAGGGTGACAGCACTCAGCAGAGGGAGGATCTGCTCGCGAGCGCGGTCGCCGCCTATCTGGTGCTACTCGCCGCCCACGGGGCAGGGCTCGCCGGCTACTGGCGGACCCTGCCGCTCCTCAACTCGCCGGCCGGCCGGGAGGTGCTCGAGCTCGACACCCTCGAGACCCCACTTGGGCTACTCCACCTCGGCCACCCTCGCCAAGACCAGTACGTGCCCGAGCGGGCTCCCGCCGCCGATTTCGTGCGCCACCTGCCCTGAGGCGGAGCGGCCTCCTGTGGCGTCCCGCCCATGTGAGACAGACGCGACGACCTCAACGAACACGACGCGCGAGGCGCTCCCCTCGGTGGCGGCCGTCTCACGCGACCGATTCGAGTACGAGGCCAGGTACGGCCCTGAAGATGGTGTCGTTCGAGACGAGTGGGATCCCGAGTCGGATCGCGGTCGCGGCGATCCAGCGGTCGGCGTTGTGCTCGCGCTGCGTGAGAGCGTGGCCGATCGCGGCGCAGTCGGCGCGCAGCTGGGCGCATATAGCCACGAGCTCGGGGCCTGTGTGGACGACCTCCGCGCGCTGGATCTTGCTGTCGAGTTTCAGCATCCGCGCCTCGCCCCAGCCGCGCCGGATCGCCCCGTAGCGTAGCTCCGTGGCCGTCTGGAACGAGATGAACGCCGGCCGGCCAGTGATGATCGGCGCGTAGCGCTCCGCCAGTCGTGAGGTCGGGACTAGGTCGGCGCTGAAGACATCAGTGTCGATTACGATCGCGCCGCGCGATCCCGGCGCGGTCACGACTCGACGGCGGCGAGGAAGGCCTTGCCCTCGTCTTCGCTGAGATCCTCGATCACCATCTCATCGTGGTCAGGCAACGGACGCGCCCGGCGGAACAGCTCCTCGACTGGGAGCTCCAAGTGCTCTGGTTCGCTCTGGCTCGCAGGATGTGTCGACACGGCCCTTGAAGTGTAGGGGGCATCGCGCCGCTGGCGTCGTCCAGTGCGGCGTCTCACCGTCGGGTCGCGAACTGTCTCCACATCGCAACTGCTGCGGCGTCCCGTCAGCGGACCTCGCCCGGTGTCTCCAGGCCGGGGGTGTTCACACGTCTGCGCTGGCGAATTGGCGCGCGGCGCGGACCACGGCGACGAAGTCCTCGGGCACCTTGCCGTTGCGCAGCACCCCAATCGGTGCCTGGTCGTCGAGGCGGCCATTGGTGCCGAACAGCCAGTTGCGGGTCGTGGCCTGGTCGTAGCAGTCGAGCAACATGCGCACCACCTTGTAGCCCTCGCGCAGCCGCAACTCGACCTGCGGGGTGGGTGTGGGCCCGTCGGGCTTGCGATAGCGGCCGATCTGCTTGACGTCGTTGAGCCCGGCGAGGTAGGCGGTCATCCGCTGTCCGAGGATGTCCTGCAGGAAGCCGGCGACCGCCGCGATCGGCTTTGCGGAGGCGTCATGCTCGAGTTGCTCGGCGGTACTGAGAATGAGGGGCATCGTGTTCCTCCTTGGTCGCGTCCACACTACCATACCGCCCACCCTGAAACAACCCCTCAAACACACGGGAGAATATCTGCGCACCAACGGCCTCGTCAACCAGGCCTCGGACGGGTACGTATTCGCCACCTGCGCGGCCTTCGGCATGGTCCAGATCGTCGGCCGGATCAACTGACGACAGCAAGGGCGCCACGCCGCAGGACTGGGCGTGGCGCCCGTCTGTCGGGACTCTTCGCTGTAGGCTGCGCGCATGGACGACCAGGAGCGGGCACGAGCGCAGGCGTGGTTCCAGCGATGGGTGGGCCACAAACACTGTCCCGTCTGCGATACCGAGAACTGGAATATCCGAGAGCAGCTTGGACAGATCGAGAATCTGCCCCCCGGGCCGCCGGGTCTTTTCCCGTCGAGGGGCCGTGTACCCGTGCTGCTCATCGTCTGCCAGACGTGCGGTTACTTCTTGTCAGTACAGGCCCTCGTGGCGGGTGTGCGGGAGCTTCCGGCCCCACCTGATCAGGGCCGTTAGCGGTGGGACCTTTGGACGCTCCGGGAGTGTCGTCGGATGGGCCGAAGGCACCCGTTCCGGACAGTATGGAAGAACACATCGAACCGACGCCAGGTGCTCACGCGCACACCCGGGAGCGCTACGTGGACCTGTATGAGCTGGCGCAACGACTTGGCAGGCTTGCGCTTTGGGATAGGGCCGCGCCGTTGCTTGCTCTTGGCACCCTCTTGTCGGGTGCCGGGGTTGGTGGCTGGGTGGCAAAGGAAAAGCTCGGTGGGGATGCGCTCCTTGCCGTGGTGGTGGGCGCGGCGTTGCTAGGGGGCTCTAGCGAAACCCCAATCCCCTCTATCTAAGCCAGATTGAGAGGTCTCCTCATGCCCGGTCCCCCAAGATCGGCTAGCCCATACCCCAAGGCTCAAAACGGCTGATTTGCAGGGGATTTGGTGGCAAAACGAACTGCGAAAGTCTTCAGAGGAAGGCCCCGTCCGGTAACTCGCCGACCCAAAGCCGCGAGACCAGCCGATGCGGGACCTTCCTCTGAAGACGGGGCCGGAGTCGAACCGGCGACGCGAGGTGTATCAAGCCCCCGCTCTACCACTGAGCTACCCGTGCATGTAGCGCAGAGCGGATTATAGCCTATGGAATCCCGTCCAGCAACTTCGCTGGCGGGATCTCCAGGGCTTTCGCCAACTTGACGATGGTTGCCAGCCTTGGGTCTCGCTGAGAGCGCTCCAAGCGGCTGATCTCGCTCATGTTGAGGTCGCAGCATTCGCCAAGAGCCTCCTGAGACAGCTTGAGGCGCTTGCGTTCTCGGCGGAGATTGGCGGCGAAGGTCTCGCGGGCGTCCATGCCCTCGATGCTCGCTCTATGAGGCCAAAAACTCTAGGGCCAAAACCTCAAGTTTCTAGCCGGACGGGCCGATGAGCGAGCCATGAGACGATCAATGACACTTGCGGTGGTGCTCGTCCTGCTCGGGGGCCTCGCGGGGTGCGGTAGCAGCAAGCCACGCAGCGAATCAGCCGCAGCCACGTTAGCGAAAGAAAAGCAGTCTATACGCGAATACAGCGAACGGTACCCTGAACTCCGCCCCAACTCCACATACTTTAGAGAACGCGAAGAAGCCGAAACAAAACGGCACGAAGAAGGTGGTCCGCCGAACCTAACGGTTTTGCAACGCGAAAAAGACGCGGCCGAACAAGTGGAAAAGGCTGGGGAAGGCAAGGAACCGGCACACCCGGCCTCCTCGTACAGATTCTTGCCGCTCGAAGCCGCAGAAAGCGAATTGCTGCTGAAGGCGACCTGTCGTGAAAAGTACGGAGCCGAAGCCAAAATCTCCGAAGTTGTCCAACCGCTCCTCCAAGGAGCGGCGACTTACCGGGAAGTGCAGGAACATTCGGAACAGGAAAAGAGTGAACCGGAACACGCTACATGCACGTCACCATCGGGAGAAACGTGGAGGGTCAAGCCCCCTTTGGTCATGGAAGCTGTCGTTGAAGAATATGCGCCACGGCTGTACCGATAGGACTGATGACTGCCGTACTGATCTTCCCCTGGAGTGATCCCCACCCACCTGATGACTGAAGCGAAGTGGGGGCTCCAGGGGGAGTGCATCTTTATCCTTTGTTGATTTCTGTGTTCATTGTAGCAACCTTCACTGTTTCCTAAGCAGCCTGCTTATATTTCTCTGATTCTGACACACGAGCCTTCATCAGAGCGCACGTCAACTGAGAGAGGACCGTGAGGTCGGCATGTAGCTTTACGCGCTCGATCCTGCGCACCCGGAGCGGTGCGAGGCCCCATTCATTCTTGAGCCTGCCGAACTCGCGCTCGACGGACGCACGGCCCCTGTAGAGGCCCTTCCAACGAAGCGTCTCCCTCGGAACGAGCGGATGGAGCCTGTCGGCCTTCACCCACACGGAGGCGGGCTTGCACTCGCCCGTGGGACACCGCCACTTACACGCCCTCCGCTTGTAGTCGGCCCCGGCAAATCGCCACTCGCCATGCTCACACGTCGGTGACTTGTGGTCTCCTCTCTTCACGTCAGGGGTTTCTCGTAGTGGGATCACCGGCAGGACGTTTCGCTCCGAACAGGCATCGTAGACCCGATTGTTGTCATATCCCTTGTCGAGCGCCGCCGTCTCGGGGTCGATCCCGAGCCCGTGCAGCTTGTCGAGCAGCGGGGCGACGGAGAGCGTTTCGTGGTCGCGCGCCGTCTCCACCGTCCACGCGAGCGGAAGATCGGTCTTGGAGCACACGGCCATGTGGAGGCGGTAGCCGTAGAAGCCTCCGCCCTTCCTCGTGCTAACGGCGGAGCGGTGCCCCCAGGATGCGTCCGGGTCCGAGAACTCGTCGTCGGAGCGTTCCCTGCCGCCCTTCGAGACGAACCGCTGCCCGTTCGCGTACGCGGGCATGTCAGAGGCGTCGATCGCCACATCCCAGCCCAGCAGCGGATTTTGCTTCTTCAATTCCTTCAGGACCCCAGCGATGCAGTCCTCCAGCATGGTCGCGTTGTCGCGGAGCTTGGCTGTGAAGCGATAGCAGGCATACACGGACGGCACATCCCCGTTCGGGGCGATCACAGCCGCCAGTGCGGAATGCTCCTGCACCAACTTGACGATGCTAGTCCAGGTGTGGATTTTGTACAGCGACTTGGCAAGTGCCATTCCGACCATCGAGCGGATCGAATAGCCGGGTCTTCCGGTCCAGCGTGTCGCCTGAAGCTCATCAATGAGCCTTGAAAGCTCAGACGAATCAAGAAGGAGCGCCAGTTCTTCGGCGCAATTGAGCGCTATCCTTGCGGTGCTCACGGAGGTCACTCTCCTTGGGCCTGGTCCCCGGAGGTTGCTGCCTCGCGGGGACCGCTTATGTTTAGGAAGGCAAAGGCTACCGGATCGATCGGACGGAACTTCTGGCCGAACGGTTTGATAACCTTTGGGTAGGTTCGATAATCGCCGTGATCTTTGCAGTAACATCTTGATGTGCCGAGTGGGGATCGGACCCACATCTCCTCGATTCAAAGTCGAGGGCTCTCCGCAATTGAGCTACCGGCACATTAGCTCCGGCTGGGGCCTATAACCCTGGCCGGAGCAATCCTTTATTGTATCACACTGTAAAAAAGTGAAAGTGACACAGCGCTCTAAAATGGCTCTACAGAGCCAAAAAGAGACCCTTAGAGTGAAGGTTTGGAGATTGTCGAGCGCCACGCCCAGCCTGCGACGTGGCGCCCCCTTCGGTCAGCGTCTTCGGGGCCTGCGCTCCCTCGGCACGGGCACCCCTTCCGTCAGACCCTTCAGCGGAACCTCCAATGCGTCCGCGAGGATCAGCAGCACGAGAAGGCCCGGCTCGCATTCGCCGCGCTCCACAATGCCGATCTCGTTGCGATGGACGTTGGCGACTTCCGCGAGCCCTTCCTGCGCAAGACCCCGGCTCTTGCGCAGGCCACGCACGTTCTCCCCGAGCATGTGCAGCACCCGGGCACGCTCGACGGTGTAGGTCGGCATCGCTCAGACGACCTGGCCAACGATCTGCACCAGACGCCACGCGGCACGGGTAGCGAACACATGCCCGTCGGCGGTCTGATGCACGAGACCGTTCGCGCGGAGGGACCGCACGGAGTCTTTGATGCGCCGGCCCTGTTCGAGGACGCGTCCGAGGTCCCCAAGGGACCAGATCGGCAGGTCATCCCCGGTCAGCAGGTACAGCACCTCGCGCTCAATCCCGTCAAGCTCAGCGACGACATCGGATACGACGACATCGGATGTAGGGTTCTCATCAGACATGGGGAGTTACGGCTCCTTGTGTCGAGGTCCCGGCGTTGGGTTAGCGCCCGCGCCGGGGCCGATTGGTATGGATGCCGCTGACGCTAGACCTCCTTGGCGACGGAACCAACCCCCTCTCAGGGGGTTTCGCTAGCCGTTTCGCAGGCCCCTCCTAGTTGGCGGTTTGTTGCTTCGCGATCAGAAGCGACACGATATTCGCGCGCTGCACCAGGACATTCAGAGGCGGCTATGCGTCTACGACGAAGACTCTCGGGTCCAGGCGATTCAAGCGAAATACGCCAAGCAGGATCGGGAAGCCTTTGACAAGACGGGGCGGGGGCTATTGGTGCGGGGCGTTCGGATGTTCTTCAGCTATAGGCGACGACGGAAGGCCCAAAATGCCAATGATGCTTGACGCGTGCACTACAACTTTGCGCGGTCCCGCAAAAGCCTGGCAAAGCCGTACCCCGGTCGCGTCTCATGAGCCGGGGGATTTGATGTTGCGGGCGTAGCCTCCGCTTTGTCCTGAGAAGACCAAGCGATGGAGGTACGCCCGCATGGAGAAGGTAGCCCCGAGCGAGAGGTTTCGCTCTGAACTGGATGAGGTGCTGGCCGGTGTGGCCGGCGAGGATGATCCGATCGAGGTGGTCGGGCGGCTGGGAGCGCGGCTGATCTTGCAGCAGGCGTTCGAGGACGAGGTCACGGAGTTCCTCGGCCGCCGGCGGTATGAGCGCGTTGGCGAGACGGTCAGTTACCGCAATGGCCACGAACCCAGGACGGTGAAGACGACGAGCGGCGCTATGTCGCCTGGAGCGCCCGAGGATCCGGGATGCGAGCAAGCTGGGGTTCGAGAGCCGGGTTCTCGGGAAGGGCGTCACGCGAACGCACGCGCTGGAGTCGCTCGTGATCAGCGGCTTCCTTGCGGGGGCTGTCCACGCGGGATGTGGAGGCTGCTTTGGAGGAAGTCTTCGAGGAGCCGATCGCGTCGAAGGCGACGGTTTCCCGGATCTGTGAGGACACCCGGGAGCGATACCGCCAGTGGTGCCGGCGGCGCCTTGAGCAGCACGACATTGTCTACTGCTTCTTGGATGCGATCTACCTGAAGCTGCACCCGGACGACACGCCGGCGGAGGGCGTCCTGGTGTGCTGGGGCGTCACGCTGGAGGGCCGCAAGGTCCTCCTCGGACTGGCGTTGGGGAGCCGTGAGAGCTATGACAGTTGGCTCGCCTTCGGCCGGGACATGATCGCCCGCGGCCTGCGGGCGCCGGCGCTCGTGATCGCCGACGGGGCACCCGGGATCTGGAAGGCGACGCGGGAGCTCTGGCCCACGGCGTTGGAGCAGCGCTGCACCGTCCACGCGCTTCGGAACGTCACCGGAAAGCTACCCGAGCGCCACCATCAGGAGGTCAAGGCGCGCTGGTGGAAAGCATTCGACGAGGCGCGCTCCCCGGGCGAGGCGACCCGTGAGCTGCAGAGCATCATCGCCGACTACAAGACGGCTTACCCCTCGGCGATGGCCGTCATCGAAACGGACCTGCCAGCGCTCATCACCCATCTGCAGTTCCCGTCTGGGCACCGCAAGCGGATCAGAACGACGAATCTCCTCGAGCGAACATTCGTGGAGGTCCGACGGCGCACCAAGGTGATCGGCCGGTTCCCCGGCGAGACCTCTGCCCTCTCACTGATCTGGGCGGTGCTGGAGCTCTCCATCCCGCGGCTGGCGCGGGGTGAAGATGAACCCCAAGACCGTCGCCGAGATCGAGCGGCTACGCCGCCAACTACGCGACACCACGACGACCCCGCCAGCCACGACAAGCACCGAGGAGGTGATCGCCGCATAACATCCCCCTCAAGCGGAGCCTGCCCCCGAACAAATCACCCGGGAAATGAGACGCGACCCGTACCCCGTGTACCCCCGCGATGGTAGCCGGGATCGCGGCCATATCTGGACCTCGGCCGAGATTGTGGCTGACCGAATCAAACTGACCCACTACCTCGTCACGCTCGATAATGGATGTTATGTAAACCTAAAACGGTGGTAGAGCCGCCATCTCGCCCTCCACGCGATCGACCGGCGCGCACCGATGCCACCGACCGGAGGCTCACTCGGCTCGCCTCAGCCCAGTTCGTAGACCAGGGCGATCTGCGTTGAGAGCGTGCACGGCGGTTCCGCCGCGGACTTCTTGGCCGAGTGGCGCCTGTGATGCTTGGCGGGTGGTCTCGTGACGGGCGCCTTGTGGATGGTCGGGGTTGCCCGGCCCGCAGCCTCGGGCGGACTTGCGATCCCCACCACCTCCCCGCCGGCGAAGCCGAAGTCGGGCTGGGCGCCCTGGTATTCCTCGCCTTCGGGGCACTGAATGTCGCCGCCGCCTTCGCCGATGCTGTGCACCGGCCCCAGCGTGGCGCCTGCCTTTTCGGCGAGGAACTGGGCCTTGGCCTGGCCGTCGGTAATCGCCGCGGCCATCGCCTGGCGATAGACCGCGGTCGCCGCTTCGGCGCTCGCTGCGGAGTCGATGGGCTCGTTCGCGAGGCCCTGCACGCTCACGGTGCGCACCGGTGCGCTCGCCGGTGGCGTCGGGGTCGTTTCGGCTCCCGCCGTCATCACGATCACCCCACCGGCCACGAGGACGGTTGCCGCCAAGCCCGCTACTACGAACGCAATCCTCATAGGGTCTCCCTGCCGCTGTTGACTGCCGCCTACAGGGTAGCGCCACGCCAAGCGGTCGCGTCGCGCTTCGCCAGGGGCGCGGTCGAGCCGACCTCGCAGCGAGGGCGACCGATCCTGGCGAGGCGCCACCTGGTGCTGGCGCGGCCGCCGAACCGAGGATCTACCGGTCGGGTCGGATACCACCGCCCAACCGAGACTCCTCGACTGAGGTTCAGGCTCAGACCCCGAGCGAGCGGCCCACGATCTCCTTCATGATCTCCGTGGTGCCCCCGTAGATGCGGGTCACGCGGGCGTCGGCGTAGGCGCGGGCGATCGGGTACTCGAGCATGTAGCCGTAGCCGCCGTGCAGCTGCACGCAGCGATCGACCACGCGTCCCTGGAGCTCGGTGCACCACCACTTCGCCCCCGCCGCGTCCTCCGCGGACAGCTCTCCCCGGCCCAGCGCCATCACCGCCTGGTCGACGAACACCGTTGCGAGTTCGATCTCGGTCTTGATCTCCGCCAGCGCGAAGCGTGCGGACTGGAAGGCGCCCACCGGCTGGCCGAACGCGGTGCGCTGCTTTACATAGTCAAGCGTCCAGTCGAGCGCCGCCTGGGCCGCCGCCACGCCGGCAATCGCGATCGACAGCCGCTCCTGGGCGAGGTTGGAGATGAGGTAGTGAAAGCCCCTCCCCTCCTCGCCCAGCCGGTTCTCCACCGGCACCCGCACGTCGGAGAAGAACAGCTCCGCGGTGTCCTGCGCGTGCATCCCGACCTTCTCCAGGTTGCGCCCGCGCTCGAAGCCCGCTGCCCCCCGCTCGACGACCAGCAGCGAGATTCCCCGGTGGCGCTCGGAGGGGTCGGTCTTCACCGCGACAATCGTCAGATCCGCGTTGACGCCATTGGTGATAAACGTCTTCGCTCCGTTGATGACGTAGTGGTCTTCCTCGCGGCGCGCACTCGTGCTCATCGACGCGAGGTCCGAACCGATCCCCGGCTCGGTCATCGCCAGCGCCGTGATCGCCGACCCGTCGGCGATGCTCGGCAGCCAGCGCGCGCGCTGCTCCTCGGTGCAGTAGCTCAGGAAGTACGGCAGGCAGATGTCATTGTGCAGCGTGATCCCCAGGCCGCTGCCCGCGACGCCCGCGTAGGCCACCTCCTCGACGACGATCTGGTTGAAGCGGAAGTCCTCCACACCCGCCCCGCCGTATGCCTCCGGGACCGCCATCGCGAGCATCCCACGCTCCGCCGCCTTCGCGAACAGCTCCCGCGGGACGATGCCCTCGCGCTCCCATTGGGCGTGGTGCGGCACCACCTCGGCGGCGAAGAACCGCCGCACGGACTCGCGGTAGTCGCGGTGCTCGTCTTCGAAGATCGTGCGTCTCACCGCCCGGACCATATGGCCTCCGCGACGCTCGCGCCGCGCCGTAGTAGCATCGAATCGATGCACACGTGGATGTGGCTGGTGCTCCTCGCGTTCGGGCTGATCAAACTCCCGATTGCCGCGCTGATGCTCTGGATCCCGTTCCGCTCTGACGCCGCGGTCTCTTCGCGCCCGCTCTACGAGTCCGACGAGTCCGACCAGGATGAAGGAGGCAGCAAAGTCCTCCCCGGCGGGGCGGGTGGTCCTCGGGTAAGTCACCACCCTCACCCTCATCCGCGTACGCCCCTCGGCGGGCGCGGGCCCCGTCGCGGACCTCACGGCGGCGCTGCGGGCGGACGGCCCGCATCCCCCGCGCGGGTTCGCAGTGCGCGGCGCAGCGCCACCCGCGTCAGGGCCCGCCCCTAACAGGGCCCGCCCCTAACGGGGTCTCTGTTCGCACGTCTCTAACGGGCCTCTGTTCCTATCTCTTGCGGTGGCGCTTGCGCTGGAGCCGCGCGGCCTTCGCCTGTGCGCGGCGCTTGCGTAGACGTCCCTCCGGGTTGCGTGTGCCGCCGGTCGCCAAGCCCTCTGTCACCGGCGCCACCGCACGCGCGTCGCGGAGGATCATGTACGCGATTCCCACCAGCAACACGCCGGCTGCGATCAGCACCAGGATCTCAGAGGTGTTCGTCCCCGAGCTCGATTCCTGCGTGCTGGTACTGGTGCTCGTCGTCGTTGTTTTCGCAGGCGTCGTCTGGGCAGGGAGGATTGCGCCCTTGGCCGGGGTGGCGCCCGTTGCGGCCTTGCCTGCGCCCGGGGAGGATTTGGCAGCCCCCGCGGCCGTCTTCCCGGTGGCGGCCGACGTTGGAGACGTGCCGGCAGCTTTGCCCGCACTCCCCTGTTTCGCCGCCGGCGGAGCGGCCGGCGAGGCCGGCGCGAACGGGTTCCCCGCTTCGCTCGCTGCAGCCGGGGCGGCAGGCAGCAGGACAAGCAGCGCCACTGTCAGCGCTGCAATCCGACTCGCCGTGATCTGAGCTGGACGCATCGAATCGTTCCTCGCCGCGAGCATAGCGCCTGGGCGGTGTCTGCGCACGCTTTCGGACTCGCTCAACGGCCCCTCCGCGCAGACCATAGAATGCTCAACCGATGCCCCCCAAGCAGCGTCAGATCAAGATCGAACAGCGCGGCGCCATGGAGGCGATCCAGGCGCTCGAGCAGCGCACCGACGAGGAGCTCGAGGGCGAGACCAAGTTCAAGTCGGCCGCCCTCTCGATCCTCGGCGCCCGCGCGGCCGAGCGCTTCGACGCCGACCAGGCCCGCGCCTACTTCCAGCGCGCGATCGCCGCCGCCCGCCCCCAGGAGCGCATGCAGATCCGGCGCATGGCCGATGCTTCGCTCGCGCTCGCCGAGCGTCGCCCGGGGGATCTGCGTGAGGCCGTGCAGCGGCTCGGACAGGAGCCCCCCTCCGGCCGGCAGATGTTCGCGCTGCGCGCGATGGGGCTGCTGATCCCCCCCGCCTCCGCCGGCATCCTCGCGCGCGTGCGTGGCATCCTCTTGATCGTCCTGCTTGTGATCGTCCTGCTCGCCCTCGGCCTCGGCTTGGTCGAGCTGATCTCGCTCCCCTTCGGGGGCCTCGGCCTCGCCCCCGGCATCCTGCTGGGGCTGTTCCTCGTGATCGCCGTGCTCGCCGTCGTCGCGCTGATCGGGCGTCGCCGACGCGACCGTGCCCGTGAGGCCGCCCGCGGCGCGCCACCGGGCTGAACAGGGATCTTCGGCCGAAGGATCTGCCCCTCGGGCTCAGCCAGCGCCGGTCGGCTCAGCTTTCCGAGAGGCTCGCCCTGCTGATCACCACCGGGCGGATCGGCTCTCCATCCTGCGGTGGTATCGGTCGGGAGCCTGGCGATCGCGTTCACCCCCGCCATGCTCCCCACCACTCTCCCGACGAGTGCGTACTGCGGTGGCAGTTCCGCTTCCTGCTCGGTGACGATGAAGAACTGGCTCCCCGACGCTCCCACCGGGTCGGTGCCCGTCTTCGCCATCGCCACCGTCCCGCGCGTGTAGTGCAGGTTTGCCGGGGGGCGCTCCACGATCGTGTAGCCCGGGCCGCCCGAGCCGTCCCCGTTGGGGTCTCCCCCCTGGATCACGAAGTTCGCGGCCACCCGGTGGAAGGTGAGATCGTTGTAGAAGCCCCGTCGCACCAGGTAGGCGAACGACGACGTGGTCCTCGGGGCGCTGCTGCACGTCCAGCTGGATCGCGATCTTCCCGCAGTTTGTCGCCAGCGTCACCACGTAGCGCTTCGTCGGGTTCAGCCGTTGCGTCGGCGGTGGCACGTGCTGGGGTCCCTTCGGCACCGGCGCGCTCACCCTTTGGCAAGCTTGGTGCGAACTGCCCGAGGAGGTGGAGGCCGCGTCCGTGCCGGCGCTCGCCGAGGCGCTCGCATGGCTTGTGCCAGTGCCGCAGGCCGCCAGCCCTAGCACGACCGGGGAGACCACCGCCAGGGGACCGACAATGCGCACGGCTCTGACAATGCGTGAGGCGACGAGCACTTCGCCAGCTTAGATGCGAACTCCCTCGCAACTGCATGATCTTCGCGCGATCTTAAGAACTCTTATCCGGGGCTCCCTACTGTTATCGCCACACCCTCAACCAACGGCTCGCGACCCGCTCCGACCCTACCGCGCGTGGTGGGGCGGGGCGCACTCAATACGCTAGCGCGGTGCCTGCTCCCGTCTGCCTGATCGTCAACCCCGCCGCCGGCGGTGGGCGCGCTGGGCGCGCCGCGCCGGAGGTGGTGGATGCCCTGCGTCGGCACGGGCTCGATGTGCGTCGCGATGACACCCGCGATCTCGACCACGCGCGCGAGCTCGCGATCGAGGCCGCGCACGCCGGCGAGCTCGCCGTGACGCTCGGCGGCGATGGGCTTGCCGGAGCCGCGCCGACGCGCTGCGCGCCGTGCCCGGCGCGATCCTCGGGGTGCTGCCCGGAGGGCGCGGCAACGACCTGGCGCGTGTGCTCGGCATCGGCCAGGATCCGGTCGCGCGCGTGCGCGGTGATCGCACGGCGGAGTGCCGCGCGAGCTCGACCTCGGTGTGCCTGGCGCCGGGCGGGCGACACCGGGCGTTCGTTGGGATCGCCTAGCTGCGGCTTCGACTCCGACGCCAACCGGATCGCCAACGAAGCGCCGGCGTGGCTTGGGCAACCTCGTGTACGCCTACGGCGCGCTGCGCGCCCTTGGCCGCTGGCGCCCCGCCCGCTTCGAGCTCGTGCTCGACCGCCGGCGAGCGTCACAGCTTCACCGGCTACAGCGTCGGCGCCGCAACTCGAAGGCCTACGGCGGTGGCATGTACGCGGCGCCGGACGCGCTGCTCGACGATGGCCTGCTCGATGTGCCCGTACTCGAACAGATCCCCAAGCTGCGCTTCCTCCGCGGATCCTGCCGAAGGTGTTCAGGGGCACGCACGTGCGCGAGCCCTCGCGTGCACGTGCTCCGCGGCCGCGAGTTTCCGATCAGCCGCCGACCGGCCCTTCACGCTGTACGCCGACGGCGACCCGATCGGCGAGCTGCCGCTGCGCGTGAGCGTGCTGCCCGCCGCAGTGCGGGTGCTCGTCCCCAAGGCTCACGCCCCGACTCTCCCTTCGTCGCAAGTCACCCGGGGCCTGATGGCCGGCCGGCTCGTACCGACGGGCGCGCGGGGCCTGGGTCCCAAGCTCGCGCTCGCGCGGACCGCCGGCGCGCTCTCGCGCCTGCGCGGCGGCGGCGCCACCAGCGTGCCCGGGAAGGTGCTGCTGCGCCTGGAGCCCCACGCGATCGGCCTGCTCGGCGCGCGCCTGCGGCACGGCAGCGTGCTGATCTCCGCGACCAACGGCAAGACGACGACCGCCGCGATGGCCGCCGCGATCCTCGCGCACGACGGTGTGCGAGCTTGTGCATAACCGCGCCGGCGCCAACATGGCCGGCGGGCGTCGCCTCCACCCTGCTCGCCGCCGCCCACGGCCGTGACGCGATCGACGGCGAGCTCGGGCTGTTCGAGGTCGACGAGTTCTGGCTTGACGCGGCTCGTCGCGCAGCTGCACCCCCGCGCGATCCTGCTCGGCAACCTCTTCCGCGACCAGCTCGACCGCTACGGCGAGCTCGATACGATCGCCGAGCGCTGGGCGCACACGCTTGCGCGATGTGCCCTGGCCGCGACGCGCGACTGGTGCTCAACGCCGACGACCCTGTGGTCGCCGACCTCGGCCGCGAGCGTGCTGGGACGGCGGGCGTCCTGTACTTCGGAGTTGACGACGACTCGCTCGCGCTGCCCCGCATGGCGCACGCCGCCGACGCCAAGCACTGCCGCAACTGCGGCGCCCCCTACCTCTTCGAGGCCGTCTACCTCGGCCACCTCGGCCACTACCGCTGCCCCACCTGCGGCCAGGCCCGCCCGGCGCCGACGGTGTCTTCGCGACCGACGTGCGGCTGGAAGGCGTGCGGGCCGCGCGCTTCACGCTGCACACCCCCGGAGGCGAGGCCGACGTCGCGCTGCCCCTGCCCGGCCTCTACAACGTCTACAACGCGCTCGCCGCCGCGGCGCTCGCCCACGCGCTGGACGTCCCGCTGGAGCACATCGTCGGCCGGCCTGGAAAGCACGCGGGCGGCCTTCGGGCGCGCGGAGAGTCGTCACGATCGGTGCGCCCGCCCACCCCCGCGAGCTGCGCATCCTGCTCATCAAGAACCCCGCCGGCGCCAACGAGGTGCTGCGCACGCTTGCGCTGGAGCCGGGCGAGCACGACCTGCTTGGGGTGCTCAACGACAACATCGCCGACGGGCGCGACGTCTCTTGGATCTGGGACGCCGACTTCGAGCTGCTCGCCGGGCGGGTGCGGCGCGCCACCTGCAGCGGCACCCGCGCCGCGGAGCTCGCGGTGCGCTTCAAGTACGCCGGCGTCGAGCCCGAGCGGATTCATGTGCCGCCCGACCTCGCCGCCGCCCTGCTCTGCTGCACAGGCCGACGCGCCGCCGGACGGGTCGCCGCTGTACGCGCTGCCCACCTACACCGCGATGCTCTCGCTGCGCGAGCTTGCTGAGCGCCGGCGGCCAGACGCGGAGCGCACTCTCATGAGCACCCTGCGCGTCTGCGCGCTCTACCCCGACCTGCATGAACATCTACGCCGACCGCGGCAACCTGCTCGTGCTCGAGCGCCGCTGCGCGTGGCGCGGGATCGGCTTCGCAGCTGACCCCGTGCGGACTGGGCGAGCCGCTGGACGATGATGCCCATGACCTCTTTTACCTCGGCGGCGGCCAGGACCGCGACCAGCGCGCTCTGCGCCGAGGACCTGCTAGTCGACCAAGCGCGACGCGCTGCACGCCGCCGCCGCGCGCGGCGCGGTGGTGCTCGGCGTGTGCGGCGGCTACCAGCTGCTGGGGCACTCCTACGAGCTCGGCCCCGGCGAGGAGTTGCCGGGCGTCGAGCTGCTCGACGTGCGCACGGTGCGCGCGGACGGTCCCCGTCTGATCGGCAACGTCGCGATCGAGGTGTCGCTCGACGACGGTGACAAGCGCGTTCTCGCAGGTTTCGAGAATCACGGCGGGCGCACCCACCTCGGCGCTGGCCAGGCCCCGCTCGGGCGCGTCCTCGACGGGTTATGGCAACGACGGGCGCAGCGGCTTCGAGGGCGCGCGCTGCTGGCAACGTGCTCGGCACCTACCTGCACGGGCCTCTGCTGCCGAAGAACATCTGGTTCGCGGATTGGCTGATCGCGACTGCGCTGGGGTCGACCCCGGCGAGCTTGCGCCGCTCGACGACGCGCTGGAGGAGCAGGCCCACCGCGGCGCGCGCCACGCCGCCGGGGTCTGAGCGAGCGTACCGTCCCGGTGGCTGAGTACAATGGTCTGTGACGGCGGGTGTAGCGTCGAGGTCGGCGCGAACGGTTGATAACCGGGAATTCGAGGTAGCTCCTCGGATGGAGTTCGAGTCTCCCGCCCGCCGCCAACAAGCCCGCTGGGCTCGGTTGTCAGGAGTGCCAATGATCATGGCATCCGCGGGTAGCGCCCGCCTCGACCTTACGACCGAGCCAGCGGGCGACTTTGCTAGCATACGTGCCCGGTTATCAATCGTTCGGAGGTAGCTCCTCCTACACCCAGCACCCGACCCGCCTCCGGCGGGTCGAGGTCTTCAAGCCACCGCGAACCGCGCGAAGCGCGCCGCCAGTGCGGGCGGGCACCAGCGCGCGCACGCGGACGCCCTCGGGGGTGTCGCGGCGGGCCAGCTCGCCGGCGACCTCGTGCAGCTCCGCGAGGCTCGCGCCGTTGGCGTAGGGGACGAGCAGCTCCAGCGGGCAGAGCGTGTGGCGCAGCTCGCGCTCGATCCGCTCGGCGAGCTCCTCCAGGCCCTCTCCGCTGACGCCGCTGACGAGCACCGCCTCGGGGTGGCGCAGGCGCAGCTCCTGCCGCGCGGGCTCGTCGAGCAGGTCCGCCTTGTTGAGTACCAGCACCCGCGGGATGGCGTCCGCGCCGATCTCCTCGAGCACCTCCTCGACCGCGCGGCGCATCGCCTCCATCTCGCCCTCCGGCGCGGAGGCGTCGAGCACGTGCAGCAGCAGGTCCGCGCGGATCGTCTCCTCCAGCGTGGCGCCGAAGGCGTCCACCAGCTGGTGGGGCAGCTTGCGGATGAAGCCGACCGTGTCGGTCACCAGGTGGGGGCGGCCGCCGAGTCGCACCGTGCGGGTCGTCGGGTCGAGCGTGTGAAAGAGGCGGTCGCGCACGCGACCGGTCGGCTCGGCCCGTGTCTGGCGCGCTGCGCCGGCGGCCGTAGGCGGCGGTGAGCGCGTTCAGCAGCGTCGACTTGCCGGCGTTGGTGTACCCCGCGAGCGCGACCGTCGGCAGCGCGGCGCGCTCGCGCTCGGCGCGCATCGTCGCGCGCGTGCCGCGCACGTGCTCCAGGCGCCGGCGCAGCGCGGCGATCCGGTCGCGCGCGAGGCGGCGGTCGGTCTCGATCTGGCTCTCGCCCGGTCCGCGCGTGCCGATCCCGCCGCCGAGGCGCTCCAGGTGGCTCCACAGGCCGCGCATCCGCGCGAGGTTGTACTCCAGCTGTGCCAGCTCGACCTGCAGCTTGCCCTCCGCGCGAGGCGGCGTGCGCGGCGAAGATGTCGAGGATCACGGTGGTGCGATCGACCACCGGCAGGCCCAGCTCGGCCTCGAGGTTGCGCTCCTGGCGCGGGGTCAGCTCGTCGTCGCAGGCGATCACGTTGGCGTCGCACTCCTGCGCGGCCTGCTTGGCCTCGGCGACCTTGCCCGGCCCGAGGTACGTGTTGGGGTGGGGCTGCTCGCGGCGCTGCACCAGCTCCCCCACCACCGCCACCCCCGCGGTGAGCAGCAGCTCGCCTCAGCTCGCGCACGCTGCTTTCATCACGCGTCGGGGAGCGCCGCGATGCAGAGAGCGCGCTGGCGCGCGCGGGGTGCTGTTCTATCCATTCGCCCCAGTGTAGGCGGCGCGAGAGGGCTCCTCGCGAGGCGACCGGTCGGGCGCTTTGACGCGGGGCACGGAGGCTCCGCGCGCACCACGCCCGGCAGGCGCGCCCACACGCGCGGACGATCCCCTCCTATCAGCTCAGCTCATCGAGGCCAACCGCTCGACTGCCTCCGCGAGGCGCTCGTCCGGCGTGGTCAGCGAGATGCGAAACCACCCCTCGCCGCTGGGGCCGTACGCGCTGCCGGGGGAGATCACCACGGCGGTGCGCTCGAGCACGTGCTCGCAGTAGGCGACGGAGCTCTCGAAGCCCGCGGGGACGGGCGCCCACACGTAGATCGTGCCCTTCGGCGGGGTGACGTGCACGCCGGCCTTCGCGCGAGCGCGTCGCACACGAGGTCGCGGCGTATGCGGTACAGCTCGTTCATCGAGGCGACCTCGGCGTCGGCGTCGCGGCGAGAGCGCCGCGACGCCCGCGAGCTGCACCGCCTCGAACAGCCCGGAGTCGATGTTCGTCTTCAGACGCCAGTACGTCTCGACCGCCTGCGCGTTTCCGACCACCGCCGCGCACCGCCAGCCGGTCATGTTGTAGCCCTTGGAGAGCGAGTACACCTCGACCCCCACCTCCTTCGCGCCGGGGGTCGCCAGGAACGACGGCGGGCGGTGGCCTTCGTAGGCGATCTCCGAGTAGGAGAGGTCGTGCACTACGAGGACGTCGTGCTCGCGGGCGAACGCCACCACCCGCTCGAAGAACCCCTCGGGGGCGAGCGCGCCGGTGGGGTTGTTGGGGTAGTTGAGGTACACCAGCTTGGCGCGCGCCGGGTCGGCGGGGGCGATCGCGTCGAGGTCGGGGACGAAGCCGCGCTCTCGGCTACGAGCGGCATCGGGACGGCGTCGGCGCCGGCGAGCACGCGGCCCGCCGGTGTACACCGGGTACCCGGGGTCTGCGGCGAGCGCGGCGTCGCCGGGGTCCAGGAACGCGAGGTTGAGGTTGAAGATCGCCTCCTTCGCCCCGATCGCGGGGATGATCTCCGTCTCGGGGTCGAGCTTGACGTCGAAGCGACGCTCGTAGAAGTCGCTCACGGCGCCGCGGAAGTCCGCCGCGGCCGCGGTTGGAGGGGTACGGTGGGTCTCGGGCTCGCTCACCGCCTCCTGCATCGCCTGCACCACCAGCGCCGGGGTCGGGCGGTCGGGGTCGCCGATGCCGAGGCTGATCACGTCCACCCCCGCGGCCTTCTTCTCGGCGATCTTGCGCTCCAGTTCGGCAAACAGGTAGGGGGGGATGCGGTCCAGGCGTTTACTTGGCTTCATGATCTTCCGTCCTTGTCACACGCTTTTGTGGGAGGGGGTACTGGGGGAGGGCCTGCCCTCCCCCAGCCATCTCATGCAGCTCCTTGAGTAGGTCCTCGCTGAGGTGGCCCTCGAACACGGGCCGCGCCCAGCCGGTCAGGTTGATGTGCAGGTCCTCCCCCACCTCGACCTCCAACTCGCCGCCGTCGAGGGCGACGGTCACGGTAGCGGCGGGTTGCGCGGGGCCGGCGCCCGGAGGGTGGCCGGCATCGTTCGCCTCCCCGCGTTGCGCGCGGCGCTGGGCCAGGACGTGGGCGACCGCGGCGCCGGTTGCCCCGGTCCCGGAGGCCAGCGTCTCCCCCACCCCACGCTCGAAGATCCGCGCGCGCAGCCGGCACGGTTCGGTCTCGGTGTACCACGAGATGTTGGTGCGGTGGGGGAACAGCTCGTGGCCTTCGATCGCGGGGCCCACCGCGGGCAGGTCGAGCGCCAGCAGCGCACCAAGATCCTCGACGTGGATCGCGCACTGCGGGTTGCCGATCGAGACGTGCTGGAAGCGCCACCGGCGCCCGCCGGCGCTCAGTTCGCCGCGGCCGTCGGGCGGGGCGCTCGGGAAGCTCGGCGACGTCAGCGTGGCGGCGCCCATGTCGATGCGGCAGCTGTGGGTGCTGAGGATCGTCGGGGCGATCGGCCCCGCGGCCGTCTCGATCGAGAAGGAGTCCTCCTCGGTCCACCCGTGGCGGCGCAGGTACAGCACGGCCTCGCGGGCGCCGTTGCCCGAGAGCTCGGCCTCCGACCCGTCGGGGTTGTAGATCTGAAGGCGCGCGACGTGGCGCGGGTCCTCGCAGCGGCTGAGCAGCAGCACCCCGTCTGCCCCCACGCCGAAGTGCGAGGCGCACAGCTTGCGCACGCGCGGCGGGGTCAGCTCGAGCGGCAGCTGCTCGCGCTCCACGATCAGGTAGTCGTTGCCGAGCGCCTGCCACTTCTCGAAGGTCATGGGGCGCTTGTCTTCGGGGGCCGTCACGGTCGCCCGGAGTGTAGTCGCCGCATATGCGCGAACGGTGCCGCTAGAGGGCCTCGGCTGACGGTGCGCCGGGCGCGGCGAGGGCGATCTCCTCGGCCATCTCCTCCGGCGCGCGGCCGGTCACGTCGACCAGGTGGACCCCGGCGAGCTTGCGCATCCATGTGAGCTGGCGGCGCGCGTAGTTGCGGGTGCGGCGCTGCCACGCCTCCACGTCCCCGGCGAGCAGCTCCTCGAAGCCGAGCGCCTGGCGCGCACCGGCGGAGGCCCCGGCGGCGTGCGCGCGCAGCACCTCCTCGCGGACGCCCGCGTCGAGCATCCCCCGCACGCGCGCGTTGATCCGCTCGTAGAGCGCCTCGCGCTCCATCGTGAGCGCGACGAGCAGCGTGGGGCGGCGCACCTCGGCGGTCCACAGCTGGGAGGGGCCCTCGGGCGGCTCGAGCTCGCCGGCCTCCAGCAACTCAAGGGCACGGACGATCCGCTGGCGGTCCGCCGGGTCGATGCCCTCGGCCGCCCACGGGGCGCGGAGCGCGAGGCGGGCGTGCAAAGCGCCTGGCCCGTAACGTTCGAGTTCGGCTGTCAGGCGTTCGCGCACACCCTCGGGCGGCGGCGGGCGCAGGCGCAGCTCGGTGAGCGCGGCGCGCAGGTACAGCCCGGTGCCGCCGACGACGATCGGCCGCCGCCCGGCGGCGAGTAGCCCGTCGATCTCGGCGTGCGCGAGCTCGGCGTACTGGCCGGCGCTGAAGCTCGCGTCGAGCGGCAGGAACGAGACGAGGCGGTGATCCAGCTGGGCGCGCTCTACCGGGGACGCGACGCCGGTGAGCGTCTCCAGGCCCGCGTACACCTGCAGCGCGTCCGCGGACACGGCCACCGGGTCCTCGCCGGCGGCGCGCAGCCGCGCAGCGAGGGCGACGGCCACAGCTGTCTTGCCAACGCCGGTGGGGCCGAAGAGCGCGAATACCTCCACTGGCGTAGTCTGACTGGATGAGCGAGGGGCCCGGTTCACCGGCATCCAGCCGGCTGCACCACCCTCTTGGCAGCTGATGAAGCTCCCGGGCTCGACTGTGCTGCTCACCGGCGCCACGGGCGGCCTCGGCCACGCGATCGCGCGCGAGCTGCACGGGCGCGGCGCGCGTCTGATCCTGACCGGCCGGCGCGCGGAGGTGCTACAGGAGTTGGGGTCGGAGCTCAACGCCGAAGTGCTGGCCGCCGACCTCGCTGACCGCGCGGCGCGTCGAGCGCCTGCTGCGCACAGGTGGGCGCTGTGGACATCCTCGTCGCCAACGCCGGCCTGCCCGGGTCGGGACTGCTGGAGGAGTTCTCCACCGAGGAGCTCGACCGGGTACTCGACGTGAACCTGCGCGCCCCGATCGTGCTGGCGCACGCGCTGGCACCGGCGATGGCGGCGCGCGGCGGCGGGCACCTGGTATTCGTCTCCTCGCTGTCGGGCAGGCGGCCTCGGCGCGCTCGGTCCTGTACAACGCGACAAAGTTCGGCCTGCGCGGCTTTGCGCTGGCGCTGCGCGTCGACCTGCGCGCGCAGCACGTGGGCGTCTCGCTGGTCGGCCCCGGGCTTCATCCGCGACGCGGGCATGTTCGCGGACTCCGGGGCGCGGCTCCCGCCCGGCGTGGGCACGCGCACCCCGCGGGACGTGGCGCGCGCCGTGGCGGAGGCGATCGAGCACAACCGCGCCGAGGTGGACGTCGCCCCCCTTGCGCTGCGGGCGGGCACGCTCGTCGCCAGCGTCGTCCCCACCCTCGCGGCGAGCGTCACGCGCGTGACCGGCGCCGACCGTCTCGCCGACTCGTTCGTGGCGAGCCAGCGCGACAAGCGCTGAGCCTGCGCGTAAGAGCACTCCTACATACTCCTTCGGCGGGGTTTAGCGGCCCGTTGCGGTCCGCTTAGGGGCGGCGCGCAGCATTGCCTGCGTACAAGCCCTCACGACCACAGGAGGTTCGCATGAGCAGAGCAAGCACCATCAGGGCAGTTCTCGTGGTGGGCGCGCTGGCAACGGGAGGCGCGGTGGCCGGCATCGCCGGCGCGGCCGCGGCTCCGAGTGGTTCGAGCACGGCGACGGGCACCACCCAGACCCAGTCGACGCCGAGCACGACCACCACTCCGTCCACCCCGTCCAAAACGACCCCGGCGCCGAACACCACGACGCCGTCCGGCCACCACTGCCCGCACATGGGCTAGGGGTCGAGCTCGGGTTCGAGCTCGGAACCCGAATCGGGCTCGTCGAGCCCCGGCAGCTACTCCGGCGGACCCCCCGGGGCGGCTCCCACGAGCCAGTAGTCCAAGGTGAGGTTCCCGCCCGGCGCGGGCGTTGAGTAGAGGCGGCGGGCCGTCGCCAGGTCGGGACGGCCCGCCGTGCTCAGGGGCCCGCGCTCCAGGGACGCCGCGCCCCGGGGGATTGGAAACACTCTCGGCGCATTACGTCGAGCGCGCCGGCGGTGCCTCCGCGGCGCTCGAACCCGCCGGCGGCCCAGTGGTGGCAGGGGATTCGCCGGCTGGTCGCACGCGATCCAGGACCGGCGAGCCCGCGTGGCGGGGACGGAGGCTTGCCAGGGGCTTGGTTGCGGTGTGGATAATCCGCGCGCAAACCTAACGACCCACGAAGGAGCCCCATGTCCCGTTTCAACACTGAAAACCTCCGACCGATGACGATCGCGCTGGTGGTCGCCGCGTTCGCCTGCCTCGGTCTGGCGGCGTGCGGGAGCTCCTCCAGCGGGTCGTCCTCCAGCGCGTCGACCCCGGCGGCCACGAGCACGACGGCAGAAGCCACTCCTACAACTCCGACGACCCCCACGACCACCACTCCCGAAAGCACGACTCCGACGACCACCACGCCGACGAGCACGACTCCCGAACAGAGCAAGGCCCATCGCCGTCTGCTGGCCGCAGCGGTGGCGAAATGCCTGCGCAGCAACGGCGCCCAGGTGGCCGAACCGAACGCCGAAGGCTTCCTGAAAATCGAAGGAGCGGCGTCGCGCACCCCCCAGTTCCACGCGGCGGTGACGAAGTGCCACTCGGTGATCGCCGAAGCGTTCGCGGGGGCGTCCAAGAAATAACGTCGGCCAGTTTGGTCTGGCGCAGCGGGTTGAGCGGGCGAGGCCGGTCGCCGATCAGAGCGCCCGGGCTAGCAACCGCTCCTCGCCGGCGAGCGTCTGGGAGGTGGCGGAGTCGATCCGCACGTGGGTCAGCTCGCCGGGGGCGGCGAGGCCGGCGAAGTTGACGACCTTGTTGTGGCGGGTGCGCCCGCGCAGCCGCTCGGGGTCGGTGCGCGAGGGGCCCTTCGACGAGCACCTCCAGGTGCGCCCGACGAAGCGCTGCGCGCGCTCGCGGGCGTGGCGCTGCACGGCCTCGACGAGCCGCTCCATGCGCTCCACCTTGACGGGGTGCGGGCACGAGACCCTCGGTGATCTCTGCCGCCTCGGTGCCGCGGCGGGGCGAGAAGAGGAACGTGAAGGCGCCGTCGTAGCGGACCTGCTCGACGAGCGCGAGCGTCTGCGCGAAGTCCTCCTCGGTCTCTCCTGGGAAGCCGACGATGATGTCGGTCGTGAGCGCCACGTCGGGGACGTGCTCGCGGATCAGCGCGACGCGGTCGAGGTAGCGCTCGCGGTCGTAGGTGCGGCGCATCGCCCTGAGGATGCGCGTGGAGCCGGACTGCAGCGGCAGGTGGATGTGCTCGCAGAGAGTACGCAGCTCGGCGTGGGCGCGGATCACATCCTCGCGCATGTCCTTGGGGTGAGGGCTGGTGTAGCGGATGCGCTCGATGCCCTCGACCGCGTCGAGCGCGCCCAGCAGCTCGGCGAAGCTGCGGCGGGCCGGACGCAGGTCGCGCCCGTAGGAGTTGACGTTCTGCCCGAGCAGCGTGACCTCGCGCACCCCCTCCGCTGCCATCGCGCGCACCTCAGCGACGAGCTCCTCGAAGGGCCGTGAGACCTCGCGCCCGCGGGTGGAGGGCACGATGCAGTAGGAGCAGCGGCAGTTGCAGCCGACGCTGATCTGCACCCACCCCTGGAAGGGGCCGCTCGCGGTGCGCGGGCAGGCGCCCGGTGAAGCCCTCGAACTCGAAGTACCCCTGGGCGGTGAGCGAGTCGGAGTTGAGGAACTCCGCGAGGCGGTGCACCTGCCCGGGGCCGAACGCGACGTCGACGAACGGGAAGCGCTCGAACACCTCCTCCTTGACCGACTGCGCCCAGCACCCCCCCACGCCCACGATCCGCTCGGGCTGTTCGCGCTTCAGGCGCTTGGCCTCGCCGAGGTGCGCGAGGAAGCGGCTGTCGGCGGACTCGCGGATCGAGCAGGTGTTGAACAGGATCAGGTCGGCCTCGGCGCGTTCGGGCGCCTCGCCGTAGCCGAGCGACTCGAGCATCCCCTTCATCCGCTCGGAGTCGTGCTCGTTCATCTGGCAGCCGAAGGTCGTTACGTGGTAGCGCGGCATCGTGGTTACCAAGATAGCCGCCGGACGACCGCCGATCCACTCCAGCGGCCGCCGTCGAATCGAGTGCGAGATCAGGCAGCCACGGGCTCGCGCTCTTTGGAACGAGCGACAGCGATATCCGGGGCGGGCGAGTCGGCAACCTCCGGGGGCACGGGGGCCGAGCCGTCGGCGACGACCGCCTCCAGCGGCACGGCGGGTCCGTCGGGCGAGAGGCCGCGCGCCGCGAAGATCTTCTCGCGCAGCTCCTTCGCCATCGCGGGGTGCTCCACGAGGTATGCCTTCGCGGCGCCGCGGCCCTGGCCGAGGCGCTCGGAGCCGTAGGAGAAGAACGAACCGGACTTCGTGACGAGGTTATCCTCGAGGCCGAGGTCGATCAGGCACCCTGCCGTCGAGATGCCTTTGCCGAACTCGATGTCGAACTCGGCTTGGCGGAAGGGGGCGGCGAGCTTGTTCTTGACGACCTTCACGCGCACGCGGTTGCCGACCGCCTCGGTGCCGTCCTTGAGCGTCTCGATACGCCGGATGTCCAGGCGCTGGGAGGCGTAGAACTTCAGCGCCCGTCCGCCCGGCTGGGTCTCAGGCGAGCCGAACATGACCCCGACCTTTTCGCGGATCTGGTTGGTGAGGATGCAGAGCGTCTGCGTGCGGTTGAGGTTGCCCGCGAGCTTGCGCATCGCCTGGGACATCATCCGCGCCTGCGCGCCGACCGTCTGGTCGCCCATCTGGCCCTCCAACTCCACGCGCGGGGTGAGCGCGGCGACGGAGTCGATCGCCACGACATCGACGGCGCCGGAGCGCACGAGCATGTCGGCGACCTCGAGCGCCTGCTCGCCGTAGTCGGGCTGGGAGACGAGCAGCTCGTCGATGTCCACCCCGATCTCCTTCGCGTACAGCGGGTCCATCGCGTGCTCAGCGTCGATGAACGCGCACACCCCCCCCAGCTTCTGCGCCTCGGCGAGGACGTGGTAGATCAGCGTGGTCTTCCCCGAGGACTCGGGGCCGAAGACCTCGACGATGCGCCCGCGCGGGACCCCCCCGATCCCCAGCGCGAGGTCCAGCGACAGCGCACCCGTGGAAATCGCGGCGACGCGCACCTGCGCGCCCTCGTCGCCCATGCGCATGACGGTGCCCTTGCCGAACTCGCGCTCGATCTGGGTGAGCGCGCCCTTAAGCGCGGCGTCGCGGGCCTTCGCGGCCTTCTCCTGGTCGGTGTTTGCGGGCATCGTGGACCTCCGGATCGAAGATTGGTCGGCATACCGTAGAGATCGCTCCGGACAGAACAGTTGTTCGCATCGGGGGCCGTCAGCCGTGCGCCGCGAGGGAGTGGGTTACGAGCCCCTCGTAGACGGCCTCCGTGGGCGTGAGCCAGGAGCGGAAGAGCGTCACCGTCTCCGGGACGAACGAGATCGGGGGCGTGGCCGGGAGGTCCCGCGCGCGGGGGGCGTCCCCGGCGCGCAGACGGGCGACTGTCACATGCGGGCGAAAGCGCCCGCCACGGCGCGGGGTGCCGCGTCTGCCCGCGCCGCGCTGAGCCAATTCGAGGTCGGAGACAGCGGCGAGCGACTCGGCTACGGAGTCGTGCAACGCCCCCAGCGCGTTGGCCTCGTCGTCGTGCAACTCGACGGCGAGCGCCCGGGGCCGGCGCGATGGCAGCCAGAGCGGAGCGCCGAGTGCGAGATCCCCGATCGGCGGGGCCTCGTCACATGCGGCGATGATTGCCTCGCCGAGCGCCTCAATCTCCCCCACCGGCCGATTGCCGAGGAAGCAGAGCGTCATATGGAGCGCGTCGGGCTCCAGCAGCCGCAGCCGGCCCCGATCTGCCCTGCGCGCGGTGGGAGGGCGTGCCGCGCGGGCGCGTGGGGGCATGGCACCCGGATTTCTGAGGTCTGGCACGGCCCGCTGGGCGGCGCGCACGCTCGAGGCGGCCGTGCGGGCCCAGCGCGCCAGTTCGGCGCGCACTTCGGCCGGTATGTCGACCGCCACGAACAGCCTCGCCTCGGCGCCTCGGGCCATGGTGGGATTGTGCAGGAGTGGACCCCGAAGGCGCGGCGGAAAGGCGAGGAGACCACCCGGCCAGCGTGTCCTTGATACCTCGGTGGCTGAGTCCTTGACATCCCAGGGAGGCATCGGTAGACTGTCCCACAGTCTGGAATCGAGCCAACGATTGCCGTCGAGGTTCGAGGAGGGACTGAAGGCAAACCACAATGACAACGAAACCTACGAACAGAGAGATCAGACGCACCAGACAAAGCAGGCACATCAGGCGCAGGACCAGAAGCCGGAACCGTTGGGGCCGTATGGCAGCGGCGCTTCGGTATCGGCAACCCAATCAAACCATGTGCGTAATCGCACAAATCCAAGGAGAACAAGACCATGAAGTCAATGAAGATCACGGGGCTTTGCCTCGCGGCCATGCTCGTCGTGAGCTTGGCTACGGCGGCAACGGCCTCCGCGGCGAGTTGGCAGCAATGCAGAGAAGGCACAGAAAAAGTAACGCCTACCAAATATACGGAAAAACTGTGCCTTACAGCTGCCGGAGGTAACGCAGGCAAATGGCAGTGGAAAGAACTCACCACGACCGAGAAGGTGGAAGGTCGTGCCAGTCTGAAGTTGGCTGACACGAAAGGTGGTGCGAACAAAGGCAATGCAGAAGTTGAATGCACTGGCAAGGAGATCGGGACGATCGGACCGAAAGAATACGACCGTGTCCTTGAAGTCAAAGAAATCAGTTGCAGAAGCCTCACGCTGGAAGAATGCCCCGAAACTCTCGGTGCCCCTGAAGCCGAAGCCAGAAACCTGCCATGGCAAACGAAGTTGAGAGAAGAAGCAAACGGCGAAAAGAGAGATGAAATCACCAGTGAAGTTACCGGCAAAGAAGCAGGCTGGAAGGTAACGTGCTCCCTCCTCGTCAGCGACGAATGCGTGAAGAATGGCGCTACGGCGGCAGCTACCAATCTGCAGTCCGAAGGCGCTGTCAAGATTCAGTTCGATGAAAAAACCGAAAACGCGGTCTGTACACGGACCAAAGAAGCAACCGGGAGAGTAAGGGGCCAGGTCAGAATCACGTCGACGGAAGGTTGGGCAGTTCGAGTTCAATAAACGACCATATCCATTGAGTTGATGTGATCGGGTGGGGCCGGATGCGCTTCGGCCCCACCCATACTTGTGTCAACCGGTGGCGAGCGTGGAGTGTGCCGGACGGGCGACTGCGAGCAGGCCGACGCCGACGCGGCAACGGCCTAGGAGATCTATATGTCGAGGGGAATGGTGGGAGCAGTAAGGCGGAGAGGCGCGCGTGGCCGACACATGGAGAGTAGAGGCAGGATGTCTCTAGGATGGCCGCGTCCCTTTGTTCGCGCCGCGGCGGCGGTGGCTCTGGTGTCGGCAGGATTCGCCGGCGGTGGAGCGTCGGTGCTCGCGCCTGACGCCTCCGCTACGACGTGCGAAAATGCGGTATTCCGGACAGGTCTATCGGCGAACCTCCCCGACTGCCGGGCGTATGAGCTGGTGACGCCGGCCGAAAAGGGCATTACACAGGATCTCTTTGGAGAAGGTTCCGTCAGCACGCCGGTGATCGCTGCTTCCAGCGGCAACAGAATCGCTATGGAGGGGCTCGCCGCGTTTGAACCGGGCCCGAGCCCCGGCCTGGCGAGCAGCTATGTTTTCTCGCGTACTGCCTCGGGCTGGGCGATGACGTCTCTCACCCCGCCAGGCACAGAGCCCGCTGCCGGCTCATACATATTCAATCCAGACCTTTCGCAGATCGCGTTCAAGAATCTGGTGCTGAAGAGTATTGATATCGCTCCGAGCGAACAGAGCTTCGAGGTCGGCCCGGTCGGGGGTCCATATCCGTATGAGACGGTCGCCACGACGCCGTTTCCGGGAGGGCGGCACCCATTTCCGAATTCGGATGCCCTGCTTGGAGCGTCGTCGGACTTCAGCCGCATCATTCTTGGTTCGACAGACCACATGTTGCTGTCGGGGACTCCGACCGGCACCGACAGTGGGGCGTACGACCTGTACGAGTGGGTGAGCGGAGGATTGAAGCTTATCAACGTAAAATCTGGGTCAGTGATCGGCAAATGCGGCGCGACGCTCGGCTACGGGGTGTATCAGGGGGGCGGCTATCCTGAATTCGAGGTGGATTTGGCAAACCAAGCCATCTCGGCCGATGGGTCGAAGCTCTTCTTCACGAGCCCGGACCCAATAATGGCAGGAACGGGAGAAGAAGGGTGTTTCGAGGAATCTCGTGACGGGGTTGGGGCGAACCCGCCGCGTCTCTACATGCATATGAGTGAAACGGCTGGCGGGCCAGAAGAAACTGTCGAAGTCTCGGAACCTGAGAAAGTCTTCCTTTCAAAGGAAGAAGAAGAAATGCCGGTTGTCTACCAGGGCGCCTCAGTGAATGGGTCGAAGGTATTCTTCACCACGGAACGGGCACTGACACCCGAAGCCTCGGGCAAGGGCGGCCGATTGTACGAGTACGACACCGAAGCGCCTGAGGGCGAAAGGTTGAAGCTCATCTTTGAGAGCGAAGGGCTTACGGCCATGAGCTATGGGACAGTGTTCCTCTCGGAAGATGGAGCGGTTGTCTATTTCTACACGAATCAGGGTGACGTCCTCTACCGCTACGAAGCGGCCGACGGAGGCTCGGTGCGTGCAGTCGCGACGATGAAACCTCCCGCTGGTGGGAAGGAAGCACCATATTCGACTCCGAACGGCGAATCCTTTCTCTTTGCGAGTGAGGGAGTCGACGGTGAACCGCGTGGTGAAGGGCACAACGAGCTCTACCTGTACAGCCACGCCACCAGCAGCGTGGTGTGTGTCTCGTGTGGCGCGGGCGATGCGCCCGCGGAAGGCGAAGTGGTCGGAGCACGTCACTTCGGCAGCGAAATGAAAACGCCGGATCGGACACCGGAATTGATCCCGATGTCCGATGACGGGAGGTATGTCTTCTTCAACAGCACCTCCTCGCTCGTCCCGCAGGCGATGAACAGCAGTTTCTCGAACGTGTACGAGTGGGAGGCCGACGGCAGTGGTACGTGTACGGAAAGCGTCGGCTGCACCTATCTGATCTCCCAGGGCAATAGCGATATCAACTCTGATTTCCTCGGCGCGAGTGCAGACGGCAGCAATGTCTTCTTCGGAACTCACGCCCAGCTCGTCCCGCAGGACATCGACGCCTCAGGCGACATCTACGATGCGCGGATTGATGGTGGCTTTCCGCCGCAGCCTTCGGGTACGGGACTCTGCGAAGGGGACGCCTGCGTCAGCCCGCCGACAGCGCCGAACGATCCGACGCCAGCGTCGAGTTCGCCCGGGCCGGGTAATCCCCCGCCGCTTCCTGTCGAGGGGGAGAAGAAGTCGAAGGGGAATGCGAAGCGGTGTGCGAAGGGTACGGTCCTCAAGCGGGGTAGGTGCGCCAAGCGCCGGGCGACGAGGGAGACCTCGAAGCAGGCATCGAGACCAGTAGTCGCGCACAGCCGGGGAGACTTGAAGTGAGCGCCCGCCGCCGCAACATCAACGCCTCGATCGCCGGCGCGGCGGCTTTCTGCTGGCTAGTGTTCGGGGCGATGGGACCTGTTCCGGCAGAGGCTGCGGCAGAGAGCCCGCAGTGGACGGTGAGCGTTGTATCAGGGCCGACCGACTTCGCGCCCGAAGACCACAGCGGCGAAGACATCTACACGGTGAGGGTCACGAACACCGGCGGCGCGCAGAGCAACGACGGAATCGTGACGATCGCGGACAGGCTCCCCGGAGGCTTGGTGTCCCCTGCCGGCGCCAAAGGGGTCGAGCTGCTTTCGGACGACGCGTTGAGTTGCGCCGCGCTGACGTGCACCTTCTCGGGCGTCGTCCCGGTCGGAGATACGTTGACCGTGACGATCCCCGTCTATGTCGAACCGGGGGCGGGGCCGCTGGAAACAGATGTGGCGACGGTCTCTGGCGGCGGTGCGGCCGAAGCTTCGGCGAGCACGACGACCACCATCTCCGCGACCGCCGCCGGTTTCGGCATGATACCCGGCTCCTTCTCAATCGTTCCATCGAGCACTCAGGCCGGTGGGCACGCCGATCTGACGACGAGCTTCTACCTCGACAGCGAAGGCGGCAGGGGGGATAGCGGCACGGATGGCCACATTAGGACGGTCGTCATCGATCTGCCTTCCGGTTTCGCGGGTGACCCGAATGCGATGCCGACCTGCAACGAGCGCCAGTTGCTGGGGACTAGCGACGTGGCGGAATGCCCTGTCGCCTCGCAGGTGGGGACACTCTCGTTGCCGCTCTACCTTTACGCCGGCAAACCGCCTTTGCCGGTGACGGAGCCGGTCTATAACATGGAAGCGGCGCCGGGGATGGTCGCGGAGTTCGGCTTCAATTACAGCGGGGTCATAGTCCAGAACTTTGGCGTCGTGCTGCGGCCCGACGACTCGGGTCTTGAAGTGCGGACACCGAACATCCAGGGCAGCGCGGAGATCGAGGGCGCCTCGCTGACGGTGTGGGGCATCCCTGCCGCCGCGGTCCACGACCCGCTCCGTGGCGCGGTCTGCATCCGTTACGTCTGCGAAGGCGGCGGCCAGTCGGCGGGCGTCATCCCCCAGCCATTCCTGAGCAACCCGACGGCCTGTACGGAAGGGACTCTGGAGGCAACGATCGCCTTCGACTCCTGGGAGCAGCCGGTCCAGGGGCCGCCAGCGCCGACCAATATCGGGCCGTTCACCGGCTGTGAAGGACTCGAATTCGGCCCTGCGCTCACGGTCGAGCCGACGACCGACAGCGCCTCAGCGCCGACGGGCCTGAACGTAGGCGTGTCGATCCCGCAGAGCTACGGCAACCCGGTGGCGGCTGCGACGGCCAATCTCATGGGTGCGGTTGTCACGCTCCCTGAAGGCATGACGGTCAACCCGTCCGCTGGCGCCGGGCTCGGCTCTTGTACGCCTGCGCAGTACGCCGCGGAGACGCTCGACTCGCTGTCGGGCGAGGGGTGCCCAAGCGATTCGAGCCTTGGGACGGTCACGATCGATACCCCCGTGTTGAAGGAAACGGCGACGGGGACGGTCTATCTCGCGACGCCCTACGACAATCCGTTCCCCGAAGAAGGCCACCCCGGCGGGTCGCTGCTCGCCATGTATATCGTCGCGCGGATTCCCCAGCGTGGGGTGATCGTGAGGGTAGCCGGGCGAGTGACGCCCAACCCAGTCACCGGCCAGTTGGTGACGACGTTTGAAAACGACCCACAGTTGCCGTTCAACGAATTCAAGCTGAGCTTCCGCCAGGGGCAGACGTCGCCGCTGGTGACTCCTCCCGTGTGCGGTGAATACATCGCGGAAGGCGAGTTCTTCTCGTGGGCCAAGCCGGCCTTCGGCATGAATATATTTAGCCCCCCGTTTGACATAACGCAGGGCGTCGGCGGGGGCGAATGCCCCTCCGGCGGCGTGCCGCCCCTTAACCCAAGGATCGTGACCGCGGGGACGCTCTCGAACGCGGCGGGGACATACTCCCCCTTCTACCTGCGGATCGACCGCAACGACGGCGAACAGGAGATCACCCACTTCTCGACGATATTGCCGCCGGGGCTTTCGGGCAACCTGACGGGGATACCGTTCTGCCCGGAAGCCGATATCGAAGCAGCGCGCACAGTGAGCGGCACCGAAGAGCTCGAGCACCCCTCGTGTCCCGCGGCGAGCGAAGTCGGGCATACGCTCGTCGGCGCGGGCGTCGGCGGCGTGCTCGCGTATACCCCGGGCAAGGTGTTTCTCGCGGGGCCGTATCACGGGGCGCCGCTCTCGATGGTCTCGATCACCTCGGCGACGGTCGGCCCGTTCGATCTTGGGACCGTCGTGATCCGCTTCGCGCTGCGGATCAACCCGAGCACCGCGCAGGTCGAAGTCTCCTCCGCGGGGTCGGACCCGATCCCGCACATCATCCGCGGGATCGTCGTGCACGTGCGCGACATCCGCGTCTACGTCAACCGCCCCAACTTCACGATCAACCCGACCAACTGCAACCCGATGACGATCGCGGCGACGATCACCGGCGCGGGCGCGGATCCCACGAACCCCGCCGACGGCGTGCCCGTCGCTGTCAGCGAACGCTTCCAGGCGGCCGACTGCGCCAACCTGGCGTTCAAACCGAGCTTCAAGGTCTCCACCTCCGGCCGCACCTCTCGCGCGCGCGGCGCGAGCCTCACTGCGAAGCTGAGCTACCCCCACACCCCCTTGGGCACCGAGGCGAACATCGCGAAGGTCGCAGTCGATCTGCCAAAGCAGCTCCCCTCACGGCTGCAGACGCTGCAGAAAGCGTGTCCGGCGGCGACGTTCGAAGCTAACCCGGCGGCCTGCCCCGTGGCCTCTGACGTCGGGCACGCCAGGGCGATCACACCGATCGTCCCCGTCCCGCTGGAAGGCCCCGCTTACTTCGTCTCCCACGGCGGCGAAGCGTTCCCGAGCCTGATCGTCGTGCTGCAGGGCTACGGCCTCACCGTCGACCTCGTCGGTACGACCTTCATCAACAAGCACGGCATCACCAGCTCCACCTTCAACACGGTCCCCGACGTCCCCGTCGGCAGCTTCGAACTGACGCTCCCTGAGGGCCCCAACTCCGCGCTCGCGGCGCCCCATAACCTCTGTGCCGCCAAGAAGCTTGAGATGCCCACGGCGTTCCTCGCCCAGAACGGCGCCACGATCCACGAGAGCACCACGATCAAGGTCACCGGCTGCCCCAAGAAGCGGGCCGCTCGCCACAGGGCCCGCAGGAAAGCCAAGTAGCAGTAGCGGCGCCTCGGCACGGCGTTGGAGACATTCCTCACTTACTCGGGCTCGTAGTTGCGAGCATGGAGCCTCTTC
Source organism: uncultured Solirubrobacterales bacterium (assembly GCA_963720795.1). Lineage (GTDB taxonomy): Bacteria > Actinomycetota > Thermoleophilia > Solirubrobacterales > Solirubrobacteraceae > Palsa-744. Next base: position 15,163 of record CAVRGU010000007.1, on the reverse strand, counting down.
CCTCCCGCTTCGTTTGAGGCTTGCGTATGGTCGTGCGGTCGTATCGACCTGCAACCTCGAGACAAGGAGTAGCACGACATGAAGTACGCAAAGATCGCGGGGCTCTGCCTCGTGGCCCTGCTCCTGATGGGCATGGCCGCGGCAGCGACCGCCTCGGCAACACCGCACTGGGAAGCGTGCGAAAAAGGAGCTGCCGGCACAAAATACAAGGAGGGCGAACACGAACAGTGCGAAGAAGCCTCCGGCACGGGGGAATGGGGATGGGCCGAAATCAAAGGGACCGAGAAATCGGTGAGCAGAGGCACCATCACGATCGTCCAGGAAAAAGTGCCGGTCGTTGAAACGGTGGAAATCGCGTGTACGGTTTTGAGCGAAGGGTCTGTTGGCCCGGGGAAGTACAGTAGAATCGAAAAAACAACGTATACGTGCAAAGCGGGTAAAAACTGCGAAACCCTCGAAAAAGCTCTCACAGCGAAGAATCTGCCGTGGCAAGAAGAACTGTATGAAACCGAAAGTAGCCTCGATAGCAACGACACCAACGGGAAATCGGGGACAGAAGCGCCTGGGTGGACCTTCACCTGTAAGGTGTTGGGCGCCGAAGACAAAGACGAAATCAACGGCGAAAAAATAGCGCAGACACTCAAAAGCGCAAGATCAGGGTTTCTTTTCCTTGAGTTATTAGAGTTAGCAGATCCCACTATTCCAGAGAGTCGAAAGGGCAGCTTAGGCTTCTTACTGTCCTCCGGCAACGGACTCAGAGCCACACCGCTAGGCCCCGGCTAGTTCGAGAAGCAGAGATGTCCTACTGAGCTCGAGGGAACCGGACTCGCTGAAGGTCTTGTTCCCCGAGCTCAGGAGGTTTCCACCACCACTCGCGCCCTGCTCGCACCCTCAGCGGCCCCCACTCGGAGCGGCCCGGGCGCTCCGCCCCGCCGCGCGACTTGGAACCCGCTCAGGCCACGGCGCGGCACACACGAGCCCCTCGCGGCCGCCCGCCGCCCACAGCTCCTCCGCGAGGTGCGGCAGCAGCGGCGCGGAGAGCTGGACAAGCGCCAGCAGCGCGACCCCGAGCGCCTCGCCGTCAGCCTCCTCCAGCGACTCCCGCAGGGCAACCGCGGCCCGCTCGTACGCTTCGATCCGCGTCAGCAACATGATCACGTTGCGCGCCGCCTTGTGCATCTGGAAGGCGTCGAGGTCCTCGGTCACCTTCCGGATCGCCGTGTCGCACCCCTTCGCGAGCTGCCGGCGCAGCCGGTCGGAGGTGTCGATCGCGCCAGCCACCGTGGGGGCGAGCTCCTGCAGGCGCGGGCGGGCGTAGTGCCACAGGCGCACGACGATGCGGTGGCAGTAGTCGAGCGCCTGGTCGTTCCAGTCGATCCCGTTGCGGGGCGCGGCCGCGTGCAGCACCGCCAGGCGCACGGTGTCGGCGCCGACGCGCGCGACGAGCTCGTCGGGGTCAACCACGTTGCCGAGGTGCTTGCTCATCTTGCGCCCCTCCAGGCGGATCATCTGGTGCATCAGCGCTCGCGTGAACGGCTCGCCGTCCGGGAGGTGGTCGAACACCCGGCGTCCTGCAGGATCTTCGTCAGGCGCTGGTCGAACATGTAGCCGCCGGCGTCCGCGCCCCACACGACTGCTCGGCCGGCAGCCAGCGGCGCAGTCGGGGTGGCTGAACATCTCTCGCGCGCGGCCCTCGGGGGGCACGCACATCGGCATCCACATCCACATCCCGTCGACGTGGCAGTCGATCGTGTCCGTCTCTCTCCGCGCGCCCCGCCGCAGCGCGGGCAGCGGCCTCGACGAAGTCGGGGCTCGCCAGCGGGTTGCCCGTGCCTGTGATCTGCAGGTCCTCGGGGACCCGCACCGGCAGGTCCTCGAAGGGCACCGGCACCGTCCCGCAGGCGGGACAGTGGATCAGCGGGATCGGCGCCCCCCACGCGCGCTGGCGGGAGATCGCGAAGTCGCCGCCGGCGTAGCGCACCGCCCGCCGCGGTCGTGGCCGACGGCCGTGGGGCCGCACCGAGGACACACCACTGCCCGGCGACCCTGATGCGACGCCGCCCTCAGGCCGCCCCGCGTGCTCCTCGCCACCGGGCCCCTCCTCGAGCGCGCCGCCCGCCGACCCCGAGGGCTCCCCGCCACCGGCAGCCGCTGGGCGATCACGCGGTCGAGCGGCTCGCGCGCGGGGATGCCGAGCACAGCGGTCGGCCCGAAGCGGGCGTCCACCGAGCGGGGAGACGATCACCGGCAGGGCCCGCGGCACGCCCGGATCGTGGCCAGCGCGCCCGGTCTGCACCACCGGGACCGCTCGGCCTCGCGGTCCTCAGCGCCGCCAGCCGGCCTCGCGGACGCCCGCCAGCTGCTCGGCCACGCGCGGTCCGCGATCCAGCGGTCCACGTCGGGGTGGCGCGGGGAGAGCGCCACGAACGCCGCCTGGGCGATCGCCTCGGGGTGGGGGGTGAAGACCGTCAGCGTCCCCCCGTCGAAGGTGCCGGCGTCGAGCTCCACGCCCTCCACGCGCCCGAGCACCGCGCGCTGGGAGCCCAGCGCCGCCCTGTCCCACCCCGGCAGGGCCTCCAGGCCGCGCTCGTAGCGCTGGCAGTAGGCGGTCACCCGCATGAACCACTGGGGCAGGCGCACGAGGCGCACCTCGGTGTGGCAGCGCCAGCAGCGCCCGTCCTCGGCCTGCAGCGTCGCCAGCACCGTGTGGCAGGAGTCGCACCAGCTGACCTGCGCCTCGCGCGGTAGACGAGGTCGCGCTCGAGCATCGCCAGGAACAGCCACTGCGTCCAGCGGTAGTGCTCGGGCTCGGAGGAGACGAACGTGCGCTCCCAGTCGCAGGAGTACCCGAGCGTCTTCGAACGGCCGCGCATCCGCTCGCAGCAGTGGGCGCACCCACTGCCGCGGGGGACATGCCGCGGCGCATCGCCTCCAGCTCGGCGGGCAGGCCGAAGGAGTCGAAGCCGAGCGAGAACAGCACCGCCGCGCCGCGGGCGCGCAGGAAGCGGGCGTACGCGTCGATCATCGTGTAGCAGCGGATGTGTCCCATGTGCGCGTCTCCAGAGGTGAAGGCGGCACCGGCATGATGTAGGAGCCCCGCTCTCCGGGCGCTAGCTTCGGCGTCGCGAAGACACCGGACTGCTCCCACGCCTCCTGCCAGTACCGCTCGAGGCGCTCGGGCGCGTAATCGCTCTCGGGAGCTGCGCTGTCGGTGTGAGTGCCGGTGTGAGTCGCCATGGCGGGCCGATGATCGCACTCCGGTGGTGGCCCGCGAGTCGGAGACAGTTGTGAGTAACTCTGGCGCTCGGAGTGCCAGGCGACGGGGGTCGCGCAGCGCGCCGTCGAGCCACGTGGGGCGTCTGTTCAAGGGGTGTCGCCCGCCGCGCACCGCACAGCCCACCCGTCCGCCTGGCACCGTCGGCGTGGCCTGCTTGACGAGCCCGTGGGCGGTCCACTATCCCTACACACCGGGCGCCGCACTGGCCGACCACCCCACCCACTTACCCCAGGAGCCCACCACCCAAACAACTCCCCCCGAGCGTCCGTAGCTTAACGGTGAAGTGCCGACAGCCTCAAGCGACCGGAGCGTCAGATGTCAGCTACTTCAGTCAACGGTAGGGCTGAGCCAAGGGAGTGGTCTGAGCCAGGCTGTTGGTGGCTGTAAGCCGCGCGGCCTTCTGAGCTCCAACTGCCGCGGCCTAGGCATAAGAGCAATGGCCCTAGGCGCCATCGATGCGGGTTCGATTCCCGTCGGACGCGTGAGCTTTGCTCGATTGTCTCCAACTGAAAACTGGACACGTGCAGACGAACTCAACAACACAGACGAACGGTGACGACCCGCCCTCGGTGGGTGCCTCGCCGAGCAGTGGCGCACCGGCAGCGATTGCCTCACCGGCAGCAGCCCCAGCGCGGGACGCCCCGCGCGAGCGGGTGTTGATCTTCGACACCACGCTGCGCGACGGCGAGCAGGCGCCGGGGATCGCGCTGAACGCCGAGGAGAAGCTGACGATCGCCCGGCAGCTCGCGCGCCTCGGCGTGGACGTGATGGAGGTCGGCTTCCCCGTGACCTCCGACGGGGACTTCGAGGCGGTGCGCACGATCGCCCAGCGGGTGGAGGGGCCCGTGGTGTGCGCGCTGGCGCGTACGGAGAAGCGCGACATCGACACCGCGTGGCGGGCGCTCAGGGACGCCGAGCGCCCCCGCATCGACATCGTCACCTCCGCCTCGGACATCCACATCGAGTACCAGCTGAACAGCACCCGCGAGGACGTCAAGGGCCAGGTGCGCGCCGCGGTCGCCCACGCCCGTGGCTACACCGAGGACGTCGAAATCTCCCCGATGGACACGACCCGCTCCGACGTCGAGTACCTCGCCGAACTGGTGGAGGTCGCGATCGAGGAGGGTGCGAGCACGGTCGACCTGCCCGACACCGTCGGCTACGCGATGCCCCACGAGTTCGGCGCGATGATCGAACAGCTCTACCTGCTCGTCCCCGCGCTGCACCACGACGTCACGCTGTCTGTCCACTGCCACGACGACCTCGGCCTCGCCGTCGCCAACTCGCTGGCGGGCGTGCTCGCGGGCGCGCGCCAGGTGCACTGCACCGTCAACGGCATCGGCGAACGCGCCGGCAACGCCTCGCTGGAGGAGCTCGTGATGCTGCTGCGCCTACGGGGCGGGGCAGTCGGCCTCGACACCGGCGTGGACACCACCGAGATCGCGCGCACCAGCCGCCTCGTGGCAGAGCTCACCGGGTTCGCAGTGCCCCCCCACAAGGCGATCGTGGGGCGCAACGCGTTCCTGCACGAGGCTGGCATCCACCAGGACGGCGTCCTGAAGAACCGCGCGACCTACGAGATCATCGACGCGGCCTCGGTGGGCGCGACGGGCACCTGCTCGATCGTGCTGGGCAAGCACTCCGGCCGTCACGGCCTGCGCCAGGTCCTGCACGAACTGGGCCACGAGGTCGACGGGCCCGCACTCAACAGAGCGTTCGCACGCTTCAAGGGGTTGGCCGACGAGAAGAAGACCCTCGACCGAGCCGACCTTGAAGCGCTGCTGAACCCGTAGTGTCGTAGGTCACAGCTCCGGAGGAGGCGCCAGCGCCCGACGCACGAGGTGCAGCGCGACGGTGGTGGCGCGGTCGCGCACATCGACCCGGCCGCCCGGGAGGGTAACCGTGCGCGTGAGGGATGCCTCGCCGGGCCCGGCGACGGCGAGGCAGACGAGGCCCACCGGCTTCTCGGAGGTACCCCCGCCCGGGCCCGCGACCCCTGTAACGCCCACGCCCACGTCGGCCCCCAAGCGCGTACGCGCACCCTCGGCCAGCGCCGCCGCGACCTCCGGGGAGACCGCGCCGTGGCGCTCGATCAGCTCCGCGGGGACGCCCGCGAGTGCGACCTTGACCTCGTTGGAGTACGCCACCACCGCACCGCGCACGTACGCGGAGGCGCCCGGCAGCTCGGTCAGACGCGCGGCGAGCAGTCCGCCGGTGCAGGACTCCGCGGTGGCGATCGTCCACCCGCCGGCGGGGGTCGGGGGCCCCTCCGAGGCGTCGGTGTCGCTCGTGGGACGGCCCTCGGCGCCGGCCGCGACCGCCGGACGCTCCCCGGCGTCAGGGTCCGGCGCGGCCAAGCCCTCGGGAGACCGCTCGGCCGACCGTGGACCCGCCAGAAACAGCGCTGCCACCTGTTCGTCCACGGTGGCGCCGTCCTCGGAGAACAGCGTGTCCGCGTGGCGCGCGCGCACGACCGCGACGAGCGCGTCGTAGGCGCCCTGCGCGGGGGGCTCGTAGCGGGTCACGACCTCGACCTCACCCCGTTTCAGGCACGTGGTGACCTCCAGGCGCTCGAGCTCGACCCCCTCCGCGGCGGCGACGCGCAGCGTCTGGGCGATCTCCGACTCGGGCATCCCAAACAGGCGCAGCGTGCGCCGGCGGTAGACCGTCGCGCCCGCGAGTACCGTGTCCAGCGCCCCGCTGGCAACCGCCGCGTGCCACATCGGCTGCAGCTCACGCGGGGGACCGGGGAGCACGACGACCGTCGGGCCGTGCGCACCGTCGGCGGGCTCCACCACGAGCCCCGGGGCGGTACCGACCGGGTCAAGCACCACCGCGTCCGCCGGGACCGTCGCCTGCTTGCGGGTGCCCTCGCGCAGCGCCTCAGGATCGACGCCCCGCCACCGCCGGGCGAGCGGCGCGACCCGCGCTTCGATGCGCGCGTGCAGCGCCTCGTCCCACACCGGAGGGCGGCCCTGAAACTCACCTACGACCTCCGCGGTGAGGTCGTCCGCGGTCGGGCCGAGACCCCCAGAAGTCAGCACCACGTCGAGCCCCTCCGCCGCCCCGAACCGCAGCGCCGCCAGCAGGTCCGCGCGGCGGTCGCCGACGATCACGACGTGCGCGAGGTCCACGCCGAGCTCCTCCAGACGGTCCGCGAGCCACGGGCCGTTGCGGTCCGCCACGCGACCCGTCAGCACCTCCGTGCCGGTCACCACGATGCCCGCGCGTACGCTCACTTGCACGTCGGCTGTTCGGCGGAGGGCAGCGGGCGCAGCCCCGCCCGCGTGACCGTGTACCCGATCGCCTGCGCGGAGGCCGGCACCGTGTGCGGCGTGCCGTTGACAACCAGCGTCACTTCGTCGTTGCCGAGCGTCACTTCGAAGCGCCGCGCGTGGTAGGTCGGGAGAGTCGATTCCGGGGTGAGGATCTCGCCCGGGATGCGCTGGCGGCCGTCACCCACCAGACATACGTACACCCTCCCCGTCGGCTCGACCTTCAGCGAGGCCAGCGCCCCCGTCGGGCTCGTCGGCGCCGCGACTCGGTGTGGCGAGCGGCTCCTGCCCGCCCGGCCGTGCGAGGCGGCGACCGTCGGGGTGCTCACCGTCGGGCTCTTGGTAGAACTGCCGCCCGAGAGCAGTGCGTACACCAGCACCACGATCACCACGGCCACCGCGCTCACCGCGACGAGGTAGCCGCGCGAAGGGCCCTGGCGCGGCGGCGCGGCGGCTCCCGCACCGCCTCGACGGCGGGTCCCCCCTCCCGGGGCGCTGCGCGTCCACCTCTGGGAGGACGCCGCCGGCTGCTGGATTGGTTCCGGCCCCTCCCCCGGGTGCTCGTAGTGCAACTTGTACTCCTCCACCAGCGCCCGTCCGTCGAGGCCCAGCGCCTGCGCGTAGGTGCGCAGGAAGCTCTTGACGAACGTGGGGCCCGGCAGCAGGTCCCACTCTTCGTTCTCCAGCGCCCGCAGGTACTTCGCGCGGATCTTCGTCTGCGCCTCGATCTCCGACACGTCGATCCGCGCGCGCATGCGCGCCTCGCGCAGGGTGGCTCCTATCTCGGCCATGGGCTCAGAAGGCTAGTGACTGACGGGCCTGGCGCCTTCCTCGCACACGCGCTTGCGCGCTTGGCACTTTTGCACTGCGCCCGGCTCCGCGCAACGAACGCCGCTCCTGACCCCCCCTGTGGGGGTCCTATTAAAAAAGATCAAGACCCCGACCTCTCCGCCGCGACCGCGCGCTCCTCGAGCGCTGCCAGGACTCGCGGCACGTCCCCCTCGCCGATTAGCACCTGGCGGGGCTTGGAGCCCTCGTAGCCGGAGATCACGCCGCGGCGCTCCAGCATGTCGATCAGGCGGCCCGCGCGCGTGTACCCGAGGCGCAGGCGGCGCTGCAACATCGACGTCGACGCGGTCTGCATCTCCGCCACGAGTGCGATCGCGTCGCGCAGCAGCGGGTCCTCGTCGGGGCTGAAGTCCTCCGCGGTGGGCTCCCCCTCCCCCTCCGTCGGCTCGACCTCCTCCAGCAGCTCCTCGCGCAGCTCCGGCTCGCCCTGGCGGCGCCAGTGGTCGGTCAGCTTCTCGATCTGCGGCTCGTCTACGTACGCGCCCTGGATGCGCTGCAGGCGCGAGGAACCCACGGGGCTGAACAGCATGTCGCCCTGCCCCAACAGCGACTCCGCGCCGTTCTGGTCGAGAATCACGCGCGAGTCGGTCTGCGAGCTCACCGCGAACGCGATCCTGGAGGGCACGTTCGCCTTGATCATGCCCGTGATCACGTCCACGCGCGGGCTCTGCGTCGCCAACACGAGGTGGATGCCCACCGCGCGGGCCTTCTGCGCGAGGCGGATGATCGAGTCCTCCACGTCCGCCGGCGCGACCATCATCAGGTCCGCGAGCTCGTCGATCACGCACAGGATGTACGGCAGCGGCGGCTCCCCGCGGCCTTCGCGCACGCGGTTGAGCTCCGGCAGGCTGCGGGTGCGCGCCAGCGACATCGTGCCGTACCGCTGCTCCATCTCCTTGACGAGGTTCTGCAGCGCGTTGGCCGCCATCCGCGGGCTCGTAATCACTGGGGTCAGCAGGTGCGGGATCGACTCGTAGTGGTTGAGCTCCACCTGCTTGGGGTCCACCAGCACGAGGCGTAGCTCGTGGGGGCTCGCTCGCAGCAGCACGCTCGCGAGCATCGCGTTGATCGCCCCCGACTTGCCGGCACCCGTTGTGCCGGCCACGAGCAGGTGGGGCATCTTCGCGAGGTCCGCGCCGATCGCCTTGCCCGCCACGTCCTTGCCGAGCCACACCGTCAGCGGCGACCAGTCCGCGGGGGGCTCCTGGAAGACGTCACCGAGGCGCACGATCCGCCGCTTCGCGTTGGGCACCTCCACCCCCACCGCCTGCTTGCCGGGAATCGGCGCGAGGATGCGGATGTCCGTCGCGGCCAGCGCGTACGCGAGGTCGTCCTTCAGCTGCGCCACCTTGCCCACCTTCGTGCCCGGCGCGAGGCGCAGCTCGTAGCGGGTGATGTGCGGCCCCGCCACCGTGCCGATCACCTTCGCCTGCACCCCGAAGTGGCCGAGCGCCTCGATCAGGCTCGTCGCCGTGCGCTCCTGCCCGGCGGTGTCCGGGCGCGCCTGCTCGGCGGTGGAGCGCGACAGCACTCTGCTCGCCTGCGGCAACTTCCACACGAAGTCGGGGTCGTCGGTCACCCGCTCGCGCAGGCGGCCCTGCGGGGTGAGGTCGTCCGGGTCGGTCGCCGCCACGCCCGCGACGGTCTCCTCCTCGGCCTCTTCCTCGCTTCCACCTCTTCCCCTTCTCCTCCTCTTCCTCGTTCTCGAACTGCAGCTCATCCAGCGAAGGCGCCTCCACGTGCGTCGCCCTCACCACCAGCTCCTCCGGCTCTGGCTCCGGGGGGAGCAGCTGCTCGATCGGATGGGGCGACGGCCCCGGAGGCTCGCTCGCGACCCGCAGCGCGCGGTCCGGGCGGTGCTCCGCCACGCGGGTGCGCAGCCTGGTGCTGTCCACCACGCCGCTGCCGGTCGCCCGCAGCACGCTCGCCAGCGAGGCGCCCGTCAGCAGCACCACGCCGACCACGAGCAGGAACACCACGAGGATGTCCACGCCCACCTGCTGCACCAGCCCGTGCGCCACCGCGTACAGCGCCTGCCCCGCCGCGCCGCCGCGCGCCTGGAGGAAGTGCGCCGACCACTGCGAGCGGCCGCCGTCCGTCGCGCCCTGGCCCGCGCTCACGCCCAACGTGCCCGCCGCCAGCGCCAGCACGACCGCGCACGCTACGCAGAGGCTCCCAGCCCGCAGTGGGCGCAGCGCCGGCAGGACTGGGCGCATCAGCAGCACCGCGCCGCCGCCCACCAGCGCGATCGGCGCGAGCACCCTTGCGCGGCCCACGCCGAGACCAAACGCCACCGCCAGCGCGTGACCTACGCCCGCCGCCGGCCTGGGTGCCAGCGCTTCCGTACAGCACGAAGCCCATAAACACGCCCACCGCGATCAGCGCGAGCGCCAGCACGTCCCGCTGGCGCTGGTCGAGCGCGGCAGCCGCGGCGGCCACGACGGCGTCGTCCAGCGTGCCGCGCGTCGCCGGCGACGTGCCTTGGCATTCGATCTGCGAGCGGCCGGGGACCTGCGCGTGGTGCGCTTTCGTGTGCTTGCCATCCACGGCACTTCGACATCGGAGCCCGAGAACCTGCTCGCGCGTGGCCTGCGCCGCCACGCGCGAGGCTCACCCGCGCGTGTGCGGCTTGCCGGCCACGGTTGCCGGCGTCCCCACGCCAGCAGAGTTACGGAGACATTGAGGAGCTCGGATCAGGGGCAATCATTCGCAACCCCTTACTATCGCTTTAGCGCCAATCGCTACAAGGAGCCTGTATGAACGATTTCGCCCGTGCACCCAGAGTCCTTGTGTCGAGGACGACGAGGACATCGCCCAGGCGCTCCAGCGCTCGCTGCGCATGGAGGGCTACGAGGTCCGCATCGCCGCCGACGGGGCCCAGGGCCTCGAACAGACGCACGCGTTCGTCCCCGACCTCGTGATCCTCGACCTTGGCCTGCCCCGACTCGACGGCATCGACGTCGCCCGCTGACCCTGCGCGAGCAGGACGACGTGCCGATCCTGATCCTCACCGCGCGCGACGCGCTGGAGTCCCGCGTCGAGGGGCTCGACGTCGGCGCCGACGACTACCTCGTCAAGCCCTTCGAGCGCCAGGAGCTGCTCGCGCGGATGCGCGCGCTGCTGCGCCGCCGCCCCCCCCGCGGCTCGGCGCCGCTGCGCGTCGGGGACCTCTCGCTGAACGCCGACACCCACGAGGTCACCCGCGGCGAGCGCGGCCATCGAGCTGACCCAGCGTGAGTTTGAACTCCTCGAATACCTGATGCGCAACGAGCGGATCGTCATCTCCCGCCAGCGGCTGCTCGACGAGGTGTGGGGTTATGACCCGTTCTCCACCACCAACACGATCGAGGTGTTCGTCTCGAACCTCCGCCGCAAGCTCGAGGCCGAGGGCGAGCCTCGGTTGTTGCACACCATCCGAGGAGCCGGCTACGTCCTGCGTGCGTGAGCACTCGGCGCCAGCCGCCCGGTCGATGAGCCGCGTCACGAGCCGATTCGCTCCGCTTGCGGGAGCGTCTCCGCGGCCTTCGACCGCCTGCCGATCCGCACGCGCCTGGCGGTCGCCTCGGCGCTGCTCACGTTCGTGATCCTCTGCGCCTTCGCGCTGCTCGTCGGCTCGCTGACCGTGCACCGCATCCGCGCGGACTTCAACAGCGAAGTCACTGCCTCCGCCGTCGACCTCGCCGGGCTGCTGCAGGTCGAAGTGAGCGGCAACTACACCACAGGCATTCGTCATCAACGTGCCCAACCTCGACGAATCCGCCGCCCCCGAGCACGCCGCCATCAGGGTTCTCACCCCCATCAGCGAGACGTGGTCGAACAGACCGCCCACGCCCCCGACCTCGGCCGTGCCGCGTCACCGGCCCATCGCGCGGCCTCGAAGGCCACGTGAACGTCGACGGCTACCGCGTGGAATCGATCGCCAAGGCCGCTCCCCGCCGATCGGGGGCGACGTCGTGATCCAGTACGCCCGCCCGCTCTCCGACGTGCAGGCGCACGATCGCGCGCGTCGAGCTGCTGCTCGTGCTCGGCACGCTCGCCGGCTCCGGCCTCGCGCTGCTCGCCGGCGCGACGATCGCCCGCCGCGCGATGCAGCCGATCGCGACGCTCACCTCGACCGCCGCGGAGATCGCCCGCACCCAGCGACTCCAGCGCCGACGATGCCCCAGCCCGAGGCCGACGACGAGGTCGCCGAGCTCGCGCGCACGCTGCAGGGCATGCTGCAGTCGCTCGACGACGCCCACGCCGAGACCGAGGCGATGCTCGCCCGCCAGCGCCGCTTCGTCGCCGACGCCTCCCACGAGCTGCGCACGCCGCTCACCTCGGTGCTCGCCAACCTTGAGCTGCTGGCCGAGTCCCTCCGCGGCGATCAGGGCGACGCCGCGCGCTCGGCCCTGCGCTCCTCGCGGCGCATGCGCCGGCTCGTCGCCGACCTGCTGCTGCTCGCCCGCACCGACGTCGGGCGCGACGTCCCGCGCACAGCCTGTGCGACCTCGCGCAGGTCGCGCTCGACGCCGCCGCCGAGCTCGGGCCGCTCAGCGGCGAGCACGAGCTCTCGATCGACGCGCCACCCCGCCGTCGTGCTACGGCGACCACGACGAGCTCTTCCGCCTCGCGCTCAACCTGATCGAGAACGCGCTGCGCCACACCCCGCCGGGAACTGCGATCCGCGTGTCCACGGGTCCGACGCGGCCGCTCCGGCGGAGCAGCCGGCGCACTGCTCATCGTCGAGGACGACGGCCCCGGCGTGCCCCCCGAGCTCGCCCCCACCCTCTTCGAGCGCTTCGTCCGCGGCGCCGGCGACCGCGGGCGGCTCGTTCGGCCTCGGCCTGGCGATCGTCCGCGCGGTCGCCGAGTCCCACGGCGGCTCCGTCGTGCTGGAGGAGGCCCTGCCCCACGGCGCACGCTTCGGCGTGCGGTTGCCGCTGGCCCCCCGCTCAGACCTCTACGACAACGGGAAGGACCATCGGCCGGCGGTTCAGCCGGTCGTAGACCAGTTGCGCTAGGTCGTCGTGCAGCGCCTGCTGGATCAGGTCCACCTCGTGCAGGTCCTCCTCCGCGGCGCGGCGCAGCGACTCCTCGACGGTGGTGCGGATCTCCTCGACCAGCCTGCCCGCCTCGTCGAGGAACGGGACGCCGCGGAAGATCACCTCGGGGTCGGCCACCGAGCGGCCGTCCTGCTCGGCGATCGTCGCGACGACGATGAAGATCCCGTCTGCCGAGAGCATCCTGCGGTCGCGCAGCGCCACGTCGGCCATGTCGCCGATCTCGACTCCGTCGACGAACACCATCCCCGCCTGCTCGCGCTCACCGAAGCGCGCCCCGTGCCCGTTGAGCTCCAGCGGCAGGCCGTTCTCACCCTGGAAGACGTCCTCCGGCGCGATCCCCACCGCCTCCGCCAGCTGGCTGTGCAGGCGCAGCCGCTTGAAGTCGCCGTGGAACGGCATCACGTAGCGCGGCTGCACGAGGTTCAGCATCAGCTTGACCTCCTCGGCGTAGCCGTGGCCGGAGGCGTGTACCGGCGCGTCGGCCGGGGTCACCACGTCACAGCCGATGTGGTACAGACGGTCGATCGTCTCGTTCACCGCGCGCTCGTTGCCCGGCACCGGGGTCGCGGAGAAGACCACCGTGTCGCCGGAGTGCAGCTGCACCTGCGGGTGGTCGCGGTAGGCCATGCGTCGCAGCGCCGACAGGGGCTCGCCCTGGGAGCCGGTGGAGATGATCACGATCCGCTCGTCCGGGAAGTTCTCGATCTCGCGCGTACCCACCAGCATCCCCTCGGGCACCTCGATGTGTCCGAGCGTGCGCCCGATGCCGACGTTCTTGCGCATCGAGCGTCCCACCAGCGAGACCTTGCGCCCCAGCGCGTGCGCGGCGTCGACCACCTGCTGCACGCGGTGGATGTTCGAGGCGAAGCTCGTCACCACGATCCGCCCCTCGCAGCGGGCGAACACCTCCTCCAGGTGGCGCCCCACCCCCGACTCCGACGGGGAGAAGCCCGGGCGGTCCACGTTCGTGGAGTCCCCGCACAGCAGCAGCACCCCCTCGCGCCCCAGTTCCGCCAGGCGCGAGACATCCGCCGGCGGCCCGTCCACGGGCGTCTGGTCGAACTTGTAGTCGCCTGTGATCAGCACCGTGCCCAGGTCTGTGCCGAGCGCCACCGCGCTCGAGTCGGGGATCGAGTGAGTCATGTGCACCATCTCCATCGAGAACGGCCCCAGCTCCAGCACTTCCCCCGGCGCCACGTCGGAGAGTTCGACGTCGCGCAGCTTGTGCTCCTCGAGCTTCGAGCGCGCCATCGCCATCGTCAGCGCGCCCCCGTACACCGGCGGGGGCTCGCCGTGCGCGGAGAGCTCGCGCAGCACCCACGGGAGCGCCCCGAGGTGGTCCTCGTGGCCGTGCGTCACCACGATCGCCTCGATGTCGCGGGCACGCTCGCGCAGGTAGGAGAAGTCGGGCAGCACCAGGTCGATGCCGACCATCTCCGGCGTCGGGAAGCGCAGGCCGACGTCCACCACGACGATCCGCCCGTCGTACTCCACGACAGTCATGTTCTTGCCGATCTCCCCCAGCCCGCCGAGCGGCAGGACGCGCAGCTTCGAGGCGCTCACGCGTGCTGCGCCTGTGCTGAGGGCGCGGGGGTCTCGCTCGCCGAGCCCGAGATCCTGCCGGCCCTCGGGGTCTCGCCGTCCCCCGGGAGCCCGCCGGCCGTGGACCCTTCGCCCGCCGCGGCAGCCTCGCCGGCCGCCAGCAGCCCGTGGCGGACGAGCATCGCCCGCACCGCCTCGAGCTCCTCGGGAGTTGCCTCCACGATCGGCAGACGCACGCCGCCGACGCGGTGGCCCAGCAGCTTCAGCGCGGCCTTCGTGCAGGTGGGGCTGGAGGTGAGAAACAGCGTCCTGTAGACGTCCTGCAGTGACGCGTCGATCTCAGCACGCCTCGCTGGCTCCTGCACCATCCGGCGCATCTCGTCGCCGACGACGTGGCTGGCGACCGCCACGCCCCCGGCGCCGCCGATGTCCAGCGTGCGCGCGAACGAGCTGTCGTCGCCGGCGTACACCTCGAGCCCGTCGATCAGCTGCAGCTCCTCGGCGTTGGCCTGCTTGACGGCGTCGACGTGCTCGATCTGCGCCAGCTCGGCGAGCAGCTCGGGGCCGATGTTGGTGCCGGTGCGGGAGGGGATGTTGTAGAGCATGACCGGCCTGTCGGTGGCGGCGGCGACGGCTTCGTAGTGGCGCTTGAGACCCAGCGGGCTCGGCCGGTTGTAGTAGGGCGTCACCGAGATGATCGCGTCGGGGCCCAGCGCGCTCGCGCGTTCGGTCAGGAGCACCGCGTGGCGCGTGTCGTTGGTGCCGGCGCCGGCGACGATGGTCGTGCCCGCCGGGCGCTCGGCGATCGCCAGCTCGATCAGCGCGAGCTGCTCCTCGTCGGTGAGCGTCGCAGCCTCGCCGGTGGTGGCGGCGACCACGAAGCCGTCCGAACCGTGCGCGGCGAGGTGGTGCATCAGCGCCACGAACGCCTCTTCGTCGACGCGCAGCTGCGCGTCGAACGGCGTCACAATCGCGGTCAGGATCGCTCCCAGGTTTGCCATGCCGGCCATTATTCCACGCTGCCGGTTCGCGCCCGCCCCGGGCTCATGCCGAGCGTCGAGGATGACCGGGGGCTGGTGAGCGCTCGTCGTCGAACAGCAGGCTCTCGAGGCCTACGGTAGTGGCTCTTCGAGCACCGCGATCCGGCGGACCGCCAACAGCACCCCGGGCATGAA
>CAVRGU010000006.1:0-113944 GCA_963720795.1 uncultured Solirubrobacterales bacterium | reverse complement strand
TTGGGGTGCTGGTCGAGGGGCACGAGTACCCGCCGATCATCCTGTGCCCCTGGCACCACCCCTACTACCAGTGCTCCTGCCAGAGGACGTCGGCGTGGCCAAGGCGATGGACCTGTACATGTGGAGCCTGTACGTGGACAAACGCGAGAAGGTCCACCCCGCGATCTGGGAGGCCGCCGACAAGCTCGAGTCCGAGCACGGCATCGTGTGTCGCAACTTCCGCAAGAAGGAACTGCACGCGGAGGTGACCCGCTTCCTGGAGGTCTACAACGCGGCGTGGGAGTCCAACTGGGCCTCGGTGCCGCTCAACGAAGAAGAGGTGCGCCACTACGCCAAAGACCTCAAACCGGTGCTCGACGAGAACTGGGCGATGGTCGCCGAAAAACAGGACACGGGCGAGGTCGTGGGAGCAGCCCTGACGCTGCCCGACTTCAACCAGGTGCTGGCCAAGCTCAACGGACGCCTGCTGCCCTTCGGGTGGGTGACCGCGCTGCGCGAGAAACGCAAGATCGACGCGGTGCGCGTGTTCGCGCTGGGCGTCAAGCCCGCCTACCAGCACACCGGCGTGGCGGCGCGCTTCTACCAGATGCACTTCGACGCCGCTGAACGCACTCCGCAGAAGGGCGGGGAGATGGGGTGGATCCTCGAGGTCAACAAGCCGATGAACCGCGCGATGGAAGGCATGGGGGGCGAGATTAAGCGCCGTTACCGGGTGTACGAGCGGGTGTTCGACGCCCCACCCGCTGTCGCGGCGCCGCCCGCAGGCGAATAGCTGCCCGGGTGCGCTTGCGAGAGGCAGGGGCCGGCGCGCGGGCGCGAAGCAGTCTGGACCGCTCTCTACACTCCGGCGCGTGGGCGAACCGCTTCAGACCGACGGGCCGCAGGCCGAGGGTGGCGACACCGAGGAAGTCGACGCCGTGGTGGTGACGCCCACGCCGCGGGCGCTCCCTGTGCGCCGGGCCGCCCGCGCGGTCGTGCCCGCCGTGCAGGCGGCGGCGGTGGCCGCCGGCGCTTCGTCGCGGGGCGGCCCTGGTGGGCCTGGCGCACCGCCGCCAGCACCGCCGCGAGCTGGTGCGGGCGGTGCCGCGCGGCGCCTCGGCCGGCGCACAGGCGGTGGCCGCGGGCGCGGGCGCGCGAACGCGGCATGGGCGGAGCTCGTCAAGATCGTCGGCAGCCGCTCGCTGCTGGTGGACGTGCACCTGCTCGGTGGCCGCGACTAACGCAAGTCCCACCAGGAGCGCCCGGCCGCGCTCGCGCCCGGCGGCGGCGGCGCGCCCTGACGCGGAGGCGCCTCTGGAGGTGCAGGCGCGCGTCGAGGTGCGGCCCGCGTGGCCGTTGCGCCTCCCCGCGCACGGGGGAGTGGATGGGGTGCTGCGCTACCGGGCGGGAGTGCTCGAACGGCTGCTGCACCGAGGGGAGGAACCGGTGGTCGTGCGCGTCGCGCAGCCCGCCCCGGACCGCGTCGTGTTCGATGCGCGCGCCCCCACGCGGGCGGCGGCGGAGCACGGGATCGCGCGGATGCGCTTCGCGCTGGGCGTGGACGAGGACCTGCGCGCGTTCCACACGCGCTTCGCGCAGGACCCGCTGATCGGAGCCTCGGTGCGCCGCCGGCCGTGGCTGCGGGTGCGCCGGCGCCCGGAGCCGTGGGAGGCGCTCGCGTGGGCGGTGTGCGAGCAGCTGATCGAGTTCGAGCGCGCGGCGGCGATCGAGCGGCGGATCGTGGGCGGCTGGGCGCGTCTGGGGCGGGCGCGGAGCGGCGTGCGAGCGCGTGCGCGACGTGCCGAACTGGCCCTTGCGACGGCCGTCTCTCGCGGGGGTGGCACCGGCGCTGCTGCAGTCGCTGGACCTGGGCGGCGCGAGGGCACGCACGCTGGTGCGCGTGGCCCGCGAGGTGGCGCGGGGGCGGATCGACCTGCGCGACCCCGACCACGAGCGCACCTGGCGGCGGCTGCGTGCGATCCCGGGCATCGGCCCGTGGACGGTCGAGATGTTCGCGCTACACGGCCAGGGCCGCCACGACCAGGTGCCGGCGGGCGACGTGGGGCTGCTGAAGCTGGTGGGCGCGCCGGCTCAGCGGCGGGAACCCATACGCGCGCGCGCAGGAGCCCGAGGTCCGCGACTTCTTCGCCCCTTACGGCGAGTGGGCGGGGCTGGCGGCGGTGCACCTGATGAGCGCCTGAGTAGCGGAGCGGCTGCCCGGCGAGCAGCTCAAAGCGCGCGCCTCACCATCTCCGCTGTGATGGGTGGCGTGCCGGCAGGCACACGGATCACCGGCAGGCCATCGTGGACCTCCACGCGGGCATGCGTCAGACCTTGCCGGGCCAGGCCGGAGATGACGGACCCAAGCGAGCTGTGCTCATAGGCAGCCAGCTCCCAAGCAGCCGCAACCACGTCATCGTCAAGGTCAAGCGTCGTCCGGATCAATGTGATGCTATATCGCATCACCGCATCAAGTGGGACATCAGGACAGGGTCAGCACCCCGGCGCCAACGAACCGCCCGGCGCGCAGGTCCTCAAGCGCGCGGTTTGCTTCCTCCAGCGGGTAGACGGTGACCTCGGTCCGCACCGGCACCTGCGGCGCGAGCGCGAGGAACTCCTCGGCGTCGCGGCGGGTGAGGTTGGCGACCGAGCGCACGATGCGCTCCTCCCACAGAATCGGGTAGGGGAACGCGGGGATGTCGCTCATGTGGATGCCGGCGCACACCACGATCCCGCCGGGCGCGACCGCGCGCAGCGCGGCGGGACGAGCGCGCCGACGGGGGCGAAGAGGATCGCCGCGTCGAGCGGCTCGGGGGGCGGCTCGTCGGAGCCGCCGGCCCACGCGGCGCCGAGCTCCCGCGCGAACGCCTGCGCGGCGATGTCGCCCGGGCGGGTGAACGCGAACACGCGCCGCCCCTGCCAGCGCGCCACCTGCGCGATGATGTGCGCGGCGGCGCCGAAGCCGTACAGGCCGAGCCGCGGCGCGTCGCCGGCCATGCGCAGCGCGCGGTAGCCGATCAGCCCGGCGCACAGCAGCGGTGCGGCCTGCGTCGTCGGTGTAGCCGTCCGGCAGGGCGAAGCAGAAGCGCTCGTCGGCGACGCGTGTACTCGGCGAAGCCGCCGTCGATCTGGTAGCCGGTGAAGCGCGCGCGCGGGCACAGGTTCTCGCGGCCGGAGCGGCAGTACGCGCACACGCCGCAGGTCCACCCGAGCCAGGGCACGCCGACGCGGTCGCCGAGCGGAACCGGCACGCCCGTCGCCGAGCGCGGCGACCGTGCCGACGATCTGGTGGCCGGGGATCAGCGGCAGCTTCGGCTCGGGCAGCTCGCCGTCGACCACGTGCAGGTCGGTGCGGCAGACCCCGCAGGCGTGCACCCGCAGCAGTACCTGCCCGGGCGCGGGCTCGGGGACGGGACGCTCCACCGCCCGCAGCGGCCGGCCGACCTCCTCGAAGACCATCGCGCGCATGTCGGGAAACAGGTTCTCACGTCCCGGGAGTGCACCGCTACCGCGACCCCTCCGGCGGGGGGATCCCCAACTGCCGGCAGATGCTGCGGGCCAAGCCGTACCCGATCTCGCGGTGGCGCGGGATAGTCGAGCGCCCGCCCTGGGGACCAGCCCAGCGAGTGTGGTTGCCGCCCTCGTCGACGGGGCGAGCGCCGTGGGCACGGGCGTGGCGCTGAGCTCGCGCCGTTTCACGCAGCGATCGTCAGCTGCAGGGCCTCACGCTCACGCTCGTCGTGAGCGTCGCCGGGCTCCGGTGAGAGCATTAGTGCAAGCGCGTCGATGACGTTCTCCCGCGCTTCCTCGCGCGTGCGCCCCTGGCTCAGGACGCCCGGCACCTCCGGGATTGACACCGTGATCCAACCATCCTCGTCGGGCTCGTAAACGATCGTCAGGTTCAGCGTGTCAACCATGTCCCAAGTCTAGCGCCCGCCCTCACCCAAAGAACAGCTCCGCCGTGGCGTACAGCTCCGGGTCGAGCAGCTTCGGCGCGGAGAGCGCAAGCGCGAGGTCAACCTCCACGATGGACGAGCCCTGCAGCGCGACCATCGTGCCGAAGCGCCCGGAGGCCACCGCGTACACGGCGGCGACCCCGAAGCGGGTGGCGAGTACGCGGTCGAAGGCGATGGGAGTGCCCCCGCGCTGGACGTGGCCGAGGATTGTCACACGGGTCTCGAAGCCGGTGCGCGACTCGATCTCGCGCTCGAGCGTGACCCCGATGCCGCCGAGGCGGGCGTGCCCGAAGGCGTCGGTGGCGTCGCCGTGCACGACGTGCAGTGTGCCCTCGCGCGGCACGGCCCCCTCGGCGACGACGACGATCGAGAAGGATCGCCCGCGCGCGTGGCGGCGGCGCAGGTGCGCGCAGACCTCCTCGATGTCGAACGGCCGCTCGGGCACGAGGATCGCGTCGGCGCCCCCGGCGAGCCCGGCGTGCGTGGCGAGCCACCCCGCGTGGCGGCCCATCACCTCGACGACCATCACGCGGTTGTGCGACTCCGCGGTGGTGTGCAGGCGGTCGATGGCGTCGGTGACGATCTGCACGGCGGTGTGAAAACCGAACGTCACGTCGGTGCCGCCGAGGTCGTTGTCGATCGTCTTCGGGACTCCTACGAGCGGAACGCCCGCCTCGTGCAGGCGCAGCGCCACCCCGAGCGTGTCCTCGCCGCCGATCGGGATCAGCGCATCCACCTCGCGGCGCTGCGAGCGTGGCGCGGATCGCGTCCAGCCCCCCCTCGCCCTCGGCGAACGGGTTGGTGCGCGAGGTGCCGAGGATGGTGCCCCCGCGCGGAAGGATGCCGACGGTGGACTGCAGCGTGAGCTCGACGGCGTCGTCGTCGAGCACCCCGGCCCAGCCGTGGCGAAACCCGACGAAGGAGTGGCGCCCCTGCGCGAGTCCGCTGCGCACGGCACCGCGGATCACGGCGTTCAGGCCGGGCAGTCCCCGCCGCCGGTGAGCAGACCCACACGCGCCATGCGCTACAGGTTAGGCGCCCACCTTGATGGGGAGGGCTGCGAGTAAAGTGGGGGAGGTGAGTGAGGGAGAGCACCCTCCCGAGGGTGAGCAGGTCCCCGAGGGAGTGCGCGTACGCGCGGGAGAGCCCGTCTCCGGCGCAGAGCGCATCCGCGAGGGGCCGCTGACCCCCGCGCAGATGGCGCGCGCCAAGCGGCGGCTGCTGTGGCTCGAGCTGCCCGCGATGTTCGACTTCGATGACCCCGCGTACGAATGGCGGCGGCTGTTCTCCGAGCTGCTCGGCACGTTCCTGCTGGTGCTCGCCGGCGCGGGCGCCGGGGTCGTGAACGCTGTCAGCCATGGCGGCGTCTCGCGCGGGGCGGCCGTGACCGCGCCGGGGCTGACGGTGATGGCGGTGATTCTGTTTATGGGGGCAGTCGGCGGCGCGCACCTGAACCCCGCCGTCAGCCTCATGTTCTGGCTGCGCGGCGACTTCCCGTGGCGCCGCGTGCCCGGCTACATCGTGATGCAACTGCTCGGTGCGACGCTGGCGTGCCTGTTCCTCGCCGCGGTCTTCGGCAAGGTCGGGCAGCTCGGTGCCACCGAGCCGGGCCCCGGCGTGCACGCCTGGCAGGCGGCGCTGATCGAGCTGGTGCTCACCGCCGGGCTCATCAGCACGATTCTCGGGACCTCCTCCAAGGCCCAGAACGTGGGCGCGCTGGCGGCAGTGGGCGTCGGCGGCTACATAGTGCTCGCGGGCCTGTGGGCGAGCCCGATCAGCGCGGCCTCGATGAACCCCGCGCGCTCGTTCGGACCTGACCTCGTGCTGGGGAACTTCAGCAACTACTGGGTCTACCTCGCCGGCCCGCTCGCCGGTGGCCTGGTGGCGGTCGCGTGCGCCCACATCCTGCGCGGCCCCGGCGGCGACTCCGGCGGTCTGGCCGCCGCGCGGGGCAGGCTCGGCGGCGACGCGGAAGCGTAGCCGTCGCAGCCGCACCGCCTGGTGGCACCCTCCGTTCGACGAGCGCAGTGGCCGCTTTCGTCCCTCCGCGCGGGCGTCGGGAAGCGCTCTCGCCCATGCCTGGCCCGCGACGGGTACGGGGGCAATCACCCCGGTCAGGCGATACGCGGTCACCCCTGTGACCGCGAGATTCGATAGGAACCGCTCACCGCTACGCGAAAAAACAAAGAACGGGGACGGAAGATGAACGCCACCACACCCACCGCGCCCGCCGCCGCGGGCGCACCCACCTCCGAGCAGCCGCGACCCGCCGACGTGTTCGTCGTGTTCGGCATCACCGGCGACCTCGCCAAGGTGATGACCTTCCACTCGCTCTACCGCCTGGAGTTGCGCGGCCTGCTGGACTGCCCCGTGGTTGGGGTCGCCGGCGACGACTGGACGCTCGAGCACCTGCGCACGCACGCCCGTGAGTGCATCGAGGGCTGCGGCGAGACCGTCGAGGACGACGTCTTCGAGCGCTTCGCAGCACGGCTGGCGTACGTGAGCGGCGACTTCACCAACGCCGCCACCTACGAGCGCCTCGCAGCCGCCGTGGGCGAGGCGAGCAGCCCCGTGTACTACCTGGAGATCCCGCCGTTCCTGTTCGGCCCGGTGATCCAGCAGCTCGCCGCCGCGGGTCTCGTCAAGGGCGGCCGCGTGGTCGTCGAGAAGCCGTTCGGCCACGACCGCGCCTCCGCGCGGGCGCTGGCCGCGGAGATCCACCAGTACATCGAAGAGTCCCAGCTGTACCGGATCGACCACTTCCTCGGCAAGATGGGCACCGACGAGTTCCTGTACCTGCGCTTCGGCAACACCATGATCGAGCCGATCTGGAACCGCCAGCACGTCGCGTGCGTGCAGATCACGATGGCCGAGTCCTTCGGCGTGGAGGACCGCGGGCACTTCTACGACCCCGTCGGCGCGGTGCGCGACGTCGTCGTCAACCACCTCATGCAGGTCGTGGCCGTGGCCGCGATGGAGGCCCCCGCGGGCGACGACGCCGAAACGTTCAAGAACGCCAAGTACGCCGTGTTCCGCTCGACCGCCGACGCCGACCCCGCCCACTACGTGCGCGGGCAGTACGACGGCTACCGCGACATCGATGGCGTCGCGCCGGACTCGACCACCGAGACGTACGCCGCGATGCGCCTGGAGATCGACAACTGGCGGTGGTCGGGCGTGCCGTGGTTCATCCGCACCGGCAAGCGCCTCCCGGTCACCCAGACCGAGCTGCGGGTCGTCTTCCGCCACCCCCCGCGCCTCGGGTTCATGGCCCACGGCCACCGCCGCCCCGAACCCGACCAGCTGGTCGTCAAGCTCGACCCCTCGACCGGCACGCAGGTGATCCTCGATGCCCACCGCGCCGACCGCGGCGGCCCCCAGGCGATCACGCTCGACATGGAGTTCGCCGAGGAGGGCGGCGAGGCCCCCACCCCCTACGAGGTGCTCCTGCTCGACGCCCTGCGCGGCGACAGCACCCGTTTCACCCGCCAGGACGCTGTCGAGGAGGCGTGGCGCATCTTCGAACCGCTGCTCAACGCCCCCCCGTCGGTCCACCCCTACGCGCCGGGAACGTGGGGCCCCAAGGAGGCCGAGCGCCTCGTGGCAGGCTACGGCGCGTGGCACGGCCCGTGGGTGGCGACGTGAGCGCACCGTGACCCTGACCATCGCCGGTATCGGCCACCTGTCGCACGCCGTAATTTTTGTGATACCGTAGAAGCGTGGCCATGAAGTCGGCTCCGTTCAGTATGCGCCTATCCAAACGGGTCGAGGTGCTTGTCGACCAGGAGGCCAGGCGCACCGGTCGCAGCAGGGGCGCGATCGTCGAGGCGCTCGCCGAGGAGGCGCTGCGGATGCGGCTATTCCCGGGGGTCGCCTTCCGTGGCACGGACTGGGAGCGGCGCGCGTGGGTGATCGGAACAGCGCTCGACGTGTGGCAGATCGTCGACGCCCACCGTGACATCGGGTCGGTCGAGAGCATGGCCGCCGGCGGCTCTGCCAACGCGCGTCAGATCCGACTTGCCCTCGGCTACTACAAGCTGTTTCCCGAGGAGGTCGACGCAGCCATAGCCGAGAACAGGCGGCCGATCGAGCAGCTCGAAGAGGAGTTCCCGTTCATAGCCGTCAGCCGTGTCGATGTGTAGGGTGCCAGACGCTCCGTGAAGCTGTTCCTCGACGCCCACATCTCGGGGCCGCGCGTCGCGAGCGCGCTACGCGAGCGGGGCCACGACGTTCGCGCCGCAGACGAGGAGCGGGCGCTGGACGGCTTCACCGACGAGGAGTTGCTGTCGATCGCCGCGAGCGAAGAGCGGATCTTCGTCACGTTCGACGTCAAGGACTTCCCCGTGATCGTGCGCCGTTGGGCTGAGGCCGGACGGGCGCACGCGGGCTGTGCGATCGTGGTCGGCATCGACCACGGCGAGTTCGGCGCGATCCTCGACGTGATCGCCCGCGAGCTGGCCGCCCGCCCGCAACCGTCCGCCTGGACCGATCTCACGGTGTTCCTCGCGCGGAGCGGGTGAGGACCCATCTGGGGTCCCGAGGGTCCGGCTTCGTCATGATTGCCCCGTGAGGGCGCTCGACCCGCGGCTGCTCCGCTACGCGCGCGCGACCCGGACGTTCCTGTACGTCTCGGTCTGCCTGGGGACGCTCAGCGCGGTGTTGGTCGTCGCGCAGGCGTGGCTGCTCGCGGACGTCGTCGCCGGGGCGTTCCGCCACGGGCAGGGCCTCGCGCAGCTGCGCACGCCGCTGAGCGTGCTGCTGTGCGTGGTCGTGGCCCGCGCGGCGGTCGCGTGGGGGGCCGAGCTCGCAGCGAGCCGGGCCTCCGCGCGCGCGAAGTCTCAGCTGCGCGGCGCGCTGCTGGAGCGACTCGCCGAGCTCGGGGCGGACAGCTCGCGCGAGGAGCGCACCGGGGCGCTCGCGGTGCTCGCCACGTGGGGGGTGGACGCGCTCGACGGGTGGTTCTCGTTGTACCTGCCGCAGCTGTTCCTCGCCGTGATCGTGCCGGTCGTAGTGCTCGCCGTGGTGCTCTTCAACGACTGGCTCTCCGCGGCGATCGTCGCTGCCACGATCCCGCTGATCCCCCTGTTCATGGCGCTCGTCGGCGCTACCACCCGCGAGCGCACCGACCGCCAGCTGCGCGCGCTGGAGCGGCTCGGCGGCCACTTCCTCGACGTCGTCGCGGGGCTGCCCACGCTGAAGGTGTTCGGGCGCGCGCGCGCCCAGGCTGCCACGATCCGCGAGGTGACGGAACGGTACCGCCGCACCGCGCTCTCGACGCTGCGCGTGACGTTCCTCTCTTCGCTGATCCTCGAGCTCCTCGCCACCCTCTCCGTCGCGCTCGTCGCAGTCGCGATCGGCCTGCGCTTGGAGGCCGGCCAGCTCGACCTGCGCACCGCCCTGTTCGTGCTGGTGCTCGCCCCCGAGGCGTACCTGCCGCTGCGCCGGCTGGGCGCCAACTACCACGCGAGCGCCGAGGGCGTGGCCGCCGCCGAGCAGGTGTTCGCGGTGCTGGAGCGGCCGGCCGCGGCCCGCGGCACGCACACCGACGTGCCCGACCCGGCCGTCGCCGACGTGGTGCTCGAAGGGCTGCGGGTCGCCTACCCCGGTCGCGCCGCCCCTGCGCTCGACGGCGTCTCGCTGACGGTGCACGCGGGCGAGGTGCTCGCGCTCGCCGGCCCCTCCGGGTGCGGCAAGTCCACGCTGCTCGGGGTGCTGCTCGGACTGGTCGCGCCCCAGGGCGGGTCGGTTCGCGTCGGACACCGCGACCTCGCCGAGCTCGACCCCGACGCGTGGCGCGCGCGCCTGGCGTGGGTGCCCCAGCGGCCGCACCTGTTCGCCACGTCGGTCGCCGAGAACGTGCGCCTCGGCCGCCCCGGCGCCTCGGCCGAGGAGGTCCGCGCGGCGGTCTGCGCCGCGGGGCTCGACGGCGTGGTCGCCGACCTGCCCAGGGCCTGGAGACCCCGCTCGGCGAGCGGGGCGCCGGGCTCTCCGCGGGCGAGCGCCAGCGGGTCGCGCTCGCGCGCGCGTTCCTGCGCGACGCGCCGCTGCTGCTGCTCGACGAGCCGACCGCCGCCCTCGACGGTCAGACCGAGCGGGAGGTGTTGGAGGCCGTGCGCCGCCTCTCACGCGGACGCACCGTCGTGCTCGTCGCGCACCGCCCCGCGCTGCTGGCCCTCGCCGACCGCGTGGTCTCGCTCGCCCCGGTGGAGGTGGCCGCGTGAGACCCCGGCTCCACGGACTCGGCCGGTCCGGTGGAGGCGACCGCCACGCTCGACCCCACGAGCTTCGTCTCCGAGCCGCCGCCCCACCGCCCGCCGCAGGACGACCGCGGCCCCCAGGCCCCGCTGCGACGCACGCTCGCTCTCGCCCGTCCCGCTGCGGGGCGGCTGGCGCTCGCCACGCTGCTCGGCGCCGGCGCCGTGGGTGCCGCGATCGGCCTGATCGCCACCTCCGCGTGGCTGATCTCCCGCTCCTCGCAGCGCCCGGAGGAGTCCGCCGTGGCGGTGGCGATCGTCGGCGTGCAGTTCTTCGCGCTCTCGCGCGGCCTGTGCCGCTACGGCGAGCGGCTCGTCGGCCACGACGCGGCCTTCCGTGTGCTGGCCGACCTGCGGGTGCGCATCTACGAACGGCTGGAGCGCCTCGCCCCGCTCGGCCTGCCCGCGTTCCGCAGCGGGGAGCTGCTCGCGCGCCTCGTCCACGACGTGGACGCCCTGCAGGACCTGCTGCTGCGCGTGGTGCCCCCGTTCGCGGTCGCCGGGATCGTCGGGGCTGCCACCGTGGGCGTCGTCTGGCTGGTGCTCCCCGCCGCCGGCGCGATCCTGCTCGTCTCGTTGCTGCTCGCCGGGGTGTGCGTGCCGTGGCTGACGGGGGCGCTCGCCGCACGCGCCGAGGCGCGGCAGGCGGCGGCGCGGGGGGAGTTGACCGCGTCGGTCGTGGACCTCGTGGAGGGCGCCCCCGAGCTGGTCGTCAACGGGGCCGTCGCGGCGCAGCTGGGGCGTGCGCGGGCGGCGGACGCCGAGGTCACGAGCATCGCCCGCGCGAGCGCGCGCACCGCGGGAGTCGGCCAGGGGTTGACGAGCCTCTGCTCCGGGCTTGCGATGTGGGGAGCCCTGGTCGTGGGCGTCGCCGCGCTGCGTGCAGGAACCCTCAACGGCGTGTGGCTCGCCGGGATCGCTCTGATCCCGCTCGTCGCGTTCGAGCTCGTGACGGGCTTGCCGACCGCGACCCAGACCCTCCAGCGCGTGCGCCGCTCCGCCGCCCGCGTCTTCGAGGTGATCGACGCGCCGCCGCCCGTGACGGAGCCCGTGCACCCCGTTGCGCTGCCGACCTCGCCACGCCCTCTCTCGCCGCCGCGCGCTCAGCTCGGTGCCTCGCTCGCCTCTGAGTCGAATGGCAGGCCCGTCGCCCCACATGCTCCGCCCGCATCTCAGGGCCACGTCCTGCGGGTGCGAGGTCTGCGCAGCCGCTACCCGGGCGCCACCCGGTGGGCGCTCGACGGCGTCGACCTAGACCTCGCCCCCGGCCGGCGCGTCGCCGTCGTCGGTCCCAGCGGCGCCGGAAAGTCCACGCTCGCGGGCGTGTTGTTGCGGTTCGCGCCCTACCAGAGCGGGTCGGTGACGCTCGACGGCGTGGAGCTCACCGAGCTCGCCGGCGAGGAGTGTCGGCGCGTGGTCGGGCTGGTCGCTCAGGACGCGCACGTCTTCGACAACACGCTCGAGGAGAACCTCCGTATGGCGCGGCGGGAGGCCACACCGGAGGAACTGCAAGAGGTGCTTGCGCAGGTCAGGTTGCTCGACTGGGTCGAACAGCTGCCAGAGGGTTTGAGCACCGAAGTGGGCGAGCGCGGCGCGCGCATGTCCGGCGGGCAGCGCCAACGCCTGGCGCTCGCCCGCGCGCTGCTGGCGGACTTCCCGATCCTGATCCTCGACGAGCCCGGCGAGCACCTCGACACGGCGACCGCGGACGCGATCCTCGCCGACCTGCTGGTGCTCACCCGCGAGCGGACGGTGCTGCTGATCACCCATAGGCACGCCGACCTGGCGGAGATGGACGAGGTGCTGGTGCTCGACCGCGGCCGGGGGACGGCGATGGAGAGGGAGGTGGCAGGGCGAGGATCGGTCGTGAGGGGTGAGGAGCGCTGGTGAGGGCGTGGGGTGAGGAGCGCGGGTGAGGGGGGTGGGGACGAGGATCGCTCGTGAGGGGTGAGGGCCACTCACCCGCCGCGGCGCGAGGATGGGGCGGTCCGGTCCAGCCGATGCACGGAGGATCACCGAGGCATGACCAACGACCTGGCACGTTGGCAGTTCGCTACCACGAGCATCTATCACTTCCTGTTCGTCCCCGTGACGATCGGGCTTGCGTTCCTCGTCGCGATCCTGCAGACGTTCTGGCACCGCAACGGGCGCCCCGAGTACCGCCGCCTGACGCGGTTCTTCGGCACGCTGCTGTTGATCAACGTCGCGGTCGGGGTCGTGACCGGCCTTGTACAGGAGTTCGAGTTCGGGATGAACTGGTCGGTGTACTCGCGCTACGTCGGCGACGTGTTCGGGGGGCCGCTGGCGATGGAGGGGCTGGCGGCGTTCTTCCTGGAGTCCACGTTCCTGGGGCTGTGGCTGTTCGGGTGGGACCGCCTGCCCAAGCGGGTGCACCTCGCGTGCATCTGGCTGGTTTCGTTCGCCACGGCGTTCTCGGCGCTGTTCATCATGGCCGCCAACTCGTGGATGCAGCACCCCGTCGGCTACACCCTCAACCACGCAGGCCAGCCGGAACTGAACAACATCGGCGCGCTGTTCACGAACCCCACGTTCCTCTGGGGGTACGTCCACGTGCTGCTGGCCTCGCTGGTCACGGGGTCGCTGATCATGCTCGCGGTCTCGGCGTGGTACCTGCGTAAGCAGCGGGAAGTGGAGGCCTTCCACCGCACCGCCTCGATCGCGCTGTCGGTGCTGATCCCCTCGATCGTGCTCGCGCTGTTCGTCGGCTCCGAGCTGGGGGTCGTGGAGGCCAAGTACCAGCCGATGAAGATCGCCGCCGCCGAGGCGCAGTGGAGCACCTGCCAGCCGTGCTCGTTCTCGCTGTTTCAGATCGGGGGGGGCAACAACGACGAGACGCCCTCGCAGATCATCGAGGTGCCGCACGTGCTCTCGCTGCTGGCGACGAACTCGTGGAACGGCAAGGTGATCGGGCTCAACCAGCTGCAGGCCGAATACGAGAAGAAATACGGCCCCGGCAACTACGTGCCGGACGTGTTCATCCAGTACTGGTCGATGCGCGTCATGGCCTACCTCGCGGCGCTCATCCTGCTGCTCGCCCTGTGGGGCGCGTGGCTGCTGCACCGGGGCTCGTTCGACCGCTCGAAGTGGTTTCTGCGCTGCTCGATCTGGGCCGTGGTGACGCCGTTCCTGATGAACACCGCCGGCTGGCTGCTGACCGAGAGCGGGCGCCAGCCGTGGATCGTGCAGGGGCTGATGAAGACGGTCAACGCCTCCTCACCGTCGGTCACCGCGACCGACATCTGGATCAGCCTGGTGGTGTTCGTGCTGCTCTACCTGGCGCTCGGCGCCGCCGACGTGGTGCTGATGCTGCGCTACGCGCGCAAAGGGCTTGACCACGGGGACGAGGGAGCCGAGGGGGCCGGGGGCGCCGACGGGTCCAGGACGGCCACGGGAGGGGCCGGCGCGATCCCGGCGCTGACGTACTGATGCACCTGCACACCCTCTGGTTCATCATCCTCGCCGTCGTGTGGGTCGGCTTCTTCGTGCTGGAGGGGTTCGACTTCGGCGTCGGCGTGCTGCACACGCTCGTGGGCCGCACCGAACTGGAGCGGCGTGTCGCGCTCAACACGATCGGGCCGTTCTGGGACGGCAACGAGGTGTGGCTGATCGTCGCGGGCGCGGGCACGTTCGCCGCGTTCCCGGGGTGGTACGCGACGATGTTCTCAGCGCTGTACCTCGCGCTGTTGCTCGTACTCGCGGCGCTGATCGCGCGCGGCGTCGCGTTCGAGTTCAGGGGCAAGTCCGCCGACCCCCGGTGGCGCGCCACATGGACGTGGTGCACGACCGTGGGCAGCCTGCTGATCCCGCTGCTGCTCGGCGTCGGCCTCGGCGACCTGCTGCACGGTCTGCCGATCGACGCCAGTCACGAGTACACCGGCGACTTCTTCGACCTGCTGACGCCGTACGGCCTGTGGACGGGCGTGACGCTGCTCGGGCTGTGCCTGCTGCACGGCGCCACGTTCCTGGCGCTCAAGTCGACCGACGCCGTGCGCGCCCGCGCGCGAGCGCTCGCCCGGCCGCTCGGGTGGGCCGCCGTCGGCCTCGTGGTCGGCTTCGTGGTGTGGACGCGCGTCGTCGTCGGCCACACCCAGGTGCCCGGGCCGGTCGAAGTGCTCGCGGTCATCGCGGTGGCGTTCGCCGCCCGCCTGGCGCGCTCCGAGCACGAGGGGTGGGCGTTCGCGGCCTCCGCGACGGCGATCGCGGCGACGGTGGGCTCGATCTTCGTGGACCTGTACCCCTCCGTGATGGTGTCGAGCACCTCCGCCGCGTACTCCCTCTCCGTGAACAACTCCGCCTCGGGCCACTACGCGCTGGTCGTCATGACTGTCGTGGTGGTGTTGTTCCTCCCGCTCGTGCTGGCCTACCAGGGCTGGTCCTTCTACGTGTTCCGCGCCCGCGTGCAGGCCCCGCCGCAGGACACAGACCGGCCCCCCCTACCGCAGGTGTCCTAGTGTCCCGCGGCGCTGAGCGCGGTGGTGGACTTTGCTCGTTTGATCGTTTATGTTAATGGCAAGCGTACATTTGGCAAGCGTTCATTCAGGCGGGGGAGGGTGCACATGTCACCGGTTGGGGCGTCGTTCAGGGGTCTTGCAGTGTCGAGTAGAGTCGCCGTTTCACGTCGCTCTGTCCGTGCGCTGGCGTCGCTGTGCGCCGCGCTCGCGGCGCTGCTGCTCGCCGTCGCGCCGGCCGCGGCCTCGATCAAGCCGCCGACCCCGGAAACACTTGCACCGTCCCGCGTATCGGCAAAATTTGCCTATCTGCAGGGCGTGCTCAACCCAGACGAAGCCGCGAATGAAGCCACCGCCTACCAGTTCGCCTACCGCGAATCCCCAAGCGAATGCTTGACAGAAGGCCACATCACGGAAACCTTAAGCAGCTATAGCGCGAGGACCACCGGTCGCGAAACCGTCGTCGGCTACCTCGAAGGACTCCAGCCCGACACGACCTACACAGTCTGTCTGCTCACGTGGAACTCCGCATTCGAAACCACGATCGGCAACCCGGTGAGCTTCACGACTCACGAAGCGTACGCGCTGACCGTGTTCGTGTCGGGGGAAGGCGAAGTCAACTCGACGATTCCCGAAGGGCTCTGCACACAGGTGGGTCCAGGGTCCTGCTCGAACTACTTCTACGGGCCCGTGGCCCTGACCGAGACCCCGAAACCGGGGTACGTGTTCGCCGGGTGGCTCGGGTGCAAATACCTCGCCTCCCCCGCCGACAGCTGCGAAGTTGAAGTCACCGCGAAGACTGAAGTGGCGGCTGTCTTCCTCAAGGAAGGCACAGCCGGCGATGAAGGCCCAGCCGGCAAGGAAGGCGCAGCGGGCAAGGAAGGCGCAGCCGGCAAGGAAGGCGTAGCGGGCAAAGAAGGCACGACGGGCAAGGAAGGAACATCTGGCAACGAAGGCAAGGCCGGTGCCACCGGGTCCGTTGGCGAAAAAGGCGCGCCCGGCGCGGCGGGCGCTCAGGGTCCGGCCGGTCCCGCGGGACCCGCGGGCCAGGTCGAGCTCGTGACGTGCAGGACGGTCAAGGGCAAGCAGCACTGCACGAGCAAGCTCGCCTCCGGCACGGTCAAGTTCACGGTTGTGGGCTCCTCGGCGCAGGCGACGCTCTCCCGTCACGGCGTGGTGTACGCGGCCGGGACCGCCCGCACGGCGCACGGGCGCATGAGTCTGCGGCTGCTGCCTGTGCGCCGGCTGCGACCGGGCAAGTACACGCTCACGCTGATTGGCGGGACGGGGCAGCACGAGAAGATCACCACCGAGTCGTTCACGCTCGGCTGACCACGGCTACGTGAGTCAAGTCGAGGTCGAGGCGCCTCGGCTGACCACACGGCTACGTGAGTCAAGTCGAGGCGGAGGCGCGCGACTCGTAGGCCACCGCCGGGCAGGAGCCGCCCGCAGTTCCCGCGGACCTCGTACTCTCCCGAGCGAGGAGCCGCCCACCATGTCCCCGCCCGCCATCCGCCTGCTGCTTTCCGACGTTGACGGCACGCTGGTCAACTCCGAGAAGGCGCTCACCGCGCGCTCGGTCGAGGCCGTCCACCGGCTGCACGCCGCGGGGGTGCTGTTCGCCGTGACGAGCGGCCGTCCGCCCCGGGGGATGGAGATGCTCGTGGAGCCGCTGGCGCTCGACACGCCTGTGGCGGCGTTCAACGGCGGGCTGCTGGTGGAACCGGGGATGCTGGTCGATTCGGGGCTGCGAGCGCAGCGAGTGTCTCCCGAATCGGTCGGAGGCGAGTGTCTCCCTGCTTCGGCCCACCCTGACATGACGGTGCTCGAGGAGCGGGCGATCCCCGCCGAGCTCGTCGCGCCGGTGCTCGAGCTGCTGGAGTCCTTCGCGCTCTCAGCCTGGGTCTACCGCGGCGCCGACTGGTACGTGCGCGACCTGCACGGGCCGCACATCGAGCGTGAGAGCTTCACCGTGCAGTTCGCCCCGACGCTCGTGGAGAGCTTCGCGGGCCTCGTCGGGGACGTCGCCAAGATCGTCGGCGTGAGCGACGACCACGACGCCGTGGCCCGCGCGGCCACCGCCGCCGGCGAGCAGTTCGGCGAGCACGTCTCCGCCTCGCGCTCGCAGCCCTACTACCTGGACGTCACCCACCCCGAAGCGAACAAGGGGTGCGTCGTGCGTTACCTCGCGAGCCGCTACGAGATCCCCACCGAGGCCGTCGCGACGATCGGGGACATGCCCAACGACGTGCTGATGTTCGCCCACTCCGGGCTCTCCATCGCGATGGGCAACGCCGACCGTGAGGTGCAGCGCGCCGCGCGCCGCGTGACCGCCTCCAACGACGAGGACGGCTTCGCCCTTGCGGTCGAGCGGTTCGTCCTGGGCGGTGCGTAACCGAGTCGCGTGGGCGGTGCGTGTCGAGCCGCGTGGGGGGTGCGCGTCGAGCCGCGTGGGGGGTGCGTAACCGAGCCGCGTGGGCGGTGCGTGTCGAGAGCCGCGCGCGCCGACGCTGGGCACGGAGGCCCAGCGCACACGGCCGTGTCGCACGCGCCTCGCCGCGTGGACGATCCCCCAATGAAAGACTCGGCCTACCGCAGCGCTCGGTAGCGGCGGATCAGCGCGTTCGTCGAGCTGTCGTGGGCCAGCTGCGGTTCGGACTCGCTCTGCAGCTCCGGGACGATCCGCTTGGCGAGCGCCTTGCCGAGCTCCACCCCCCACTGGTCGAAGCAGTCGATCCCCCACACCGTCCCCTGCGTGAAGACGCTGTGCTCGTACAGCGCCACCAGCGCGCCCAGCGTGTGCGGGGTCAGACGCTCGGCGAGGATCGTGTTCGTCGGGCGGTTGCCCTCCATCACGCGGTGGGGCACGACCGCCTCAGGGGTGCCCTCCGCGCGGATCTCCTCGGCGGTCTTGCCGAACGCAAGCGCCTGGCCTTGAGCGAACACGTTTGACATCAGGATGTCGTGGTGCTCGCCCAGCGGGTTGAGCGTCTGCGCGAAGCCGATCAGGTCCACGGGGATCAGCTTGGTGCCCTGGTGGATCAGCTGGTAGAAGCTGTGCTGGCCGTTGGTCCCCGGCTCGCCCCAGTACACCGCGCCGGTCTCGTGGTCCACCTGCCGGCCCTCCAGCGTGACGTGCTTGCCGAGTGACTCCATCGTCAGCTGCTGCAGGTACGCGGGGAAGCGCTTGAGGTACTGCTCGTAGGGCATCACCCCGTGCGTCTGAGCGCCGAAGAAGTTGCCGTACCACACCGCCAGCAGGCCCATCAGCGCCGGCAGGTTGCGCTCCACGGGGGTCGCGCGGAAGTGCTCGTCGATCGCGTGTGCGCCCGCCAGCATCTCTTTGAAGCGCTCTGGTCCCACTGCGATCATCGTCGAAAGGCCGATCGCCGAGTCCATCGAGTACCGGCCCCCGACCCAATCCCAGAAGCCGAACTGGTTGGCCGGGTCGATCCCGAACTTCGCGACCTCCGCGGCGTTGGTGGAGACCGCCACGAAGTGCTTGGCGACCGCGGCCTCGTCGCCCAGGGCGGCCACCGCCCACTCCCGCGCGGAGCGCGCGTTGGTCATCGTCTCCAGGGTGGTGAACGTCTTCGAGGAGACGATGCAGAGGGTCTCGGCTGGGTCGAGGTCGCGCGTGGCCTCCACGAAGTCGGTGCCGTCCACGTTCGAGACGAAGCGGCACGTCAGGTCGCGTTGGCTGTAGTGGCGCAGCGCCTCGTAGGCCATCACGGGGCCGAGGTCCGAGCCGCCGATGCCGACGTTGAGGACGTTGCGGATCGGGCGCCCGGTGTGGCCCCGCCACTCGCCCGTGCGCACGCGCTCGGCGAACGCCGCCATCCGGTCGAGCACCTCGTGGACCTGCGCCACCACGTCCGTGCCGTCGACGACCAGCGAGGCGCTGCGCGGCATCCGCAGCGCCACGTGCAGTACGGCCCGGTTCTCCGAGACGTTGATGCGCTCGCCGGCGAACATCGCCGCCGTCCGCGCCGCGAGGCCCGACTGCTCCGCCAGCACCACCAGCAGGCCGAGCGTCTCGTCGGTGACGCGGTTCTTCGAGTAGTCGAGGTACAGGCCCGCGCCCTCCGCCGTCAGCCGCTCGCCCCGCGCGGGGTCCTGGGCGAACAGCTCCCGCAGGTGCGTCCCCCGGATCGCCTCGTAGTGCGCGGTGAGCGCCGCCCACGCGGGGCGCTCGCGCAGCGGGGTCGTGGGGGTGGTGGCGGTCGTGTCCATCGGTGGTCAGGGGGTTGTGCCGGTGGTGGTCGCAGTTGTGGTGCCCCTGGCCACCATCAGGCGGTAGCGGCAGTAGCGGCGGCAGAGGTGGTGCCCATCGCCATAGTCAATCACCCGGTGGGGATGACGCCCGGTCACCTGAAGTCTCATTAGACACCGGAGATGTTCGAGAACGTCGCCCTGCTCGGGCTCTCCTGCGCGTTCAACCCGGTGCTGATCGCTGTGGTGCTGCTCACGCTCGCCTCAGAGCGGCCCAAACGGATGCTCGGCGCCTACACCGCCGGCGCCTTCACGTGGAGCGTGGGGCTCGGCGTCGGGGTCGTCGCGGTCGCCACCAACGCCGAAGTCTTCGGCTCGTCCTCCTCGTCCTCGCGGCCGGTCGCCGACCTCGTGCTCGGCGCGCTGCTGCTGGTGGGGGCGGTCTGGTACGCAACGGGGCGCGCCGAAGCCCGCAAAGCGCGCAAGGCGGCGCTCGCGGAGGCGGAGAAGGCCAAGGACGGCGGGCCGCAGAAGCCTCCGCTCGCCGAGCGGCTGCTGTCGGGTCCGCCCGCGCTCGCGTTCTTCGCCGGCGTCGTGCTGAACTTCCCGAGCGTGCGCTACATCGCGGCGATGAAGGAAATCGTCGTCGCTGACGTCGCCGAGCGCCAGCAGGTCCTGGCGATCCTGCTCTTCAACCTGCTGATGCTCTCGCCCGCGCTCGTCCCGCTCGCGTTCCTCTCGTTCCGCCCCGAGGAGACCAAGGTCACGCTCAAGCGACTCGACGCGTGGATGCGCCGCAACTCGCGCGTCCTGATCTCCGGCGTGCTTGGCACACTGGGGCTGTACCTGTCGGCCAAAGGTGTCGTGGGCCTGGCCTGAGCGGCGCCGCGCGGGGCCCGCCGGAAGGGTCCACCTGGCGACCGGGGGTCACTGGGTGCTGGCCTGAGCGGCGCCGCGCGGGGGCGCTCGCCGGGGTCACCCCGGGGGGGTGATGCTGCCTCACCCGCGGGCGGGCGATGCTCCCTGCCGACGGTGTCCGTGATACCGGGCCCGTCCACACCTTTCAGTCCTGCCGCCCGTGCCGGGCGGCGCAACCAGCAGTGAGGAGGGCGTCATGTCCAGCACCACTTCCGAGCCGCCTGCCGCGGGCGAGCGCTACGACACCCGCTACGGCTCCCCGGGGCCGATCAGCGGCTGGATCGTGTTCGCCGGCGTGCTGATGTTGATCGAGGGTTCCCTCGACGCGCTGTGGGGCCTCGCGGCGGTCATCAACAACGAAGTGATCACGGTCGGCGGCCACGGCGTGGTCGTGTGGGACATCACCGCGTGGGGCTGGGGGCACCTGATCCTCGGCTCGCTGGTCGCGCTCACCGGCCTCGGCCTGCTCGCGCAGCAGAGCTGGGCGCGCTTCGTCGGCATCTTCGTCGTCTCGCTGGACATGCTCGTGCAGTTCGGCACCTTCACGCTGTTCCCGCTGTGGGCCATCATGATCATCGCGATCGACATCGTGATCCTCTACCACCTCTGCGCGCGCTGGGAGTCGGCTCCGCGGTGAGCCTCGCGCCTCGCTGACGATCCTCGCTTGCCGGGGTGAGGGGCGTCTCAGTCGTGCAGTCGCCGGTGTGCGAGGCGATAGACGCTGGTGCGCCCCGGTTCTGGGTGTCGCACCCCGATGGCGATCGTGTAAAGCGCGAAGGGTCGGTCGGGATCTTCGCCCGCGCGGAAGACGACGCCCCATGGGCCGTCGGGCCAGGGCAGGTAAGTCTTGACGCAGCCACCCAGGTCGGTCCCGTCGCGTGCATTGCCGTGACAGCGCTTGAGGCGCTCCTGCGGAATGCCACCGTGCCGCTCCGTCTGTGTACGCAAGCTGCGCAGCGCTTCTGCCGCCGCCGCTGGGAGGCGCTCTTGGTCGATGGAGAGGATCGAGTCGTCGAAGATAGCCGGGAAGACGACGGTCCGCTGTGTGCCAGCCACCGTTCAACCCTCATCGTCGGTGGGCAGGTGGCCGAAGTGCCGCTCGAACTCCTCCGCTGCCAACGGCTTGGCGCCGTGGCGAGCGAGGATGGCGTCAACCGAGGTGTCGGGTACGAGCACGAGGCGCCCGTCTGGGCGCCGGTCCTCGACCACGTACTCCCCGGCGATGTCGCCGCTGAGCGTCACGTGGGCCTGTCTGCTCACGGTTTGCATGATACGAGCCGAGGCTACGCCCGCCTGGGGATGGAACGCTCGCGCGGCTCAGATCCCTTCCCCCGGCAGGTACTCGTTGGTGAAAGGCGGCAGGCCCGCCGCGTTGGGGTTGCTTCGGAGCAGGCCGCGGGTGTACATCCACTGCCCGAACGCCTCCCACTGCGCGGGGACCTGGTAGCCGTAGGGACGGCCCGCTTCGGTGGGCTGGGCGGCGGGCAGCGTGCGCTTGATCGATTCCAGCTGGAGGCGTTCTTCGAGGCTCGGGTTGGCCGCCACGATCAGCTTGGCCGCCGCCGCGGGGTTCGCGCGCACCGCGCGCTCGCCGCGGGTCAGCGCCTGCATGAACGCCCGCAGGTCCTGGCCGGCGTGGTGGGCCTCTTCCTGGCGCACCACCACCACCAGTTCGTCGTAGGTCGGCACCCCCGCTTCGTTGATCGGGATCACCGTCGGGTGCTTGTGCAGCAGCTGCAGCTGCACCGCCTCGTAGTTCCAGAAGCCTCCGAGCGTCGCGGCCACCTTGCCCGAGAGCATCGCCGGCACGAGGTTGAAGCCCACGTTCACTTCCTGCGTCTTCGCCGGGTTCACACCTGCGCTCTGCAGCGCCGTGCGCAGCTCCGCCGCCTGGTAGGGGATGCCGGCCGTGCCGACCTTCTTGCCCGCCAGGCTTGCTACCGAGGTGACGTGCTGCTTGGGCAGCGCGATGATCGACGTCAGCGGGCGCTGCACCAGCGCGCCGATCGACACCAGCCTCAGACCCTCGTCACGCGCCAGCAGCAGCTGCGGCTCGTAGGAGATCGCCGCGTCCACCTTCCCGGCGGCGAGCAGCTTCAGCGGTTCGGCAGATTCGGCGGGGACGACCGGCTGCACGTCCAGGCCGCCCGCGCGGAAGTCCCCGTTCGCGATCGCCGCGTACAGCGGCGCGTGGTCGGCGTTGGGGAACCAGTCGAGCTCCACCGTGAAGCGCTTCAGCCCCGTCGGGGTGATCGTGTCCTGCTTGGCCCCGCACGCCGCGAGGGTGAGGGTGCACGCGAGGATCGCCATCCCCAGCACGGCGCGCCGGCCCGGGCGCTGGAGTGCACGGCGGGCTGGGCGCAGGGGCGCGGGCGGACGGTCTGCGGGATGGGGCGCGCCGGGCGCGGCGCTGGGCGAGGACGGCTTGGTCAAGGTCGAGCTCCTCTTGTTCGATGGTTCCAGGGGTTCAGCTTGCGTTCGGCGAGCGCCAGCGCGTAGAAGCACGCGATCGCGAACAGGCACAGCACCGTGGCTGCAGCCCACGCGCGGGGGTTCTGGAAGGCGTCCCCGTCCGTGACGATCTCCCGGCCCAGCCCGCCGTAGGGCCCGACCGTGGCGGTCTGGGACTCTGCGATGAAGGCCGCGATCACGCCGACCGCGACCGCGATCCGCGCGCCGCTGAGCGCCGCCGGCAGCGCCGCCGGCAGCTCCGCGAAACGGAACGCCTGCCAGCGCGAGGCGTCCAGCGTGCGCAGCAGCTTGAGCTGGTCGGGGTCCACCGCCGCGAGGCCGTCGACCGTCGTGACCACGACCGGGAAGAAGCAGATCAACCCGATCACCACGAGCTTGGGGAAGATTCCGAAGCCCCACCAGAACACCAGCAGCGGCGCGATCACCGCGATCGGCACGGCCTGCGAGCCGACCGCCAGCGGGTACGCCGCGCGGCGACACAGGGGGGAGAGGTGGATCGCCACCGCCACCGCGAAGCCGCACACAAGCGCCACTCCCAGGCCGCACAGCACCTCCTTGGCGGTGATCGCGAAGTTCCGCCACAGGATCCCCGTGTTGCCCCACAGTTCCACCGCGATCGCGTGCGGGGCTGGAAGCAGCGACGGTTCCACGCCTCCCACCCACACGTACAACTCCCACACCCCCAGCAGCGCCGCGATGAGCAGCAGCGCGGGTAGCACGTCCACGACCCGGCGCCTCACGGTGACCCCAGACAAGTAACGCTCATGCGCCCAACCCAAGGGCGATCAGCGCTTGCTCGCGCAGCGCGGTCACCGCCGGGTCGGTGCGCGCGCGGGGGCGCGGCAGCTCGACCTCGAGCTCTGCCACCACGCGGCCGGGGCGCGCGCAGAACACGGCCACGCGGTCGGCCAGCAGCACCGCCTCCTCCACGTCGTGCGTCACGAGTACCACCGTGCGCGGCTCCTGCGCGAGCGCCCGGGCGAGCCACCCCTGCATCTCCGCGCGGGTGATTGCGTCGAGCGCCCCGAACGGCTCGTCCAGGCATAGCACCGGCTTGCCCGACGAGCAACGTGCGCACGAACGCCACCCGCTGGCGCATCCCGCCGGAGAGCTCGTGTGGGTGGGCGTTCTCGAAGCCCGCGAGCCCCAGCTCGGCGAACAGCGCCGCGGCCCGCTCCCGCGCCTGCGCGCGGGGACGCCTGGCGATCCGCAGCGCCAGTGCCGCGTTGTCCACCGCGCTCAGCCACGGCAGCAGCAGATCGCGCTGGGGCATCAGCGCCGCTGGCTCGCTGCGCACCGTGCCCGCGTCCGGGCTCTGCAGGCCGCAGATCAGCTCCAGCAGCGTCGTCTTGCCGCAGCCGCTCGGGCCGACCACCGCCAGCAGCTCGCCTTCGGCGGCGTGCAGCGAGACATCTGCGAGCGCCCGAACGGCACCTGCTCGCGTAGGTGCGGCTCACTCCGCTGACGCTCACCGCGCACGCTTGCGCGGCCGTCTCAGACGGTTGCGGTCCGGCTCTGAGTACCTGCGACACTCACGCCACTCCCTCCGCGGGCATTACCCCACAGGTTCGAAGGGTCGGCGCCGGGGAATCGCTTCCGGTGCGCCATCTCAGCCGGCCGTACCCGCCAGCCCCCCTGGTGTTGTCAGCTCTAGCGAGATGCTAGCTCAGGCCGCGCCAGCGCGCGCACGAAGTCCTCCAGCTGAGCGGTTGTCCAGCACTCAAAGGCGGTGCAGTGCTGTTCGTACGCCGCGATCACCGAGTCCCCGTAGTTCCAGTACAGCCGCGGCTCGGGGTTCAGCCAGAACGTGCGCCCCGCGCGCGCGGCGATCGCAGCGAAGGAGTCTGCGCGGGGGTCGCGGCCGTTGGTGCGGGCGTCGCCGAGCACGATCACGGTCGCGCGTGGGTTTAGATCGTCGCCGATCTGCTCCAGGAACTCCGACCACACGCGCCCGTAGTCGGTGTAGCCGGAGATGTCGGCCACCCCCGCGTCGGAGGCGATGCGCTCGTTGACCGCTTTGAAGTCGCGCTCGCGTTCGAAGATGTCGGTGACCTCGGAGATGCGCTCGATGAACACGAACGAGCGCATCTTGCGGAACGAGTCGTGCAGCGCGTGGAGCACCGAGAGGAAGAACACCGAGGCGGAGGTGACGGACGTGGAGACGTCGCACAGCACGTACACCTCCGGGCGGCGCGGGCGGCGCGGGCGAAACTTGAGCACGACCGGCACCCCGCCGGTCTGCAGCGACGCGCGCATCGTGCGGCGCACGTCCACGTGGGCGTGGTGGCGGTGCCCGCGCGTCTGGTGGCCCTGCGTTGCCAGGCGCCGGCGCAGCTGCGCGACCACGCGGTGCACCGCTGCGAGGTCCTGCAGGGGACCGGAGGGCAGCGCGCGGTCGAGCTCGCCGAGCGGGCGCGCGGGGGGAGCGTTCCGGTGCGCTGCACCTGGGCGCGCTCGAGCTCGCGGCGCAGCAGCGCCTCGAAGCGGCGCAGGGCATCCCGCGGCAGCCCCTCGCGGCGAGGGTCGTCCTCGGGCAGCTCCGGCTGGGGCTCGGTGCGCAGGCCGAGCGCGCGGCGGATGCGCTGCACGTCCACGCCGATCACTCCCGAGCCGCCGTCTCGGCGCGCGAGCGCGGCGATCGCCATGCGCGCGAGGTCGCGCATCGCGCCGTCCGCCCCGTCGCGGAGCGCCGCGGCGATCTGGCGGCGCAGCGCGTCGAGTTCCTCCTCGGAGAGCTCTTCCAGATCGAGCTCTCCCGTGTCGGATGATTGAGATCCCGCCCGCCCGTCGTCGCGCCCCTCGCGCACGCCCTCCTGCACGGCGGCGAGCTCCACGGCGCGGAAGAAGAAGCGGTCGAACACCAGCTCGAAGACGCGCCGGTCCTCCTGGCTCTTGGCGAGCGTCGCGGCGAGCGCCTCGCGGAAGTCCGCCTGCGCAGTCCACTCGATCTCGCGCAGCACCGCGAACGCGTCCAGCAGCTCCGAGGTGCCGACCGCCACGCCCTCGGAGCGCAGCGCCTCGCCGAGCTCCAGTAGGCGCGCGGCGATGCCCGCCGGTTTGGCAGATTCCTCGGCGGGGCCGGGGCGGCCGGTCGCTGGCGTACTCATAGGTGTCTCAGCGGGGTCGGAGGGGCGAGTGGTGTTGTAGGGGCGGGGGGCCCGGGAGGCGTGCGCATGGACGGCCCCTCAGGCCGCGCCGGCGACGGTCCCGGACTCGTCCCGCCCGAGCTTGAGGCCCACCCGCTCGGCGACGACGTCCATGTCGGAGCGGTGCTTGACGATCACCGACATGGTCTCCAGGAACGTCGCGGAGTCGATGTCCTTCGCCCCCAGCAGCAGCAGCGCCCGCGCCCAGTCGATCGACTCCGCGATCGAGGGGGGCTTCTTGAGGTCGAGCTCGCGCACCATCCCCACCACCTCGACCAGCCGGCGCGCGATCGTCTCGGCCAGCTCGGGAGTGTGCAGCCGCACGATCTCGAGCTCGTGCTCGAGTTCCGGATAGTCCAGCCACAGGTACAGGCAGCGGCGCTTGAGCGCCTCGGTCAGCTCGCGCGAGTTGTTGGAGGTGAGCAGCACCACCGGGTGCGTGCGCGACTCCACCCGGCCGAGCTCGGGGATCGAGATCTGGAAGTCCGAGAGCACCTCCAGCAGCATCGCCTCGAACTCCTGGTCGGTCTTGTCGATCTCGTCGATCAACAGCACCACCGGCTGCTCGGAGGCGATCGCGCTCATCAGCGGGCGCGCCAGCAGGAACTCCTCGCCGAAGATGTCCTCCTGGACCTCCTCCCAGCCGGCGTCGCCGCCCTGCGCCTGGATGCGCAGGAGCTGCTTGCGGTAGTTCCACTCGTACAGCGCCTTCGCCTCGTCGAGGCCCTCGTAGCACTGCAGCCGCACGAGCTCGCGCCCCAGGTAGCGCGCGAGCGCCTTCGCGAGCTCGGTCTTGCCGACGCCCGCGGGGCCCTCGACGAGCACCGGCTTGCCGAGCCGCACCGCCAGGTACGCCACCAGCGCCGTGGAGTCGCCCGGCAGGTAGCCGACCCGGCGCAGGCCCTCCGCGACCTCGTCGGCGGAGGTGGGGGCGTCCGGGGAGTCGGGGGGCGTGGTCGTCATCGCGGTGGTGGGTCGGGTTCCTCGAAGGAGAGCTGCTCGGAGGGAGCGCCCGCCCGCCTCGGGGCAGGAGGGTATCGCCCCCGCCTGCTCGCCGGTGTGGGAGCCCGCCCACCCGAGCTCGGAGTGCGCTCGCTCGCGAGGACCGGCACCGGACTCGGCGTGGGAGCCTGCCCACCCGCTCTCGCCGCGTCCTCCCGCCGGGAGATCACGACCGTCTCCCCGTCTTCAGCCGTGGCCGGGGAGCGAGCGGAGGGCGGGCGTCCCCACCCGGGCTCGGGCGGCTCCTCGGGCCCGCGTGGCGGCGACGGCCGCCGCGGCGCCTCGGAACGGCGCACGAGGGGCGGCTCGGGCCGCTGCCCAGCGCGCATCCGCGAGCCGGCGTACGCGAGCAGGCCGGCGGCGGCCAGCGCGAAGAAGATGCCCCACTGCACGCCGACGTTGGCGGCGACCCCGTGCTGGGTGATCCCGGGCTTGTCGAACAGCCTCAGCACGAGCAGCAGGGCGCTCCACAGCCCCGCGGCCAGCACGACCGTTCCGTCGCCGCCCGGCAGCTGGAACCTACCGCCCTCAGCGCGCGCGTACAACAGGAACAGCACGGAGATCGCGACCAGCAGCACAGCAGCCTCGACGAACGAGAAGACAGCGAACGCGTTGAGGTTGCGGCTCACCAGCGGCGCGGCCCGCCGAGCGGTGACCACCGCGTTCTGCTGGTACCAGGGCAGGAACATAGTCGCGAACAGCGCGACCGCGGCGACGGCCGCCAGGCGCCGGTCGCGATCGAGGGCGCCCCAGGCGTGCGCGAGCCCCGAGCCCGTGGAGCGGCTCTCTGCGGGGTCCCGATCTCCTGCGCCGCCACGGGTGCGGGCTTCGCTTGGCACACCCCGATTGTACGGACGGCTCCCCGGGCCTCCCCGACCCTCGTCGTGCGATGCGCGACCCTCGGCGACCCTCAGCGGCGCTCAGTGCTTGCGATGCTTGGCGGGTGCGCCAACCGTGACGGTGCCGCTCGCGGTCGCGGCGTTGCCCGCGAGGTCCACGGCGCGGAGGCTGACTTCGTACGTGCCGGCCGTGCTCGGCGTGACCCACAGCAGCCGTGGGTCGCCGCGTTCCACGAGCGCGGAGTTACTCCACACCACGCGCCCGCCCCGGCGGACCGTGAGGCTGACGGTGGCGACCTTCGAGAGCGACAGTTGCACGCCGCCGCGCACACCCTCGGGCAGCGTCCGTGTCAACAGCGCGATCGCCGGCGGTGTGTGCAGGTCCGTGGTGAAGCGCTGCGCGGTGGTGCAGTAGATCGCGTCTCCGGGGATCGGGGTGGGTGGGGCAGTCGTCGCGACGGAGGCGACTGAGGCCGTCGGGGACCTGCCGCTGCCGGTCGCCTTCGCGACGCGCCTGGCCGAGGCGTTGGCGCCGCCCGTGTTCGCGGGTTCCGTGGGGGTGGAGGCCGGCGGCGTCGCGGGAGCCGGCGGCGTCGCGGGAGCCGGGGGAGTGGCAGGCGCGGGGGCCAGCGGCTCGCCGAGCTGGGTGCGCTGGCAGAGCCCCTGCAGGAATTCGGTGAGCAGCGCGTGGTAGTTGAGGTTCGATTCGGAAAACTGGTCGTACAGCGACCAGGCACCGGTGTCGTACGAGGGCACGATTGCGCGCGCCTCGGCGTCCCCCGCCTCGAACAGCTGCAGGCCGAGCGGGTCGCCGGTCAGCTTGGTGTAGTCGTAGAGCCCGTTGAGGGCTTGGATGAAGCCGTTGAGGATGCGGTCGGCAGGGGCGTAGGTGTACTCCGCGTAGAGCGTGCCGGCGGGCCGCGCGACGCGCACGCCCACCGGCGGCGGGGTCTCGAAGATGCCGAGCGCCTGGTGGGCGGCCGTCAGGAACGCCGCTTCGTGCAGGCGCGAGTACGCGCGGGCGAGCGCCTGCAGCGCGGTGCCCTGGGAGAGCCCGGAGGTCCACGGCGGCGAGCCGCCGTCGAAGTGGAACAGGTACTCCCACGCGATGCCCCCGGCCCGCTGGGTGGCGAGCGGGATCGCTTCTTCGAGCACTTCGCGCAGCTGCGTGTTCTCGTGCCCGTTGTCGTAGTAGCCGTTGGCCTCCCCGAAGGTCGCCAGCCACTGGATCTCGAGGCCTTGCCCGGGGTAGTACTCCCACACCAGGCGGCTTTCCGGGAAGCTCACGCGCTCATCGGCGGCGAGCAGCGGTTCGGTGGTCCACCACTGCACGTTGCGTTCGAGCGTGAGGAACAGCGCGGGCAGGCGCGAGGGCGTGAACTCGCCGGCGGCGGCGAGCTGCTGCACGTTGGCGAGCACGGCTCCCAGTTCGGCCCCGCGCGTGCCGCTCAGCCGCCTGACGGCGTGCAGCGCGGCGGTGTAGGCGGAGGCGTCTTCCCCGTACGCTTCGGCGCTCAGCGCGCCGCCGCTCCGCAAACTCTGCAGCGCGCCGTACACCGTCGGCCCCCGGGCCTGGGCCACGGCGGGGAGGGCGCCGAGGGTGAGCAGCAGCGCGCCCACCAGCAGCGCGCGCGCGGGCGCTCCGAGGGTCGTCCGAAACACCGTCGGGATACT
Organism: uncultured Solirubrobacterales bacterium; assembly: GCA_963720795.1. Classification (GTDB taxonomy): domain Bacteria; phylum Actinomycetota; class Thermoleophilia; order Solirubrobacterales; family Solirubrobacteraceae; genus Palsa-744. Next base: position 85,023 of record CAVRGU010000006.1, on the reverse strand, counting down.
ACGCGCAGGTGTCGCCGGAGTCGCAGGTTGCCTTGCAGGCCGACCACGACCCCGCGGAGGAGGGAGCACGCTCACTGAACCCGCCCAGGGCGCCCGGGTTGCGCTGCCCGCAGCAGGTCGGCGGAAGGCTCGGGCCCTCAGGGCGGTCGGACGCCTCAGGGGTCCAGCTCGGCGAGCGTCCGCTGTACCTCGACCTCGACGTCGAACGTGTCGAGCCCCATCCGCAGGCGGCGTTCGTTGCGGGCGAGGACGAGCTGGCGCACCTCCGCGGTCAGCGCCGGGTCGTGCGAGCCGCCGGCGTCCGGCGACTGGAGCCTGGCGAGTTCGGCGTCGATGTCGAGCGGCGCGTGGCCCTGGTTCACGAGGCGCTGGCTGCGGGCGCCGAGCAGCTGGCGGATTTCGCGCTCCCGCTCGTCCGTCGGGGCGGGCCGCTCCGCAACGGGCGAGCCACCGCCGAACGGGTCTTCGCCGACGAACAGGCCGCCCTGGCCGATCTGGTCGTGGAGGTTGGTGCGGGTGAACATCGAGACCACGCCGAGGAGGACGAACAGCCCGATCGAGCCGAACAGTACCAGGGGGAAGGCGGCCTGCATCGACTAAGTGTTGCTCAATCGGCCGCGCTTCGCTACCCTCCCCGGTGGCCAGCGTTGACTGACCAGTCAATCTACTCGCGCGAGGAGCGGCCCGTCCGCCGGGCGGTGCGCCCCGCGCCAGCCCCGAGGAGCCCGAGAGAAGACATGGTTGAATTCACGCTCACAGACGAGCAGAAGAACCTGCGTGAACTGGCGCACGACTTCGCCGAGAAGGAGATCCGCCCGGTCGCCTGGGAGTACGACAAGGACGGCACGTGGCCGGCCGAGATCCTCCAGAAGGCGTGGGAGGTGGGGCTGATGAACACCCACATCCCCGAGGAGTACGGCGGCCCGGGCCTCGGCTACCTCGACGGGTGCCTGATCGAGGAGGAGCTCTCGTGGGGCTGCTCGGGGATCCAGACCTCCCTCGGCTGCAACGGGCTGGCGACCGCCCCGATCACGCTGGGCGGCTCGGAGGAGGTCAAGAAAAAGTACCTGGGCGCCGTCACCGAGGGGCTGAAGCTGGTCTCCTTCTGCCTGACCGAGCCCGACGCGGGCTCCGACGTGTCGGGGATGCGCACGACGGCTGTCAAACAGGGTGACAAGTACCTGCTGAACGGCTCCAAGTGCTTCATCACCAACGGCGGGTACGCCGACTACTACACCGTCTACGCGAAGACCGACAAGGAGGCCGGGCACCGCGGCATCTCCGCGTTCGTCGTGGAGCGCGAGTGGGGCGTGGTGGTCGACAAGAAGGAGGACAAGCTCGGCCAGCGCGCGTCGAACACCGCGACGATCTCCTTCAACGACGTCGAGGTCCCCGCGGAGAACCTGCTGGGCGAGGAAAACAAGGGCTTCAAGCTGGCGATGATGACGCTCGACCGCACCCGCCCGGGCGTCGCGGCGATGGCGACGGGGATCGCGCGAGCGGCCCTGGAGTTCGCCACCGAGTACGCCAAGGAACGCACCCAGTTCGGGGTTCCGATCGCGATGCACCAGGCGATCCAGTTCATGATCGCCGACATGGCCACCGACGTCGAGGCGGCGCGCCTGCTGACGTGGAAGTCGGCAAGCATGCTCGACAACGGCGAACGCAACACGCTGGTCTCCTCTCACGCCAAGCGCTTCGCCGCGGACGCCGCGATGAAGGTCGCAACCGACGCGGTGCAGGTCTACGGCGGTTACGGCTTCATCAAGGACTACCCCGTGGAGAAGCTGTTCCGCGACGCGAAGATCATGCAGCTCTACGAGGGCACCTCGCAGATCCAGCGCCTGGTGATCGCCCGCGAAACGCTGCTGCCGCGACGCGTCGAGATGGCCGAGACGGTCGCCGCGTAGAGGCCCACGACCCCGGGCGCCCGCACGACGGGGGCCGTGCGTCGTGGCGGGCCGGGTGGGGGCAGGGGGGATCGTCCGCGTGAGCTGGTGCGCCGTTCGCGGCCGTGTGCGCGGGGCCTCCGTGCCCCGCGGACGATCTCGTTCGTACCCCTCGGGGGTTCGTCCATCATGGACCCCGGTGGCACCCCGCCGAGTGTTCTCAGAAAATCTGCTTGTCGAGGAACCCTGCCATCAACACGAGCCAGCCGCCGATCTCGGCGACGACCAACGTGATCATGAAGGCGTGTGTTCCTCTGATGGGATCGCGGAACTGGTTTTCGGTGTCTTCCCGCCGGCCGAGGAGGACGAATCTGGTGATCGCCAGGTAGAAGTACAGCGTCATCGCGCCCGCCGCCAGCAGGTTGACGGGTGCGCTGAACCCGCTCAGCTCCACGAAGGTCGCGATCAGCAGCAGGGCGAAGCTGTAGAGCAGCGCCACTCGGTGGGCGATATCGACATAGATGTGGGCGACATGGTCCTCCGAGGTCGCAATCTGGCTGTACTTCCAGACCCCGAGTAGGAGCGCCCAGAGGAACATCACGGCGTCGGCGAGCAGCACGGCCTTGGTGTCGGCGCTGATGTTCAGGGCGCCGGTCATCGCGCAAGCCCTACCCTTCCCGTCCGCATCATGGCGATGCTCGTACCGAGGATCCAGGCGAACAGGGTGGCAGGGATCGCGATGACGACGAAGCCGGCGATCCCAAAGGCGATGCTCGCCACGCCGGCATGGCTGGCGAACCTGATCGCGCTGCCTGTGTCGCTTCCAGTCCGTTTGTCTGCTGTGACCGCCATCCGGCTGAGCTCCCTTTCGATTGGGTGCCAGCATCGTTCCAGAGATAGGTCATACTGTCGATTACCTGTGAGGTAGTTTCCGCAGCGCCTCGGCGGTCGCCGCATCGGCGGGGAACGTCAACTCGATCGAAAGCTCGGAGGTCGTGACCTCGGTCACCGTGCCGAATGTGGCGACGGTGGCGAAGAGCGACAGCTCGTCACCGTCGGGGGAGCGCATCCGCATCAGCGGTGTGAGGATCTGACTCGCGGCTGTGTCGGCGCTCCGCTCGGGCTCGTGCTCGAGCGCCGGGTAGCCCGTCACCTCCTCCAGCAGCGAGGCGAGATCTGCGTCCCCGGTGATCGCGACCTGACGCGCCAGCCGCCCGAGAAAATATGCGCGCACCTCACCCAGGTTGACGGTCCAGCGGGCTAGTCCCCGAGGGTGCAGGCCGACTCGCATCACGTTGACCGGAGGCTCCAGCAGCGCCGGGTCGACCCACGCGGCCAGCGCCGCCATTGCCGAGTTGGCGGCGACCAGGTTCCAGCCGCGGTCGACGACGACCGCGGGGTAGGGCTCCTGCGCGGTGAGGATCAGATTGAGCGCCTCGCGGACCGGCGCCAGCTCGGGGTCTCCTATCGAGTGCTCGGGAATCGCCGGGGCGTGGCCGGCGGCGAGCAGCAGCTGGTTGCGCTCCCGGAGCGGGACTTCGAGCTGCTCGGAGAGTAGTAGCACCATCTCGGAACTCGGCGTCGAGCGGCCCGTCTCGACGAAGCTCAGGTGCCGGGCCGAGATCCCCGCGTCGAGCGCCAAGTCGAGCTGGGTACGCCGACGCAGCTTGCGCCACTCCCGCAGCAGCGGCCCGACTCGTGGCTGGAAGCTTACGGTCGCCATCTCGGCTACGCCTCGGCGCGGACGGCTGCAATATCCGTGCGGGCGAAGTCCTCGCCCTTGAACAGAAGTGGCTCGCCGCTGGCCGCTGCCAGCGCGTAGGCGAAGCAGTCGCCGAAGTTCAGCCCGGCGGGGTGGCGGCCCTTGCCGAAGCGTCGCCAGGCCGATCGCGCGAACTCGACCTGGTCGGCGTCGACGGGCACGAAGAGGACGTCGGCGCGGTGTAGGAGAAGGTCAAGCTCGCGGCCGGCCGGCTCTCCCCGGCGGACCTCGGCAACCAGGGCGCTCTCCAGGACGTTGGCGGCGGACATCAGCCGGCGTGGGTCGCGCTCGATCGAGCGCGTGAACGCTCGCCGCTCGGGCTCGTCAAAAAGGACGGCAAGGACAGCCGAGCTATCGAGGACCATCAGCGTGGAAGCCCGTTGGCGTCGTAGCCGAGGATCTCCTCCTCGCTTCGCTCGTCGAGCACCGGCAGGGAGGCGCAGCGCAGGGCGATCTCATCCAGCTCGTCGGCCAGCCTCCGGGGGCGACGGCCTGCCTGCAGACGTTCCAGGCGCTCCTTGACGGCGACCGTCACGGCCTCTGTGATCGTCTCGCCTGTGGCGTGTGCAAGCTTGCGCACGAGCGTGTCAGCCTCTGGGTCCTTGATGTTCAGCGACATGGCAAGATTGAGGATAGCAGTAAAGATTCCGTCCACATCGGGTGGGGTGCCCCGCCGCCGCCCGCATCGCCATTCGGCGGGCAGCCCCTATCGATCCCGTGCCATGTGTGCCTGGAGCATCTGCAGGAAGACCCCGGTCATCACCTGGTGGTCGTGCTGCATCGAGGCGTATGCGGCGAGCGCATACGCGATCCCCGCGGGGCGCGGCTTGATGGCTACGAAGGGCGGGAGGCCGTAACGCAGCGCAGCCCAGTTCGCCCACAGGCGGGCGGTCCGTCCGTTGCCATTCGCGAACGGGTGGATTCGTACCCACTCGCCGTGCAGTGAGGCGCAGAGAGTGAGTACGGACAGCAGCTGCCGGTGCTCGGCCGGCTCGCTGCCTGCCGGAATCGTGCTGTCGAGGACGGTGAGCGCCCGGCGGGCCGTGCCTTCGAAGTGGGCGAGCTCCTGCGGCACGGTCGCGGCCGGAGCGCCCGCCAACCCGCCAACCACCACCTCGTACCGATCGAGCTCGGGGAAGCGGGGATCGCTGTCGCGGATCTCGCCCGCGTAGTAGGGGACCGGGAGGGGGACGGCGCGGTATATCTCCCGATGCCACTCCTGCGCCATCGCCACCGTGGGGGCACGACGCGCGAGCGCGGCCGCGGCGATACCCCTCAGGATCGAGGCGACGTTCGCGGCGATCTGGGGCTCCGAGCCTGGGGGATCGTCGTTCCAGGCAACCGCCATCAGGCGGGGGCGGCGAACATCGCAGCGATGCCGTACGCGTCTGCGATCCCCGCCGTCTCGGCGCGCCGGCTTCTGAGCGGATCCTGCTCGTATGCCTCCGCATGGGCGACCGCCTCGATGTCGGCCTGGAGGCGATCCGCGGTGCGGTAGCTGCGCAGCAGCTCGAGCGTCCCGGTCAGATCCTGCTCGAGCAGGAGCGACGCAGCCCCCAGCTCGCGCTCCAGCATCTCCTCGGCCAGCTGGTTCTTCGAAACACCGAGCCTCTCGGCCACCAAGCCGAGCATCTCGTGGGTCCTGCGGTTGTGGAAGCGAAGCGTGAACTTCGCTGGGGCGTCCATCGATCTAACTTCCGCTCGGCGTGGCTCTCCGGGGCCGCAGCCCCACACTGAGATCAGCGTAGCGAGAAAGGCCGCTGCCGTCAAGAGCTGTTTTTGCCGTCAGTGCTCTTTGCGATCGCCGAGGTACGGGCACAAAGCTGTCGCGTAGGGCCGCGCAGGATCTCGCCGATGGTCGAACCCGTCGCTGTCCATCGCGGCAAGTAGCAGTAGTCACCGGCCTGCCGGGGAGCGAGGTGCTGGATATGGCCGAGGGTGAGGCCATGCAGACCTACATGCGTCACATCGGCGGGCAGTGATCCGTGCGGTCAGAAAAATGGTAGGATCATTGGTATGAAGGTGAGTGTGAGCCTGCCCGGTGAGGATGTGGCGTTCCTGGATGCGTACGCCAGCGCCCACGCGTACTCGTCGCGCTCCGCCGTCGTGCACCAGGCGATCCGGGCACTCCGCCTCGGCGAGCTTCACGAGGCGTACAGCGACGCCTGGGCGGAGTGGGACGCGAGCGGTGAAGCCCACAGCTGGGACGCCGTCGTCGGCGACGGCGTGTGATGCAGCGCGGCGAGGTGCGCATGGTCGATCTCGACCCGGTCCGCGGGGCGGAGGCGAACAAGCGCAGGCCGGCTGTCATCGTGAGCAACGACGCCGCGAACAGCACTGCCGCCCGATTGGGTCGCGGGGTGCTGACGGTCGTGCCGGTCACATCGAGCACCGAGCGCGTCTACCCGTTCCAGGTACTCCTACCTGCAGGAGCCGGTGGCCTGTCGCAGGACTCCAAGGCCCAGGCCGAGCAGGTCCGTTCGCTCGATGCCGAGCGCATCGGCGAGCAGCTCGGCCGGCTGTCCGATGAGCTGATGAAGTCGCTCGACGAGGCGCTGCGCTTGCACCTGGCCTTGTAGTGGCAGCAGCGTTTCGCGGGCGATCACCAGGGCGGTGATGCTGAGAAAGCGCTGAAGCAGCCTATGGCCCTCAGGGGTGGGGTGCCGCCGCCCGCGTGCAACACGATCTCATGCGTCAGCCCGTCGTGGTGCGATGGCATACGCTTGTTTCGCGGGACGGATTGTGTCTAGGAGTTGATAGCAGGTAGCGGCTGCCGCAGGGCAAGCTTATCTGGGGGCTTTACGGCGGTAGCGACCTACTCCCTTCACGGCTGGCGAGAAGACATCGAGAACCAGTACCGCGACCCGGTCAAGGGAACGCACGCCTTCATGATCACGCTGATCCTCGCCGAGATCGGCGGCTGACTCGTGTTGACAGCAGGGTTCCTCGACAAGCAGATCTTCTGAGACCGGCCGGGTTAGCTGAGCCCCAGTCGGCCAGTGCTTCGGTGCGCAGCGGCTTGGCCCGCATCGCTATTCGGCGGGCAGCCCTCATCGATCCCGCGCCATGTGTGCCTTGCGCCCGACACGCTACCCATCGGACCCTCAGCGGATGAACAGCGGCTCGCTGTAGTTGGAGGTCTGCGCGCCGTTGGTGACGCGCACCAACACCCGGTACACGGCCCCGCGGTGGACCCGCACCACGCGGCTGAAGCGCGAGGAGGTGGCGTTGTTGTGGCGCAAGGTGGTACCCGCCACGAGCTGGTTGCGCCCGCCGGTGATGCGCATGACTGCGACTTCCGCGCCGTTCACGGCGGGGGTCACGGTGCCGTAGATGCGAGCGTAGTGGCGCCGGCGGGTGCGCCCGACGTGGGCTTCCACGCGCACCGCGACGCCCTCGAGCGCCACGGGGCTGACGACCGGCACGCGGGTGGTCGTCACCACGCGGAACTGCGTCGCCTCGGTGAGGCCGAGGACGGGGAACGAGAAGCCGCCGGCGGCGGTGGTCAGCTCGGCGTTGCCGAGGTCGGCGAAGCCCTGGGTGTAGGGGAACGGGTTGGCCTGCAGCACCACCGGGACGTCCGCCGTCGCCGGTGCCCGAGAGCGTGCCCTGGACCGTGACGTTCCCCCCGTACATCGTGGGGTTGGGCGCCGCGAGGATCGCCAGCGAGAGCGGCACCTTGAGCGGTGGTGAACGCCCGGTCGGCGCCGGTGGCCGCGCCGGCGGCGTTGACCGCGACCAGGCGGAAGTAGTAGACGGTGAGCGGCTGCAGCCCGGCTCACCGGCACGGCGACCCGCACGGCGCTCGTACCCGCGCCGGCGTCGGCGATCGCGGTCTGCGCGCCGTACGCGCGGGTGGGCCCGTACTGGAAGTAGTAGGACGTGTTGCTCCCGTGCGGGTCGATCGACCCGGTGAGCGTCGCCGTGCCGTAGCTCACGCTCGCCGCGGCCCCCGTGGTGACGTCGGGCCGGGTGACCACCGCCTGCGCCGCCACAGGCAGCGCGAGCAGCAACAGCGAGACGAGCGCCACCGCCAGCGCCGCCACCGGCGCGGGCATCACCCCAGCGGGCACACGCACCCTGACGGGCGCAGGCAACGCCGCTACGGGCGCGGGCAGTTGGCGCCCGCGTGCCCCCTCGGCCTCGCCGGGTAGGCATCCACCGGCCCCGAGCACGTCGCACGAACGCCGCTGGCCGGCCCGCAGGGGCCGGCTCCTCAAAACTCCCGCCCGGTTCACTGCACCCTGATCGCTGCTCATCGCACACCAACCTTTCGTAGCGGATCCCCCTCGTCCGTAGAAACCCGCGAGCGCGTCGAGAGGTGCGCTGCCGCGGACGCCCCGCTAGGCTGCGGCGACCCTACAGGACCACTCCCGAGCGGGAGGCAAACGAGGAGGCCGGCGTGTTCGTGTTCAAGGCAGCGGTGGTGGGCGCGGGGACGATGGGCGGCCAGATCGCGCAGACGATCGCCGCCGCCGGGTTCCCGGTCGTGCTGAAGGACATCGCCGACGAGCTCGTGCAGGCCGGCCTCGAGGAGGCGCGCAACGTGACCGCGGGTCAGGTCGGCAAACTCGTGGAGCGGGGCAAGCTCACCGCCGAGCAGGGCGACGCGCAGATCGCGGAGGTCGTGGGGCGCATCGAGGGCACCACCTCCTACGCGGCTTCGGCGACGTGGACTTCGTGATCGAGGCCGTCCCCGAGCGGATGGAGATCAAGCAGGCCGTGTTCGCCGAGCTCGACGCGGCCACGCCCGGCCACGCGATGCTCGCCTCCAACACCTCCTCGCTGTCGATCACCGAGATCGGCGAAGCGACGCTGCGCCCCGACAAGGTCGTCGGCTTCCACTACTTCTACCCCGCCTCGGTGCTGCCGTTGATCGAGGTGATCGAAGGGGACGAGACCTCGCAGGAGACCGTCACTGCGGCGGTCACGTTCGCGCAGGCGATCCGCAAGCAGCCGATCGCGTGCGCCGAGGTGCCGGGCTTCGTCGTCAACCGCATCCTCAACGCGGGCACCTCGGAGATCTGGCGCGCGCAGGAGGAGCAGGGCCTCTCGATCAAGCTGATCGACGAGGGCGTGGGGGCGGCGAACGTGGTGCCGATGGGCCCGTACTTCCTCGTCAACCTGCTCGGGCTCGACACGGTGCTGCACGTGGCCGAACACCTCGCGGAGTCCTACGGCCCGGAGCGCTTCTACGTGCCGAAGGGGATGCAGCAGGCTGGTCTCCGCAAGGCAAGCTCGGGGCGAAGACCGGCGGCGACGGCTTCTACGACCCGCAGGGGCAGCCCAACCTGGAGGGCGAGGGCGAGCCCGACGTGCCGCGCGCTCGTGGAGCTGCTGACGCTGAAGACGTTCGTCGAGGCCTGCCTGGTGCTCGAGGAGGGCGTCGCGGTCCACCGCGACATCGACTTCGGCCTGATGGCGGGCGCCGGCCTCGACCCACGGCGGGGGCTGATGCCGCCGTTCATGAAGGCCGACGTGGAGGGCCTCGACACGGTCCTCGAGCGGTTGGAGAGCGCTGCAGGAGCGCCACGGCGAGCGCTTCGCCCCGCCCACGATCCTGCGCCGCCTGGTCGCCCAGGGGCGCCTCGGCCAGAAGTCGCGGGCAGGGCTTCTACGCCTACCCGCAGCCCGACGCCGACGCAGCCCGGCCGAGGTCGTCAAGTTGGAGACGCTCCGCGGCGCGACGAGGGAGGGGGCGCCGGCGGCTCACCGACGGGGCGGTGGCGATCGCGTGGCTGGCCAACGGCCAGATGAACGCGATCGCGCCGCACGGTGATCGAGGACCTCGCCAAGGTGTGGGCGCACGTCAAGGCTGCCGGCCCGCCGATCCGCGCGCTGGTGATCGCCTCCTCCAACCCCTTCCTGTACTCCGCGGGCGCCGACATCAAGGCGTTTACGCAGCTCGACGAGGCGGGCGGGCGCAAGCTGGTCGACGACGCCCACGCGCTGTTCCGCGAGCTGGGCTCCGAGGGCGGTCGCCACGATCGCGGCGGTCAACGGCCTCGCCTTCGGCGGCGGCTGCGAGCTGGCGATGGCGTGCGACCTGCGGATCGTCGCGCGCTCGGCCGCTGTTCGGCCAGCCCGAGATCAAGCTCGGGCATCATCCCCGGCTTCGGCGGCACCCAGCGCCTGCCGCGCCTCGTCGGCCAGAGCAAGGCGCTGGAGATGAACCTCGTCGGCGACCCGATGCTGGCCGAGGAGGCCTACGAGTACGGCCTGGCCAGCGCGGTCGTGGACGACCACGAACTGCTCGACACCGCGCTGGCGTGGGCGCGCCGTCTCGCCGGCCAGGCGCCGCTGGCGGTGGAGCAGATCAAGCGCGTCTCCGCGGACGGCGACCTCGACGAGGGGATCGAGGCCGAGAAGGCCGGCTTCGCCACGGTCTTCCAGAGCGCCGACGCGCGCGAGGGGATCGCCGCGTTCCTGGGCAAACGCGCGCCGCGGTTCGACGGGGTAAGTGAGCCCGCTCGTTGACCGCTTCCCGACAGATCATCCGGTCGCGCCCGAGGCAGATGATCGGACGCGAGGTAGGGATCATGCAAAATGAATGCTACCGTCATGCCGTGAGCGCCATTCAGATCAAGAACGTGTCGGAGGCAGTACACGCGCAGCTGCGGGACCGGGCGCGTCAGCAGGGCCGGAGCCTGAGCGAGTACGTGCGGAGGCTGATCGAAGTCGATCTTGCGCTTCCCACTACTGAGGAGTGGCTTGAGCGCGTCAAGCGGCGTGAGCCCGTGAGGGGCGTCACGAGCGAGCGGATCGTCGAGTTGATTCACGAGGGGCGCCGTGAGCGCGACGAGCAGATCCGCAGCGCCGTTGCGGATCATTGACGCGTCGGCGCTCGTCGAGCTGCTGCTCCTCGGCGAGCGCGCGGGCGCGGTGGAGCGAGCCGTACGGGACGTTCACCTTGCGGCGCCCGACTCCATCAACCCGGAGGTTCTGAACACCGTCAGAGGACTCGCAGCGCTCCGGCCAGATCGACGGCGAGCGCGCCGCGGAGATGGTGGACGACCTCCTGGCCGTGCCGGTGATGCGGGTGGCGACGCTGGATCTCACGCCCGCCGTGTGGGGGCTGCGCCACAACCTGACCGCCTACGACGCCTGCTACGTGGCGCTGGCCCGTGAGCTGGGAGCCGAACTGATCACAGGCGACCGTCGTCTCGCCCGCGCACCGAACCTCGGCGTCCCGTTGATCGTTGTCTGAACAGTCCGCGGCGTTCGCGGCACAGCCCTACCGGTGGGCCAAGCCGAGGTCGCGCTCGGGGGCGATCTGCCAGCGCGCGGCCAGCTCCGCCAGCTCGCCCGTGAGCGGCCAGCGGTCGGGCTGGGAGGCGCCCTCGTAGAGGGGTTCGCGCCCTTCAGCGCCATGCAGCCGGTGTTGTCGCCGAGCGCGCGCAGCTCGGCGACCTCGGCGTCGCTCAGCTGGGCCCGCGGTGTGCGGCGCAGCGTCGGCCACGCCGCCAGCTCCGCGCGCTTGTCCTCGATCGGGCGCGGTGGTCTCCCATCCGCGCCGGCCTCCTGGATCAGCGTGGGCGCCACGCAGCGCACCGCCGGGTGGGCGAGGTTCCACTGGCAGGCCAGCTGAAGCATCGTCAGGCCGTGGCGGGTCGGCGTAGGGGCGCATCCGTTCGAGCCGCTCGCGACCGGCCTCCACCCACCCCTCGGGGCGGAACTTGCGGTGGTCGTAGGAGGCGAAGTCGTGGCCGGGGAGCACGTCGTCGTGGAACAGTCCCCCGTAGTCCACGACGCGGGTGATCAGACTCACGTCGTGGGCGGCGGCGGCGTCGAGCACGAGCTCCCCCGGCCACGGCTCCAGCGGGCCGAGGATGATCATCGCCCAGTCGATCAGCTCGCCGAAGCGCTCCACGCAGTCGATCAGGTCGAGCGTGAACCCGTTGGCGGGCCCCGGCGCCACGCCCAGCAGCTGCGTGAGGCCGGCCTCGCGGACGGCCTGCATCCCCTCCCACACGGCCGGGCTGGAGTACCCGATGCGGTCGGGGTTGTGCAGCAGCAGCAGGTCGAAGCGCTCCACCCCGATCCGCTCCAGGCTGCGCTCGGTGGCCATCCTGAGGTACTGCGCGTACTCCGCCTCCCCGCGCAGCCGCGGGTCGGTGAAGCGCGGAAAGCCTTTTGCGCCCTCGCGCTCCCCGGTATAGAAGTCGTGCCCGACGGCGCCCACCAGGCAGTAGCTCTCGCGGGCCACGCCCTCGCAGCGCCTCGCCCAGCAGCCGGTCGGCGGCGCCCTCGCCGTAGACGTCGGCGCTGATCACCGTGTCGATCCCCCCGCCGGGTCGCAGCAGCGCCCGCAGCCGCTCCTCCTCCAGCGGCTCGCCGAAGTGCATGAAGCGCCCGCCGCTCCACGTGCCGAGGGCTGTGGTGGTGGGGTCCACCGCTTGCACTTTACGCGGTGGGTCTACGTCTCTTCTTGGTGGGCCGCCGCTTCTCTGACAGCGACCGGCTGGCTGGGGTGGCGGCTACCGAGGTCGGCTACGACGCGCCCAACCCCGCCGCCGCGCGGGCTCGCAGCGCGGCCTCCAGGCGGCCGAGCGCGTGGCGGATGACCTCCTCGTCGGGACCCGCGGCAGTGTCCGACCCCTCACTGCTGAGCGAGTCCCCCCCAGCCAGCGCGGCGCGGGCGGCCTCGAGCACGCCGGCGTGCAGCCCGGCCAGCTCGGTGAGGCGCTGCGGCGAGGTCGGGGCGCTCCTGCGCGGCGAGCTCGGACAGCGCGGCGGTGTAGGCATGCTCGAGCTCCAGCGCGGCGTGGGGGAGGCGGCCCTCGTCGAGGTCCAGGCGGGCGCGCAGCGCAAGCTCTTCGCAGAGCAGCGGCGCTCGCGCGCGCCGAGCAGCGCGGCGAAGCGCTCGTGGGAGTGCAGCGCCGCGGAGCGTCGGGTGCGGCGCTCGTCGAGACGCAGCTCGCGGGCGTGCAGCCAGCGCCCGTAGGCCACCTGCTCGCCCTCGCCCCACCCGGCCCGCACGATCAGCGCGTGCCCGGGGGTGACCTCGCGCACGTGGGGGTCCGCGGTGGCGAGGCGGTGGGCGAGCAGCACCCGGTTGAGGGTCGCGGCGGCGGCGTCCGCCTCCTGGTGGGCGTCCAGCTGCGCGAGCCACGTGCGGGCCTGGCTCTCCGCGGAGACCGACACGGCGTCGATCACGGTGGCCCGCGTCGTGGGTACGGGCGCGGGCTCGGGCGTGGTCGGCGGACGTCGGCGCGCCGAGCCGCCCGCGGCGCCGAGCGGCGCCGACGGTTTCCAGCACCACCACCCGCTCCGGCGCTCCCCCCTGGCGCTCGCGCAGCAGGTAGCGCCCGTCCGGCGGGCCGAGCTCCCAGGGGAGCTCCAGCTGGAGGAAGAGGAAGAGGCGTTCGGCCACCCCCGCACCGTATCCTCTATGCCCCGCGCGTTTAGTCTCGCGACCGACACGAGGAACACGAGGAGCAGCCGGATGTCCGATGCACACGCACCGAAGGGCCTGCGCGAGCGCTTGGCGGGCGGTACCGAGGATCGCCTCGGCCGGGCGCTGACCGATCTCTTCGACAACCCGCTGCTGGGCGGTGCGCTCGGCCGCGCCTCCGACGCGCGCGAGAAGGCCGCCCAGGCGCAGGAGCTGGCGATGGGGGCGCTGAACCTCCCCTCGGCCGCCGACCTCGAACGTCTCACGCGCCGCCTGCGCTCGGTCTCGCAGCGGCTGGAGGGGATCGAGGACGGCGTGCACCGCATCGGGCGCACCCTCTCCAGTCAGTCGATCGAGCCTCGCCTCGCGGCGATCGAGGAGCAGCTGCGGACGCTCTCGGGCAAGCTCGATCCCAAGCAGCCTGCCTCCAAGCGGCCAGCCTCCAAGCGGCCAGCCTCCAAGCGGCCAGCCGCCAAACGGGCGGCTAAACCAAAGCGCTGAGCGCCAGCCGGCCCATCGCCTCGGCGGCGGCCAGCAGCGCGTCGTCGTCGATCTGCTCCTGCTGGTCGGCGGGGTCCTCGCCGAGCACGTTGGACACCGTGAGCACGCAGGCCACGGGGACTCCGGCGCGCGCGCCCACGGCGAACAGGGCGGCCGCCTCCATCTCGACCGCTACCGCGCCCGCAGCGCGCCACTGCCGCTCGCGCTCGCGGGTGGGCTCGTAGAAGAGGTCGGTGCTCACGATCGTCCGCCCTCGCCCCGCGGCGCCCTGCCAGCGCCCCGTCAGCCCCCGGTCAGCGGCGATCCGCTCGCCCGCCCCCAGGGCGCGGCTGGTGCCGTCCGCGGCGAGCGCCTCGTGCGCCACCACCAGATCGCCGAGCGCCAAGCCCCCGTCGAGCGCGCCGCAGGTTCCCACACGGATCGCGCGGCGGGCGCCGAGCGCGATCAGCTCCTGCAGCACGATCGCCGCCGAGGGCCCGCCCATGCCGGTGCTCTGGATCGTCAGCGGCTCCCCGTCGGCGAGCGCCGCGCCGGTGTAGCCCCACAGGCCGCGGTGGTGGTTGAACATCAGCGGCCCCTCCAGCAGCAGCTGCGCCAGCGCCAGCGCCCGCCCGGGGTCCCCGGGCAGCAGCACGCGCTCGGCCAGCTCGGCCGTGGGGCGCAGGTGGACGGGCTTACGCGGCGCCATGCGCCGACTTTAGTAATCCCGCCACGATCGACCGCTAACGGGAGAGGTCCCTGAGTGGCGCCATCTGCGGAACTCTACGGCTGCGCGTAACCGCCGGGAGGGGCCCCTAGACTCCCCGCCATGGGACCCGCGACGGGAACGTCCGACACGAGCGGCCTCACCCTGGCGCAGGTGGCCGCCCGCGCGGGTGTCTCGCCGGGAACGGTGAGGCGGTGGGTCAAGGAGGGGCTGATCCCCCAGTACGATGGGGGCTGGAGCGCGCCCGCGGCGCGGCAGGTGGGGATCGTGGCGCGCCTGCGCGAGCGCGGGTACACGCTCGAGCAGATCCGTGAGGCCTCCGACGGCGGGCGCCTGGCGCTCGGCGACGTCGAGGACTTCCTCTCCGTCCCTGAGGGGCGCCACACGCTCAAGCAGACCGCGCGCGCGACCGGCCTCTCGCCCGAGCTGATCGAGCGGATCGTCGGCGCCATCGGCCTGAGCGCGCTGTCGGTGGAGGCGCTCTCCGACGAGGACGTGGAGATGCTCAAGTACGTCGCGGCCGTGCTGGAGGCCGGACTGCCCGAGGCGGCCTTCATCCAGATCGCCCGCGTGTTTGGGCAGGCGCTCGCGCAGATCGCCGAAACGGAGGTGCGCCTGTTCCACATGTACATCCACGAGCCGCTGATGCGCTCGGGGGTCTCCGGTCTGCAGATCGCCGAGCAGATGGATGGTATGGCGCGCGAGTTGGTGCCGTTCATCGCGCCGCTGATGACGTGGGTGCACGGCCGCTTCCTCGCGTACTTCGTCGAGCAGGACGTGATCGGCCACATGGAGGCCGACATGGGCGAGCGCGGCCTTCAGAGGCGGGGCGCCTGCGGATGGCGATCGCGTTCGCCGACCTCGCCGGCTACACCCGCCTCACCGAGGAGCAGGGCGACGAGCACGCGGTGGGCGCGGTGGAGCGCTTCGTGGAAGAGGTCGAGCGCACGCTGCCGATCGACGCGCGCGTGCTGAAGACGCTCGGCGACGAGGTGATGGTCGTCGCGCCCGACCCCGTCGCGTTGACGCGGTGGGCCGTCGGCTTCCAGGCGCAGGCTCCCGCGGGGGTGCCGCCGCCGCGCATCGGCGTCCACTACGGCGAGGCGATCTACCGCGACGGGGACTACTACGGCCGCGAGGTCAACCAGGCCGCGCGCGTGGTCGCCCGCGCGGCCGGCGGGGAGGTGCTGGTGACGCGCGCCGTGGTCGACCTCGCCGAGGGGGTCGCGGCGCTCGCCTTCAAGCTGATCGGTGAGGTCGGCCTCAAGGGCTTCTCCGAGCCGACCGAGCTGTTCCTCGCCTCGGCGCGGGGATGACTCCCGAGGAGGTCCTCGAGCGGGTGCGGGCGGGGGGCCTGCTCCCGGCGGACGGTTCGGTCGTGGCGATGCTCTCCGGCGGCCGCGACTCGGTCTGCCTGCTGGACCTGGCGGTGAGCATCTGCGGCGCGCAGCACGTGCACGCCCTGCACGTCAACTACGGGCTGCGGCCCGAGGCCGACGAGGAGGAGCGCCACTGCCGGGAGCTGTGCGTGGCGGCTGGGGGTGGCGCTGGAGGTCGTGCGCGCCGCACGCCCCGCCGGCGCCGGCAACCTGCAGGCGTGGGCGCGCGAGGTGCGCTACGGGGCCGCCGACGAGCTTCGCGCGGCCGCTGGTGCGCTGATCGCCACCGGCCACACCGCCACCGACCAGGTTGAGACGATCCTCTACCGCCTCGCCGCCTCGCCCGGCAGGCGCGCGCTGCTGGGGATGGCTCCCGCGCGAGGGCCGCGTGGTGCGCCCGCTGCTGGAGCTCACGCGCGAGCAGACCGCCGCCTACTGCCGCGCGCGCGGCCTGTGCGTGGCGCGAGGACGCCAGCAACGATGACGAGCAGTACGCGCGCGCGCGTGTACGCAACCGGCTGCTGCCGGCGCTCGACGCGGTGCACCCCGCGGCGCAGGAGAACGTGCTGCGCACCGCCCGGCTGCTGCGCGAGGAGGCGGTGGTGCTCGACGCGCTCGTCGATGCGGAGCTGGAACGCGACTGCGCGGAGCTGGAACGCGACCGCGCCGCGCCGCGAGGCGGCCCGCACGGGCACTGCGGCGAGCCCGGAGGCGAGCCAAGCGTCGCGATCGAGCGGCTGCGGGATCTACCCGCCGCGCTCGCGCGCCTGGTCGTGGTGCGCCTCGCCGAGGAGGCTGCCGGCACGTATGTGCCCCAGGCCGGCGCCCGCGTCGGTGAGATCCTCGCGCTCGCCGCGCGCGGCGGGCGCGCCGAGCTGCACGTCGGCGGGCTCGTCGGTGCGGTGATCGAGGACGGCCGCCTGCGCATGGTCAGGCTGCCGCCGCGCTCCTGAGAGCCTAGCCCCTAACTCCCCGCGTGGCCGTCATGCCCCCGGAGCGCATCGCGCCCGCCGATCCGAGCCGTGCCTCGCACGCCGAACGGTGCTCTAGACCACGCGGCCGAGGTCGGCGAGGTGCTCGTGACGCCGAGCGGCTGCGCTGCGCGTGGCCGAGCTCGCGCGGGAGATCTCGCGCGACTACGCCGACACCGACCGCCCGCTGCTGCTGGTGGGGGTGCTCAAGGGCGCGATGTTCTTCCTCTCCGACCTGATGCGCCTGATCGAGATCCCGGTGGAGGTCGATTTCATGGCGGTCGCCTCCTACGGCTCGGCCACCGACTCCTCCGGGGTGGTGCGGATCCTCAAGGACCTCGACGCCGCGATCGACGAGCGCGACGTGCTGATCGTCGAGGACATCGTGGACTCGGGGCTGACGCTGCAGTACCTGCTGCGCAACCTCGGCTCGCGCGACCCCCGGACGCTCGAGGTGTGCGCGCTGCTGACCAAGCCCGACCGCTCGAAGATCGGCCGACGCAAGGCCGACCACCCGCCCCGCTACGTCGGCTTCGAGATCCCCGACCGCTTCGTGATCGGCTACGGCCTCGACTACGCCGAGCGCCACCGCAACCTTCCCTTCGTGGCGGCGTTGGAGGTCCATGAGCCCCGTCCCCGCCACTCGTGAGCCCTCCGTCCCCGCCGGAAAATCGTGACTTCCCGTGGTACGCTAGACGGCTGGTAGCCGCTTAGAGGGTGGCGCAGCCGGCCGACCAGCCCCGGGCCGGCGGGCCGAGCTCCTCTTCTCCAATCATGTCAGCCGCCACCCCGACACCAACGAACCAGCCATGAGCCGTTTCTTCAAGAGCGCCGCGTTCCCGATCCTGCTCGTGGTCGTGCTGGCGTTCTTCGTCTCGAAAATGTTCCCCAGCGGCTCACAGCAACGGGCGGTCAGCACTCCTACTCAGACGCTTGTCGCCAAGGAAATCCCGCAGGGCGAAGTCAAATCGGTCGAGTTCAAGACCAAGTCCAACGCCCTCGAAGTCGACACTGAAGAACGAAGAAAAGTACGAAATCGGCTACGTCGATCAGGCCGCGCCCGAACTGGTCAAAAAGCTCGACAGCCGCCGACGTCCACTACAACATCGAAGCCAACAAGAGCAGCGGATCCTGCTTTCGCTGCTCTCGATCGCGCTGCCGCTCGTGATCTTCATCTTCATCTGGATCTTCCTGCTCAACCAGGTCCAGGGCGGGGGCTCGAAGGTGATGTCCTTCGGCAAGTCGCGCGCCAAGCGGCTGTCGGCCGACTCCCCGAAGATCACCTTCCGCGACGTCGCCGGGGTCGACGAGGCCGTCGAGGAGCTGCACGAGATCAAGGAGTTCCTGGAGAACCCGAAGAAGTTCCAGGCGCTCGGCGCGCGCATCCCCACCGGCGTGCTGCTGTACGGGCCGCCGGGCACCGGCAAGACGCTGCTCGCCCGCGCGGTCGCCGGCGAGGCGGGCGTGCCGTTCTTCTCGATCTCCGGCTCGGACTTCGTGGAGATGTTCGTCGGCGTCGGCGCCTCGCGTGTGCGCGACCTGTTCGAGCAGGCCAAGCAGAACTCCCCGTGCATCATCTTCATGGACGAGATCGACGCCGTCGGCCGCCACCGCGGCGCCGGCCTCGGCGGCGGCCACGACGAGCGCGAGCAGACGCTCAACCAGCTGCTCGTCGAGATGGACGGGTTCGAGGCGAAGGACAACATCATCATGATCGCGGCCACCAACCGGCCCGACATCCTCGACCCCGCGCTGCTGCGCCCCGGCCGCTTCGACCGCCAGATCGCCGTGGACCGCCCCGACCGCAAGGGCCGCGCCAAAATCCTCGAAGTCCACACCCGCGGCAAGCCGCTGGCGAAGGTGATCGACATCGACGCGCTCGCCGGGCAGACCCCCGGCTTCACCGGCGCCGATCTCTCCAACCTGATCAACGAGGCCGCCCTGCTGTCGGCCCGCACCGGCAAGCGCGAAATCGGCCAGGAAGAGCTCGAGGAGGGGATCATGCGCGTGATCGCCGGCCCCGAGAAGAAGACGCGCGTGATGAGCGAGAAAGAGCGCCTGATCACCGCCTTCCACGAGATGGGCCACGCGATCGTCGGCCACTACCTCGAGCACTCCGACCCGGTGCACAAGATCTCCGTGATCTCCCGCGGCCAGGCGCTCGGCTACACGATCTCGATGCCCCAGGAGGACCGCTTCCTGACGACGCGCGCGGAGCTCAACGACACGATGGCGATGACCCTCGGCGGACGCGCCGCGGAGGAGATCGTCTTCGACGAGATCACCACCGGCGCCTCCAACGACCTCGAGAAGGTGACCGCCACCGCCAAGCAGATGGTGATGCGCTTCGGCATGAGCGAGAAGCTCGGCCCGCGCGTCTTCGGCCACGATCACGGCCAGCCCTTCCTCGGCCGCGAGTTCTCCACCGAGCCCGACTACTCCGACGAGATCGCGCGCGAGATCGACGACGAGGTGCGGCGCATCGTCGAGGCCGCCCACCAGCGCGCGCGCGACATCCTCACCGAGCACCGCGCAGAGCCTCGGCTCGCTCTCCGAAATCCTCGTCAAGCGCGAGACGCTCGAGAAGGAGGAGTTCATCGCGCTGCTGGAGGGCAAGAGCGAGCAGGAAGTGTTCGGCTCCGAGGAGCCCCCGTCGCCCGAGCTGCCCCCCGCCGCCGCCCGCGCCCGCTGAGCGCGCCGGCCGCGAAGCCCCACGGCCGCTGCCACGGCCCGGGTTGGCCGGCGGGCGACGCGCAGACATGCGCGGCGGCCGACCCCGAGCGTCCTGAGCTCGCTCTGAGCGCCGAGCGTGAGTGTCCGCGGGCGGCTTCCGCCTGATGGGCGTCGTCAACGTGACGCCCGACTCGTTCTCCGACGGGGGCTTGTACCTCGACCCGCGGCCGCGGTCGCGCACGGTCTCGGCAGCTGGCGGAGGAAGGAGCCGAGATCCTCGACGTCGGCGGGGAGTCCACGCGGCCCGGCGCCGAGCCGGTGGCGGCCGCGGAGGAGCTGCGTCGGGTGCTGCCGTGGTGGAGGGGCTGGTCGATGCGGGCCCCTGTCTATCGTCGCCCGCCGACCCTTCATCGCCCGCCATGCCCGCCGACCCGCCGAGCGCCGCCGCCACGATCTCCGATCGACACCTCCAAGGCGTCGGTCGCCCGCGCCGCGCTGGAGGCGGGTGCGAGCCTCGTCAACGACGTGACCGCCCTGCGCGGCGACCCGGAGATGGCGGCGGTGGTATGCGCAGAGCGGCGCGGAGTGCTGCCTGATGCACATGCTCGGCGAGCCGCGCACGATGCAGCAGGGGGCGGGCCGGCGCTACGACGACGTGGTCGCCGAGGTCAAGGCGTTCCTCGAAGAGCGCCTGGCGTTCGCCGTGGGGGAGGGCATCGCCGAGGAGCGCGTGCTGCTCGACCCCGGGCATCGGCTTCGGCAAGACGCTCGCGCACAACCTCGAGCTGCTGCGCCGCCTGCGCGAGCTCGCCGCGCTCGGCCGCCCGCTGGTGGTGGGGACCTCGCGCAAGAGCTTCCTCGGGCGCATCCTCGCCGACGCGCGAGGAGATCGAGCCGGCCGAAGGAGACGCGAGCCGCCGACGCGGCCGATGTTGCGGACCGGCTCCCGGGCACGCTCGCCACCTGCGTGCTCGCCTACGAGCGCGGGGCGAGCGTGCTGCGCGTGCACGACGTCGCCCCTGTGCGCGCCGCGCTCGCCGTCGCCGCTGCTACGTTGGGCGCGCGATGACCGGGGACGACCCGGTGCCGGGAACGAGGACGACGAGCTGGAGGCGGGCGAGGTGCCGGCCAAGGGCGCCGAGGAGCAGGGCCGCGCAGCGGGGGAGCACGACGGCGGAGCGGAGGGGGACGCAGAGGACTGGGTCGAGGAGCTGGAGCGGGGACGGGGTCAGGTGGAGGAGCCCGAGGAGAGCGGGGAGGAGGGTGAGGAAGAGGAAGACGAGGAGGAGGAGCACGATCGGGGCGTCGAGTCGGTCACGATCGAGATCTCGGGCCTCTCGCTCTACACCCACCACGGCGTCAGCGAGGCCGAGCGCGAGGTCGGCCAGCGGCTGATGTTCGACCTGCGCCTGGAGCTGGGCGAGAGCGACGCCACCGCTCACCGACCGTGTCGAGGACACCGTCGACTACGGCGAGGTCTGCCAGCTCGTTGCGCTGCTGGCCGTGCAGCGCTCGCACCGCACGCTGGAGCGGCTCTGCTCGACGATCGCCGACCGCCTGCTCGCCGACTACGAGCTGGAAGCGGTGTGGGTCAAGGCCACCAAGCCCGAGCCACCGATCCCGCTGACGGTCGAGGAAGTCTCCGTCGAGGTGTGGCGCGAGGCGGAGGAGTAGGGGGAAGGGCGGCCTCCGGCCGCGCGGGTTAGAAGCAGCGGCCGGCGGTTGGCTGGGGTGCCCCACACCTTTGGCTCGGGGCCGCGGGGCGAGCCGCGGGCGAGGCGGGCGCGCGGGCGGCGAGCCCTAACTTGACAGGTTAGTTAGCAGTCACTTATAATGTCCGGGATGGCTCGGTTCGATACCTCGCGGCGCGTCTCAGGGCCCGTGCAACGGTGGCGGAACGGGAGGCGGCGGTGATCGACCGTCTGGCGCGGCTGGCGATCCGAGCGCACGCGGCGCGTGCTGTTGATCGCCGGCGCGGTGTTCCTGCTCGCCGCCGCGCTCGGCGCGCCCGTCGTCACGATCCTCAAGAGCGAAAACTCCGAATTCCAGGATCCGAGCGCCCAGAACCAGCAGGTGCTGCGCGCGGTCGAGCGTGCCACCGGGCAGTCCGCCGAATACGGCGTCGCCGCGCTCGTGCCGGCCACCGCCGACGTGCGCACCGACCCAGCGGCCGCCGCCGAGGCGCAGCGCGTGGCGGCGCTGCTGGCCGCCCAGCCCGGCTTCCAGCGTGAGCTCGACTACGCCGCCAGCCACCTGCCCGCGCTCGTCTCACGCGACGGCCGCCAGACGCTGGTGCTCGCCGCGTTCGCCACGCCAGGACCGCTCCGCCGCCGCGGTCGCCCGCGTGGGCCCCGAGCTGGCCGGCAGCGGCGTGCTGTTCGGCGGCAACGACGTCACCTACCACGAAATCAACGAACGCACCGCCTCCGACCTCAAACGTGCCGAGGCGTTCGCGATCCCGATTCTGCTGCTGCTCTCCTTCTGGGTCTTCCGCGGGCTGATCGCGGCCGCGCTGCCGCTGCTCGTGGGCGGCTTCGCGATCGTGCTCACGTTCCTGCTGCTGCGCCTGATCGACCACGTCCTCGGGCTCTCGGTGTTCGCCGTCAACCTCGTCACCGGCATGGGGCTGGGCCTCGGGATCGACTACAGCCTGTTCGTGCTCTCGCGCTACCGCGAGGAGCTCGCGCGCGGCTTGCCCGACCGGCGCGGCGATCGCGCGCACGCTGCGGACCGCCGGGCGCACGGTGCTGTACAGCTCGCTGGCGGTCGCCGGCGCGGCCGCCTCGATGCTGGCGATGCCGATGCGCTTCCTCTACTCGATGGGGGTCGGCGGCGCGCTCGTGGCGCTGTCGGCCGGCGCCGTCTCGCTGATCGTGCTGCCCGCCGTGCTCGTCGCGCTCGGCCCGCGCATCAACGCGCTGGCGCCCGCGCGCCTGCAGCGCAACGCCGAGCGGGCGGCGCGACCGGCGGAGAGCGGCGCGTGGTACCGGCTCGCGCGCGGGGTGATGCGCCGGCCCGGCGCGGTCGCGCTGGGGACCGCCGTGCTGCTGCTCGCGATCGCCTCGCCGGCCCTGCGCCTGGCGCTCACGCCGGCCGACTCGCACGTGCTGCCGGCCTCCTCGCAGCCCCGCCAGGTGGCGGAAGCGATCGCCCGCGACTTCGCCGTCAACGGCGCGCAGACGGTCACGCTGGTGGTGCACGCGGGGCCGGCGGGCTCCACCACTCCGGCGGGCCGAGCGTGGTGGCGCTGGTGCGGCGGGCGCAGACGGTGGCCGCCGGCCAGGCCGGCCTCGTGGGGGCGCCGCGCTATCTCGGGCGCGACACGTGGGAGGCCGAACTGGTGCCGCGCGGCAGCGTCGGCTCGGCCGCCAACCAGCGCCTGGTGCACAACCTGCGCGCCCTGCGCCAGCCCGCCGACCCTGCTGGTCGGCGGTGGCACCGCGTGGTTCGTCGACCAGAAGGCCGCGATCGCCGCGCACACCCCGCTGACGCTCGCGATCCTCGTGCTCGTCACCGGCGGCTTCCTGTTCCTGATGACCGGCTCGCTCGTGATCCCGGTGCTGGCGCTGCTGATGAACCTGCTGACGGTCGCCGTCGGCGCGGGCCTGCTGGTGGTGGTCTTCCAGGACGGCCACCTCTCCTCGCTGCTCGGGTTCACCCCGATCGGCGGCCTGGAGGAGTCCAACCTCGTGCTGCTGTTCATCATCGCGTTCGCGCTCTCCACCGACTACGGCGTGTTCCTGTTCGCCCGCATCAAGGAGGCCCACGACGACGGGCTGCCCGCGCGCGACGCGGTCGCCTACGGCCTCGAGCGCACCGGGCGCCTGGTGACCGCCGCCGCGCTGCTGTTCTGCGTGGCGATCGGCGCGTTCGTCACCTCCGACATCTTCTTCATCAAGGAGCTCGGCTTCGGCGCCGCGCTCGCCGTGGCGATCGACGCGACGTTCGTGCGCGCGCTGCTCGTCCCGGCGCTGATGGGGCGCCTCGGCGAGCGCGCCTGGTGGGCGCCCCGCCCCCTGCGCCGCCTGCACGCCCGCATCGGCCTGCGCGAGGGCGCCCCCGAGGTCGGCGAGGCCGCGGGGGCGTAGGCCCGCGGGGCGTTCGAGCGGCGTTCGATGGGCGGCGAAGCCGCGGGACGTAGGGGTCGCCTGGCGGGGCATAGGCCCGCGGCGCGTGGGGCGTCCGCCGCGTAGGGCGCGGGCGGATCCGACAGCGCGTCCACACCGCCGCGACGGGTCGCCGGTACCGTTGCGCGCGTGCCCGCACGGACTCGGCCTGCTCGGCCTCGGCTCCAACCTCGGCGACCGCCGCGCCCACCTGCAGGGGGCCGTCGACGCGCTGCCCGCCGCGGGCGTGGAGGTGGACGCGTCCTCCTCGGTGTACGACACCGACCCGGTGGGGGAGGTGCTCGACCAGCCCACGTTCCTGAACGCGTGCCTGCGCGTGCGCACGGCCCTGGAGCCGCTGGAGCTGCTCGACGCCGTGAAGGGCGTGGAGCGCGAGCTCGGCCGCGCCGCCGAAGGGCCCGCGCCACGGCCCGCGCGCGATCGACGTCGACGTGCTGCTGCTCGGCGAGCTGCGAGCTGCGCCACGAGCGCATGAGCCTGCCCCACGAGCAGCTGCTCACCCGCCGCTTCGTGCTGGTCCCCGCGGCTGGAGCTCGACTTCGAGCTGTGCGCCCCCGACGGGCGCCGCCTCGCCGACGCGCTCGCGGTGCTGCCACTCGCCGAGGGCGTGCGCTGGGCCGGGCCGCCGCTGTCGGTCGGTCTGACCGCTCACCCGGCGTGCCGTCGGGTCCCGTCGTGCGCCGTCGCCGCCTCGGCGCTACGCCGCCGCGGCGCGCGCCGGCAGCCACTCGGCCGGCAGCGTACCCGCGGGGATTTCGCCGACCATCGGCGGGAAGTAGCGCGTGAGGTCCGCCGCGGGGTGGCCCTCGATCAGGGGACGAACGTCCCCGATCGTCTCCAACAGGCGGATCGGTGGAGCCGATCTGGAGGTCTGCGGCGTTGGGCTCCTCGCCGCCGAGCAGCCCCTCGCGCGATCCACGCGTCGATCTGCTCGAGGTGGCCCGGCAGCGCCGCGAGGTCGGCGCGCGCACGAGGTCGTCCTCGGCGTGGTTGCGCCGGCCATCAGTTTCGCGGTGAGCGGCAGCGCGGGGCGCAGCACAGCGCGGGGCAGCGGCAGCTTGGCGTCCGCGGCGTAGCTCTCCATCGCCCCGGCGTCGCGCAGGAAGCAGGCGTCGAGGATCCGCCGGGGCACGCTCTGGAAGACCTCGTCGCCCCATCGCTCGGCCTCCAGTACGCGCTCGCGCGCCGCGGGGTCCGCGGGCAGCAGCGGCGGCTCGGGGGCGAGCGCGTCGAGGCGGCGCATGATCGTGCGCGAGCCGACCAGCCGCTCCCCGTCGAGGCGCATCCCCGGGACGGTGGCGCCACCGTAGAGCAGCGGCCCCACCACGACCTGCACCATCGGCAGCAGGTTCACCTGCTGGAACGGGATGCCCCTTGCGCCGCAGCGCCACTTCCACCGCCGCGCACGGGTGCGAGCCCGGCAGCACGTACAGCTTGACGCTCACTGAGCTCCCTGCGTATCCCGGGAGCATATCGGACGGCTGGAAGGACCCGCACCGAGACCCTCGGCCCGTGAGCAGCGAAGAATACTGGGGGGTACGCTTGCGCCATGCTGCTCGCCGTCGACGTCGGAAACACCCAGACGCACTTCGGGACCTTCCGCGACGGCGGAGCTGCGCGAGCACTGGCGCTTTGCGACCGTGCGCCAGTCCACCTCCGACCAGTTGGGGGCCGCGCTGCGCAACCTGCTGGAGCTGCGCCAGGTGTCGATGGGCGAGATCGACGCCTCGATCGTCTCCTCGACGGTGCCCGGTGCTCGGGCCGGAATGGTGCGCGATGGCCGAGCGGTACCTCGGGCACGACGATGCTCGCGGTCGGCCCCGGCGTCAAGACGGGCATGCCGATCCGCTACGACAACCCCCGCGAGATCGGCCCCGACCGGCTCGTCAACGCGGTCGCCGCCCACGCGCGCCTCGGCGGCCCGTGCGTGGTGGTGGACTTCGGCACCGCGATCACCTACGACCCGGTGTCCGCCGACGGGCGAGTACCTCGGGGGCATCATCTCCCCCGGCGTCGAGATCTCCCTGGAGGCGCTGACCGAGCGCGCCGCGGCGCTGCCGCGGGTCGACGTCACGGCGCCCCGCGCGCTGATCGGCAAGACCACGATCGACGCGATCCGCTCGGGCATCGTGTACGGAACCGCGGGCCAGGTCGACGCGATCGTGCACCGCCTGCGCGCGGAGCTGGGGCCGGCCAGACGAAGACGATCGCCACCGGCGGCCTCGCGCGCGCGATCGTCCCTTACACGACCACGATCGAAGGCGTCGACGACCTGCTGACGCTCACGGGGCTGCGGCTGATCTACGAGCGCAACCGCGCCTGACCGAGCCGGTCTTGGGCGGTTCGGTCGCAGACGCAGCGATCGGGATGAGCGAAGAATATCTTTGTGGGCATCTTTCTAAAAGATCATGACCAAAAGCTACTGAGTGAGCTTTTGCAAGCTATCATTTGCTAATCTTGGCAAAGATGCCGATGAGAAGGCTTCCGCGCCTTTCCGAGCTTCCAGACGAAATCTCCTCGTCAGATGAGCTTTGGGCGCTGTTCGGTGAGATGGAGTATGAGCGGCTCGACTTCAAGGAGTCCGCCAGCCACCTCAAAGACATCATTCCCGCCATGGCGATGACGCTTGGGGGCATCGTCGTCTGCGGTATCTCCGACGCTCGGCTGGTCGTGGGCTGTCCGCTGGGACAGAAGACGCTCGACAAGATCGCCCGGGCGGGTCATGAGACAGGCGTCGACGTTCAGGCACGCGCGCTTACGGTCGACGGACACGAGCTGACGATCGTCGCTGTCCCAGAGGTGCGCGACCGCATCGTGACTACCACGGATGGGCGCTTGCTTCGCCGCGTGGGCAGCGACAATCAGCCGCTGCGAGGCGACGCGCTCGGCCGCTTCGTTCGTCAGCGCGAGGAGCGAGCCGGCGAGGACGAGCCGATTCCCCGCCTCCAATATATGGACATCGACCTCGAGCTGATCAATCGCGCTCTGACGAGCGATGGTCGACCACCAATCCGCCGGCGGAGCACGGCGGCAATCAACCGAGCGCTGGTGGACCTGGGTGTCGCCGAGGTCGCCGACGCGTCGCTCGATCCGCAGGTTTTGCGTGCAGCTGTCCTGCTTTTCGCCAAGCAGCCGACTCGTTATGTCAAAGCGGCGGCCGTGCAGATCGTTCGGCGCGTCGGCGTGGGCCCCGGACCCGGTCCCGTAAGCACGCGCGAGGACATCGAGGGTCCGATCCCTGCTCTGCTCGGGCGGACACTGAAGTTCATCGAGGGGCACACCAGCCACCACGAGGCAGTTGTCGGCACTCACCGGGAGACGTTCGCCGAGTATCCGCCCGCCGTTCTGCGCGAGGCGATTCTCAATGCCCTGGCGCACCGCGACTACGGTCTCGCCGGTGCGACGGTGGACGTGACGATCTGGGATGACCGCATCGAGATACACAGTCCCGGGCCGCTGCCAGGGCATATTACGACAGAGAACATGCGCAGCGAGCACTACTCGCGCAACCGACGGATCATGCGGGTCCTCAAGACCCTCAACCTTGTCGAGGAGTACGGCGAGGGTATCGATCGGATGTTCAGCGAGATGGAGGCGCGGCTCATGGAGCCGCCACACTTCGCCGCCACCCCGTCGTCGGTGACAGTAACCCTCTACAACCGCTCGATCCTCTCCATCGACGACCAGGCATGGCTCGCCCTGCTCGGCCATCTCGAAGACCTCACAGTCCAGGAACGCCGCACCCTTGTCGTGGCGCGTCACGAGGAGGGCGTGACTCCCCGGCGCCTGCGGACGATCTTCGGGGAGGCGCTCGACGTCGATGCCCTCATCTCAAGTACCGTCGCCAAGGGCCTGCTTGTACGCGTGGGACGCGGGGGAGGGGCGCGCTACGTTCTCTCCGACGAGGTGGTCATGCGTGCTGGCGGAGCCGGCGTGGAGGCGCGGAGCCGCAAGCGCCAAATGCTGCTTGATGAGATACACCGGCGTGGAAGCCTGTCGACTGCCGAGGCCGCAGACTTTCTCGGGGAGACAGAGCGGTCACTGGTGAGGCAGATGCTTGACGATCTCGTCCGCAGCAGACAGGCGTATGCAGAGGGACGTACGCGCGCCCGCCGATACTACGTGGCCGACTCCAGGCGATTGCGGACTCGCCCGTAGGACTCTGTCCGCCGCGCGAGGACGAGCACCGTCTCGTAGGGCATCTCAAACGAGCCTCCCACGGAGTCGAGCGCCTCGCCGACCGCGGCGAGCAGGCGCTCGCGCTGCGCCGGCGGCAGCGCGCGGTGGTCGGAGTGGGTGCTCAGCTGGGCGAGCCACGCCGCTGTGTCGTAGCGCTCGCTCCACGCGAACCGCGCCACGTCCCCGGGGTCGTACGCGCCGGCCGCGGCGAGGCCGTCGAGCGTGTTTTGCACGCGGGCGTCGCGGTTGCCGAACAGCACCGAGTACTTCTCGACGCTGGGTCCCAGGCGCGCGTAGACGGGGGAGAGCAGCTCCCACACGTGCGACGGCGGGTCGCCGTAGTTCCAGAACAGCCCGAGGAGCCCCCCCGCGCGCAGCGCCTGCGCCGCGCGCACCGCTCCCGCCCGGGGGTCGATCCAGTGCCAGGCCTGTGCGGAGGTCACGAGGTCGAAGCGTCGCCCGTGCGGGTTCCACTCCTCGAAGCGCCCGACCTCCACCTCGAGGCCCTTCGCACGAGCGAGGGCTGCCATCCGCGCGTCAACCTCCACGCCGAGCACCGCACAGCCGCGAGCGGCCAGTAGGGCCGCCGCGATGCCGGTGCCGCAGCCTACGTCGAGCACGCTCCGCGCACCGCCGGCGAGCAGTGCGTCCACCAGCGCCGGCGGGTAGGAGGGCCGTACGCGGTCGTACTGCGCGGCCACCGCGCCAAAGGACTCCGCCCGGGACCGGTCCTCGTGTAGCACGCGCCCTATCCTGCCACGTCGCCCCCCTCGCCCTCCCACCCCGCCGAGAGCCGACTGGAGCCGCGGAGCGTCATCCGCGTCAGTCTGGCTCCGTTCGGTTGTTCAGCCGTGTCGGCCGCCCGCGCGGGTGAAGCCGCCGCGGGCGCACTCCTTCAGGCGGGGGCGCCTGCGCTGTCCGCGGGCTCGTCCAACTGCGCCCGGAAGGACCCTGCCGGGCGCACCGTCGCTCCCGCGGCTCGCACCTGGGCCGCGAGCCCCCCGTCGGACGTGACCACGACGATCGCGCCGGGCTCGGGGTCAGCGAGGACCCGTCGGACGATCTCGTCATCGGCCGAGTCTCGCCGCGGCCGCGGCGCGCACGCAACCTCGACGACCTCGGAGCAGATCGGGGGAGAGGGGGGCCGCTCGAACACAACGGTCACCTGCTCCCCGCGCCGGGCGGCCCACCGCTCGAGCTGGCCCACAAGGCGGACCGAGGCCGCGTGTCGGTCTCTCCACCACCCGTCAGGTCGCGCCCCGATCACGTTCATCCCGTCGACGACCCACCGCATCGTGAGCAGCGACCGCTACGCCGGCTTCGTCGCGAACGCGCCAACCACCGTCGGCCAGAAGGTGACGCGCCCGACCGGCCCGGTGTCGGTGCGCAGGCGGTCGGCGAGGGTATCGAGGTCGATCTCCTCCGCGGTGGCCACCCCGGTGGCGAGGATGCCGGGCAGGAAGCTGCGGGTGAGGTCCACGGTGCGGCGGATCGCCTCCTCGCCGACGCCGATCGCGACCTCGCTGTCGAGGTTGGGGTCGGGCAGCAGGCCGGCTTGCGGCGAACACCGCCGGCAGCCGCATGCCCATGTCCAGCTGCGTGCCCAGCCTGAGGTGGGTGGCGTGAATCCACTCGTTGAGTTGTTCAGACGCCGGCGTCGACGGCCAGGACACCATGGCGCGCTTCGGTAGGACCGAGTCCAGGTGGATGCACATCTCGGCAAACACCACCACCCCTCCCGGGCGGACGTGGCGGGCCACGCTCGCCACCGCCGCCGTGGGGTCGCCCTGGTACATCAGCACGAGCCGCCCGACCACTGCGTCGAACGGTCCGCCGGCGGGCTCGACCTCGCGAAAGTCCCCGAGCACGAGCTCGACGTTGGCGTGCCCGGACTCACCCGCCCGCTGACGCGCGGTCGCGAGCGCCTGCTCGTCGCGCTCAACTCCGACCACCACCCCGTGCGGCCGACCAGCTCGGCGAGGAGAAAGCTGACGTCGCCCGGCCCGCAACCGACGTCGAGCACCCGCATCCCGGGGGCGATCCCAGCGCGCTCCAGCAGACGGCGCGTGAGTGGCTCATACCAATCCGCCTGGCGGCTGAGCCGCTTGTGCTCGTCCTCGCTGGACGCGCTCAACGCGTACTCGGGGTCTCCTGTCGACGACACGGGGCGCAGTCTACGGACCTCGTGCTGGTGTGACCTCGTGGTCCTGGGGGATCGTCCGCGCGGGTTTGTGATCGCGCCAGGCGTCGAGCGTGCGGGGCCTTGTGCCCCGCAGCGCGGCGGTCAACGGTGCCCCTGGCCCTCGGGCCGTCAACCGCTCCGTTGGCCGCCAGTCGGCTCCCTGACAGCGGCGCCGTGCGGCCATAATGAGCCCCATGTCCGCCCCCCGTCTGACCGACCCCTGGGAGCTAGGCGCTCTGCGGGTCCCCAACCGCGTGCTGCTCGCCCCGCTGGCGGGGATCGGCAACTGGTTCGTGCGTTTGCAGGCCAAGCGCCACGGCGCGGGGATGGCGGTGTCGGAGATGGTCTCGAGCCACGCGATCCACTACCGCAACGAGCGCACGCTGCGCGAGTTGCTGCGCATCCATCCGGAGGAGCGCAGCGGGGTCGGGGACCGATCCGAGCACCCGCCGCCGCCGACTCCAGCCCCCCGCCCTTCGCTCCGACCTCGATCCAGCTCTTCGGCAGCGACCCCGACGTGATGCGCTCCGCGGCCGCCGCTGCGGTCGCCGCGGGCGCCGACGCGCTCGACCTCAACATGGGCTGCCCCGTGCCCAAGGTGTGCAAGACCGGCGCCGGCGCCGCGCTGCTGGCCGACCCCGCGCGCGCCGTCGCCGTCGCGCGCGCCGCTGTCGAGGGGGCCGCCGAAGCGCAGGGTGCGGGAGGGGTCACGGGCGGGCCGCGGCCGGTGACCGTGAAGCTCCGCTCCGGCCAGCGCCCCGGGGACACCTCCGGCTTCGAGCTCGCCCACCGCCTGGTGGCGGACGCGGGGGTCGCCGCGATCGCCTTCCACCCGCGCTCCGCCGCCGTGCACCACAGGGGCGTGCCCGACTACGCGCTCGCCGCGCGCCTGGCCGAGTCGCTGCCCGCGCCGGTGATCCTCACCGGCGGGATGAACGACGCGCAGGGCATCCGCGAGACGTTCGCGCGCACCGGCGTCGCGGCGGTGATGCTCGCGCGCGGCTGCCTCGGCAACCCGTGGCTGTTCGAGGAACTCGTGCGCGGGCGCACGGCCGCGCCCACCCCCGCGGAGGTGGTGGCCGAGCTCGAATGGGTGATCGACGCGGGCCGCCCAGCACCTCGGGCCCGAGCGCGCGGGGCGGTACCTGCGCAAGTTCTACCCCTGGTACCTCCCCCGTCTGGGGCTTGATCGGACGCAGCTCGACGCCCTGCAGCAGTCGCTGCAGGCCACCCCCGACCTCGCCGAGGCCCGGCGGCTGCTGCGCTCACCGGCCCGCGGCGCTCACAGGCCGATCTCGCCGCCTGCGGCGCTAACGGCGCTCGTCTCTGCGCCCCGCCGCTGGGCTCCCCCGCGGCGCTCGCCGCCTGAGGGCCGAGTTCGGCCTGCAAGATTTTGTCCGGTCTGCTCCTGCGGCGCTCGCTATACTGCTGCGCTCGCTGCAGCCCGCCGAGTCCCCGGATCCGCCTCGCCCAGCACCGGGCGGGCCCGTTCAACCGGCGGGTTTCGTTCGTAATCGACCGACTCATCCCACCCGAGCGAATCCCACCCGCCCACATGCCGAAGGACGTCATCCTTACCCCCGAAGGTCTTGAGAAGCTGAAGGACGAGCTGGAGCTGCTCTCCACCGCGCGCCGCCGCGAGGTCGCCGAACGCATCAAGGAGGCGCGCGAGTTCGGAGACATCTCCGAGAACTCCGAGTACGACGACGCCAAGAACGAGCAGGCGATGCTCGAGAGCAAGATCGCCCAGCTGCAGGAGAGGCTGCGGATGGCCACCGTGATCGACTCCACGGAGCTCTCCACCGACGTCGTGCAGGTCGGCTCGGTGGTGCACGTCAAAGACGAGAAGACCGGCAAGTCGGTGAAGTACACGATCGTCGGCTCTGCCGAGGCCAACCCCGAAGAGAGCAAGCTCTCCAACGAGTCCCCCGTCGGCCGCGCGCTGATCGGCCACCGGCGGGGCGACACCGTCGCCGTGCAGGTCCCGCGCGGGCCGGCGCGCAAGCTGAAGATCACCAAGATCGACGTCGGGCTCAAGTAGCCTGCCCGTTCCTCATGGGCGGGACCGTGCGAGCCCGAGCTGTGGGCACCAGCCCCGACGCCCGCCTGCGGACGCCGCTCGACCCGGAGGGTCCTCTGCCCCTGCCCCTACGCCCCGGCTCCCCGGCGAGCTTCCGGGGCGGTTGAGGCCCTGCGGCTCTCGCCCATGGGGACTGAAGAGCCGCAGGCAGGCCACCGGCACGGGCTGCCCGAGCTGATCGCCGAGCGCCGGGCGAAGGCGCGAGCGGCTGCGACCGACGTCGGCGACGACCGCCTTTCCGCACGCCTTCGCCGGCGTCGAGCCGATCGACGCGGTGCTCGCCGCCTACGAGCACCTGGCGGCGGGCGAGGAAACCGACGAGCGTCACCGCGTTGCGGGTCGTATCGCCGCGCAGGCGCGGCGGCGGGCAAGGCCGCCTTCCTGGACCTCGTCGACCGCACCGGCAAGCTCCAGCTGCACGCGCGCCTGGACGTGCTCGGCGAGCGAGCGCTTCGACGCGACTGCGCTCGCTCGACCTCGGCGACCTGCTCGGCGTCGACGGCGCGCGATGCGCAGCCGCCACGGCGAGGTTTCGCTGCGCGTGGAGTCGCTTTCAGGTGCTCGCCAAGGCGCTGCGCCCGCCGCCCGACAAGCACCACGGGCTCGCGGACGTCGAGACGCGCTACCGCCGGCGCGAGCTCGATCTGATCGTCCAGCGAGGACGCCGGCGGCTGTTCCTCGACCGCGCGCGGATCATCTCCGCGATGCGCGCGGCGCTGGACGGCGACGGCTTCATCGAGGTCGAGACACCCGTGCTGCAGCCGCTCTACGGGGGGGCGTTGGCGCGCCCCTTCACGACCCACCACAACGCGCTCGACCGCGACCTGTACCTGCGGATCGCCACCGAGCTGTACCTCAAGCGCCTGATCGTCGGCGGTCTGGAGCGGGTGTACGAGCTGGGCAAGGACTTCCGCAACGAGGGCGTCTCGCACAAGCACAACCCCGAGTTCACGATGGTCGAGTGGTATGAGGCCTACGCCGACTACGACGTCGCGATGCAGCGCACCGAAGCGGTCGTGCGAGCCGCCGCCGCGGCGAGTCGGCTACGCGGGCGAGCTTGACTTCTCGGCCCCTTGGCCGCGCGTCACGCTTCGTGGACGCGGTCCGCGAGGCGACCGGGATCGACCTGTGCAAGGCTCACCGGCCGCCGCGGCGCTCGCCGCCGAGATCGACGCGCGTCGGCCTGGAGCTGACACGCAGGGCGGGACGCGACCTGGTTTCAGCTGGTCGACGACCTGCTCTCCAAGTACGTCGAGCCCAACCTGATCCAGCCGACGTTCGTCTTCGACTACCCGAAGGAGCTCTCGCCGCTGGCGCGCGAGCGCCGCCGACGACCCGGAGCGTCGTCGAGCGCTTCGAGGCGTTCGCGGGGGGCATGGAGATCGCCAACGGCTTCTCCGAGCTGAGCGACCCCGACGAGCAGCGCGCGCGCTTCGACGCCCAGGACCGCTCGACAGCCTCACCGCGGCGACGCCGAGACGATGCCCTACGACGAGGAGTACGTGCAGGCGCTCGAGCAGGGCATGCCCCCGACCGGCGGCGTGGGCCTCGGCATCGACCGCCTCGTGATGCTGCTCACCGGGCGCGACTCGATCCGCGAGGTCGTGCTGTTCCCGGCGATGCGCTCGTAGACGCGCGCCGATGCCGGCGCACCGTACGCGCTCCGGACGGTCGGGCGCCCGCGGCCGGTTCCCGCTGGAGGGCCGGGGGGCCCGTTGGTAGACTGTCCTATGGCGGCGATGGGACCTGGAGGCTCATCTTTCTCGCGGTTTGCGACGAAGAGGGGGATGGGGGCCCACTGCCTCACCACCCAGCCGGGATCACCGTCCCCGCGGACCGGACCGACACCAGATCGTAGACGGAGAGGCTCTACCAGCACCATGTTCGAGCGATTCACAGAACGGGCCCGCCAGGTTGTCGTTCTCGCCCAGGAAGAGGCGCGGACGCTCAAGCACAACTACATCGGCACCGAGCACATCCTGCTCGGGCTGCTGCGTGAGGAGGAGGGCCTCGCGGCCAGAGTGCTGGAGAGCCTCGACATCACCGTGGAGCGCGTGCGCGCTCAGGTCGTGCGCATCGTCGGCTCCGGCGAGGAGGTCACCTCCGGGCAGATCCCGTTCACGCCGCGCGCCAAGAAGGTGCTGGAGCTGGCGCTGCGCGAGGCGCTGTCGCTCGGCCACAACTACATCGGCACCGAGCACATCCTGCTCGGGCTGGTGCGCGAGAACGAGGGCGTCGCCGCGCGCATCCTGCTCGACTTCGACGCCGACTCCGAGAAGATCCGCAACGAGGTGATCCGGATGCTCTCCGGCCCCTCCGGCCGTCGCCAGGGCCAGGGCGCCGGAGCGCCGGGCGCCGCCGCCGGCGCGGGCTCGGGTGGCGGCGCGGAAGGCAAGAAGTCCTCGAAGCTGCTCGACCAGTTCGGGCGCAACCTGACGAAGCTCGCCTCCGAAGGCAAGCTCGACCCCTGCGTGGGGCGCGAGACCGAGATCGAGCGGATCATGCAGATCCTCTCGCGGCGCACCAAGAACAACCCCGTGCTGATCGGCGAGCCCGGCGTCGGCAAGACCGCCGTGGTCGAGGGCCTCGCGCAGCGGATCACCAACGCCGACGTGCCCGAGCTGCTCAAGAACAAGCAGATCTACACGCTCGACCTCGCCGCGCTGGTCGCCGGCTCCAAGTACCGGGGCGAGTTCGAGGAGCGTCTGAAGAAGGTGATGAAGGAGATCACCCAGCGCGGGGACATCATCCTGTTCATCGACGAGCTGCACAACCTCGTCGGCGCCGGCGCCGCCGAGGGCGCGATCGACGCCGCCTCGATCCTCAAGCCCGCGCTGGCGCGCGGGCGAGCTGCAGACGATCGGCGCGACCACGCTCGACGAGTACCGCAAGTACCTGGAGCGCGACTCGGCGCTGGAGCGCCGCTTCCAGCAGATCCGCGTGGAGGAGCCCTCGATCGACCAGACCGTCGAGATCCTCCAGGGGCTTGCGCGACCGCTACGAGCAGCACCACAAGGTGCAGATCACCGACGACGCGCTGCGCGCCGCCGCCGAACTGGCCGACCGCTACATCTCCGACCGCTTCCTGCCCGACAAGGCGATCGACCTGATCGACGAGGCGGCCTCGCGGATGCGGATCAAGTCGATGACCTCCCCGCCCGCCAACCGCGAGCTCGAGGAGCAGATCGAGACCACGCGGCGCGAGAAGGAGGCCGCGATCGAGGCGCAGGAGTTCGAGAAGGCCGCCGCGCTGCGCGACCAGGAGCGCAAGCTCACCAACCGCAAGCGCGAGCTCGAGGAAGAGTGGGAAGCGGGCGAGTCGCAGCGACCGCCCGGCGATCGGCGAGGAGGAGATCGCCGAAATCGTCTCGATGTGGACCGGCATCCCCGTGTTCAAGCTGACCGAGGCCGAGACCCAGAAGCTGATGCGCATGGAGGAGGAACTGCACAAGCGCGTGATCGGCCAGCACCCCGCGATCGAGGTCATCTCGAAGGCGATCCGCCGCTCGCGCGCGGGGCTGAAGGACCCCAAGCGGCCGACCGGCTCGTTCATCTTCCTCGGCCCCTCCGGCGTGGGCAAGACCGAGCTGGCGCGCACGCTCGCCGAGTTCCTGTTCGGCGACGAGGACGCGATGGTGCGCATCGACATGTCCGAGTACATGGAGAAGCACGCCGTCTCGCGCCTGGTCGGCTCGCCCCCCGGGTACATCGGCTACGACGAGGGCGGCCAGCTCACCGAGGCGGTGCGGCGCAAGCCCTACTGCGTGCTGCTGCTCGACGAGATCGAGAAGGCCCACCCCGACGTCTTCAACATCCTGCTGCAGATCCTCGAGGACGGGCGGCTCACCGACGCGCAGGGGCGCACCGTGGACTTCCGCCACGCGATCGTGATCATGACCTCCAACATCGGCGCCGCCGAGATCGCGCGCAACACGCCGCTAGGCTTCGCGGTCTCCGACGACGAGACGGGGATCACCTACGACGACATGAAGAACCGCATCATGGGTGAGCTCAAGAAGGTGTTCCGCCCGAGTTCCTCAACCGCATCGACGACGTGATCGTCTTCCACAAGCTGCAGCAAGGAGGAAATCAAGCAGATCGTCGAGCTGCTGCTGCTGCGCATCCGCGAGACGATGGCCGAACGCGAGCTGCAGCTGGAGCTGACCGACCCCGCCAAGGAACTGCTCGTCGAGAAGGGCTGGGACCCCGCGATGGGCGCCCGCCCGCTGCGCCGCGCGATCCAGCGCTACATCGAGGACCCGCTCGCCGACTTCGTGCTGCGCGAGCAGGTCATCCCCGGGGCGACCGTCGTGGTCAACCCCGCCGCCGAGGGCGAAGAGGGCGAGGTCAAACTGACGATCGTCAAGCCCAAGAAGCAGAAGACCCCCGTCGGCGTCGGCGCCGAGGGTGCTGCCGGGGAGTGGCCTGCGGGCGGGACGGGTGCCGACCTCGGCGAGGGCCTCCCCGAGGGCGACGGCGACGAGCCGCACGTGGACGAGCCCGACGGGCCCGTGGACGCCGCAGACGAGTAGAGGGTGGCGTAGCCGGCCGGAGCACGCCGCCGCGTCGCGGGAGCCATGGACGCCTAGGACTGAAGGGGAGGGGGTCTCGGGCGCGAGGGCGTGCCTTCCCCCGACCTAGCCGTCCCCGCCGGGCCGTAGTCTGCGAGGGTGCCTCGCGCCGCCTCCGTTCACGTCTGCTCTGAGTGCGGCCTTCAGTCGGCCCGGTGGTACGGGCAGTGCCCCGGCTGCGAGGCGTGGAACACGCTCGTGGAGGAGCGCGCGCCGGCGGCGGCCCCGTCGGGCCGGGCGGGCGCGCAGCCGGCAGGTGGCGGACGCCTGCGGCAGTCCGGAGACCGGCCGCCGCCCGGCCGGTGCCGCTCGCGGAGGTCGGCGCGGCGCCCGTGGCGCGCCTGCCCACGGGCATCGGCGAGCTCGACCGGGTGCTCGGCGGGGGCCTCGTGCCCGGCTCGCTGGTGCTGCTCGGCGGCGCGCCGGGGATCGGCAAGTCGACGCTCACCAACATGGTGCTCGGGCACCTCGCCGGGCGGGCCACCGCACGCTGTACGTCAGCGCCGAGGAGTCCCCCGAGCAGGTGCGGCTGCGCGCCGAGCGGCTCGGCCCCGGCGCGCTGGCGGTGCCGATCGTGGCCGAGACCGACCTCGACGCGGTGCTCGACGTGCTCGGCTCGCACGCGCCCCGAGGCGTGTGTGATCGACTCCGTGCAGACGCTCCACGCGGCTGAGCTCTCCTCCGCGCCCCGGGCTCGGTGGGCCAGGTGCGCGAGGTCGCGGTGCGCGTGATGGAGCTCGCCAAGGCGCGCGGCGTCGCGACGATCCTCGTGGGGCACGTCACCAAGGACGGCGCGCTCGCGGGCCCGCGCGTGCTCGAGCACGTGGTGGACTGCGTGCTGCACTTCGAAGGCGAGCGCGAGCGCCCTTACCGCGAGTTGCGCGGCGCTGAAGAACCGCTTCGGCTCGACCTCCGAGGCGGGGCTGTTCGAGATGCGCCAGGGCGGCCTCGTCGAGGTGCTCGACGCCTCCGCGCGCTTCGTCGCGCAGGCCACGCGCGCGCCCGGCAGCGTGATGCTCGCCGCGATGGAGGGCTCGCGGCCGCTGCTCGTGGAGGTCCAGGCGCTGGTCGCTCCCTCCGAGCTTGAACAGCCCCGGCGGGTGGCCTCGGGCCTCGACCGCAACCGGCTCGCGCTGGTGCTCGCGATCCTCGCCCGCCACGGCCGCGTGGGACGGGCGGCGCCGACGTGTTCGTCAACGTGGTCGGCGGTCTGCGCGTGGACGAGCCCGGGGTTGACCTCGCCGTCGCCCTCGCGGTCGCCTGGCCAGCCGGCGGCGTGCCCGCCACGGGCCTCGCCGGCGCGAGTCGAGGAGCCCACCCGCTCGTTCCGTGTGCGTGCTTCGGCGAGCTTGGCTTGACCGGCGAGCTGCGCTGGGTCGGCCACCCCGAGCGCCGCCTGCAGGAGGCCGCCCGCCACGGGCTGAGCGACGTCGTGGCCCCCGCCGGCAGTGGGTGCCGGCGCGCGCGAGGTCAGCACCTTGCGCGAGGCGCTGGCCCGGGTACTGCCGCGCGAGCAGCCCCGTCGGCCTCGCATCGCGGCGGCGTGACCTCCGCCCAGGCGCGCGCCCGGGGAGGCCGCGTCGTCCCTCGCCTTCGGTTCTGCGAGGGTGCCCCCGCGAGGGTGGCGGCGTAGCGTCGACCCGCCCGCGGGTTCCGCCAAGCGGGATTTGTGGGGACTCGATTCGGGTGGGTGGACCCGCGCCGACGTCGGGAAGTGTTCCACCCTCAAGAACCCGGGTGAGGAGGCGCTAAATCCCGCCTAAATGCCGTAAAATGCCCGCCCGTGGCTCCACGATCAGGCGAAGATTTCGACAACGAAGCTCGCCCGGAGCCCGGTCTGGTGAAGGCGCTGGAGATGGTCGCGCCGGGGACTGCCCTGCGCGAGGGGATGGAGAACATCCTCCACGCCCGCACCGGGGGGCTGATCGTGATCGGCGAGCCCGAGGAACTGAGCTTCCTCTTCTCGGGGGGCATCAAGCTCGACATCGACTACTCGCCCGGCGCTGCTCTACCAGGTCGCGAAGATGGACGGCGCGATCATCCTCAACGCCAACTCCACGAAGATCGCGCTCGCCAACGTCCAGCTGATGCCGGACCCCACGATCCTCACGCTCGAGACCGGCACCCGCCACCGCACCGCGGAGCGCATCTCCAAGCAGACCGAGGCGCTCGTGATCGCGATCTCCCAGCGCCGCGAGGTCGTCTCGCTGTACGTGGGCGGCACCAAGTGCATCCTCCAGGACATCCCTGTGGTGCTCGCCAAGGCCAACCAGGCGCTCGCGACGCTCGAGAAGTACCGCACCCGCCTCGACCAGGTCTCCACGCGGCTCACCGCCCTGGAGTTCGAGGGCGGGGTCACGCTGCACGACGTGCTCACCGTGCTGCAGCGCGCAGAGCTCGTGACGCGCATGGCGGTCGAGATCGAGCGCTACATCGTCGAGCTCGGCACCGAGGGGCGCCTGATCGAGATGCAGCTCGAGGAGACGATGGTCGGCACCGCCTCCGAAAAGGCGGCGCTCGTGCAGGACTACCTGGCGAGCTACTCCGACGAGGCGTTCGCCTCCTCGCTCGACCAGATGGGGCGGCTCGGCCACCAGGACCTGCTCGACTTCGGGCGCCTGGCGGAGCTGCTCGGGTACGACCGCAAGCTGAACACGCTTGACTACCCGCGTCTCGCCGCGTGGCTACCGCACCCTGGGGCGCATCCCCAGGCTGCCGAAGCTGGTGGTGAGCGAGATCATCAAGGAGTTCGGAGGCCTCGACGAGTTGTTGGCGGCCACCGACGCCGAGCTCGAGGCGATCGAGGGGGTTGGGGAGATACGCGCGAAGGACATCCGCGAGGGCCTTCGTCGTCTGCAGGAGATCAACCTCGTGGACCGTTACCTGCAGACGTGAGCAGATGGGCTTAGGAACGGCTTTCAAAGCTTGCAGTCTGACGTCAAGGCCGCCCCGGGCGGACCCACTAAAAGGAGAGAACCCATTCCCATTCCCCAGGCAATCGAAACAGAGCCGATCGAGGACCTCGACGTCGTCACCGAATGCGAGTGCATCGAGTTTGAGTTGGGGGACCACGTGGTCTACCCCCACCACGGCGCCGGGAAGGTCCTCAAGAAGGAGGAGATGGAGGTGCTGGGCGAATGTCGCGAGTACCTCACGATCAAGATCCTGCACAACGACATGACGGTCAAGGTCCCCACCGAAAACGCCGGCCTCGCCGGTCTGCGCAGGGTAATCGACGAAGAGACCGTCAAGAAGGTGCTGGACGTGCTCCACGACGAAGTCTCGGACATGCCCAAGAACTGGAACCGCCGGTTCAAGCACAACCGCGACAAGATCAAGACCGGCGACATCTACGAGCTCGCCGAGGTCGTGCGCAACCTCGCGCTGCGC
Organism: uncultured Solirubrobacterales bacterium; assembly: GCA_963720795.1. GTDB lineage: Bacteria > Actinomycetota > Thermoleophilia > Solirubrobacterales > Solirubrobacteraceae > Palsa-744. The sequence goes on along the minus strand of CAVRGU010000006.1, from coordinate 45,219 downwards.
GAGTCCGAAAAGGGACTCTCCACGGGAGAGAAGCAGATGTTCACGCGCGCCAAGAAGATCCTCGCCTCGGAGTTGATGTACGCGCTCGACAAGGACGAGGACGAGGCCGAAGAGTTACCTCGACGAGCTGCTCTCCTCTTCGGCCTCCACCAGGCTGGCGCTGGCCGAGTAGCGGGGCTTCTTGCCGGTCGCGCTGATCGTAGCCGCCGGTCGCGGCGAGCGCTTGGGGGCGGACGGTCCCAAGGCGCTCGCCGCGCTCGCCGGGCGCCCCCTGTTGCAGTGGAGCGTCGACGCGCTGCGCGCGGTGCCCTCGATCGAGCGTATCGTGGTGGCGCTGCCGGCGGGCGTGGCCGCACCGGAGGGCACGACCGGGGTGCTCGGGGGCGCGGTGCGCTCGGAGTCCGTGCGCCTCGCGCTCGCCGCGGCGGGGCCGGGGGACCCGGTGCTCGTGCACGACGCCGCGCGTCCGCTGCTCACGCCGCAGCTCGCCGAGCGGGTGCTCGCGGCGGCGCTCGGGGAGGGGGTGGACGCGGCGATCGCGGCCGCCCCGGTGACCGACACCGTCAAGCGGGTGGGTGCGGGCGGCGCCGTGCTGGAGACGCTCGACCGCGCGGGCCTGTGGGCGGTGCAGACCCCGCAGGTGTTCCGCCGCGCCGCGCTGGAGCAGGCGCTGGATGTGCCGGACGAGGTGCTGGCGCAGGCGACCGACGACGCCTGGCTGGTGGAGCGCGCGGGCGGCCGGGTCGTTGTGGTGGATTCGCCCCGCGAGAACCTCAAGGTGACCACCCCGCTGGACCTCGCGCTGGCCGAGTTGCTGCTTGGCGGCGGGGTGGGGGAGGCTGGTTGAGTCTGGGCCTCCGGGCTACCGTCGCTCCCCTGCCTGCTGCTGCCGCCTGCCTCTTGCTCTATCGCGTCGCATTCTTCGCCCGCTCTCCTTTCCTGCTTGAATCGCGCCCTGCGCCCTGATGCTCACCGACTACCACCTCCACCTGCGCCCCGACGACGCTCGACGCCACCGCGGCCGAGTACTTCACTCCGACCCATGTGGAGCGCTACCGCGAGGTCGCCGCGAGCGCGGGATCGCGGAGCTTGGGGTCTCCGAGCACATCCACCGCTTCCGCCAGGCGCTGGAGGTGTGGCAGCACCCCTTTTGGTTGGAGCACGCCGTCGACGACCTCGACGACGTACTGCCGGTTCGTGCGCGAGGAGACCGACCTGCGGCTGGGGCTCGAGGCCGACTTCGTGCCGGGCGCGGAGGACCGGACGGCCAACCTGCTAGACGTGCACGACTTCGACTACGTGGTCGGCTCCGTGCACTTCCTGCGCGACGACGCGGTCGACATGGAGGAGTACACCGTGTGGACTCGCACCGACCCCGGTCGCAGCGCCGAGCAGATCTGGCGGCGTTACTTCGAGACGCTGGGGGAGGCCGCGCGCAGCGGCCTGTTCGACATCCTCGCGCACCCCGACCTCGTGAAGGTGTGGGGCCCCGAGCGCCCCCGGCCGGAGGGCGACCTGCGCCGCTACTACGAGCTCGCGCTCGAGGCATCGCGGAGTCGGGCGATCGCCGTGGAGGTCTCCACCGCGGGGCTGCGCAAGCGCGCGCGGGAGATCTACCCGGCGCCGGCCTTCCTGGAGATGTGCGTGGAAGCCGGCGCGCCGGTCGCGCTCTCCTCCGACGCCCACCGCCCCGAGGACGTGGGGGCCGACTACGAGCAGGCGCTCGAGCTGCTGGAGCAGCGTGGGTGTCGGCGAGCTGTGCGTGTTCGAGCGCCGCGCGCGGCGCCTGGAGCCGATCGGCGCGGCTGTGCGATGAGCCTCTCGGGGATCGGCTACGACTGCCACCGCTTCGCCGCCGGGCGCCGGCTGGTGCTCGGGGGTGTGGAGATCCCCCACGAGCGTGGTCTCGAGGGGCACTCCGACGCCGACGTCGCTCACCCACGCGGTGATCGACGCGCTGCTCGGGGCCGCTGGCCTGGGGGACATCGGCGAGCACTTCCCCGACACCGACGAGCGCTACCGCGACGCCGACTCGCTGGTGCTGCTGGAGACAGTCCTCACGATCGTGATCGCAGCCGGCTTCGAAGTCGATGAACGTCGACTGCACGGTGGTGCTGGAAGCACCCCGGCTTGCTCCCCACCGGCAGGAGATCCGCGAGCGCCTGGCGCGGGTGCTGAATCTGCCGCCGACGCGCGTCAACGTGAAGGCCACGACCGGTGAGGGCATGGGCTTCGTCGGGCGCGGCGAGGGCGTCGCGGCGCTGGCCGTCGCGAGCCTCAGCACCCGCTAGGACGCCCGCGAGCTGCGCGATGCGGCGTCCTCGATCGCTCGTGTGCAGAGCACACTCCGCGCCTGCGTCCTTGCCTCGCTTGCTCATCGAACGTCCCAGGAGGTTAGTGTCGCCGCCATGCGCCCCATCCACCTGCACGACACCCGCACCGGCGAGCTGGTGTTGCTGCCACCCGCGCGACCCCGGCCGCGTCGGCATCTACGCGTGCGGGCCGACCGTCTACAGCCGCATCCACATCGGCAATGCCCGCCCGTTCGTGGTCTTCAGCCTGCTGAAGCGCTTCCTGGAGCACGAGGGCTACGACGTGAACGCTCGTCGTGAACGTGACCGACGTCAACGACAAGATCTACGACGCCGCGCGGGCGCAGAGGCGTCCCAGCGTCGAGCTGGCCGCGGAGATGACCGCGCGCTACTACGGCCGACACCGACGCGCTGCAGCTGGGCCGCCCCGACGAGGAGCCGCTGGCCTCTGAGACGATGGGCCCGATCGTCGACTACATCGAGGCGCTGATCGAGCGGGGCCACGCCTACGAGAGCGACGGGGACGTGTTCTTCGGCGTGCGCTCCGACCCTGACTACGGCTCGCTGTCCCACCGCCGCCTGGAGGACATGGACCAGGGCGAGCCCGTGGAGGGCTCGGATCGCAAGCGCGACCCGCTCGACTTCGCGCTGTGGAAGGCCCGCAAGGAGGGCGAGGACACCTTCTGGCCGTCGCCGTGGGGTTCCGGGCGGCCGGGCTGGCACATCGAGTGCTCGGCGATGGCGGAGGAGCAACTTGCGCGTCGGCTTCGACATCCACGGCGGCGGTTCGGACCTGCTGTTCCCCCACCACGAGAACGAGGCCGCCCAGACCCGCGCCGCCCGGGGCGAGGAGCTCGCGCGGATCTGGATGCACAACGGCATGATCCAGTTCGACCGGGGAGAAGATGGCCAAGTCGGCCGGCAACATCGCCCCGCTGCACGAGGTCCTGGAGCGGTACGGACGCGACGCCGTCGTCATGTACCTGATTTCCGGGCACTACCGTCAGCCGCTGGCGTTCTCCAGAGGCGACGCTCGAGCAGGCGACGGCCAACGTCAGTCGCATTCGGGAGGCGGCGCGCCGGCTCTCCCCAGGCCGATTCGCGACAGTGCCCTCGACGAGCTGCGCGACCGCTTCTTCGACGCACTGGCCAACGACTTCAACACGCCCGAAGCGCTGGCCCACCTCAACGAATGGCTGCGCGAGGCGACACGCTCCGCGAACGAGATCAAGGGCGACGCCCACCTGCGCGAGATGCTCGGCGTCCTGGGGCTGGAGGGCTTGTTGACGGCGCCCGCCGAGGCGCCGGCTGACGTGGAGGCCCTGGCGACCCAGCGTGAGCAGGCACGGGCGGAACGTGACTTCGCGGCCGCCGACCGCCTGCGCGAGGAGATCGCCGCCGCCGGGCTGGGAGGTCCGCGACGTGGCGGACGGCTTCGAGTTGCTGCCGCGGTGATCCTCTACGGTCGCAACCCCGTGCAGGGAGGCGCTGCGCGGGCGTCGCGCGCACACGGTCGGTGCGGTGTGGGCCTCAGGAGGCGCGGCCCGCGAGCCGTGGCTGGAGGGGGTGGCGGTGCGCACGGCCACCGCCGAGGAGCTCGACGCGGCGCTGCGGCTCGGCGCCCACCAGGGGGTCTGCGCGGAGGCGGGCGGCTACCCGTACGTCTCCGCCGATGAGCTGCTCGGCGCCATGACCCGGCGGCACCGCGCTGGGATCGTGCGCGCTCGACCAGGTGCAGGACCCGCAGAACCTCGGCTCGATCTGCCGTACCGCGGAGTGCGCGGGGGCCACCGGGGTGGTGATCCCCGAGCGCCGCGCCGCCGAGGTCACGCCCGCGGTCTGCAAGGCCTCCGCCGGCGCCGTCGAGCACCTGCGGGTGGCGCGGGTGCGCAACCTCGCCGACTTCCTCGGCGCGGCGCAGCAAGCGGGGTGCTGGTGCTACGGCGCGAGCGCCGGACGCCGCCACGCCCTACGACCGCCCCGACTACCGCGGCGGGGTGGTGCTGGTGCTCGGCAGCGAGGGCCGCGGCCTGCGCCCGCGGGTGGCGGGGGCGTGCGACGAGCTGATCTCGCTGCCGCTGCTGGGGCGGGTCGAGTCGCTGGGGGTGTCCGCCGCGGCGGCGGCGTGCTGTACGAGATCTTGCAAAATCGCGGCCGTGCCCTTGACAACGCTCCATAACTGTGCGAACCTCGCGTCCGTAACGCTGAACCTAAGCTTGACCTGTAGTCGATTCTTAGCCCATAGCTGTTGGCGCCGGGGGAGGTGTGCGCCACTGAGCGATCCGGGCTGCGCGCAGTCCGAGAAAGGACCTGCTCGTGGCACGTATCTCCAGTAACCCTCACTCTGAGGTCAAGGTCGATGACGGTTTTCTGATCGCCATGGCCAAGCAGGGAGACCGCAACGCGTACGACCGGCTGGTGCGCCGCTACCACGGCTTCGTGCGCCTGAAGGCCTCCTCCTACTTCCTCGCCGGAGGAGACTCCGACGACCTCATCCAGGAGGGCCTCGTCGGCCTCTACAAGGCGATCCGCGACTTCCGCACCGACCGCGAGTCGAGCTTTCGCAACTTCGCCGAGCTGTGCATCACCCGCCAGATCATCACCGCCGTGAAGACCGCGACGCGCAACAAGCACACCCCCCTGAACCAGTACGTCTCCTTCTCCGCCACGCCCGCCGGGGGCGGCGAAGATGCGCCCACGCTCGACCAGGTGCTGCCCGGTCCCTCGGTGCACGACCCCGCCAACCAGGTGATCTCCTCCGAGGAGCTGCGCTCGCTGGTGGGCTGCCTCTCCACGGCCCTCTCGGAGCTGGAGAGCCGCGTGCTCTCGCTCTACCTGGACGGCTGCTCCTACGAGCAGGTGGGCGAGCACCTCGCCTGCGACACCAAGACCGTGGACAACGCCCTGCAGCGGGTCAAGCGCAAGGTGGGCGCCCACCTGCGACGCGCGGGCGGTCGCGGCGTAGACGGACCGAGGCCGCCCCGGGAGGCGGCCTCGGCGTGACCAGGCTGGTGCGTGCGGCCTGCGGTGCGCTACCGGTGGTGGTGATGCCCGCGGGGAGCTTCTTCCGTTTCGGTTTTTGCTTCGCCGCGGTGGTGCCGTGAGACCTTCCGCGCCTTCGCCGGTGCGTTCTTCGCCTTCCTTTTCCACTTCGGTGGAGTTGGTCGACCCTTCCGAGGGGGTCGAGGAGTTGCCCGGGGTTTCCTTCAGCGTCCGCGGCCGGCGCCGGGCTCACGTTGATCGTGAACGTCTGGCTCGCCGTACCCCCGTTGTCGGGGCCGCCGGGGATGTACACGCGGAAGACGTCGGTCCCCACGCTGAACACCTGGTAGGGGATCGAGAACGTCGCTTCCGGGGTGACCGTGCCCACCCGCACGACGTGGAAGCCTGTGCCGGAGGCGTTCTCGCGCTGCAGGTAGATCACGTGGCCGGGTCGGGCCGGGGTGGGGGCGACTTTGCCCGAGAACGTCACCACCTGTCCCTCCATCACCGAGGTGGCCGATGCTTCGGCGGTGAGCACATACCGCACTCCCTCGAACAGCACCGCCGAGGTCTTGCCGTCGCCCTGCACCTTGTAGTAGGTGCTGTTGACGGGTGTCTGCGCGGGGAACGTGTACGCGCCGGTGCTGCTGGTGTCGACCTGGGCGACCGGCGCGAAGCCATGCTGGTGGACCGTGCGCGCCAGCAGCGTCACCGGCTGGCTGGTGGTCACGCCCGCGAGCGTTCCGCCGATGACCACCGACTGCCCGTAGAAGATCGGGTCGGGGGTGGCTTCGATCGTCAGTTCTTTGTTCTGCGCCTGCGAGATCTCGTAGGTGAGCGGGCTCGACGTTTCGGGGACGTTGCGTCCCTGGCTGAGCACCAGCACGCGCAGGTTGGCGTCGCCGGGGACGAGGAAGGTGTGGGGGATCGAGTAGCCGCCCCCCGCTTCCACGACGCCGAAGTCGATCCGGTGCCATTCGTTGCCGGTGAGCGCGTTCTGGCGCTGCAGCACCACCCGCGCGCCGATGTCCGCCGGAGTGACTGTGCCGGTGAACGTGACTTTGTTGGCGACTCCCGTCAGGATCTGGGTGCCTTCCGGCGGCCCTTCGAGCGTCACCTGGGGGGCGACGCGGATCCTCCGGTTGACGCTCTCCGCGCCGTGGGAGCGCACGTGCCACACGCCGTTGTTTTCCACCACGCTGCCGGTGAGCTGGAACTGGTAGGCGCCGCCGGCGCCGGTGGTGGTGCTCGCCTCGAGCGTGAACCCGGAGTCCCCGGGGACGCGGCGGAAGAGCCTCACGACCTTGCCTTCCGTGTTCACGTCGCGGCGGCACACGAGCTGACCGAAGACCGTGGCCGATTCGCCCGCGGTGATCCGCCGCGGAGCGACGCATGGTCACCCGGCAGCGGCCGCCGGGCTGGGGTGAATAGAACGCGGACGCCTCCGTCGCGGGCAGCGCCAGCGACGACGACGAGCAACCGCGCACGCCAAAGCGAGTGTTCTCAGGCGCATGTGATCCTCCTCAGTGCAGGGTTGGTGATGTCGGTCGGAGCTGTCTCGCCACGCCCCGGCTCTCTCGTACGGCTCTCTTTACCTCGCCCTAATAACCCGGGTGGGTTGCGATCGATGCGGTGGGTGGTGGTTGGGTGGGTGCTGGCCGTCCTCTGCGTGTTGCTCCCGCCTCCCCCTATGAGATGCTCGCCGGATGCCGGATCGCTACGTCTTCGCCGATGAGGCGGGCAACTTCGACTTCTCGAGACGACAGGGCGCGTCGCGCTACTTCATCCTCTGCACTGTCACGTCTGCTCATTGCGAGGTGGGGGATGCTCTGCTCGCGCTGCGCCGGGAGCTCGGCTGGAGAGGCTTGCATCTCGACCGGGTTTTCCATGCCACCGAAGACCCACAAGCCGTTCGAGACGAGGTGTTCGCGTTTCTGGCTGACATGGATTGCCAAGTAGACGCCACGATCCTTGAGAAGTGCAAGGCGCAGCCGCACCTCAGGGAAGAAGCGCAGCTTTACAAGATGGCTTGGTATCTGCACTTCAAATACCTCGCCCGGCATATGGCCTCGGCAGATCGGCTCTTCGTCGCCGCCTTGAGTCTCGGGACGAAAAAGGCACGTCACGCGCTCCACACTGCCGTCGGCGAAGTCGTCCTTCAACTATCGCCGTGCCGCTCTCATCGGGTCGCGTTCTGGCCCACCGACAGCGACCCATGTCTCCAGGTAGCCGACTACTGCACGTGGGCGATCCAGCGGAAGTGGGAGAGGGCGGACATCCGCTCGCACGTACTCGATCCGAAGCGAGTTCGACGTGTGGCTCCGAGGGACCGCCGCGTACTACTGAAGAAGAACTACGGTCGGCCCCCGCAAAGCTAGCTCGCCAATGGAGCAGAGCCCGAGGGCTCTTTCGCCGTACGAGAGCCGACCAAAACCTCATCGGTGCTACTGGCCAATGATCGCAGACGCCGGGGACGGTACGCAAGATCGGACGGACCTGCTGGAGCGTGGTGCCCCAACTGGCCCATGTCGCGCGTGAGGTTTGCGGAGGAGCGGTGTCTCTATAGGGCGTCCATAAGGACCAACAGATAGCGCGAGGGATCCACTCCCGGAACCTGCGATGGCGCTCCATCCTTCCGTCGGCAGATCCGGTCTCGTGCAAAAGCGCCCCTCCCCACGGGGCGGGACATAGCTTCGGGGCGGCCCATCCTGGCGGGCCGCCCCGAGCTGTCCCTGGGGCCGCGGGCCGGGATCGAGCGGGCCGACCCCCGGTCTTGAGGAAGGATCGGCAGGTCTCCGAGACGATCGAGAACGTCGAGCCCCTCCTGCAGGTCGCCGCCGGTCAGCAGTTCTTCAACACGAGCCCACTCACCTTCACGAAGCTGCTCGACGACCCGACACGATCGCGCTTCGCTACCAAGGTCTTTCGGTCAAAAGGTCCAGTTGTGACATGTCCGATGCTAGGCCGCTCATCCCACTAGGCAGCATCAAGCAACGCTTTCCCTTTTCGCCGACGGGACCAAGGTTGGCAAGGACCTCATCAAGGTCGGGCTGACTACCTGCAACAACCCCCAGATAGTATCCGGGGTTGATGCGGTTTAGAATCCTGATCGCGTGCGACTCGGCCGCGCGCCAGCCGCAAATCAGAAGGCGGTTTACCTCGGTCATGCGACTCTGTAGAGCTTCCATGTGGAACGTCGGGCATTCGAATCGCGTCTTGTTTGCCATCGGTACAGCCAGCGCTGGAATGTATACTTGCTTCTGTGGTGCGTCGAGGGTCGTCCCAGACCACATCTGAAAAGATAGAGCTCGTTCATCCTCAAACGGTAATTGATTGGCGAGTGCCATAGCACGGTCGGGATTTGATATACTGAAGTCTGGGCCGCCGTAACGAGCGACGCGACCCCATGTAACAGAGCCATGCAGCTTCGTAAGTGTCCAATCGGTCCGCTTGATGTAGTCGCCTTTTTTGTTGAATCGCCAACCCGTAACGACTGTTTCCAGGGCATCCTCGATTAGGGTGTCGTAGTTAAATGTAACGATCCTAATTGGCTCTCCTGACTGGCGCTGCCAATCGTGAAGGCGGTTGAACAACTTCAGGTAATGCGTATAGCCGCTGGTTACATTTAGACACGACTCCGTCCGGTTGGTGACGAGATGGCGCAGATAGAAGCGGAAGGCAACAAGTTGCGCCCTGCGCTCGAAGCTATTCTCCGCGTTGGTTTCAAACTTGGCGAGTGCATGCTCCAAGCTGATGGTTGAGCCTTCTTCGATCTGATTGCGCACGTAATCGATGACAGCTCTACTCGCTGGGTATTGGGCGGCGATGCCGTTGTACTCGGGAGCCACCAGATCCTTCGCCAACGGTAAACCAGGGGCCTCGTGCGGCGCGCTGTCGTAAGACGCTCCGGCTCCGAATATGACCATGAGCATGTGGAGACCTTAACGCATCGTTTCAATTGGCGGAGTGCGGCATCGACGCGGACATGGGTCTCAACCCCCAGAGATGTTCACTTTCATCGAAGGGGCCTAGCGGACGGCGTGGGAAAGGCTCGTGAAGATGCACGCCGGCGAAATCACACAGCGGGCACATTCGACTTGCCGTACTCGCGCGCTCCCGCTTGCGGGCGTCTATTTGGCGATGCGCCGAGGCGTCCGTGCGGTATGGTCGCTGCCAAGTTGACGTACCTTCGCGTAGTCCCGCTCGCTGAAGACTGTCCCGCTCTTCTTGCGCATTCCGGTAATCACGGCGATGGCTGGCCCACGCAGGCCACGCGCGGCCAAGGTGCGCGCGTCGGCGTTCTCAAGCAGGCAGAAGAGCCGGAACTGCTCACGCCCCGGGCCGGTGACGCGGATCTCGTACCAGCCGCCCATGTTGCCGTGCATCGCCTCCCACTTGCCTCCGCCGGAGAAGGCGGGCGGTGGAGCTTCCGCAACCGCGTCGAGCACGGCGAGAACGGTTCCCCGGACCTTCGCGGGGCAGCCGTCGAGGAAATCCGCTCCCGGCACAGAGCCCTCGGCGGTCGCATAGAAGATGATGTCCCAAGTCACCGCGGCAGCCTACGAGCCCCGGCGGCGGTTGTCGGAGAGCGTCAGGCTGTCGCAGCGTCGCGGCTGTGCCGCTCGCCGGTTGGTCGCCGCGGGCGACGTCTGACCTCGATGCTGGCGTCCAGCGCGTTGGCTATCGAGATGATGAGCGGTAGCTCGGGGCGTGCTTGTTCGGCCGTGAAAAGACGCCTGATGCTCGCGGGGTTCCGCCCTACGCGCCGTGCCAGCTCGGCCTTCGACATCCCCGCGTCCACCCGCAGCTCATCCAGCGAGCGGATGACTTCGTCGATCTGCTCGATCTCCTGTCGTGCGCGCTCGTACTCCGCGCGAGTGCCCTCGTCCGCGAGCCAGTCGCGGCGCCGCTGGTCGTAGTAGCTGGTGTCGAGGAGCTTGGCCATAATCGGAGGCAGTTCGGAGCGGACTGGGTTTCGTGTGGTCGTCCGCATCAGAGCGTAACACAGGCGCTACAGTCGCTCTCTGGACCCGTCGAGAGCGACGAGATCCTCAACGAATCCTCGACGACGAAGAGTTCGCCGCCGCGCTCGGCAATCTCTACCTACGGAAGGTCTACGAGCGGTTACGAGAGGCCTCTGAGCCGCCGAAAAAGTTCGGACGAGTCGCGTGGGTAGAGGTTCGGTCCACGCCTTTTCGTCCAGCCGCGTGAAGTCGTAAGGTGGTTCGTGTCTAACGTGTCGTAAGGATGGTTGGGCGCAAGGCCGCCGCGAGGGCCACCAGGACCCCCGGGCCGCCACCGCTCCCGTACAAGCGATGAGTCCAGGAATCCCCACCCGCCTGCTGGCGACCCAGTCGGATGAGCGACTGCTCGCGCTCGTGCGCGAGGGGCACGAGCGCGCGTTCGAGGCGCTCGTGAACCGCTACCGCCGGCCGCTGCTGAGCTACTGCCGGCGCCTGCTCCCCGAGGCCCGCACCGAGGACGTCGTCCAACTCGCGCTGCTGAAGACGTGGATCGCCGTGCGGGAGGGTGCGGAGGTCCGCGACCTCAAAGCGTGGCTGTACCGGGTGGTGCACAACACCGCCGCCAACGCCGTGCGCGACGCGGCGCACGACGGTGAGCCGCTCGCGGACCCGGCCGGCTGGCCCGGCTTCTCGGCGGCCGGGGAGTCCGGCCTCGACCTTGGACTGACCACGCGCGAGGCACTCGCCGAGGTTGCGGCGCTGCCTCCACTGCAGCGCGAGGTGATCGTGCGCACCGCCGTCGCGGGGCACAGTCACGAGCAGGTCGCCAGCGACCTCGGCATCAGCCACGGCGCGGTCCGAGGGTTGCTGTACAGGGCGCGTACGACGCTGCGCACGGCGGTCACCGCGCTCACCCCGCCCCCGCTGCTCAGCTGGATAGCCGGCCGGGCCGACCAGGGCGGGCCTGCGCCCGAACGGGTCGCCGAGCTCGCCGGTGGTGGCGCGACGGTGGGATTCGGCGGGCTGCTGCTGAAGGGCGGAGTGGTGGCGCTCACCGCCGGCACCGTGCTCACCGGCGCGGCGGTCGTCCACCTGAGCGGGTCCGCGCACCACCGGGATCGGCACGGGCTCTCCGCCGCGAGCGCCTCCGGGGGCGCGGCCGCCGCGGTCGCCTCCTCGGCGCCGGCTGGTGTGGGGCCCGAGCGTGGCGAGTCCGCGTCCGCCGCTCCGCCCTCGCACCGCGCGGCCCGCCGGAGTCGGTTCGGGCACGGTGGCGCGTCTGGCACCGCCCTTCGAACCCCCCGCCGGGGTCGCTCCGTCACTGTGAGCACCCCGGGCGGCGGTCGCTGCTGCAGAGGGGCGGGCACCACCGGGCAGCCGCATGGCGGCTCGGGCACGGGTGCGCCGCGCTCCGGAGGCACGGTTCAGGGCACGACGCCGCCGAGCAGCCCCGGCCAGGGGAGCCAAGGCGGTGGATCGGGACAGGGCAGTGGGTCGGGGCAGAGCGGGGGCTCGGGGCAGAGTGGAGGATCGGGTGCGGGGCAGACCGACGAACCCGTGGGCTCGGCAGCGGGCACCGGCTCCGGGAGTGGGGCGGGAGCGGGTGCCCCGCCGCAGGGCTCAGGGGAAGGGGGCGGGGCCGCCCCCGGCGGGGGTCAGTCCGGCTCAAGCTCAGGCTCGGGCTCGGGCGGGACAGAAGGCTCCTCCGGCGGCCAGGGCTCTTCGAGCGGCTCTGAATCCCCGAGCGGCTCGGAATCCCCGAGCGGGTCCGAACCCTCAGGCGGCTCGAGCGAAGAACAGTCGGGCTCGCTTGTCGGGACCGTGGTGCACGAAGTCGGCAACGTCCTCGAACACCTGCTGCACTGAGCCCGGAGCCCAGACTAGCGGCGACGGGATCATCGGACGGCGCGTTGCAGGTACCCCCGTCGTCGTCGAGGTGATCCCGACCCTACCCGGGCCGCGGACATTGCGCTGCGTGAGCGGGGCGTCCTCGCAGAGCCGACGGCCGGGATCGAACCGGCGACCCCCGGTTTACAAAACGGAATCCGTGGTGGTGTGGGTGGTCATCGAGGCTAAGGATTGGCTGTGTAGCGTCTTGGTTGCCTATCGGGCTCTTGGAGTGTGGTAGGCCGATTCCTGCGAAGCGGAGCCCGTAGGGCGTAGCGCAGCAGGAATCGGGCGGTCTCGTCCGGTACCCCGGGCAGGGTGCGGCTGGCGGCGGGATGACTCGCGATTTGGCTGGCCACAAGTGCCCTGCTAGAGATCTGTCTCCCGCCGCTGCCGTACCCAGGTCGCCGTGACTTCATAGAAGCCTGACATCGCTCGACACAGCTCTGTCCGGCGGCCTCCACATCACCAACGATGACGATGAGGAGGATGCAATGATCGCAGTGGGCGTGGACACGCACAAGCACGAGCACGTAGCCGTGGCACTCAACGAGCTCGGCGAGCTGTTGGGCGAGATCGTGGTCGCGGCGAGCCCGGCTGGCTACCGCGAGCTGATGAAGTGGTTGAAGGGCCTCGGCGGCGGTGTGTTGGTCGGGATTGAGGGCGCAGGCAGTTACGGCACGGGGCTGTGCAAACATCTGCAGGACGTCGGGATGCAAGTGATGGAGGTCGAGCGTCCCCGGCGGCGTGATCGCCGGACGGGCAAGTCTGACCGGATCGACGCGCTGCTGGCCGCCAAGAAGATACTCGCCCGTGAGGGCCTCTCAACCCCCAGGACGTCCGGTACGCGCGCCGGGCTCGCTGGACCGAAAAGCGGGGGCCGGCCAGCGCGGTGCCGAGAAGCGGACGTGCCGCCGTCTCAATGCTCGGGGCGTCGACGTTCAGCGCTTTGCAAGGTGATGACGACGACACTCCAGGCCAAGCGCTCGATATCTCGCGGCCTTGATGGGGTCGCAGTACTGGCCGACACGGTAGGCGGGTACGGGTCTGGCGGTCCGGGTCTGCCTTGATGCGCTCGCCTTCGTGGCGGTGCTCCCGCCACAACCTCCCGCACCAATCGCAATAAGCACGATCGAGAGACCGCTCGCACCCCATGACAAACCAGCCCGCGACATCGGGAGCCTCAGTCCAGCGTCGCCGACATCGGCTTGCCGCCCTGTGTCCAATACAGCGTGCTTCCCGCGAGTGCGAGGGAGTCGGGTTCGATTTCTGGTGAGGCCGCGAGCAGATGGCTGCCGGTCTTATCGACTGAGCGAACCTGGATGCTACCAAGCTGCCTGCTTGCCCTGGCGATCCAGGCCACCGATCCATCGCCCTTCACTACAATCGCCGTGGTTTCCCCGATGCCAACGTCTTCGGATTCTGAGGGTGAACCATTCGGCATTCTGTAGATCACTCTTCCAGTCGCCAGGTTGCGGACCCAAATTTCTTCACGAAAGTGGGTTTCAAATACAGTAAAAGACTCGCCAACATCATATGCTACGACCTGGCCTGCGAGCGCGAATGGGCCTGTGCCGACAGAACCAGCGGCGCTGCCCTCAGTGGTCCGTCCTAGCTTGTACGGTCGCTTCGAACTGTAGGCGCATGCAAATATATAGGGTGGCACCATTTCCACGTAAAAAGGAGCCCTGTAGATAACAGACTGCGCGTCGGCGGCAAGCACCACATCGTGGGCAGGAGGACACTGAGTGGCCTCTCTGTGCGCACGCCTTGCGGGCGCCGCTGTAGCGACCGCCGAGACGGTCATCAACACCGCTGTTGTGATTGCAATGACAAGTCTACGCATGGCTCTTCAAAGCTGTAGCTCTGATGGTTATCAACACGCAAAGCCCATCCGCCCATCGGTGAGCTCAGTCCAGCGTCGCCGACATCGGCTTGCCGCCCTGCATCCAGTACAGCGTGCTGCCCGCGAGCGCGAGGGAGTCGGGTTCGATTTCTGGTGAGGCGGCGAGTAGATGGCTGCCGGTCTTATCGACTGAGCGGACTTGTATACCACCGAGCTGCGCCAAACCTGCCCTGACGATCCAGGCCACCGACCCGTTGCTCTTAACGACTATTGCTGTCGTTTCCCCAAGGCCGATATCTCCGGGTTCTGCCGGCGACCCGTTCGGTGTCTTAAGGATCAACTTTCCGGTCACAAGATTGCGAACCATGATTTCCCTAAAGCTGTGCCCCGACGGTCCGGTGTAGGATTCCCCGACGCCGTATGCCACAACCGGACCGGCTAGTGCGACTGGAAGCACACCCCCTGAGCCTGACGGACCTCCGTACAGCTCTGACCCAAGCCGGAATGAATGTTTGTTGGAGTATGAACACGCAAATATATCACCGCCCAGACTTTCCGGTGAAGTAGGGGCTTTGTAGACGATGGCCTGAGCATCGGCCGCCAGCACTGCCTCATGCTTAGGAGGGCACTCAGCGGTCCCCTTGTGTCCTTGTCTTGCATGTGTTGCCGCAGTGGCGATGGCCGTGGTCGAGATGCTTATCAACACCGCTGATGCGATTATGGTGGCAAGTCTACGCATGGCTCCTCAAAGCTGTAGTTCTCGGTTGCTTTTCCACGACACTTAGACCCAATGGAGGCGCGAAAGTTGCGGTCTGGAGATCATACATCATGTGCAGATCTGGCTCACATTGATGTATTGACCTGTAGCCGTTTCGCCAAAATGGTTTTTTACCATAGCACGATATCGGTAGGAAGTACAACGCGCAAATACTGAGTTTGCGGGAATAACTTGCGGACGAAAGACGTCTGCTCCCCTGGCCTGTGCGTTGACGGTGTGAATTTCATTGCTTCCAGTCAGCTCCCATTCGAACGAGACTTCGGCTTCGATGCCATGCGTGTCCACCTTGGCCGAACGTTCGCTCAGCGTCACGACGGTCGGTGGACATCTGTGCGATTCATACGCCAGGAAGCAGTATACCGGCCGGACTTCACCATAGCTTTTGCCTTCGCCTCCGGGTTCCGGTTCTGCTTCGACCAGTCCGCTGTCGAATGCGTTTGGTTCTATTTTCAGGGTCGCTTCTCTTGGTGCTTCGTACTCATAGTAGTACACACGTTCTATGCGGGGAATGCTGTTTCCATGTATGGGTTTGGCATAGCGAAGGGAAGTGAACGCATTGGCCGCTTCTGTCTGCAGGTTGAATTCATTGGCTTCCGGTGGAGTCGCCAAACGGGTAGGGGGCTTGCCTTCGGCTCCATTGTGAAGTTGAACGCCAGCCTCGCTTATCCAGACTCGCGGCTTCCCCAGCTTGCCTCCGCTGGTGAAATGTTGGAATTCCGACGCGTTTGTGCTCCTGGCTTCGACCACATCCTTGTAATCATGGAAACCCCATGTGCCAGGTATTTTGTGCTTCTTCCAAGCATTGCGGTCAGGCGTTGCGTGTTTGTGCTCGCTCTTCCATGCCTGAGGATCGTATTCCAAGAGCGCCTTCCGATAGTCTCCAGAATAGTATGGGAGTTCCTGCTCGGGGTACTCGTAGAATTCGCCTGCGACGATAGTACAGTGGCAGTTGAGTTCCAGAGCTACCGACTGGGCAGCCTGCCAGTAGTGTGCAGCCAATGCATGGCCTATGAGGTTTGGTTTGAGGTCTGGCTCATTCCACGCGCCCCACCGTGCCACCCCCTGCTTGCCGAACTTCTCGATCAGAGCCTTAGTAGTGCTCCGTTAGGTTGAAGGTGTTTGGGTTGGGATCTCGAATCTCTTTGTCGATGCTGCTGTCGATTGGGGAGGTCAAGATGCAGACTGTGGCTGGTCTTTCGCTGGGTGAGCTTGCGCGTGTGCGGGGGCGGTTGGAGCAGTTCGCCGGGGAGATGTTCGACTCGATGCGCCGGAAGGACCAGCGGCGTTGGGGCGAGGTGTATCTGCGCGGGCTGATGCTGGACGGCAAGCGCAAGTCGATCGAGCCGATGGCTGCCAGGCTCGATGACGGGGACGAGCAGTGCTTGCAGCAGTTTGTGAACCAGTCGCCGTGGGATTGGCAGCCTGTGCGCAGGGAGCTGGCGCTACGCATGAGCGCCGAGATCGAGCCCGAGGCGTGGATCGTTGATGACACCGGGTTCCCGAAGTTCGGGAAGATGTCGGTCGGGGTCGCGCGCCAGTATTCCGGCGCGCTGGGGAAGGTCGGTAACTGCCAGCTCGGGGTGTCGATCAACGCCGCGTCAGAGCAGGCGTCGTGTCCGCTTGACTGGCGGCTGTTCATCCCGCAGGAGTGGGACGAGGACAGCGAGTTCAACCAGCAGCGGCGCGAGAAAGCCAAGCTGCCGCAGGATGCGCACCACGTCGAGAAATGGCGACAGGCGCTCGAGATGATCGATGAGCTGATCAGCTGGGCGATCCAGCCGCCGGTGATCCTCGGTGATGGCGCGTACGGCGATAACACCGAGTTCCGCTTGGGTCTTCAGCAGCGCGAGCTGCAGTACGTGCTGGACGTCAAGGGCGGCACCTCTGCCTATGGTGAAAGCGTCCAGCCCGAGCGCCCGGAGTGGAAAGGGACCGGCAGGCCGCCCAAGCCGCGCTATCGCGAGGAGCCATCCTCACTGAAGGCGCTAGCGCTCGCCGCCGGCAAACAGGCCGCTCAGACAGTCACCTGGCGGGAGGGCACACGCGGCAGCATGACCTCCAGGTTCTTGGCACTGAAGGTCCGCCCCGCGAACATCCACCTGCGCAACAACGCCAACAGAAACGGCGAGGAGATCCCGGTCTGCTGGCTTTTGTGCGAGTGGCCCGGAGGCAAGGACGAGCCGACCAAGTACTGGCTCTCCAACCTCCCGCCCAACACGCCACTAAAGACGCTGGTGAAACTAGCGAAGCTGCGCTGGCGGATCGAGCACGACTACCGCGAGCTCAAGGACGCGCTCGGCCTCGACCACTTCGAGGGCCGCACCTACCGCGGCTGGCACCACCACGTCACCCTCGTCTCCATCGCACACGCGTTCCTCACCCTGGAGCGAACCCGGCGCCCTCCAGCCAGGGCGGCAGCCTAACCCTCTTCCGGGTCGTCCGCGAGCTACAAGCGCTCCTGGCCTGCTGGCACGGAACCTGCCCCACCTGCCACAGAGAGCTGCCGCCCCACCACCAACTACACCCACAACCAACCTAACGGAGCACTATTAGTCGCGTGGCGATACTTGGGGACACTCGGCGGGTGTTCCTCGTGTTCTTCCGCCTCGAGCGTGATGTAAGGTTCGAGGCCGTCGTTCTCGACTGCGGAGACCCATTTTTCAGCTTCTTCGCGCTTTTGTTCAAGTTCCTTGTGCCTCTTTTCAGCTTCTTTGCCTTTTATAGGCTGGGGAGTCAAGATATCCCAGGGAACGGCCAGCCGGGCGGTCTGGACGTAGAGGGGTGCTTTGGGGTTTTTCAGGCGGGCGATGTTTTCGTTGGTCTTGGCGTTTTCTTCGGTGAAGGTCGTGTAGCGCTGGTCGGAGAGCCCGTACTCGAATGGGTCGCGTTCGGCGCTGGTTTTGTCGCTGGGCGCGGCGACCGGCAGTGCGACGAGGATTGGGTAGGTGGGGGTCTCGCTCGGCTCAAGGGTCAGGGTGATGGTGTCGCCGTTGACGGCCAGGGAGGCCGGGACGGTGTGGCCGGCGGCGTCGATGGCGTGTGGGGGGCTGGTCACCATCAGTGTGGTGCCGCCGGTTTGGGTTTCGGCTGCGCCCATTGCGCTGGTGGCAGCTTCGTACTGTGCCTGGGTGTTCTGGGGTTCGAGCTGGCCGGGCGGGGTTTCTGCGGGGGGTGTCGTGCTGCGCGGCGCCGAGGGTGGGGGTTCGGGCTGGGCTTCTTCTTCGGGCGCGGCTTCTTCGTGTTCCCTTTCGGCTTGTTCGGCGGTTGTTTCGGGCTGTTCGGGACCGGCCTGCGATTCGGGTTCCGGGCTTGGCGGGGGCGCGCTGAACGGTTCGGTGGAGCTGATGACGGCGACGCTGCCGTCGGGGAGTTGGCGCAGCTGCTGGCCGGCGCCGAGGCCCGCTTCCCAGGAGAAGGACCGTGGGGCTTCAGCGGAGCGGAGTTGCAGGATCGTGGTGGTGCCGAGGGCGTCGGGTCGGAGGATGGTGTCGGTCGCGGGCCAGGTGTTGGTGAACAGCGCGACCGTGCCGTTGACGAGGGTTGGCAGCGTGGTGGCCTTGGGGGAGGTTTCCTCGGGTTTGAGGCTGAGTTCGCCGTCAGGGGTATTGACGGCGAGTTCGCCGGGGTCTTCCTTGGAGACGCTCGTGGTCGTCAGGGCCTGCTGGGAGGAGAGTTCTTCTTCGTCGCCGAGCGCGGGCGCGACGGTCTGCCCTTCGAGGATCGCGGTCGTGGAGGGCGCGAGGATCGCGGGGTCGGTGCGCTGGGCGGTTTCCGTGGCCTGTTCGACGGTCGCTTCGCCGCCGGGGGTGCCTGTTGTCGGGGCTGAGTAGGCGCTCTGGCTGGCGAGCGGGCTGGTGGCGGTCACCTTGACGCGCAGCGTCGAGCCGAGGTCCCCCGCCGTGAGCTGGTAGCCGGGTTCTTCGGCGCCTGCGATCGGTGCGCATTCGCCGCCGCCGGCGTTGCAGCGTTCCCACTGGTAGGCGTAGGAGACGGGGCCGGTGGCGCTCCAGATGCCCGGTTCGGCGTCGAGTTCGCCTTCGACCTCGACGACGCCGGAGACCGACGGGGGCGTGATCTCGGTGAGTGATTCGGGGTCGATCGTGGCCGTGGCAGCCGATACGGCAGCCGTGCTGCCGCCGCTGTCGGTGGCGGTCACGATGATTCGCAGAGTGGTGTCCACGTCGCCTCCGGTCAGAGTGTAGGTGGCGGCGATGGAGCCTTCAATCGCGGTGCATTCCCCCGACTTGGTGCAGCGCTCCCACTGGTAGGAGTAGCTGACCGGGCCTTCGCCCGCCCACTGCCCGGTGCTCGCAGTGAGGGTCTGCCCCTGGAGGGTGGGGCCCTTGATGAGCGGCGGCTGCTCCACCGCGGGGGCGCCGGTCGCTGCGACCGTCTGCGTTGCGAACGAGATGCGGGAGACCGCATGTTCTTCCTCGCTGGCGGTGACCTGGATTCTCAGCGTGCTGTCGGCGTCACCGGCAGCGGGGGTGTAGTTCGTGCCGGTGGCGCCTTCGATGTCCGTGCAGTGCAGGCCGAAGCGGTCGCAGCGCTGCCACTGGTAGGAGTAGGTGACCGTGCCGGTGCTCGCCCAGTTGCCGGTGTTCGTGGTGAGCGGTTGGCCGACCTGTGGCACGCCGGAGACGACCGGTGGGGCCGTGCTCGCGAGCGCACCGGGTGCGCCGATCACGGGCGTCACGGCCGACACGTCGGTGAGCGAACCGACGGCGCTGGCCACGCCTACCCTGACCCGTACCGTGGTGCCGATGTCGCCTTCGCCGAGGTCGTATTCGGGGCCGGTGGCCCCTTCGATCGGCGCACATTCGCCACCGCTGGAGTCGCAGCTTTCCCACTGGTATCTGAACTGCCGTTCGGTTCCCGTCCAGGCACCGTGATTGGCGTACAGAACCTGGCGGGCGTCCGGGACACCGGAGATCGTGGGGGGCTGGATCTCACCCGGGGGTTCGGGCGTCACCTGTGCGCTCGCCGGCGAGGTTGCCTGCGCCGAGCCGGCGGCGTTGGTGGCGGTAACGCTCACGCGCAGGGTGCTTCCGATGTCGCCTTCCCCGAGCGCGTATTCGGGACCAGTGGCGCCTTCGATCGGCGCGCATTCGCCGCCGCCACCGTTGCAGCTTTCCCACTGGTAGGCGTAGGCGTAGGGCGGCGACCCGCTCCAGGCCCCGGTGCTCGCGTGGAGCATCTGTCCGTCCTGCACCGCGCCGGAGACTGCCGGTGCCGCCGTGTTCGAGAGCGGTGTCGCCGACACCACGGACGAAGTCATGGACGAGACTTCGCTCGCGGCCCCCCCGGCGTTGGACGCGGTCACGAGCACGCGCACGGTCTCGCCCACATCGCCCTGGGCGAGCATGTAGGTCTGCGTGTCGGCGCCGACGATGGCGTTGCACCCCAGGCCACCTCCGCAGAGCTGCCACTGGTAGCGGTATGCCTGTGGATCGCCGGCCCAGGAGCCCGTGGTCGCGCTCAGCGTCTCGCCGGCGACCGTTTCGCCCGAGACGCTCGGGGGCGCGACGCTGGTCGGGGGTGAGGGAGGGAGCGTCCACTCCTGGACACGGTCATTGCCCGGGTCGGGGACCCAGATGTCTCCGTGGGAATCGACGCCCAGGCCCATCGGGGTGCTGAGCTGAAGCTCTCCGGCGCCACTGCCGACGCCTCCGAACTGCGCGGGGTACCCTTTTTCAGGGAACTCTACGACGCGGTTGTTGCTCACGTCGCCGACCCATATGTCGTCGTTGGCGTCGACGGCGATCCCAGACGGAAAGACGTCCAGCCCTTCGGGTGTTTCGCGGGCAGGGAACCCCCCGATGAGTTCACCGGCTTCGTTGTACTCTTCGACGCGTCGTTCCGGCCCCTCCAAGACCCAGACATTGCCATTGTGATCGATCGCCATGCTTTCCGGTTCATTCAATTCTCCCATGCCTGAGCCTTCGGCGCCAATCGTCTGCTGGTATACGCCGGCTTCGTTGAAACGCTCCAGCCGGCTGTTTCCGGTGTCCGCCACCCATACGCTCCCACCGTAGACAGCGATCCCCTCCGGGCGCTCGAACTCACCGGGTTCACTGCCCTCGCTCCCGAAGCTCTCGAGGTATTCGCCCGTTGCGCTGAACTCCTCCACGCGATCGTTGCCCGTATCGATCACCCATACGTCACCTTTGGCGTCCACCGTGAGCGCATCGGGTCGTGACAGCTGCCCTTCTCCCGAGCCTTCCGAACCGAACTGCCCGAGGTAGCCGCCTTCGGCTCCGAACTCCTCCACCCGGTCGTTGCCTCGATCGAGCACCAAGACGTTGCCGTTCGTCTCGAACGCGATGTCGCTCGGGTCTTTGAGCTGCCCCTCACCGGAGCCCGCCGTGCCGAACTGCGCGACGAGGAACGGCCCCGCTTCCACCACGCCGCTGGGCAGTGAGGCGCTCATGACGGAGATGCCCGCCAGGTTGCTCGCCGTCACCGAGACGCGCAGCGTGCCACCGACGTCCGCCGGCCCGGGAACGTAGCTCGAGCCGTTCGCGCCAGCGATCGGCAGACACCCTTCGCCCAGGCCGTCACAGTTTCCCACTGGTAGGCGAACAACATCGGCGGGCTGCCAGCCCATTCACCCGGGTTGGCTCTCAGCTCGCGTCCCTCCTGCAGGACCCCTTTGATCACGGGCGCTTCGACAATGGACGGGGGAATCGCTTCGACCGGCACAGTCGTCTGCGAGCTGGCCGACCCGGAGCCTGCCGTGTTCGTGGCGGTGACCGTCACACGCACGATCGTACCCGCGTTTCCACTACCCAGGAGGTACTTCGATCCGGTCGCGCCTTCGATGTTTTTGCAGCTCACGCCCGTGCCGTAGCAGCGCTGCCACTGGTAGGTGTAGCTCGCTTCCGGGTAGGCGCTCCACGTCCCGGTGCTCGCAGTCAATTCCTGTCCTTCCTTCGGAGTGCCGGTGATCACCGGCACCACCGTGTTCACCGGGACCTCCACGACCACCGAGGTAGCTTCCGACACAGCAGATTCCGACCCCGCGGCGTTGCTCGCTGTGACCACCACCCGCATCGCGCGGCCCGCGTCACTTTCCGTGAGCTCATAGCTCAAGCCAGTCGCTTCCGGGACATCCGCGCATTCTTCACCGGAGCTGTCGCACCGCTGCCACTGGTAGGCGTAGCTGATCGGCTGTTCTCCTTCCCATTCCCCCGGGCTCGCGCTCAACGTCTGTCCCACCCGCGCCGTCCCGGAGATCGCCGGCGCCACGACGTTCATCGGTACGATCGCCGTCACGACTTCACTCGCCTGCGAACTCGCCGCAGCCGACCCGGCGGAGTTGCTCGCCGTGACGCTCACGCGCAGCGTGGTCCCGACATCCCCGGCCCCGAGGGTGTAGGTGGAGCCGGTCGCGCCCGACACGTTCGCGCACGCTTCACCCGCAGCGTTGCAGCTCTGCCACTGGTAGGTGTAGCTCAAAGGCGGCGTGCCCGCCCATTCGCCGGTGCTCGCGCTCAACGTCTGGCCGTCCTGCGCGGTACCCGAGATCACGGGCAGCGCGGTGTTCGAGGGGGCGAGGGCCGCCACGACCCCGGTTGCGGCGGAGGTGCTCGAGGCCGAGCCGCCGGAGTTGCTCGCGGTGACCGTCACGCGCAGCGTGTCGCCGACGTCGGCGTGGCCGAGGGTGTAGGTGGAGCTCGTCGCGCCGCCGATGTTCGCGCACCCCGTCCCTGTGCTGTTGTAGAGCTCCCACTGGTAGGCGTAGCTCAGCGGCGGCGAGCCGCTCCAGGAGCCCGTGCTCGCGCTCAGCGTCTGGCCGTCCCGCGCGGTGCCCGAGATCGCCGGCGGCGCGGTGTTCGCGGGCGGGATCGCCGCGACGACGGGGCTGGCGTGGGAGGTCGCGGTATTCGATCCGACCGAGTTTTTCGCGGTGACCGCGACCCGCAGCGTGTCCCCGACGTCGCCCGGGCCGAGGGCGTAGGTCGAGCTGGTCGCGCCCGTGATGTTCGTGCACCCTTCCCCAGTGCTGTTGCACAGTTCCCACTGGTAGGTGTAGGAGAACGGTTCGGTGCCCGCCCATGCGCCGGTGCTCGCGCTCAGCGTCTGGCCGTCTTCGGCGCGGCCGGAGATCGCCGGCAGCGTGGTGTTCACCGGCGGGCCGGTCGTGACCACGGCAGTCGCTGCGGAGGTCGCGCTTTTGCTCCCCGCCGCGTTTTCGGCGGTCACGATCACGCGCAGCGTGTCCCCGATCTGCGAGCCCAGCACACGGTAGGTGGACCCTGTCGCCCCGGTGATTTTTTTGCAGCTCCCGCCTGTGTTGTTGCAGGTCTCCCACTGGTAGGCGTAGGAGATCGGCGGGGTGCCTTCCCAGCTGCCGGTGCTCGCGCTCAGGAGCTGTCCCTGCTCCGCGGCACCGGAGATCGCCGGCAGCACGGTGTTCGACGGTTTGAGCGCTTCGATGACCGCGGTCGGGACGGAGGTCGCGCTCGAGCCGCCTGCGCTGTTGCTGGCGGTGACCGCAACCCGCAGCGTTGAGCCGACGTCGCCGTGGCCGAGTGTGTATTTCATTTCCGTGGCCGCGGGTATGTTCGTGCACGCTTCCCCTGTGTTGTTGCACCGCGTCCACTGGTAGGCGAACGTGATCGGCGCGAGACCCGTCCACGTCCCTTTCGTCGCGCTCAGCGTGCTGCCGTCCCTGGTTGTCCCCGTTACCGTCGGCGCGACGGTGTTCACCGGGTACTCCCCGGCGTCGTAGTGTTCCCTGATGCGGGTCGCCGATAGCGCTTTGGTGTAGAACGCGACGTTGCTCAGACTGCCTTTCAGCAGCGGTTCACCGGAGGCCAGCGACTTGCCGAGATAGTCGCTCGGAGCGCTTGCCCAGGGACGCCGGGGTGACCGTCGCGCCCGTCGTCTGTGCGACCTGTTCGCCGTTCACGTACAGCGTCAACGTGCCCGAGCTCGTCTCGCTCACGGCCAGGTACTTCCACGCGCCCGAGGCCAGTTTGCTCGCAGCGACCTGCGCTACCTGCCCGGCGGTGGTGTGGATTTCGAAGAGCAGCTTGTGACCCGAGAGCGCGGAGGCCGGCGTCAGATACAGGTAGTTGCTCGAGCTCGACCCGAACTCGAACACCGGCTGCTTGTAGGTGCCGCCATCACCCCAATCAAGCCACGCCTCCGCAGTGAATTCGCCCGCGCCCGCCAGCGGATCGGCGGGCAGCGTCGCGTACGCTTCACCGCCGAAAGACCCCGATTTACTGCCGCCGAACGGGCCTTCCCCACCCAGCACGATCCCGCTGTTGGCGGCCGTGTAGGAGCCCACCGAGTCAACGATCGTGCTCGACCCCGACGCGTCGTTGAAGCGGAACTGCGCCACCGGACCGTCCGAGGCGACCGTGGACTCATACGTTTCATAGGGCTGCGTGCCACCAGCCAGCGCACTCCACACCAGCACACCGACCACTCCCACCAGCCCCGCCAACACGACACGCCCGAAACCACCGAGCAGCGACCAGCCCCGGTTACCACGCCATAACCATCTCATCGCGCGCACCTCCTCTCCCGCGGCTCGGCTTCGCATCCCAGACTATCAACACAATCTAAACGAACTGATGGGATCAGGTCAACAGAACTCTTGAGAAAATGTCGCATTTTCCGCTCTTTTCTTTCCATCGAATCATTCTCTTCCACCGGTCGGTGTAGCGGACGCGAGTGAGGATCACCTGCTGGCGAAGTAGTCGTGCTCCTGCTCCTGTCAGGGTCGAGAGTCATAGAGGCTCGCGGCCGCGGTGATCAGGCGTGGCCCGGTGTCGCGCAGGAGATCCTCGGGGGTGATTGCTGCGGTAGGCGCTTCGACTGCCAGTGCCGCGACGACCGCGCCGTTGGAGTCTCTGATCGGGGTAGCGATCGAGAGCAGGGCGGACGTGAGCTCGCGGTCGCTGAGCGCAAGACCTGTGGCCTGGATGCGCTGAAGCTCCTCCCGGAGCACGGTCTTGGTCGCGATTGATCGTGGACCCCGCCGTGTGAGCTTCAGCGATGCTATACGCCTGCGCTGCTGGGGCTCGGGGAGGCTCGCGAGTAGAAGCTTGCCCATCGCGGTGCAGTACGCCGGCGCGCGGCATCCCACGCGCAGCCCGTGGGCTCCGAGGTCGAGTTCGAACTGCCCCCGCGCGTAACTGGGCAGGCGCTCCAAGTAGAGCACCTCAGTGCCCTCCAGCACACCAAGACTCACCGCGTACCCTGTCTGCTCACGCAGCCGTAGGAGCCCTTCGCGGGAGCACTGGCGGACCGGCTGGCTGTCGAGCGCTACGCGCCCGAGGTTCGCCGCCTGCGGCGCGAGCCTGTACTTGGAAGACGACGTGTGCTCCACATAGCCGAGCGTCGCAAGCGTCGTCATGTACCTGTGCGTCGTCGAGCGGCCAAGCTCGGTCTCATCGCCGACATCGGCGATACCCCGCACCCGCCTATCCGCTGTGAAACACCGCAGGACCGCCAGGCCGGCTTGCAGGGACTGCGAATAGCGCAGCTCGTTGTACTCAACGCACACGGCATCCGCCGTAGCCGACCTGTCCCCGCCGACGGCGGCGGCTGCCCGCGCTTTACGGGACCGCGCCGCCCTCACGCGAGCACCCCGCCCGACGCCACCGCAAGCCGGCCGCCACTCCGCTCATCAGCCCGCCGGTACCCCAGCCTCGCTGAGAGCCGACCAGCCACCGCGAGGAGATGCGGGCCGAGCGCACCAACCAGTTCCCCAAGGGAGATCATCGAACTGTGCGCCTCAAGACCGATCCCCGCCACGACTTCGGACGCCGAGCGCAACGGCGCCGCGATCTCATACACCCCCACCGCGAACTCCTCCTCGGCCACAACCAGACCCACCCCACGGACCTGCTCCAGCTCGCTGCGCAACGCACGCCTATCCGCAAGACTGTTCGGCCCCCGCTTCGTGAAAGACACCTCCGCGAGTTGCTCGCGCAACGCGCGCTTGGGGAGACTCGCGAGCAGCAGCTTCCCGATCGCCGTGCAATACGCCGGCCGCTGCGCACCCAACTGCAAACCCGGATCCAACAGACTCTCACCGCGACGGCTGCCGCGCACCCGCTCGACGACCAGAACCTCCGGCCCATCAAGCACCCCTACATAGACCGAGAACCCCGTCTCCGCGCGCAGCTCCTCCAGAAACGGCCGCGCGTGTACCCCCAGGCTCGTCCCGCTCAACGCCGAGAGCCCCAGCTTGGTGACCGCCACCGTCAGCCGATACTTCCGCCGCCGGCCCTGCACCACGTACCCAAGGCGCTCCAACGTACTGACATACCTGTGCGTCGTCGAGGTACTTATTCCCAGCACGCCCGCGATCTCCGCGATCCCACGCACCGGCTGCTCAGGCGTAAAGCACGCGAGAACCTCGAGCCCCCACTCCAGCGACTGCGAATACCGCGACTCCTGCAGCACCGGAACCGACCGGGCCACCTCCCCATCGGGCGCCAACACGGGCCGCCTCATTCTGGGCATACGTCCCCTGGCCTGCCCGACCGGGGTCTGCCGGTGAGACGACGAGCCGCGCGTCCCCCGATACGCCCGGCCCGCCGCCCACTCGGTTGCCCTCCCTCACCCCTGCCGGGGCAGCGCCGCCCGCCTCGACGCTGCCCCACAGGGCGCCTCTCCCCTCTCGCACGCCAGGGCAGCGCCACGCTTTCTCCAACCCCTGGACTTCGAGCGGTGTCGCCTTGCGCGCCCATGCGTGGCCATCCTGCCCATTGGATCGCTGCCTGTATAGCGACGCGTCGCTATATATTTCGACAGCGAGTTATGTTCGGTTGGCCCACATGCTCAAAGGGCTGTGCGGGTACGAGGCGTCCGCGACTGGCCGAGAGCGCCTGGCGTCGGGGCCGTGGGAGCGGTCGCGTGTCGGTTCGGGCTGGACCTGGCACGCCGGTGGAGCACGATCCGCGAGCCGGCGTTGGGGGCCACGATCACGCTTCGCCAGCGGGGCCGCTCGATCTGTCTTGAAGCCGGGCGGAGGGCGGTGGTGGCAAGCACTGTGCGTACAACCGTCTGCATCTCAAGGGTCGCAAGAGAGACACCGGGGCAGCGCCTGGGCCCGCCGCCCCACGGCAGCCAGGTGGATGGATTCGTGCGCGTCTGGAGAAAACGCTCGGGACGGAACCTCTGGGGTTCGGGATAGACGGCTGGATCGTGGTGCAGGAGGTAGATGCAGCCGAGCAACTGGACCGGGGGACTGTAGGTCCAGTCGCCTATCTTTATCGCCTGTACCACGGTCCTGGGCATGGCGAAGAGAAAGACGGGCCGATGGCGCAGAACCTCGTGGATCGTCGCGGTCAGGTATGCCTCGCCGCCGTGGTCGATCTCGGCAGTGAGCTTCTCCAGCGCGGCCGGGTTATGCGCGAGCAGCTGAAACGCCCATGCCAGCTCTGCCGCGGTCGTCTCGTGTCCCGCGAGGATGACCGAGATGAGATTGTCGCGTATCTGCCTATCGGACATCGGGTAGCCGTCGAGGCTTCGGGTATCCAGGAGCATCGTCAGCACGTTGCCAGCGCCGCTGCAGGCGTGGCGGTGCTCGTCGATGAGCGCGAAGATGAGTCGATCGACTTCGTCTCGCTCTCGCAGGAACCGCCGCCAGGTGCGCTTGCCTGGGCCATGACGCAGCAGTGGCGCCGATAGCACCGGGCTCCCATTCACCGCCAGCATCGCCAGGAGCCTGCCATGAAGCACCTCGAGTCGAACGTCACGGATGTCCGCAGGTATCCCGAGAATCGTTCGCAGAATGATCTCGAGCGTCAGCGCGCGTAGGCGCGGATGGGTCGCAAAGGGGATGTCGCGAGGCCAGGATGCGATGTGTCGCTCGACAACCTCGGCCACCAGGTCGGCGTGCTGCTCGATCGCGGGGCCGCGAAACGCGGGTAGTATTGCCCTGCGGCCCAACAGATGCTCGTCTTCCTCCATGAGCATGAATGACCTGGGGCCGACGATTGGAGTGATCGGTTGGACGCCTCCACCGGGGTGAAGCATATCCGCCGGGGCAGTGAAGATCGCCTTTACATCCGCTCGATCGGATAGAAATACAAGTGGCGGATAGCTGGTGGCGTTCAGCGTGAAGCAGTTTCCATATCGGGTCCGGCACCGTTCCAGGTACCAGAGTGGGCACTTCCAAAATGCCAGCGTCTGCGCTGGAGCGGGCAGGCTCCATCCGGGTGGAAGTTCGGTGCCTGCGGCGCCCTTCATCTTCAGCTCTTGGTTACAGATGAGGGTTGACGTGGATGGCTCGCCACGCTCGCACGAGCGGAAGCAGCCGCGCGATGAGAGTGTCGCCTTTGGCGAGCTGGCGAGTTGTCGCTCGTATATCTGATGTGCCTGCCCCTTCCTTCGACAGATACATTGTGACCATGCACGCAACGACGACAGCGTGTCGATAACCCTGCCCATGAGCGTTGCGGACAGCGCGACTGATAATTTCACCAAGACGCTGGGAGGCGAACCGGGAATCTGGATAGTGTGAAATATAGCTATGCGCGCCACTGGCTTCGTCGTCCGCCTGGTCGACGTAGCTATCCAGCATCGCGATGGCCAGGGACACCCATGGGAAGTAGGTTGCGTAGATCCTCTGGAGATCGCTTTTGGCGCACGGCGACTCAGCGGCCAACGCCAATAGCACGTGTGGCGTAAATGCGCTTGCTGCTGCGGTCAGCTCGAACCAGCTCAAAGCCTGCTCGGTGGGAAACTCTCTTATCGCCCATCGTTTGAGGGCCGAGTCGCGACTGCCTGGGTGAGGGTTGTGATTTACACCCTGGATCGAGCAGCGTGCCACCCCGGGGAGCAGCAGCGAAGCGACGCGCGAGTAAGATGGCAGGATCGCGCAGTTCGCCTGGGCGCTTTCTACAAGCGCGACCAGATAACCGCCATCGTCTTTCCAGGGATGATGGCAGTAGTAGTCAGATATCGGAGCACTGATGTCCAGCGCCTCCACCAGCGCCAAGTGGAGCTGCTGGCCATTGTTCATGCCCTGCCCAGCTCCGCGCTCGCTCACATCATCCAAGAAATCCCAAATGGTCTGATAGACGACCAGAAGCCGCAGGAGCCCTCCGTGGCGATACCTCGGCAGAATCGAGAACAAGGCTGCGCCTTCGGTGTGGTCACGCTTGCTACTGATGCAGGCGAGAGCGTCGTTACGAAGAGGCGCGTCGGGCATCGTCTGTGCCCGCTGTCGCCAGGCATTTACCTCACGCGAGACATTCGGCAGCGCCCAAAGGAGCTGGCGCGCTCCAGCAGCCAGGAGCGTCCAGATTTGCCCGCACGAGCGGCCTACGGTGTTCGCTTCTCTGACACTCGGATATTCCCGGAGAGTAGAGGATCACCGCTGCCAATCTAACTGGCCATTGACAACGACCGTGGTAGGCCACGCCAGAGCGGGGATGCGCTGTTTCCAACCGAGGAAAGGGCCGTCGTCAGGGCTACACGTACGGGGGAACGCTCGCCGCTCGGTGCCCAGGTAGCGCGACGATCGCTACCGCCACGACGCTGACGAGCGCAAAGGTCGTGACCGCGACGAGGACGCTGGCGGAGAAGACGATCGGGAAGCCGGTGACGACCGCCAGCGCATGGCTCAACAGCAGCTGGCCGTAGATCCCGAACGCGGCTCCGATCGAGCAGCCGGCGCCGAGCAGGACCCCGCTCTCCAGGATCAGCGCCCGCCACAACACCCGCTGGTCGTAGCCCTGGGCCTTCATGCGCGCGAACTGGGGGCGACGCTGCCAGATCATCGTGCTCATCGCGATCGACATCGCGAGGATCGTGGTTATCAGCAGGAGGGTGGAGATTTGCGTCAGACGCGCAAGGCCCTGGCGACTCGCGGCCAACTGCAGATCGTCGCGCTGCCGCGCAGTCTGAACGGCGAGCGCCGAGGAGCGCCCGAGCGCCCGCCGTATTTCGCCGCTCGCCTGCGCCGGCG
Source organism: uncultured Solirubrobacterales bacterium (assembly GCA_963720795.1). Lineage (GTDB taxonomy): Bacteria > Actinomycetota > Thermoleophilia > Solirubrobacterales > Solirubrobacteraceae > Palsa-744. Next base: position 15,509 of record CAVRGU010000006.1, on the reverse strand, counting down.
ATACCCCGGGGCGCAGCGTAATGTTGTAGGCGCTGGGGTTGGCGCTGCCCCAGGCGCGTACGTAGTCGGCTGGGTTGAGGATGACCGCCCCGGGAGGCCATCCGAGATTCGTGATCAGCGCAGCGATTCGCAGCGTGGTCGGGTGGGGCGCCGGCAGCGTGAAGCGCTCACCGATACGCAGGCCGTAGTCAGCCGCGACGGCCTTGGAGAGGATCACCCAACCACCTTCCCTGAACCTGCTTAGCGCGACCGGAAGGCTGCCGGCCACGATCTGGCTCGGCGGGATCGGGTTGTGAGCGGTGAGCGGCGGCGCGAGCACCCAGAGGCGGCGATCCCCGTAGTCCAGGAAGTCCCCCCGGTACACGCCGACAGTTTGAACGCCTGGCAAGCGCGCCAGTTTCGCGACGGCGTCGCTCTGAAACGGCGCGGTGGCAAGCAGGTTCTGCGGCCCCGGCGGGAGCACCCAGATGGCGGTGGTCGCCGTCACGTCGTGGAATAGGCGGCTGAGGCCATGCTGGAGGTTGCCGCGGGCTCCCTGGACCGCCACGATCCCAAACACGGCGATCGCTCCAGTCGCTGCGATCGCGATCGACCGCGCCCTTGTCGTGGGCGACCGCAGTTCGGCGACTGCGAGCGGCGCCGCCGCGCCGCCGAGAAGCCGCTGCACGCAATCGAATGCCGCGATCAACGCGTCGAGCAGGAGCGGCAGAAGCAGCACCAGCGCGATGACCAGCGTCACGCTGCCGAGAACCGCGGACTGCGGCGCAGCGATCAGGATGGCGGTCGTCGCCCCGAGGCACGCAAGGCCGCCGACCAGGGCGCTCAGCGTCCAGCGGCTGAGGGGCTCGTGTTCGGGCGGCCCAGGTACCCGCGAGGAGCGCGAGGAGATCTCGCGCAGCGGCGTCAGCACCCCAACGCACGCCGCGAGCAACCCGACGCCGGCGGCGATAGCCGCGCTCTGCCAGGTGACGATCCGCTGCGAGCCGATCGGAAACGCAAGCTGGAGGTAGCCCGGGTTCGAGTCAAAGAGGGAGACCGAGAGCAGATCGCCTAGCACCAGCCCCAGCAATGAGGCCAGCACGCCGAGCACCAGTGCGTCGAATAGCAGCGCCTTGACTGCGTCCAGCCGGGTCGCGCCGTTCGCGCGCAGTTCCCGGACGAGACCCTGCCGCAGGTGCAGGGTCAGCAGCATCGCGTTAATCGCGAACATGAAGCCGACCATCGCGCTGATCGCCGAAAACAAGCTCAAGTTCTGGTTCACGGGCGCTGCCGCGACCCGAAACAGCGTCGCGTCGTAGTCGGCCGGCTCGACATTCAGGGTTCCGGCGGCCAGGCGCACCAGGCGCGTGTGCACTTCACGCTCCCGCCCAGGGGCGGCCTGGACGAAGACGCGGTTGAGGCGTCCGCCCATTCCTGTGAGCGTCTGTGCGTAGCTCAGCGGAGCGACCGCGACGGGACTGTGCGCGAGCGTCCCGATCGAGGCCGCGTTCAGTTCCGTGCCAACCAGCGCGCTGACGCTGCTGGCGCCGACCTGCGCCTCGATCACAGTGAGGGGCCCGGCGCCGATCGTCTGCGCGACCTGCGACGGAAGCGCGAGTGCGTGCTGGCTTGCGAGCTGGGCGTAGCTGAAATGGTGCAGCAGCGGGCTGCCTTCCCGCGCGAAGCGCGGTTCGGTCCCGATCAGGTCGACCGCCTGCTGGCCCGTCGGGCCGATCAGGTTCGCGGGCCGTTCGATCACCGGCAGCGCAGAGCGCACTCCCGGCAGATGCTGCACCTCGCCGAGCAGTCGCTGTTCGAAGCCCTCCGCGTCGCGCGCGTCGAGCTGGAACTGCATCCGGCCGACGACCTCGCTCGTGAGCTGGCCGACCGATTCGTTGAGGCTCGTCGTCGCGATCTGGGAGGCAAACAGCAGCGCGACACCTACAGCGATCCCGAGCATCGCGAAGAGCTCCTGGACGAGCACGAGCCTCGCCTGCAGGCGGACACGGTAGAGGTCGGCGATGTTCGAGAGCCTCATCACCGCTGTCAGGGCTCCTCACTTCCGCCGAGCGGAGCGAAGACGTGGTCGGGCTCGTACTCCACGATCCGCCCGTCGCGCAGCGCGTGCACGCGGTCAGCGAACATGGTGGCCTGCGGGTCGTGCGTGACGAGCAGCACCGCCGTGCCCTGCTCGCGGCAGACCTCGCTGAGCAGTTCGAGAACCTCACGGCTGCGCTGCGTGTCGAGGTTCCCCGTCGGCTCGTCCGCGAGCAGCAGCTTCGGATCGGTCGAGAGCGCCCGAGCGATCATCACCCGCTGGCGCTCGCCCATCGAGAGCTGACCCGGACGGTGGCGCAGACGCTCGGCAAGCCCGAGTCGCTCCAGCAGCGGCTGCACCCGGCGCTCCGCGCTGCGGCTGCGTTCGAAGAGCCACAGCTTCATCGCGGCGTTCTGCAGGACGTTCGCGCCCGGCAGCAGGTCGAAGGACTGGTCGATCAGCCCCAGCTCGTACAGCCGGTAGCGCGACGCCTCGGCGTCCGTGAGCGCAGAGATGTCGCGCGCGTCCACGACCACCGCGCCGCTGTCCGGACGCAGCAAGCCCGCGATCAACTTCAGCAGCGTCGACTTGCCCGAGCCGCTCGGCCCGTACAGCGCGACCAGCTCACCCGCCCCGACCGAGAGCGACACCCCGTCCACGGCGCGCACCGGCTCCCCGTCACCGACGGGATAGTGCTTGACGAGATCCCTGAGCTCCAGCACGCAGACCAAGAACACTACGACGCTGCGCCGCGCCGAACATCGGGACCCGCCGAACTGTCGCCTGGGAACTCGATGACGTTGTCTCCCTCGTCCCGAGGCGACCTCGGGGGCTCGATCAGCTCGCCGCCCGAGAGCGTCGCGATGCGCTGTGACCATACCGTCGCGTTCGCATGGGAGACGCTCATCAGCACCCCCATCCTCATCTCCCCGCAGAGCGTGTCGATCAGCTGCGTCAGCTCGTCGGTCTCGACCAACCCCAACCTCGCCGTCAGATCATCCACGAGCAGCAGGCTCGGCTTACGAGCGATCCCCTGCGCAAGCGCGGCGAGTGCCCGCTCCCAATCGGCAAGGCTTCTCCAGCGCTGCCCCGCGCAGTCGGAGGCACCGACCCGCTCGAGCGCCGCCAGCGCCCTTCGACGTGCCTCGCGCTTGCTGCACACCACGCTCAGCGGCGTCGCCACGTGCATCAACATGGGTACATCGACCCCTGGCGCGACCGGCCTCACCAGCGCGATCCGCCTCGCGAGCAGCCCCGAGCGCTCACGGTCGGGAAGCACCCACAGATCCCGGCCCTCGAAGTAGACCTTGCCCGCCCCAGGCCGGCGCATCCCGGCCGCAACCCGCAACAGCGTCGTCTTGCCCTGCGCCCGCTGAGCGAGCACCGAGACCACCTCACCCCCATCGACGTCCAGTGAGACATCCCTCAGCGCCTCGACCACGTGCCGCTCGCTACGCCGAAAGCCCAGGGACACCCCGCGCAGCGACAACAGCGACGGGGTTCTCATCCGGCTTCTTCGCGCCGCGGTTGGGCCGCACCGCACTGGGCCCTGTAGCGCCGCAACCCGCTTTCCATGGCCTCGCGCAGCTTCTGCAGCCACTTGATGCGCTCGTCCCACCACCCGCTGTGGCCGGACAACACGATCACTTCGATGAGCTTCCCCCAATCCCCCGGATCGGATCGCTCGCGCTCGCGGCGCACCCGCCGGTTTTCGGCGTTGAGCTTGGCGGTGCAGTTCAGCTCGGCCTCACGGACGGTCTCGATCATCTCGGGCAGATCCGTCGGCGTGCAGAGCGCGATCTTCGCAAGCAGATCCTCGCGCACGATCGGCAGCGCGATCGAGCTCTTGATCCATGCTTTGAAGTACCTGACGCCACTGGCGGTGATCTCGTATCGGGTCCCTTGATCGACCTTGGCACCCCTGGCAGGCGTCCCACCCTCCCCGTCCATCGGACGGACCAATCCTTTTTTTGAGAGTCGTTTCAACGCCTGATACGCGGTGCCACGCGTGAACTGCATCGAAGGGAACCCCTCTTCGAGGCGCTTGTCGAGCTGATAGCTGTTGTCGGGCTGCTCGACCAGCAAACCGAGCACGATATCTCCGGCAGACATTCAGAATCTTCGCCCCGCGCGCGACACCAGCCGGAGCATACCAGCGCCAGTGTGCGCAGGTTGAACCATTCGGCCTTCTGGCAATTGGCAGACAGCCATCACCGTGTTTTACAACCGTCCATCCACCCCCCAGCAGCGACCGACGCGCAACTCCACTCAGGCGCCTTGCGACCGCCCCTCACCCGGGAACTCGATCACGTTGCCCGGCTCGCCCTGCGGCGGCCTCGGAGGCTCCAGCAGCTCGCCGCCCGAGAGCGTCGCGATGCGCCGCGACCACACCGTCGCATGAGCGTCGGAGACGCTCATCAACACCCCCATCTTCATCTCCCCGCAGAGCACGTCGATCAGTCGCGTCAGCTCGTCGGTCTCGACCAACCCCAACCTCACCGTCAGATCATCCACAAGCAGCAGACTCGGCTTACGAGCAATCCCCTGCGCGAGCGCCACCAGCGCCCGCTCCCAATCCGCGAGGCTCCCCCAACGCTGCTCCGCGCACCCGGACGCTCCGACCCGCTCGAGCGCCGCCAGCGCCCCCTGACGCGCCTCACGCTTGCCACCGACCACGATCAGCGGCGTTTCGACGTGGGCGAGCATCGGCACATCCGCACCCGGGGCGACCGGTCTCACCAGCGCGATCCGCGTCGCGAGCAACCCAGAACGCTCACGATCAGAGAGCGCCCACAGATCCCGGCCCTCGAAGTAGACCTTGCCCGCCCCAGGCCGGCGCATCCCGGCCGCAACCCGCAACAGCGTCGTCTTGCCCTGCGCCCGCCGAGCCAGCACCGAGACCACTTCGCCCACATCGACATCCAGCGAGACATCCCTCAGTGTCTGCACGACATGCCGCTCGCTACGGCAAAAGCTCAGGCACACCCCACGCAGCGACAACAACGCACCTACTGGCTGCTGTGGAGCGATCCCCCGACGCCCCCCCTCCAGACAATCAGCCATCGCATCTTTCGTGTAGCGGGAGTTGCCAACGCATACAGGATGCCAGCTTGACCGTGCTTCATCCTCGTTTCACCCATGGATGAGTACACACCAGCTGCCCCGGCTGCTCGCCGCGACGATGTTCACCCAATTCCGAGGTCGATGTCGCGCGCGGGCGAGACCTCGCGTCCGAGGCGGCGCTCGGCGTGCTCGATTGCTTCGTGGGCGCGTTCCCAGTCGCGCTGCTGCCCTCCACGCTGCTCGGGCCGTGGGCCGAGCGCGTCGGTGGGGTCGGTGATGTCGTACTGCGCGCGGTAGCGCGCGGCGTGGCGCACGCCGTTCTCCCATGCCTCGCGCTGCGCGGGCCGGTCGGGCCGCTCGCCGAAGGTGGCCCTCACCCACTTGGCGGGGGTGTGCAGTTCGCGCTCGGCGAGCTCGTTGCGGAGCGCGGTGTGCTCCCGGGTGGTCTGGGTGATGGCGTGTTCGAGGCCTTCGCGTTCGGCGCGGGCCTCGACGGGGTCGCCGAGCTCGCGCTCTAGGCCGCTGCGCTGTGTGAGCACGGAGTCGAGCTCGCGCTCGTTGGCTTGTAGCGCGCTGGTGAGGCGGGCACGTTCGATCGCGTGGGGGTCCTGTTCACGTCCGAGACGCCGGTGTGGCTCGGGTAGGCCGGCCAGACGCTGGGTGAGCTGCTCGCGCTGGGTGGTGAGCGTGAGGGCACGCGCGTCGAGATCCTCGATGCGCTGCAGCTCGCGCGTTGGTAGCGCCGCGAGCTGCGCGTGCAGCCGTTTGACGCGTTCGCGTAGCTCCCACAACCGCGCCGGGGTCGCCGCAGCCGGCGGGGTGGTCTCTGCGCGGGAAGCGGCGTGCTCCTGCGGTGGGCCTGCGGCGTGTGCGCGGGCGTCGGCGAGCTCAGGGTCGTCTGTGCGGCCCGCGCCGGGTAGTTGCTCGATCGCGAGGTCTTCGTCGTCGCGCTCCAGCATTCGCCGCTCCACCCGCTCGAGCAGCTCGCCGCGTGTTGCTGTCAGGGTTTGGTCTGTGGGTGCAAACTCGCTGCGCTCTCGCTCGAGGTCGTCGTCGTAGACGAGCAGGCGTGTGGTTTCTCTTGCGCGGGAGAGCGCGGTGTAGGACCAGCCGGCGGTGAGGTCCCGGGGTGAGGCGACCACGATCGCGCTCTCGATGGTGCCGCCCTGCATCCCGTGGCCCGTCAGCGAGTAGGCGTGCTCCACGTGCTCGGCGACGTACCCCGCGGGCAGCTCGCGCACGAGCCCTCCGTCGGTGTCGATCACGACCCGGTCGGGGTCGAGGTGGCGGACGGTGCCTCTCATCCCGTTGTCGACGTCGAGCTGCCCGTCGTTGCGCCGGCAGATCACCCGGTCCCCGACCGCGACCTCGACGCTGCCGTAGGAGCGCTCCTGTCCGAGCGCGCCGAGACCGCGCCGCAGCTCCCGTGCACCCAGGTTGAGCTGGTCGCGTGTGTCGTTGTCCCTGGCGATCATCACGGTCTGCGCCGGCCCCGCCTCGTCGGCCGCGCGAGCCCACTCGCCGAGGGCCTGCTCGCACGCGCCAGCGGGGTCGCTGAACGTCTCGATCCGCCTATTGCGCTCGGCCCAGGCGAGGTAGCGCTGTGGCTGGCCGTCGTGCAGCGCGCCAAGCGCGCGGCGCTCCGCGGGGTCGCGCTGGCGCATCACCTCCGTGAGGCGCTGCGCGCCGAGTGCGCGGCCGACCGCGCCGAGCCACCCGCCGGCCTGCACAGAGGCGAGCTGCCCAGGGTCACCGATCGCGATCACCTTCGCGCCCGCGCGCTCGGCGGCCTCCAGCAGCCGGGCGGTGGGGCGGGTCGCAGCCATGCCGGCCTCGTCGAGGATCAGGACGCTGCCTTCGGGTAGCTCGTCGCCGAGCTGCTCGAGGTCGAGCAGGAGGCGGTCCAGTGTGAGCGTGGGGATGCCGGCCTCCTCGGCGAGCTCGCGCACCGCGCGGCCGGTCGGCGCGACACCGAGCACCGTGTAGCCCGCACTCTCATACACCTGGCGCAGCACCCCCGCGGTGTACGTCTTCCCGGTCCCCGCGAGCGCCTTGATCACGCTCACCCCGTGCCCCGAGCCGCTCACCGCGCGCACGGCCGCTGCCTGCTCGGCGGTGAGGGGACGGTCAGCTGCTGTGATCGCGCGCTCGGCCAGCGACGGATCGATGACGCCGGTCCCCTCGCCAGCGCGGCCGACTGCTGCAGCGATCAGGCGCCGCTCGACCGCCACCAACTCCGCGGTCGTCATCCCGCCACCGCGGGTCGCGATCACGTCCGCGCGCTCCGCGAACCGCTCGGCCTGGCCGCGCACCTCACCGACCAGCGCGCCCGCGCCCGCCGCAGCAGCGAACTCCTGCAGCACGGCGCGCTCCTCGAAGGTATTGCTGCGCTCCGTCAGACCACCGGCGCCCGTCAGCCGGGCGCCGAGCGCGTGCTCGTCCACGCCACCGCGTCTCGCAAGGCCGCGCAGCAACCGCTCGTGGCCCGCGCGCAGCAGCTCGACCACTCTGCCCGTGTCGAGGCCCTGCTCGCCCGCGCGGGCCCTCACCTCCTCCCGCCACGTATGCGTCTCAAGCCCATACTGCTTACGCTCCCGGGTGGCGAGCGCCGCGTGCTCGGCCGCGCTCTTTGACCCCAGACCGATCCCGCCCTGCTCAGCCTCGCGCAGCATCTCGTGACGGCGCTGCGAGAAGTGCTCGACCACCGGCCGCTCGATCTCCGCAAGCTCCGCCGCACCGTTGCGGACCTCTCCCCACTCCAGGCCGAGGCGCTCCGTGACGAGCGCGCGGAGGTGCGCCTGGTAGAGATACCCCGCCGTCTTCGCCGCCCGGTAGAGCTCCGTCCCGTGCAGCGCGGTGAACCGTCCGTCGGGGCCGCGCGTGAGGTTCGCCGCGACGACGGCGTGTGCAGCTGCGGGTCGAGCGCCCGGCTCATCCGGTGCCGGTAGGCCGCCGCGATCAACCCGTCCCCGCGCTGCACGTGCTCGCCGGCGTGCCCGCGGCGGACCATCACCGCCGTGTCCTCCAGATACCCCAGCGCCGCCCTCACCGCCTCCTCGTGGCACCCCACCAACTCACCCGAGACCTGCTCCGGCGCGATGGCGAACAGGATACTCAGTGACTTCGGCGCCGAGAACGTCAGGTCGAACGCCGCGACCTTCGGGTCACGCGCGCAGGAGCGCAGCCGTGCCGCTGGGTCGCGCGGGTCGTGGCCCGCGATCAACGCGCCGAACTGCCCCGCGCCCGCCCGGCCGGACAGCCCGAGGGCCTGCGCGCCGGCACCGACCCACTCGCCCGGGGCCTCGCCACGGCCGGTGTAGTAGTCGTCCTGGCCTTGGGCTACCTGCTGCTCGTAGTAGCGGTGCTGACCCAGCGCGATCTTGCCGATCGAGAGCATCCTCTGAGCAAAATAGCAAAAGAAGCACTCTTTAGGTGCAACTGTGTGCCGTGAGGCGGAGCGCAGCGGAGCCAAGCGGCGGGGTTGCCTTGCCGTGGGGGTACTGGAGGCGCGACGGATAGGGAGCTGAGCGCGGGCGGCACGTCGTGGGAGAGGCGCGAGCCAGTGCCGAGTGGAGCTTGGGTGGAGCGTTGAGGGAACTGGTGGTCGAGCGTCGTGCGTGGAGCGCGTGGGCCGAGCGCTCGCGTGCGATGTGGGTCAGCGGCGGCGGCGCGGGAGGATCACGACGGCAGGGAACTCAAGCCGCGTGAGCGGGTTGCGGTTGCCGAGCAGACGCGCGAACAGCCGCTCCGAGAGCGCCGAAGGCCAGCGTCCGCAGCGGCGGGCGTACCAGACCGTGCCACCTCCCCACGCGGCCGCGCCGAGCACGAGGAACGCGACGCAGTAGCTGTAGCCTCCCTGGCTGCCACACGCCCACGCCACCCACCACGAGCACCAGCCCGTTACGCGGGCGAGGGTCGGCCCGAAGCGCCACGCCACCCACCCCGCCACGGCCACCAGGCCGAGCACGCAGATCACGCCCGCGAGCGGGCCGGCCGCGGCGATCGGGGTGGCGACCTGAATGAGCATATGGTCAGTTTGCCACCCAGCGCGGTCAGACAATTGTCGGCGGCGCCAGAGGGTCGGGAGGGCCTGATGCCGGAACCGCCGGCAGGAGCCACGCTCACCCGACCCGTCGATCGAGCAGGCGGCAGGCCCCCGGGGACTCGCCCTACCCCCGCCGAGTTCGCGACCCTCGTCGCCCCGTCGGCTTGAGGCCATCGCAACTGCCAGCACTGCCCTTCGCGGTCGCGCACCAGCGCCGCGTACATCACCTCTATGGAGTCAAGAGCAGCTCTGGTCCCTTCGCAGCGACGGCAGGCCGGTTGAGCGTCAGGTTCGCCCGCTGCGCCAAGAGTCGCAGCCTGGGAGCGGCTGGCAGAGTGACAGGGCGTCCTGCGCATCGAGCGTCGGGTCCAGTCAAGCTCGCCGCACCTCCTCGTCGGCGGTCGCCTCGGCCAACCGGCGGCACCGCCACCTGGACCACCAGCTCGCCACCGGCCCATAGAGCCGGGGCCTTCAGGCGGCGAACCGCTGGGCCGCCCGCGCGCGCGCCTTGGCGGCTTCGACCTCGCGATCCTTCGGCGTCGCGGAGGTCACAAGCGCGTCGAGTAGCTCCGTGGAGGCCGCGGCAACGGCGTCGACCGCGCGCGTGAACGCGTCGGTGTTGGCGTGCGAAGGCTGGGCGAAGCCGCTGATCTTGCGGACGTACTGCAGCGCGGCCGCGCGTATCTCCTCCTTGCTGGCGGGCGGCTCGAAGTTGTAGAGCGTTCGGATGTTCCTACACATGGTGAGATCGTAGCCGCTTGCTACCCGAAGGCGCCCGGCGACTCGGTGCGTCGTCTATGCAGTTGGCCGCACGCCTGAGACGACACCGGCAAGCCGTCGCCTCACGATGGGCCGAAGAACGGGATCTTGTCCGAAACCACACGACGCGCCTCCCTTCACGCAAAAGCAGGCGTGCACGACCAACGACACCGCTCGAGCAGCTCGTCCCGGAAGTCCCAGGCCGACGCCAGCAGTCCTATGCTCAACACCGCCGTGAGGATATTGATCGCGAGCTCGATCGTACCGCCGTGGCCTTTGGAGTAGATGCCGTGCTCCAGGTCGTAGAGCACGTCCATCGCGCATAGATAGACGCCCGCTCCGCCGAGCACCAAAAGCCACATGAGGGCGCTCGGCCGACGCCGCGAGAGCTGGAGCGCTGCGATCAGAGCCGCTGTGAGCAGCCACCCATCCGCGAGCGGGAAGGACTGCTCGAAGGCGATGTACTGCGCGGCGTGATCGCTGGCGACGACGCCGCGGTCAGCGAACCACGCAACCCCAATATGCCACCATCAGCACCGAGGTGAAGATCAGCAGCACGATCACACGCCGGCGCCATGCCTCGAAGTGCCCGAGACCCAGCAGATGGGAGCCCGGCAGCCGGCTTGCCTGGCCCATGTCAGTTCGCGACGTGTTCATTGTGTGCGCCTCTCACGCGAGATTTCGCATCGCCTCGGCGGTTGCCGCGTCGGCGGGGAACGTCAACTCGATCGACAGCTCGGACGTCGTCACCTCAACGGCGGTGCCGAAGGTGGCGACCGTGGCGAAGAACGACAGCTCGTCCCCGTCGGGGGAGCGCATCCGCATCAGCGGCGTGACGATATGACTCGCGGCCGTGTCGCTTGCGGGATCGTGCTCATGTTCGGGAGCTGGGTAGCCCGTCACCTCCTCCAGCAGCGCGGCGAGATCCTCGTCCCCGGTGATCGCGACCTGGCGTGCCAGCCGCCCGAGGAAATACGCCCGGACCTCGCCCAGGTTCACGGTCCGGCGTGCCAGCCCACAAGGGTGCAGGCCGACGCGCATCACGTTGACCGGCGGCTCCAGCAGCGCTGGGTCGACCCACGTGGCCATCCGGGCCATAGCGGAGTTAGCGGCGACCAGGTTCCAGCCGCGGTCGACGACGACCGCCGGGTAGGGGTCGTGACCGGTGAGGATCAGATCGAGCGCCTCGCGGACCGGCGCCAGCTCGGGGTCTGCAAGCGAGCGCTCTGGGATCGCCGGGGCATGACCGGCGGCGAGCAGCAGTTGGTTGCGCTCCCGGACCGGCACTTCAAGCTGCTCGGCGAGCAGCAGCACCATCTCGGGGCTCGGCGTCGAGCGGCCCGTCTCGACGAAGCTCAGATGCCGCGCCGAGACCCCCGCGTCGAGCGCCACTTCGAGCTGGGTGCGCCGCCGCCGTTTGCGCCACTCCCGCAGCAGCGGCCCGATCCGTGGCTGGGAGTTGATGGTTGCCATCCGGTGGCCGACTCTAGCTCCGATGCGTTCGTCCGTCGATTACCTCTCAGGTAATCGACAGCACGACCTTGCCCTGGGACCATGACCGTCCAATCGAAACGGAGGTAGGCACATGGCGATCACGACAGGCGAGCGGACCGGGAGCGCCACCTACAGCGCGATCAAGCTCGCTGGCCTTGCGGGCCTGGTGAGCATCGCGCTTGGGATCGCCGGCGCAATCGTCGATGAAATGCAGACGTTTCCAGGGACCGGCGCGAGCGCGAGCGAGATCGCGGGCTACGTCGACGCGCATCGCTCGGCGTTGCTTGTCGCGATGGTCCTCAGTACGGCCGCGGTGGGACTCTGGCTGGCCTTCGGTGTCGGCGTCTGGGTGTGGCTGCGGGAGACGACCGACGGCGTGAGCGTCCTTTCTGTGTGCTTCCTGGTCGGGCTCGTCAGCTTCGTCACGCTCCTTCTCGCTGGCTTCACGGTCGCCTTCGTGCTCTTCTATCGTGCACCCAACGCGCCTGATCCCCGGCTGCTCTACGACCTTGGATTCGGTCTGCTCGCGATGTCCGGAGTCCCCACCGCGCTAGCGCTTGGCTCATACGCGGCACAGGTATTCAGCGACAGCCGCCTGCCTGCCTGGACAGCATGGGTTGCCGCCGTGGCCGCGCTGGCGCACATCGTGCTCCTGGCCTCCCTTGCGATCCCGAGCGGTTTCTTCTCGCTCGAGGGAGGAGTGATCATCGCGATCCCCGCCATGCTATTCGCCTGGATCACCGGCACAAGCATCGTCCTGCTACGAGCGGGAATCGCAGCAGCCAGCGAACTTGTCACACGATAGGCGTCGAATAGGGTCGATCGTCGGCCGGTAGGCTCACGCTCACTGTGGGCATCTCTCCATACCTCAACGATATTGCGCTTTGCCCCGCGCGAGCGGGCGTGTACCGATCCTCAATCGGCGTGCTCGGAAATCGTCCAGACCAGCGGTCTCGCCGGCTTCCGTCGTCGTACTTGCTATGCAGTGCAATGCGGTAGCGACGGGGGCGTGACGATTGGAGTGGCACCCGTGCGCAGAGCGGTCAAGTCGCGGCGACCCTCGGTACGAACCGCTGGATCGCCTCGTATGCGTGGTCTTGGATGTCAGGGTCGCGGAAGTCGGGAAGGATCTCGGCCTGGTCGATGACCGGTCCGGTGATCGTCTTGGCGGCGCTTGCATAGAAGACGCCTCTCTGCAGCGACTCGTCGGTGACAGCTTTGACGAATCGCTCGGCCCCAACTTCCAGCTTGTGCCCGATGCCAAGGGCAGGCAGAACGTACGGGAGCACGATCCGGCTAGCGATGATCCGCACGGGCGCGGGCTGGTCGCGCAGCACGTCGGTCCCCGCGGTGTTTCCCGGCGACATCGTGATGAACCTGAGCTCGGGGTGCATGCGGGCCATCGCGCCCATCCACAGCGCGCCGAGGTACTTGATCTGGCTGTAGGAGAGCATCATGTCGAACTTGCCGCCTCGGAAGAACGAGCCGTCGATCACCGACGCGAACTCCTGTGAGCTGTGATCGGTGAACGTTGGTCGGGCGATCCGCAGCTTCGGGATTCCGCGCGCCCCCTCACTGCCTGCGAGGACCGCGACGTCGGTGAGCAGCCCGGCTGCCAGCAGATTCTCGAGTAGAACCACATGACCGAGCAGGTTCTGGGCGAATAGCTCAGTCACTCCGTCCTGCGTCAACGATGCTGGCGTGGGGCCGCCGATGCCGCCGGCGATCATTGCGAGCGCGTTCAACGGAGCGGCGATCGCGGCCACCGCAGCACGTACCGACGCAAGGTCTTCCAGGTCGATGATCACTACCTCGAAGATCTTGCGCCCGCTGACCTTCTCCAGGTCCTCCTTTGCGCGCTCCGCCTTCTCCAGATTGCGGCAGCCGAGGTAGATCCGCTCGAAATCATCGCGCAGCGCCAGCTGCCTCGCCGTCTCCTTACCGAGGCCGGTATTGGCGCCCGTGATGAGGATTGTCTTTCCTACGGTGGTTTGCATTTCAGTGTTCGGCTCCTTAGGTACAGACATGGTCATTGGTGATCGCGGCATCTCCTCCCCTCTCAGACGGCGAGGCGGCCGCCGTCGACGGGGATGATCGCCCCGTTGATGTAGCCGGCCGCGGGGGTCGCGAGGAATGTGATGACGTCGGATAGCTCGTGCACTTCAGCGACCCGGCGGAGCGGAATCGTCTTGGCGAACTCTTCGGCCATTGCCAATTTCGTCTCCAATGACGGGGTCAACGTCGGACCGGGAGCGACCGCGTTGACGCGGACGTTCTGCGGCCCGAATTCGGCAGCCCAAGCCTTGGTGAGCAGCTCGATCGCCGCACGCGAGGCGCCGTAGGCACCCAAGCCTGGCTGGCCGTAGCTCGCGACCATCGTGGAGACGTTGATGATCGATCCGCCGCCGCGGGCGGCGATCTTCGGGGCGAGCGCGGCGACGAGGAAGAACGGCGCCTTGACGTTGATCTGGAACAGCTCGTCGAACGCCGCCTCGTCGGTGTCAACCGTTGGCCCCATCGCCGCAACGCCTGCAAGGTTGACAAGGACATCGATCTCGTCTGCTGCTGCGTCGACAACGAGGGCTACCTCGGACATCTCCGAGAAATCAGCGGCGATGAACTGCGCATCGTGCCCTCCCGCCCGGATCTTCTCCACGGTGCTCGCGCCGCGGGTCTCATCGCGGCCGGTGATGATCACCGTCGCGCCCTTCTCGGCCATCGACAGTGCGGTGGCGATACCCATTCCGGATGTGCCGCCGGTGATCAGGGCGGTCTTGCCTTGAAATGACATGTATCGCGTTCTCCCTTTGAGTGGTTGTCGCGACCCTCGAAATGGATCGTGCGTTCCACTCTAACACAGAATGGATAGGGCGTTCCATTCCGCTGGTAGAATCTGCGGTATGACCACGGCTAGTCCCACCCCTCGGCAACTGACGCGCAAGGGCCAGGAGACCCGTCAGCGCATCGTCGACGCGGCGGCCAGCTTGATCTTCCGGCAGGGCGTCGCCCACACGACGATCGAGGACGTACGCGCGGCAGCGGACGTCTCAAGCTCGCAGCTCTACCACTACTTCGAGGACAAGACAGCTTTGGTCTGGGCCGTCGTTGACCACCAGTCCGACACAATGGCCGGCGGGCAGGAGAACTTCGATTTCAGCACGCTGGAGGGCCTCCGAGCCTGGCGCGACTTCCTGATCGCGGCCCAGCACGAGCACGAGTGCATCGGCGGCTGCCCAATCGGCTCTCTCGGAGGCCAGCTAGCCGAGAGCGATCCCGACGCAAGAGCCCACGTTGCCGAGGGCTTCAAACGATGGGAAGCCACAATCCAGAGCGGTCTACGAGAGATGCATGCACGAGGCGAGCTCCCGTCCGACACCGACCCCGACACCCTCGCCCTCGCGCTACTAGCCGCCCTGCAGGGCGGCCTGCTCCTCACTCAGGTAAAACGCGACACCCAGCCGCTAGAGGCCGCGCTTGACTCAATGATCGAACTGGTCGCCCGACTCAGCGGCGAGACCTAGCACGAAGATAACGTCGGACCGCTGTGACGTCTGACCGATCGAGCCACGCGGTCGGCCTCGTCGTCCAGCAAGAGCGCGCATCTAGAGATTGCCCGCGCCCGCTTTGTTGACCAGACTCGTCGGCAGGCACCGAGGCCGTCGGCCCGCTTTGCGCGGAAGGCAGGCGTGCCGTGCGTGGTAAGCGAGACGCCTGAGTTGGACGACGAGGGGCCGCCCGCATCGGCTCTTGGCTCACTCCTCCTATCGGGCGGGACCGAGCGCCACAGCTCCGGTGCTCCGGAGACTCCGCTCGTGTGAGCCAAGCTCGTGCCGCGCATGTCCGCTGCGCAGCGGGCTTGCCGCGCGGATCGTGCTCGGGCGTGGTCAGATGAGCCCGAGCAGCGCGGGTAAATCCTCCAAGGACCGCAGGATCTCCGCGCCGGCACGGCGCAACGCCATCTCGTCGCTGTCAGCTGCGTACCCAAAGACGCGCATCCCCGCGGCCACCGCGGCGGTAACACCGGAGGGTGTGTCCTCGACGACCACGCAGCCAGACGGTCTAGCTCCCATGCTCGCCGCGGCGTGCAGGAAGAGGTCGGGGTGCGGCTTGCCGCGCGGAACCGCGTACGTG
>CAVRGU010000005.1:0-177045 GCA_963720795.1 uncultured Solirubrobacterales bacterium | reverse complement strand
ACAAGAACTCCATCATCGACGCGCTGGACCGTCTGGAAGCCGCTGGGCTGATCGAACGCCGCGCCGGGCGGTCGATCGCCTCCGAGGTCGCCAAAACCCTCGACCGCATACTGACGCTCTGAAAGGGGGATCAGATCATGCGTATAACCGAGCTTGACCTGAGTCCCGCCGCTCGCCTGTGCTTGGAGGTGGCCGACATCTACGAGGTTGACCGGCTCCTTGAGCATGGGACGGACGGCTGATCCAGCGCCCCGAGTTCAGCAAGGGTGCGGAGCTGTACGAAATCGTCCGCGAGCTACACCGTCGCGGTGTGACGTTCTCACGGCCCGGAGGGCACATACAAGGGGAGCGTGAGCTTGAGATGTTCCGTCTGCGGGCGGTCGTGGGGCTCTCCCTCGATGAGATTGCCGAACGGTTCAGTCTCAGTCGGGGGCGTGTCCATCAGCTTCTTCGCCTGCACTTCCGGCTGGACGCAGTACCACCCGCGGCGCGAGCGCAACGGCCGCGAGCGACTTGTCATCGTCCGCACACGCTCAAGGATCGTCACCGGCTGTACCTCATGGCGCGCGTGGCGATAAAGCGCCATTACCGCAGGCCGCTCACCGTCACGGCGGTAGCAAGGGCGCTTGCCAGTTCCCCCCAGGCAACTCCAGCGGGCATACGCTCAGTTCAGCGACAGCACTTTCCATGAAGACCTCACGGCCCGACGGATGGACGCTGCCGCCGAACTGCTCTCAAAGCCCGCGATCCCAGTCCGCGAAGTGGCAAGCCGGGTCGGCTACTGCCACCCGTCGCACTTCGCCCGCGCCTTCCAACGCCGCTACGGCGTTTCACCCTCAGCGTTCCGCGCCGAGTCGTGTCGTGCCGAGCCTCACAACAGCACGAAACGTCAGCTAATCCTGATCGAGCAGCTGCAAGATTATGACTCGTGCGTAGGCCGCGTGCATACCGACACGGCGAACGCTAGCTTTGTCCAGATGGCGGCAGCGGTCGGTTAGCTTGGGTCCAGTTCGTCAATGAGCAGGCGGACTCTGCGGGCTATCTCATCGCGGGTAGCCCGGACCTCTGTGAGCGGGCGGCCTTTCGGGTCGGGCAGGTTCCAGTCGAGATAGCGCTTGCCGGGGATGTAAGGGCACTCGTCGCCGCAGCCCATTGTCACGACTAGATCGGCTTGCTCGGCGAGCTCGCGGGTAAGCCGTTGCGGCCGGCGGTCGGCTAGGTCGATGTCAAGCTCGCGCATGACCTCCATGACCTCCGGGTGGACGCGCTCGCCCGGTGTCGTGCCGGCGGACAGGGCGGCGTGCCGGCCAGCGGCTTCGCGTTCGAGTAGCGCGGCGCTCATTTGCGAGCGCCCGGCGTTGTGCAGGCAGACGAACAGTACGGTCGCCATGCTCAGACTTCCTCGGCAGTAGTGGCGGCCATGCTGGGATGCTCGCCGCGCACGAGTTGATACGCGAACGCTCCGAGCGGGGCACCCACGAACGGCCCGATCAGGTAGACCCAGAAGTCGTGCCACTGGCCGGATACGAACGCGGGGGCGAACGAGCGGGCGGGGTTCATCGACGCTCCGGTGAGCGGGCCGCCGAACAGCGCATCGAGTGCGATCGTCGCACCGATCGCAAGCGCAGCGGGGGCGCCGACCGCGCGGGTGTCGGTGGCGACGCTGAGAATCACGAGCATGAGCAGAGCAGTCATCACGGCCTCTACGATCACCGCGCGCCCGGCCGCGATGCTCGGCACCGTCGCGCCGAGGTCGGCCGGCTGCCCGGCCAGATCGCCCACAGCAGCAGAGCCGCGAGTGTCGCGCCCGCGAGCTGCCCTGCCACGTAGGCCAGCGCGTCGCGCCCTGGAAGGTGGCGAGTGAGAAAGAAGCTCAGCGTTACCGATGGGTTGAAGTGCGCGCCGGACACGTGCCCGAGCGCCGCGATCCCGGCGAGGATCACGAGCCCGAACGCGAGGCTTACACCGACCGTTCCGAGCGCGCCGTGCGTGTGCGCGTCGGTGACGATCGCGCCGCAGCCGGCGAACACGAGCGCGAACGCGCCTAGCGCCTCGGCGGCGGCCCTGCGTGGCAGGTCCGGGCGGTCACTCATCGGCAAGGCGTCGCGCTCGTGAGCTTCGGCGTCGCTCAGTGAAGCCATGCGCGTAGCTGCTCCCATTGGGGTTCCCCGGTGATGAAGTAGTAGGCCCACAGTCCGCGCCGCTCGACGCCGAGCAGCCCGGCGCTGACCAGCACCTTTAGGTGCTTGGCGAGCGCGGCCTGAGAGATGCCGAACAGCGGCAGTAGCTCGCACTGGCAGACGGCCTCCGGTGACGCCTTACGCAGCGCGTCCACGATCCGCAGCCGCGTCGGATCGGCCAACGCCTTCACGAGCACCGCCAGCCGCGCGGCGTCCTCGGCCGAAAGGTCGGGCTCCACCAGCGGCGTCTGACAGCCGCCCGGCTGGCGCTCGCGCTCGCTTATGACCGGCAACGGAGAGGCCACGCCTAAACAGCATACCCAACCAAACGGTTATGGATAGCTCGATGCGGCCCGGCGTTCAGCCTTCGATTACGGCGTGGCCGGCGATGGGATCGAGTGGGTCCATGTAGCCGCGTAGTTCGGAGTAGCGAGGGCTCTCAAATACCTTCCCGCCGACCAGCGTGATCCGGGCGCACAGATCGTTCGGGAGCTTCTTGAATCCGGTGTACCAGAACTGAACGGCATCGGGTGTGATGGTTCTCGGCATCGGCAGATGAGAAAGGTGCTCGGCGTGGCCCGTGTCCGTGCTGATGAGCTCTACACGAGCCACCTGCACATCCCGCTTTCCGGGGTTGTGTGCCCGGACAACGATCACCTCGCGCGCCGCGCCCTCCTGCACAGGCGGATGCCCGCGCTCGTTCGTGGTCCTCACACGTCCGTCTGAGTCAACAACAAGAGGCGAGATAAAGACGCGCACCGTGAGCCGTGCTCTTGAAGCGGACAGCCACGCAATGAGCCGTCCGATCGCAAGCGCGGTGGAGATGAGCGCGCCGTACAAGGCCAGGATCGTCGTCATCGCCGAGGGAGCCTACTCCCGCGCTCTCGCGCACTGGCAAATCGCTGACACGCGGCTGACACGGCGCAGCGGCGTGTACCGCGCGGGCACCGGATCGGACCTTGTTTGGGTGTTCGCGGAGATAAATCTTTGGCGGGCTTGTCCCATTTAGGGGGCTAAATCGACCTTACTGAGATGCCCGACCCGCTCGAAAAAGTCTCGCCTGGCTGTACCGCTAGGGCACCAAAAGGGACCTTTCCTTAGTGGAAGGGCTTTTGAGCCCTGAGCCACCGCCGGCCATCTTGCATATGACTCATTCCAACGCTTATATCAAGCCTGCTCCCCATCCAAACCGGACGCTCGAACGTTGGCTGATCGAACCTCAGCGGCCGACGCGCGAAGCCCTGGGTGTTCTTGACCATGTGCTCTCGATCGTGGAGCACGTCGCGCCGATCGTCGCCGGCGTCGTGCTGGCGATCGGTGCCGTGGTGCTGCTTGCTCGCCTCTTTGTCGCGCATCGTCCTGTCAGCGGCGCGAGCGCGCGACTGGTGACGGTCGGGGTGCCGCCAGAGGTCGAGCCGGCCGGGGGATTGTTGTTGTGGCAAGCGCTCCATGATCTTTTGCGGCCTCGCTGGGCGCGGCTGATCGCGGGGCAGCCGCATCTGTCGTGGGAGGTCGCGGCGAGCGAAGCGGGCACGGTGTTTCGCCTGTGGGTGCCGGCATCGGTGCCGTCTGGGCTGATCGAGCGTGCGATCGCCTCAGCGTGGCCGGGCGCGAGCGTCAGCACCCAGCCCGTCGAGGATGAGCCGCAGCTCGCCGGGATGGTGAGCGTCGCGTGTGAGTTGACGCTTGCCGGGCCTGACTCGTTTCCGTTGAACGCGGGGATGGACCCCGACCCGTTGCCGTTGCTGCTCGGCCAGCTCGCGGGGTTCGATGATGGTGGCCGCGCGCTCGTGCAGGTGATCGCGCGGCCGGCGACCGTGCGTGAACAGCGGCGTTTGCGTGCCGCTGCGCGTCGGATACGTCAGGGCGTGCCGACGAACCGTGTGCTGCGGTTCATCGACTGGTGGCGCACGAACACGCCCACGCCGCCCCGGTATGACCCCACGGTGAGCCCGGATGTGCGGGCGGTGATGGAAAAGAGCGCGCTTCCGCTGTATCGCTGCCTGATCCGCGTGACGGTCAGCGGCTCATCGCGTCGGGAGGCGCGGGGACGTATCCACGCGATCCTCGGCGCGTTCGCTCCCTATAACGGGCCGCGTGCTTGGCTGCGCCGCCGCCGCGTATTCGGCGCGCAGAGCAAGGTCTGTAGTCGTCGGTTGGGGCGCCGTGCGTTCCTGCTGAGCACCGGGGAGCTTGCCGCGCTCGCACACCTGCCGACCACCCGCGCGATCCCCGGTGTCGTGATGGCCGGCGCGCGCAACGCTCCACCACCACCCGGCCTGCCAGTCGAGGGTAAGCCGCTCGGAGTCACGGCCGAGGGACGGCGGGTGAATCTCGCGGTCTCTGACGCTCGCCAGCACTTGCACATTCTCGGCCCGACAGGGGTCGGGAAGTCCACGTTGATCGCCAATCTCGTGCTCGCGGACTTCGACGCGGGCCGGGGCGCGGTCGTGATCGACCCCAAGGGCGACCTCATAGAGGACTTGCTCGAACGCATACCCGCCGGCCGTGAGAGTGAGGTTGACCTGCTGGACCCGCTGGACGAGGCGCCGCCCGGCCTGAACGTGCTCGACAGCCCAGACCGTGAGCTTGGCGTCGATCAACTCGTGGGGATCTTCCACCGCGTTTTCGAGCGATTCTGGGGTCCACGCACCGACGACATTCTCCGCGCGGCGCTGCTGACGCTGACGATGTATCAGCCGGGCGCGACACTCGCGGACGTACCAACGCTGCTCACAAATAGGGAGCGGCAGGCCGAACTCGCCGCGCAGATCGAGGACTCCGTGCTCGCCCCGTTCTGGGAATGGTACGGAGAGCTATCCGACGGGTTGCGCGCCCAGGTCACCGGCCCGTTGTTGAACAAGCTCCGCGCGTTCCTGCTGCGCGGCCCGGTACGCGCAATCGTCGCGCAACCGACCACGACGCTCGACATTCCGCGTGCGATCAACGGCGGGCGGCTGCTGCTCGCCAAGCTCTCCAAGGGCACGCTCGGAGAGGACACAAGCCGACTGCTCGGCTCGTTCGTCGTCGCCCGCGTATGGCAGGCCGCGTTGGCTCGCGCAAGCGTCGAGCCTGAGCGGCGAGTCGATAGCAGCCTGTATGTCGATGAGGTCCACAACTATCTGAACCTGCCAACACCGTTCGAGGACATAGCCGCCGAGGCGCGCGCCTACCGGCTCTCGCTGTGCCTCGCTCACCAGCATCTCGCGCAGCTTCCGCGTGACTTGCGCGAAGCGCTTGGCGCGAACGCCAGGACCAAGGTGTATTTCCAGGTATCGCGTGATGACGCCGGGCACCTCGAGCGCGAGGTCGCGCCCGAGCTCTCCGCGCACGACCTCTCCCACCTTCCCCGCTACACCGCCGCCGTGCGGCTGTGCCTCGACGGCGAGCCAACGCAGGCGTTTACCGTCACGACGCAGCCTCTACCGACTGCGTTCCTCGGCCAGGCTGAGACGGTGAGGGCCTTCGCGCGGCAGCGTGGCACGCCGAAGGCGCAGGTAGAGGACAGGCTCGCTCGCGCCGGGGAGGAACCGCTCAGGCGTCTTGAACGCAGGGAGCCGGCGGTCGGTGCTGCGTTGGGGGATGCGATCGGTGCTGCGCCCCGTGCTGCGACTAGGACCGCAGCACCCCCGGCCGGCGAAACCCCCAGCAACCAAGCCAAATCCGCGCCCCTCTCGTCTGCCCGACAAGTAGAGAGGGGAGAAAATGAGTGAAAACCCTCGCCGGGGGCGGGTGAGCGACGCGCAGCTAACGCGCCTTGCGGCGCACCTGACCGACCGTGACCGGCAGATCGCGCTGGACTGCTACGAGCACACCGTCTTGACGACCGGGCAGCTTGGGCGTCTGCACTTCACCGGGATCGCCGAGCAGACCGCCAGGCGCAGGCTGCTGATGCTCTATGAGCTTCGGGTGTTGGACCGCTTCCGTCCGCTCCTGCCGCGTGGGCAGGGCAGCGCCCCGCATCACTGGGTGCTCGATGAGGCCGGCGCTCACATCGTCGCTGCCGAGCACCAAATCTCCCGGCCCGAGCTGCGCTACCAGCACGCCGCCGCGCTCAGCGTCGCGGACTCGATCAAGCTCACGCACCACATCGAAGTCAACGAGTTCTTCTGCCGCCTGCACGCCGACGCCGCGCGTGCCGGCGGCAAGCTCGCGGAGTGGTACGGCGAGCGCACCCTGCATCGCTTCTTTCACGGCCGCCTGACGCCCGACTCCTACGGCGTCCTTCGCCTCCCCGACCGTCCACCGATTCACCTTCTGTTGGAGCTTGACCGAGGCACCGAGCCCTCACAGCGCCTCCACGAGAAGGCGACGCGCTACGCGCGGACGCTACCCCGCAGCACTCTCTCCGAGCACGACCCGCTCGTGATCCTCGCCGTACCGACCGCCGCCCGCGCCGAGACAGCGACCGCCGCCGTCGCAAGGACCGACGCGCAGATCACCGTCGTTGTGTGGAGCGCCACGGCAACACGATCGACACTCCAAATCGTCACCGACACAGCACAACGACACTCGGCAACGGTGAGCGTGTAACTCCGAATCTTGCACGGGGCGCGCGTGTACCCGCAGACGCCTCGAAACGACTTTCCCCTTTTTGTAAAAGGGTCTTTCCGCCGGCACCATGACAATTGACAGAATCAGACAAGCACAGAAGCCAATACGCGCACGAGCGCTCGTCGCTGCGACTAACAATCGTCCCGACGACGCTCAAGGTCGCAAACGCCTATATCGCGCAGTACCACCGCCACAACCGGCCCGTGCCCGGCTGTATCAGCGTCGTCGGTGTAAGCGACGGCGAGCGGCTACGCGGCGTCGCGGTAGTCGGGCGGCCGATCGCACGGGCGCTGGATGACGGATTCACAGCCGAAGTGCGGCGCTGCTGCACCGACGGGGCGCCGAACGCCTGCTCGATGCTCTACCGGGCAGCGTGGCGGGCGGTCAAGGCGCTCGGCTACCGCAAGGTCATTACCTACACGCTGCCCGAGGAGGGCGGCGCATCGCTCAGGGCGAGCGGCTTCACGCTCGTCGGGGAGGCCGGCGGCGGACGCTGGAACCGGCCCGGCCGCCCCGCCGCCGACACGCACCCGACCGGCAAGAAGCTGCGCTGGGAGCTGCTCACATGAGCGGCACTCAGCGACAGACCCAACCCGCCATCCCGAACACTCACGGCCGCAAGCGCCCCGCCAGCGGGCGGCGGCGTCGCCCGCGCCCGGCCGTTGCTGACAGGGATGCGCCGTTGCGGCTGCTCCCTGCCCGCACGCGGCCGATGAGCCGCGAGCAGGAACAGCGGCTCGTCGTCTCGTTGGGCGAGCTGATCGTGGAACTGATCGAGGCCGATCCTGGCGGGCTTGAGGGGTTGAGAGCCGGCCGGGGATGTGATCTAGATGGATGCTCCCGAGCCAAGGAGCAGCCATGAACAGCCGAGCATCACTCGCCATCGCGCCCGACCCGGCAGGGAGCGCCGGGCCGGTGCGCGTGGCGACCTACACGCGCATCTCCACCGACGAGGAGCGCCAGCCCAACTCCCTTGAAGCGCAGCGCGTCCGCCTGGACTCGTTCGTCTCAAGTCAGCCCGAGTGGCAGATCAACCTGCGATACGAGGACCAGTTCACCGGAACCGTGATCGACCGGCCCGCACTCTCGCGCCTCCTTCGGGACGCCAAGCGCGGCCGCTTCGACGTGCTGCTCGTCTACCGCGTCGATCGCCTCGCCCGCTCGATTCGCGGGCTCGCGCAGATAGTCGATGAGCTTGACCAAGCCGGTGTGATCTTCCGCTCCGCGACCGAGCCATTCGACACCGGCACACCCGGCGGGCCGGATGATGGTGCAGATGCTTGGCGTGTTCGCGGAGTTCGAGCGCGCGCTGATCGTGGAGCGTATCCTCGCTGGCCTTGAGCGCAAGGCCGCACGCGGCGGCTGGTGCGGCGGACGGCGCCCCTACGGGCTGGACATCGCGGCCGACCGTGACCACCTGGAGCGCAACCCCACCGAGGCGCCGCTGATCCCCGTCATGTTCGACCTGTACGTCAACAGGCAACTCGGCTCCACCGCGCTCGCCAAATGGCTCAACAGCAACGGCTACCGCACCAAGACCGGACGGCCGTGGAACCGCATGAGCGTCCTTACCGTCCTGCGCAACCGCTCCTACCTCGGCGAGATTCGCTACCGGGGAAGCTGGTATCCCGCTCCGCACGAACCGCTGATCCCCCGCGAGCTTTTCGACCGCGCGCAGGCGATCCTCAAAGAACGCGGCGAGGACCAATCACAGCGGCGCTCCAACGCCTCGGAATACCTGCTCACCGGCCGCGTCAGGTGCGGACGCTGCGGGCAGGCATACATCGGGACTGCGGCGCACGGACGCAACGGCCGCTACACCTACTACACCTGCTTCACGCGCCACCGCTACGGCACCGAGCATTGCCCCAACGACAGGCTCCCCGCCGAGAAGCTAGAGCAAGCCATCACACGCCAGCTATGGCACGTTCTCAACGACAAGGACCTCCTCGGCAACGCGATCGACCACGCATACGCCCAACTTACGCAGCGCGACGGCGAGCACGAGAACGAGCTTGCAGGCGTACAGCGCAAGCTCACCGAGACACGCGCAGCGCTGGACCGCTACTTCCGCGCGTTCGAGGCGGGCACGATGCCCGAGGACACCTGCGCCCCACGCATAGCCACCCTCAACGAGCAGGCCAAAGCGCTCGAATCCAGGGCCAGCGAACTAGCCTCGCTCAGCGACAGCGAACCCGCGCAGCGCATCAGCGCCGCCGACCTCGACGCGATCCGCCGCAGAGTCCGCGCCGCCCTGGACGACGGCGGACCCATGCGCGTCAAGACCATCCTCCAAGAACTGACCGAGGAAGTCCGCATAGACGCCCGAGACGCGATCGAACCGACGTTCTCAATACCGGCGGTTCGACCACCGTCAGGGTCGATGGACCTAATCGGAGTTCTATCGAACCACGATCTACAGGGGTCGCTGGCTCGGTTGGCCGAGAAACTGGCCACTGTGCGGGCCAGCGGCGGATCTCGGCGGCGGACTGTGGCCTGTCGGCAGCGGCCTCGCCGGCCAGGCTGGGTGCTGAAGGCTGTCGTCCAAGTGCTCGCCGATCGAGACGAGCCGATGCGAGCCAAGGACATCCATGCTGCCGTTGAGGCGTTGGTGGGCGAGTCGGTCTCGTGGTCCTCGATCAAGGGTGCCCTTGCTGACCACGTCTCGGGCTCTTCGTGTCGGTTCGTGCGGATCGCCCGAGGCCGGTACACCTTGGCGTAGCCTGCCCTGCTCCCCCGATCCGTCAGGTCGTGCCATCGAGCACCATCTGGGGCCTACAACAACTTGCGCAGTTCCTCGCGGCTGATCTCTGCATCCTTGAGCAGCCGCGACAGTGTCCCGATTGACATGGCTCGGCGAGCTACCGGGATGCTCAATGTACGCCGGGTAGCGACGTGAACATAGATGTGGTGGCTGCCGCGACTCCGGTCATGCTCCCAGCCCTTGCGTTCCAAGACCCGGATGAGTTCTTTGGCGGTGAGCCGAGGGAGCTTCTCGCTCACGCGGCCGGCACCAGTTTACGGTGCTCGATCTTTGGTAGCGACCAGCCACGCTCCCGGCGGGCGTCAAGATAGAGCGCCATCGCCTCTTGGATCATGGCGGTGGCTTCCTCCAAGGTGTCTCCCTCGCTGATGCAGCCAGGCAGGTCGGGGACATAGGCGGTGTAGCCGCCCTCATCCTGGGGTTCGAAGACTACGTCAAACTCGTGCTGTCCATTCATGGTCTCATTATACATCGGCAGCTCGGCAGTCGGCAAGCCGAATGTGGCGCTGAGGCCAGCACGTCGCACAAGCGGCATTGTCCGCCACGCCGAGTCAGTCGGGTCGGCTGGCGTCGCTCACCCTATGGACCGAGGCGGGTTGCCATCAAGAGTTCGTCGAGCAATTCGTAAACAGAGGCCGGTGTCGGCGTGTAAGTCAACTTGCCATCATCTAGTAAAGCTGTGTACCGTAGTTCGTGATCTCTGTGTTGGCGCGCGAGACCTTCCAGGGTGGTGACTCGGTCAGGCGTAATCGTGACCCCGCGCTCTCTAAGCAGACTCATAAGTCCTTGTAAGTCATGCCTCACACCTAAGCGTCGGAGTTCATCGTCCGTCACTCCGCGCTTGAGTAGGGCAGCCTTCAAGAGCAACTCGCAGGCATGGGACACTAAGTAGTAGTACGGAGTCGAGCGATAATTACGCGGCATAGGCTCGCCCCGATCCGAAAAGCTGCTTTCGAGTAGTTCGGCGCTCAGGCGGAATGAAGTCGCCGTCAACCGGTAAATTGATGCCAGCTCAACGTTCGGGGAATCATCGCTCATTCTGTCCCAATATTACCGTGTGGAGCGATTGGTCACAAGGATAGGAGCGTCGCACAATCGGCGTTGAGCGACCGACTATCATTCCGGCCTACCCGCGGCTACCACCGCCGTCGCTGTTAGCTTTCCCGCGCGAGTGCATGTATATCCACGGCATCCAGAAGCTCAGCACTGAGCAGGTCAGCAACAAATGTCTCCAGCGCTGCAACACGTCCGTCCACAGAGGGCCGGGGATGATGGCCGTGCGCGAGACCGCTCCGAATTGAGTAGCAGCTGGTAAAGAATCTCTCTGGCGATTCGTCGGCATATAGCCGGCTGCCTAGCTTCCCGGCGAGGCGACGACCCCCTTGATGGATCGACTCATCGTAGAGCCATTTGAGCGTCCCTAGTATCGACTGCCGCTCGTTTGCTGGTAGGTCCGCTTCACGGGTGAGCGCTATCAGGTGGTCTACGTGCGCCTGAATCTCCGGTGCGCGCGGCTGCAAGGTTGATAAGTGTCTCAGTGGCCATCATCAACATCATGAATCTTGCATCCTCCTGAGGCTGCGAAAACGACGCGCTGAATAGATTGTAGGCGAGGGCTTCTTGCTCGGGAACACGCAGGTCACGCTCCGCTGCTGCCTTGATCGCGCCAAGCACTACGGCGAAGTTTCGGCCGACTACGACGCTGGCAGGGCCAACTCTTGCGAACCTCGGCCACGGATCTTCGTCAAATACGTTCAGTGCCGTCTCATTCAGCACCCGTTCGCCTACCTGCTCTTCATACATCTGCTGTCCGGCGTAGGTCAGCACCCCCGTTCGGGCGCCAAAGTCGGCTGGAACGCTCACGCGCGCGAAGCCGCGTTCGATATAGCCCCTCCATCGCGCCGCTGCCTGCTCGGCCACCTCCTCAGACTCGTACCCGCATCCAATCACCAACACCCACTCCGCGTCGGTGAGCGACTGATCTTTCACGCCCGCCACGAGTCGCACGTCCTCCCATTCCGACAGAGAAACCTCGTTGCCTGTAGCCGAGAGTTGCGCTCGGACAGGCACGCGGAAGCGAGCGCGAAATGCGTAGCTCATTGGATGAGCATATATCTGATTGAAGCTCTAGGCCAAGCCATCGAAGCCACACCCGGGTGACATCTGGCCACACGCGATGAGCTGCTGATCGGAAGATGGCCACGTCGCACAACCGGTATTGAGCGGCGTCCTCCCACTGCTCCGGGGGTCGTTGACCCGCCTGAGCAAGAAGCTGGCTGCCGTGCAGGCCAGCGGCCACCTCGACGGCAGGGCTGTGGTCTGTCGTCAGCGACCTCGCCGGCCAGGCTGGGTGCTGAAGACTGTCGTCCAAGTGTTGGCCGACCGAGAAGAGCCGATGCGAGCCAGGGACATCCATGTCGCCGTTGCGTCGTCGGTGGGCGAGCCCGCCTCGTGGTCCTCGATCAAGGGCGCTCTGGCCGACCACGCCTTGGGCTCCTCGGTCTTGTGCGGATCGTGCGTGGTCGGTACGTGCTGGCGTGAGATGCCTCGCTGGGCTGTGCGGGCTGCTTTGGGCTGGACGGCCAGTCGCCGCTGACGGCACGAAGATCGGTCTAGAAACACATCTCGGACAGAGAGGGCGATAGCTGCGCTGAAGCTGGACGCGGACTGGTATTCGTCCGCTTCGGCCTCCAAACTAAGCAGGATGGCCAGACCACCTACGCTAGCTTCGGTTCCAGGGGTCTTGTTGGATGGACTGCGTTCATTCGTGTGTCGGTGGTTGTGGGAGCCCAGTCGCCCCATCGCGACGTTGACGAGAGGTGTGTTCGTCAGGCTGCCCCGGGTGGGTGCCGTGCCTGAAAGGATCGACGGCTCGGCCATCAGCGGCCGGCGGGTTCGCTCGGCTTTCAAGTTGAGTCGCGCTACCTCCGGCGAGCAAGGCCGTCCTTGAGATCGCCCGCTTTCTTGGACCCAGATCGGACCTGGGCTGATCGCGGCGCGGCGCGGCAGCTAAAGCATTGGGCACAACGCACCGATCCACCCGGAGAAATAGTATGCCAGTCCACGATGACGATCCCCCTCCGAAACGGTCGCCGGCAAAACCGACTGCCGAGTCGTTGCGTGCGACCATGACGCCGGCAGCCACCGATAGCCAGCGCGTTGTGGGCTCAACTACCACTATATCCGACCCCCAGCAGTCGGACCAACTCGTAGAGTTCTCCGAATCTGATGCGGGCATTCCGTTCTCGTTCATTGAGAAGCTTAAAGTTCGTGCGCTGGAGACGCCGTACCGAGCGCTTGGCCAAGCGGGACCCCGAGGCCTACATGAGGCTCTGTCAGTCGCGGACCCAGCCATAGATGCCGCAGTTCGGCGGAACCATTAGGTTCCAAAAGATTGACGTGGCTAAGGAGAACCCGCTTCTTCAAGGCTTCTCCTGCGGCGATGGTAGGCACGACGAGGTGGTGAACGAGTTAGTCCAGCTCCAGTATACGGGCCAAGCGAAGCAGCGGCCGATTATTCTGGCGATGAGGGACACCTCATATAGGCCGGTCCGCGCGATCGGACTCTGTGCTTGGCGACCACGAACGCTGCCTGAGTTTCGCAGTGCGTGGAGACGCAACTCTGATCTGTATATTCACCTACTAGGGCTTAGCTGTCACTATCGTAAACATTGGCTTTCCAGCGAGGTACCTCTGGAACTCGCGGATGGGAAGAGTTTGGTGTTTCCTGGTGGCACCAGTTTAGGGCACGCTCTTTTGGTCGGGTCTCTGCGACATATTGCGCTTGACGAGACACCTACACTGTGGCGACGTAATCCAATGCCAGCGACGTGGGGCTTCGTTGATCCCCAAAATAACAAAGCCCATAACCTTCTAGACGATCATGGGTTCGATCTACGCGAGACCAAAAATGGATTGGTCCGATTCCGTCCACGACATATACCAATCTAACTAGTAGTGCTTTGTTAGGTTCACTCATCTTGTCGGGGTGGGTTGTTGAGGGTGAGCCGGTCGAGTTCGACGGGCTGGGAGCAGGTTTGGCAGCGACCGGTCCAGCACTTGAACAGCGGCTGGAACAGGAGGATTGCCTGAGGGAGGGTCAGGCCGGCCGCGGGTGATTTGGGTACTGCCGCTCCAGGGTCAGGAATCCGTGAGCGGCGGTCACCAGCGCGGTGTGGTGATACCACCCGAGCCATGAGCGGCCCTCGTAGTGGTCGAGGCCGAGCTCGCCCTTGAGTTGTTTGTAGTCGAGCTCGATCTTCCAGCGCATCCTGGCGAGCCGCGCGAGCCGCTCGAGCGGGGTGTCGGCGGGGAGGTTTGAGATCCAGTAGTCGGTCGGTCCGTTCTCGCCCTCGGGCCATTCAGCGATCAGCCACTCCTCGCGCGGGGAAACCTCGGCGCCCTCGCGCCATCCGCTGCGGTGCTGATCGTCGCGCCAGCCGTGAGCGGCGTAAACGCGCGCGAAGATGAACCTGGAGGAGACCGGTTCGCCGTCGGGTCCGTCGCGGAAGGCGACCGTCTGGGCGGTGTCTGCTCCGAGCCCGCCGATCAGATCGCCGATTGGCTCAGGCTTGCGGTCCGGCCGCGGCCTGAACGGCACGCGACCGTCGTTGCCCTTTGGGGTTGGCACCGCGAAGGCGGTGCCGTGCTC
This sequence comes from uncultured Solirubrobacterales bacterium, assembly GCA_963720795.1. Taxonomy (GTDB): domain Bacteria; phylum Actinomycetota; class Thermoleophilia; order Solirubrobacterales; family Solirubrobacteraceae; genus Palsa-744. Next base: position 162,896 of record CAVRGU010000005.1, on the reverse strand, counting down.
GAACACCTTCGTGGTCGGTCCAACCGACAGCACATACTCGCACCCGGCCTGATCGAGACGGTCTCGCAGCCTGGTGTTCTCACCGTACGCGTGATCGCCGAGCACCGGCGCCTTCGGCACATCCCAACTGGCGGCGCGCTGGACCAGTTCGACCCCGAGCTCCGGCTTGGTCTTGAACATCACCTCATCCGGGATCTTCGCCTTGCGTCGCCGCTCCGCGTTCTCGCACCAGTCCTCCGGTAGATACAGCGCCCACCCCAAAGGAACCGTCCCCCGTCTTCCGACCGCGTGGACCGACACACCGATCTGACAGTTCCCCGTCTTCCCCAACGTCCCCGAGTACTGATGCTTGACCCCCGGCGAGTCCTTCCCGTCCTTCGGAAACCCAGTGTCGTCCAACACCCACGCCTCAACACCAATCCGCGGCGCGACCCGCTCAGCGACCGCACGCACAACCAGCCCAGGATCCCACGGACTGTCAGCCAGAAACTGCTGCAAGCTCTGATAGTCAGCCTCCCCGCCGAGGCGATGAACCATCGGCTCAAGCGACTTGCGAGCCCCCTGCTCGATCAACCCACGCAGATACACCCCGCCGTTGAGCACCTGCACCGACCGGTTCATCGCTGGCGCCAGCACCTCAACCCCGAACGCCTCCAGCCGACCCAACACGACCGACGGCACATCAACCCTTCCGCTCACACCCGAATTCGCTTCGCTCACCGCGACCATCATCACTCCTCACGTCGACAACCAAACGCGAGAAGGATTCGCCGCAACCCAAGCAAACTCCTACAACAAAACTAACAAAGCACTACTAGGGGAATGGGTGCCGATGGTCTACTCACCCCTGGTAAAAAAGCGGAGCAAGGAGTTAGCACGACTTAGTCGCTTATCGACCGCTTCGTCGATCTTAGCCGTCGTTGTTTCCATTCCGCGGTCGAGAGTCCTCAGAAGCATCTTAGCTGCCAGGTCTTCCCTAGCCAGTCTTTCAAGGGGCTCGCGCTGAGTTCGTGGGACATCAACCGAGTCTGACGTTATACCCTCTTTGGCGCGCTCTGCGTTTCGTTGCCTTGCAAGATCTTCCACGAGCTTTGGGTCACTAACAGCAAATATCTCCGGCGGAACCCAATCCGTGCTATCGGGGAACATGTAAGGTCCACCAAGATCGTTGCGCAGCATTGTGACGACCGGAGACTCGATAGGAATGGGGATCTCATCGTCTTCCAGAGGGGTGCCGTCAGCCTTGGGGGGCATCTTCAACCACTTCGAGTGAGTGATGTCATAGCCTTGGCCCTCCGGGAACTTAAACGAAGACTCAGCCACAATCCCTCACCCCAAGCATAACTCGCCGCAGTTTCATAACGATATGATAGCACACAACGACGCCCGTGCGACCATGCCAGTCTATTGCTTCGCCCCGGAGACATGGGAGCGATGATGATGATCAGTACGCAAGGACGTCTCGCCGTAGGCGACCAAACCGGTCAAGCACAACCACACTACCAAACTAACCGTAGCAAAACTAGTCTGAAAGAATCGACACCTAGCTGGTGTAGTATGCTCTGTTACTCGCTTCCATCTTGATCGGGCGCTACGCCTCCAACGAGGCGCGAAACGGAGAGCGGCAAACACGCCGGTGACTGAGAAACTATATATGGACAAAATCTCGCCAAGCCGCTCAGGAATGTATGTCTCAACATGGTGGAGACCAACAGCAACAGTTAGAAATGCCGCCAGGGTCGTTAACGCCGCTAGTAGACGACGAGGCCCTTGGCTTACTCGACGGATTAGGCTATGACCGCGGTATGCAAGTGCCCCCGCGATGGCGGCAGGTATAGCAGAAAAAAGGCTTGCGAGCTCGACAAATGCGGACTTGTCCGTGAAAATCGGCCATCGGTACACATTATAGCCAATTGCCCACAGCAGCACCGCCAGCAATATAGCGGTGGTAAAAGCAGATGACGGCTCTGGCTGTATATCAAGCACTGTCATATCTTGGCCCGGCGGAGCATGTCTTGTCAGCGAGACGTGCTTGCCGACTACCCCCTTTGTAACATCGACCGAGATTTCCTTATAGTCTGAAATATCCGTTTCATCTGCGGAGACCCCGGTATTATCCACATCAACAGGTGTGAGTGCCTGGGACTTCCAAAAGCACCGGATCGGTTCTAGCCCATCAGGAACAGTATAAATTATCCAAAGTCCTGCGGCTTGACCGAGGTTACTTGCAATGCGCGTAAACGGGACACTAGTCATACCTAACCAACCAAGAGTGCGACGCATGCCTCTCAGTGCTGCGCGGAGTGGGTTCTTGGGCGGGGGCGAGTGGTAGACAAACGGCTCAGTATAGCGAATTGTCACCACATGCGTCTCTCCGGCGGTTGCTGGCATGCGAGCTACCAGTAGTCGGCTTCTTGCCAGGTGGGCGAGTGATTGCCAGAGATCGTCTTCGGCTAAGAGTCCTAGTAGAAAGCAACGGAGATCACGGTCAATGTTCGACCGCTTCTGCTGACTATCAAGAAATTGCCATAGGCGATAGATTACGATATAGGCCCCTCGTGGTCGACTGGTCACTATACGTTCGACGGCCCACTCCATAATGGGCCAGATTTCATTCGCATAAGTTGAAGTGGGCGAAACTAGTGGCACTTCAGCCAGCATGCGTTGCTTCCAGCGAGTCAAAAAGAGATATGTAGCTATCCGCCCTTGATCTTGACGGGTGAGTACCGGCAACAAAGAGCCGTCGCTGCCAGTGACGCTAAGCTCGGGTAGTCGCATCTTTGTAAAGAAGCCTAAGGGAATAAGACGGCTGGCGATTCCATTGGTGTTGGTGGGCGGTCCATCGACGACACGTTTGACGTTCGCGATAGCCTTACACCCTCTTGGGGCCGTAGTGGTCCCTGGCTCCTCATTCACGTCGGCGAAACGGGGGATCGTGAGTTGCTGAGATACGGTGACGTTGTAGTGGTAATCGTCACGGAGTTCAAGATATTCCACGCGACGTTCGACATACGCGGCTGGCGTAGACTGGAGCAGTGCTAGGTGCCGTAGCTCGACCGGATCGAGAGGAACCGCAGAAGGCGTGGGTGTCATGGAAAGTTGCTGTCTTCGGGGACGGGGGCAAATGAGCTTAAGGGCGCAGCGAGTCCTGCGGCTGTGATGGTAGATAGCCGGCCGAACCCGGTGCCCCCGGTCTGCGAGAAGGGAGGACTGTATCAATCATTCGGCCGTCGGACAAGTGGGCTCAGCTCAGATCAGCCGGTAGCCGACGCCGTGGGTGTTGATGATCCAGCGTTCGCCTCGGGCGGCGAGCTTGCCGCGCAGGCGGCTGGCGTGGCTGTCGATCGTTCGTGTGGCGACGGACACCGGGTATCCCCAGACCGCAAGCAGGAGCTCCTGCTTGCGGAACACGCGCTGGGGATCGCTGGCAAGGTGGACGAGCAGTTTGTACTCCATCTCGCGCAGATTGAGGTGCTGGTCGTGGAGGCTGGCCGTGTGGGCATTGGTGTCGATCGTCAGCGGGCCAACCCTGAGCACCCGGGCACTCTCCGAGCCGTTAGCGCGGCGCAGGACGGCCCGCAGGCGGGCGCGTAGCTCCAGGTAGCTCGGGGGGTGGGCCAGGAAGTCGTCGGCGCCGGCCTCGAAGGCTCGTAGTAGATCGGACTCCTGGGTGGCGGGGCTGAGCAGGATCACGGGGATGTCCTGTGGCCAGGGTGCGTCCGGGTCGCCGAGCCGGATCATGCGCAGCAGCGCGAGAGCGCCGTTGGGTGCATCGAGTGTGCCGAGCACCACGAGCGCCGGCGGCTCCTGACCGGCCAGGGCGGTGGCGTGGTTGGCGCTGCGGGCGATCTTTGTCGGGTGGTCGTCGGCAGCGAGCTGGTCAACGATCGGGCAGCTGACCGTGTCGTCGGCCTCGATGACAAGGATCAGTTGGCGACCGGGCATCAGGTGCCACCCGTGGGTTGCTCGACTTCGATGGCGTAGGCCAGCAGCGCCGCAGTGGTGTCGAGCCCGACGGCGAGCCTGGAGAGCGTCGTCCAGGTGGGGTCGCGCAGCCCGTCCTCGATCCTTTCCAGATTCTCGGCACTCACGTTGATCGCGGCGGCGAGGTCATCGACCGTGAGGCCCTTGGCGGAGCGCAGGCGTTGGATGGCACGTCCCACCTGCTGGCAGTCCGAGGGCGGGCTTGGGTTCTCGATGCGGTGGGGTCTGGCTTTGACAGCCGGTGGTGAGCCTCTGAGGCCAATGTGGTGGGCGAGCACCTGGCGGACCCGCTCGTGGCCGATACCGACGTGCTCGCCGGTTTCTTTGAGCGAACGGCCCTCGACGACGCGCAGGCGGAAGACCTCGAGATCGCGCTCGCTCACCTGCCTCTCGGTCGCCTTGGGGTGCGCTTTCAGTCTCATGCCGTGCCGTCGGAGCGCACGGAGGATGTCGTAGAGCGCCTCGGGGGTGATCTGGGAGTGCCAGATCAGCTCCCGGTAGGTGTGTTCGAGTAGCCGGTAGGTGGTGTTGATGCCGCCGCGGTGTAGGCAGGCCAGGGTGGTGGGCTCAAGACCCATTTCCGAGAGACGCATGGTGGCCTCTCAGATGCTGATGAGGTCGAGGGAGTCGAGGCAGCGCGCGCAGCGTGAGGCCCCGATGAACTCATCCAAGCGGTAGATCACGCCCCTGGCCTCCAGATAGGTCAGCGCGTCGCTGATGACCTCGAGCTCGATGTCGTAAAGCTCACGTTCGAGCTGTTTCAGCGTCCAGCGCTGGCGGTGGTCGCTGCGGAGCAGTTGCAGCACTACGGCGCGCTGCTCCAGGGATGTGCTCTCTGGCGTATGATTGGCCGGCATGGGAGCGATACCTCCTGTGTACGGCCCCGGTCGTCGCAAGCGGCCGGGGTCACTTTTACCCTTTTCACCAGCAAGGTCTACCAGCCCGCCAGGACGCCAAAAATCCCCCTGGGTTTTGCCGGGATTTTCCGGTAAATTGGCGGCTTGTGGGCGAAAGATCCTGTCCCTCAGCGCAGCGCGTGAACTTGCGGCACTCGTAGATATCTGTGAATGTGGGCGAGCCACCCGCGTAACAGCAGCTAACAAGGGCTTTATGACAGTGCCACGACCATCGGCTAGCCAGTACACGGCTCACGATGATTAGCCCGCCCCACACCTTGCCATATCACGGCCTGACCCGGTTTGCTTTGGGTGCGGTCCAGGCCCTTGTTCGCTCCTGGGGTCTGGGCCGCTCAGTCCCTCGGATTGGAGGCCCTGGTATGGCAATCGTGTTGGATCGGGCGCAGCGTGACGCGGTGTATGGCTTCGTGGTCAGCGACTTGGCCGAGGCCGGGGACCTAGCGTTGGTGCTGGCAGCCGATGAGATCAATCGCGCCCGGTGGCTGCGCCGCAACTTCGAGCAGGCGACGCAACTGCTCGATCAGATCGGGTGGGAGAAGGTGGGCTCCCGCGAGCGCTACGAAGTGCAGCTGAGCGACGCTGACGTGTTGGCGTTGTTCGGCCGGCTGCACGAACGGGCGAGCCGGGTCATCGATGACGCGATCAGCGAGTTCGCCCGCGCGATGCTGGCCGACGCGTTCTGTGTGGCTGAGGTCGCCGGCCGGACGCTCGGCGGTGAGGGCAAGCCGCTCCCCCGGCTGTGGCTGATCGAGGGCGGTTCGGAGCAGTAGCCGGTCGGCTACTCGCGTGGCGGTGGCGCCTGGTCGGCGAGTTCGTGGTAGCGGCGGCGCGGGTAGCGAACACGAAGCCGTCACTGGTCTTGTGGGCGAGCCCGGGGAACTCTGACCGCGCCTGGCGTCGTATCCAGGAGCTACACACCCAGCGCTTCGGGGAGAACACGCGAGGGCCTAGCTCCTGATGATCTGCGACACCCGCTGGTGGCTCATGCCCATGATCTGGGCGATGGCCTTCATGGGCAGGCCCTCGCCGTAGGCCGTGCGGATGGCTTCGTCCCGCTCCTGCCGGAGGTCTTCCCCGGCTTGCTCCAGCGCGGCATCGCGCTTGGTGTAGTTCTCGGCGAAGGCGGCCAGGCGGGTTCTGGCCTCGGGTGCTTGGCGTTCAGGTCGGGCGATCTAAAGATCGTGTAGCCTATTCCTGCTAGTCGGTTAGCACGAACGGCTCTACGTCAACCACCACACCGAGGGGGAGGGATAGCGACAACATGAGACGAGCCATTTGCCTCATCAGCCTGGGGATTGCCAGCCTCTTGGTGGTGCCAGGCACCGCTGCTGCCAGTGGCGGTGCCTCGATTGCCTCGGCCCCGGCCGTCGCCTATGGCCAGCCGGAGTTTGGCGACCTCGCCTATGGTGGTGTCAAGCCTGAAGATTGCGGCGTAGAGGCGTATCGCTCCTGGTGGACGCTCCCGGTCACGGTCGGGGATTCGGTGCAGGTGGACTGGGAAGTCCAATCCTCGGAGGTTATGGTCAATCTCTTTGCTCCTGGTACCACCGACTTCAATTTTCCGACGACTAACCCACTCGTCCAGAGCACCGTCAACAACAATCTCAAGGCCGAACTGACGTATCAGGCAACGGTTAGTGGCATTCTGCCACTAGAGTTTTTCGCCAATTTCTACGGATGTGGTACAACCGCAGCGCCTGGGCCATACAGCTTCACGGCCTATGTCAAGCATGAGGTGCGCCTATTCATCCCACACCGACGGGTGTTGCCGCTGCACGGCACGGTGGCAGTCCACGTCAGTACCCCAGAAGGCCAACCAATCAGCGACCCGGGCTTGCAAGTGCTGGTGCAAATCCAGAGCCACGGGCACTGGCGCGTCATCGGCAGCGCAGCCGCTGCTGGTGGTGTGGCCAATGTGCCGTGCACGGTGCCCACTGGTCTTCGTGGCAGTCACACGTTGCTGCGGGCTATCGCCCGCGGCAACGCTTACGAACCAGCCACCAGCACCACCGTGCGAGTACGGGTGGCGTGACGCCAGGCCGGCCTGGACGGATAGTCGTAAGGCACTGTGGGCTGCTCGCGCTTAGCGCCCTTGGCCTGCTGTTGGTGGGCTGTGGCGGCTTGACTACCCGGACGATTGCTGTAACTGTCCCAGCACCAACTGCCGCCCCTGCGCCCGCTGTAGACAAGGCTACGCCTTCATCGGGCGGGCCGTCGGTGCTGCGGCGTTAGGCAGAGGCCACATCGCTCTATCCCGGCTGCTTTGGACGGTGAATTCACCGACGTCGCGCCGCCAATCCCACCATCGGTCTAGCAGGTCTTTCCCGCCATTTCGGGGGTGGACGGGTGAGCTTCAGGTTGTACCGGGTCATCAGGCAGTTCTGTGACTAAGTACAGACACTCTATTTCGGATGCACGCATTACATAGCCAGCCACTACGCGGCCACCTCCCAATGCTGCTGTTTCGTATACAGCCTTTATTGGACGCATAAGATCGCTCGGATCAGTCGGGCGTGCTATATCGTCTTCATCATCCAGGCAACGACCAAACACGCAATCAACTTCATACTTCATTCCCGCTCCTAATTTCTACAGTGCGCTTATTATATGTTCAAAAATGGTATCTGTAAAGACTTCTTTCTTAGTGACGGCGGTTTTGCATCTTATACTTGGGCTTCTTACGGAGGTTTGAGATGCGATCTACGGTCTCCCGCCTTCTCACAATATCCAGACCTGGATTTGTGCTTTCAATAGCTTGGTCATAAGCCTCAATAGCTGCCTTCAAATCACCATTCCACTGGTAAAACCTGCCGAGACGGTAGTAGTGAATACCAACTCCTTTAGCGTGTTGTTCCGCGAGGGCAAAGTCTTCTTGTGCCGCTTCTATCGCTTTTAACTGCTTTGCACCTTTTAGTGGCCAGGTCCAGCGTCCGTGAGCATATGCGCGTGCGCTCAGCACTTCGCATGAGCCGATATCATCTTTGATATCACTATTGAGATAAGCTGCGATATCCTCCAATGCCAGGTAATATATACCTGGCATTTCATCATCACGCATTAGCTCAATGTCAATTATTCTTTTAGGCGGTGCATTAGGTGCTCGCTCCCTACCATCCTCCCATTCTGCCAGCACTTGGGCACGCAGGCGCCACACGGCATGCCGAGGCGCACGAAATGACAACGCCGTTGTCAATGCGGTGTAAGCCTGTATATATGCCTGCTCAACCCAATAAATCATACCCTTTTCTAGCCACACTAGTGGCATTGTTGGCCGCCCGCGGAGCCATATGTTGACCGCATTATGTGCTTCGGTAATATTGCCTACTTGAAGGTACTTCTGCACAAGGTAATTGTGTTCTGGATAAGTTACGTCGTCGAAAAATAGGTTGGCGAAAGAAAGCGCACAAGCGGCTGTAGCAATAACTCTCCACGCGTCATCAAAGCGGCCGAGATCGGAGTACAACATAAAGGCACGGCTAGATGCCCAGTACACGTCTTTGTCCTCCCATCCGTCCGGTATACTACGACCAAAATAGATGGTGGTGAACGGAGCGAGAAGCGCGACGGCAGCCTCTAGTTCTTGATTTTGCGTAAGGCGCTCAACCTCCTGTCTAAGTTCTCGAAACGAACGACGATGTCGTGATCGCGGGATTACAACATCCACCGCATCTTCAATGCGACTACGAGCCTCTGGAAACTGCCCCACTAGCATCTTGCGCAATTCCTCCCCAGATAGCCGATTGTTCTCTATCTCAGTGATGCGCGTGCGACCGCAGTGAAATCGGTCGGCAAATGTGCCCTGCGTCTCGCCGACCGTTTTCCGCAAGTCACGTATGACTTCTCCTAGCGTCTCAGTCACCTTATAGCCCATTTGCATCGCCGAAGTTTAGCGCCTCCTAGCGATGGCGCTGCTGACATCGCTTTCGTGACATGCGAATGTCAGCACGGCCCGCAAACTTCGACAACGGAATAAGGGTTGCCTGTAAAGATCGCCCTCATGTGGTCTTCAAGCTCATTGACCGACATCAAGCTAAGTCAGCTCCTCAACGACCTAGAGGCCGGAGGTGCGCTCACGGCCTGCCAAGCCGTGATGTTGCGCCAGTCCTGGCCGAACCTCGACGAGGATTTGGCCGCCAACCCATACCTTGGGCACCGTCCGCGAGCACATCCGTGTGTACCTTGGCATCCCGTCGAGAGACCGCAAATGAACCCAACCCATACGAAAGGAACTCGCCATGTCCAGCCTCATCCGCCGTACCTTCCAACCAGTCCCAGCCCCTGACCAGCGCCTGAACGCGCAGGTCATGGACGCCGAGCGGGTCGGTATCGTGGCCGTGGCTCGCATCCAGGCCGGGGCCTTTGCCACGTCCGTCGCCATGCAGAACGCCTGCATGTTGAGTCGGGCGGCCAATGCCGCCTTCAAGGTCAGCCCGATGGGCGAGGACATCTACCAGTCCATCCTCATGGCTTACGGCTCGCTGGCCGTGACCGAGATCCAGGGCCTCAGCTTCCAGAAGGGAGGGCAGTTCTGATGGACGTCCTGGTCATCATCCTGGCCGTCATTGGCCTCTGCTTCCTGCTCCTCCTGGCAATAGCTGCCCTGGATGACAGAGCCCCGGCACCGCCACCAGCCGAAGACCTCGCCACGCCCTACCGGGAAGGACTACACGCCGCAGTACGGATGCAGCGGGTCGCCCAAGACCTAGAGCAGCAGATTTACGCTGAGGCCGCCAGGGTCGCTGAAGCCGAGCAAGATGGCATTCGAATCACGGTCAGAGATGAATAGCGGGAGGCGTCTGCTCCGCCGAGCTGTCAAAGCAGGCGGATCGTGAACAAAGGAGCACCCAGTCATGCACGAAAAACAGAAGCTCATTGAGCGAGTCATCGTCGGCCTCGTAGCCACGGCTATCAGCATCGACGTACTTGCCACCGAGCTGCCGCGCGTCCTGCCGTATCTCGTGGTGCTGGCGGTTGTTGTTGTCATTGTCCGCCTCGTCTGGTGGTACACCCAACTGTAACTGTAATAACCGCTATTGGAGCGCTGCTCATGCCGATCATTGTGGGTGAAAATAGAAAATGTTGTTGACAAACATCACAACGTATGCCAGGCTAAATGTGACGTCGCGTCACAAATTAAGAGGTGAAGGAGGTGAGCGATGGGACGGCGTAAGCCACGTAGTATCAAAATCCGCGAGGATCGGTTGAGTAAGCTCGATGGGACCAAGATGGAGGTCGCTATCTGGCTGCTTGCTCGTGGCAAAGTCGAAGATCGCACCCAGCGCGTTCAACCTGCCCCGCCAACAAGTGATGAGGTGAATAACCCGGCTGATGATGTGGGTGGGGGTGAACGCCCCGATACACAGGGGGCTGCGTGATGGCGGCAGCGGTCCTGGTCGGCGTGGTGCTGGCGTTCGGCGGGGGGCTGGCTACGTTACTCGTGGATCGCGGACGGCGGGCTCCTGTTATGGAGAGCGTAGAGCTGCGCTTTGGAACGGATGTCAGCGAGAATGCGGTATGGGGGGTGCTGGGTTGTATCTCGGGTTTGCCAACTGCCGCGCAGGTGGTGTTGGAGCCGGTCGGCGACGTCAATGGTATACGCCATTACCTGCACGCTGAGCCGGGAACGATCGGGATACTGCGCGCCCATTTGCGTGGTCTGCTGCCGGGCGTGCGACTGGAGCCGGTAGAGCCGGCCCCGGCGAGTACCTGGCGGGCGGCAGCGCGGGTGCGGTGGGGTGGTCGTCACCCGTTGCTGCGCACTGATCGCAGTGGTGAGTCGGCGGCGGCGCTCCTTGGCGCGCTGTCTGATCTGCATGGTGGTGAGAAGGTGATGGTGCGTTGGACGCTGCGTCCGGCGCGTGGCCCGTATCTGCCGGAGCGTCAGTCTCGGTCGCAGGCCCGTAACCAGGGGCTTTTGGTGCGGTTGTTCTCTGAGCAGCCGATCGACCCGGCGCACATGCCGGCGCTGCGCTCCAAGTACAGCGGGCCGGTGCTCCACTCCCGTGCGGTGGTAGCGGTTGCCGCGGGCAGCGAGGGGCGGGGCGTGAACCTGTTGACGCGGGTGGTGGCGGTGCTGCGAGCGCAATCCGGGCTGCGCGGACATCCTATGATCCGGTATTGCCGCTCGGCCCGTGTGCAGCGCTTCGTGGAGCGGGTGCCGCTCGGCAAAGGCAGCCGGTTCTCACCGGCAGAGCTCATGGGCCTGATCGGCTGGCCGATCGATGCGCCGCGGGTGCCGGGCCTGGTCCTCGGTGTCGCCCCACAGCTGCTCCCTACGGCGCGGCTTCCGCGTAAAGGGGGACGGTTGCTGGCGTACTCCACCTGGCCGGGTATGGAGAAGCGACCGCTGGCGCAGCCGCTCGTCGGTGCGCTCAGCCACATGGTCGCCGCCGGCCCTTCGGGAGTCGGGAAGTCCGCACTACTGGCGGGAGCGGTGGCCCAAGACCTGGCAGCCGGTCGCGGTTGCCTGGTACTCGACGGGAAGGGCGATCTCGCCGAGGAGATCCTGCGGCTGGTGCCCGAGGGTCGCCGTGGTGAGGTGATCGTGCTCGACCCTGGCCGGGCGGGTCCGGTGCCAGGGCTGCGGGTGTTCGGCGGTGGTGACCCGGAGCTGTCCGGTGATCTGGTGCTCGGCATGTTCCGCTCGATCTTTATCGACTCGTGGGGGGTACGCTCAGATAAGTGGCTGCGGGCAGCGCTGGTGACGCTGGCCTATGACCGCTCGGCGACACTCGCCGACCTGCCCTTCTTGTTCGCCTCGGACTCGTTCCGCAGGCGCCTGACGGGACGGTTGCAGGACCCATTGTTGAAAGCGACGTGGGCGCAGTTCGAGGCGATGAGCCCGGAAGGCCGCGCCCAGCAGCTCGGGTCGCCGCTCGGGAAGGTCAACGAGCTGGTCGGCCGGCGCGTGGTGCGCTCGGTGCTGGCGCAGGCTGAGCCGAAGTGGGACATGCGCGAGGTCTTGCGCCAGGGGCAGGTCGTGATCGTGTCGCTGTCGCCGGGAGTGATCGGCTCGCCGGCCTCGAGATTGCTGGCGGCACTGGTGATCCACGAACTCTTCCAGGCCGTGCAGGCCCGCTCCCAGGTCCCGGCCGCGAGGCGTCGTCCGTTCTACGTCTATGTCGATGAGCCCAAGGTGTTCACCGACATCCCGATGCCGTTGGACTCGCTGTTCGAGCTGGCCCGCGGCCTCGGCGTCGGCCTGACGCTCTCCGCGCAGTCGATCAGCCAGCTCCCCACCGACCTGGCCCGCTCGGCACTCACCAACGCGGCGACGCTCGTCGCGTTCCGCCAGAACGCCGACGACGCCAAGCTGCTGGCGCGGGAGCTGCCGGGCGTGAGCGCCGAGGAACTACAGGCCCTCGGGCGCTTTGAGATCGCGGCGCGTATCGGGCTCGGCCCGGGTGATGTCAGCCCGCCGGTCACCGGCCGCACCGTGGCGCCGCCGGAGCCGATCAGCGACCCCGAGGCTGTGCGCCGCGAGTCGGCCGCGCGCTACGGCAACGACCCCAAGGAGGTCGACGCCGCGCTGCTGGAGCGCCACGGCCTCAGCGACCAGGCAACGGGGGATATCGACGGTGGTGAGACGCTGCTGCGCCGCCGCCGGAGGCAGGCACCATGAGCTGCGGACTACTCCGCCGGGATGTGCCGCTCGCTGTGCCGCTCGCCTCGCCGGTCGCCTTGAGTCACGATCGCTGTTCGCCCTTGTGGCATGGGGCTTTTCGGCGAATAACGCCAGGGGCTCTTGCTCTTGCGTGGTGTGTGTTGTTGTCCCGTGCGGGGGGCCGGTCGTGAGCCGGGTCAGTGTTCCCCGGCTGGTGGCGTTGGCTGATGGGATGCCCCTCCTTGAGAGGCAGATCGTGGAGACGGTCGCTCGCCTCACCTTGGTCAGTGGTCGGCAGCTCTCTGATTTATTTTTTTATTTTTATATTTCTAATACTTCTACTACTGCTCCGCCTGCTACTCGGGCTCGTCGGGCTCGCCGAGTGCTGGCTCGGCTGGTTGAGCAGCGGGTTCTCGCTCGCTTGGAGCGCCGTCAAGGCGGAGCCGGTGGCGGTTCCTCGGCGTGGGTGTACGCGCTCGGCCCAGCCGGGCGGCGGATGGTGGCGTATTGGGCTGGTGAGGGTCTGCCGCGTTCGCGCAGCGCGCACGAGCCTGGTGCGACGTGGACAGCGCACACGCTCGCGGTCGGTGATCTGTTCGTCGGGCTGCGGGACGCGGAGCGGGCCGGGCGGGTGGAGCTGCTGGACTTCGACGCGGAGCCTGCCTGCTGGCGACGGTATACCGGCCTGGGTGGCGCGGCCGGGGTCCTCAAGCCCGATGCGTTTGCGCGGCTGGGCGTCGGCGAGTTCGAGGATTCCTTCCTCATCGAGGTGGACCTGGGCAGCGAGCACCGCGGCCAGTTGACCCGCCAGCATCACGCCTACAGCGAGTATTTCCGCTCCGGCGAGGAGCAGGCCAAGACCGGGGTCTTCCCCGGCGTGCTGTGGATCGTGCCCGACGCGCGGCGGCTGGCGCTGCTCGCCGACATCCACCGGGGGTTGCCTGAGCAGACGCGGCGGCTGTTCACCGTGGCGACCAGCGAGCAGGCCCTTGACGTGCTCTGCGGCCCGGCCTCGGATGCCACGGTGGCAGGAGGCGCAGCATGAGCGCCGCAACTACCGGGCGCCCGGTGATGTATGGCGACGCGAAACGCTGGCTGCTATTGCACGCCGATAGCCTCAAGCTGCTGCCCGAGCTACCCGCGAACTCGGTCGAGGCGATCATCACCGACCCGCCGTATGGCATCGGCTTCGGCGGCGAGGCATGGGACGGCGGCAAGCTGACCGACCCTATGACGTTTCAGGACTGGACGGCGGCGTGGGCGGCCGAGGTGCTGCGGGTCCTCAAACCGGGCGGCTGGCTGGCGGCGTTCGGGACGCCGCGCACCGCTCACAGGCTGGTCGCTGGAGTGGAGGACGCCGGGTTCGAGGTGCGTGATCAGGTGCTGTGGCTCTACGCCAACGGTGTGCCCAAATCCCACCGCCGCCCGGATGGCTTGAGCGGCTGCCTGAAACCGGCCTACGAGCCGAGTCTGCTGGCCCGCAAACCAATGGAGGGACCGACGCTCGACGCGAACCTCGCGCTGCACGGCACGGGAGCGCTTCAGATCGATGCCGGGCGTGTCCCGCGCCGTGAGGGTGGACGGGGGTTCTGGCCGGCCAACGTCACGCTCACGCACGACTCACGGTGCCGGCCCAGACGCTGCGAGGCGGATTGTCCGGTCGCGTTGATCGACAGCGAGCCTCGCCCCGGTCGGGAGATCAGTCGCCTGTTCTTCGCGTCGAAGGCAAGCCGCCGGGAGCGCGAGGCTGGCTGCGAGGAGCTGGCGCTCACCGAGGTGCCGATCTACCCGCGCGGGGGAGACTCGGTGCGGCTGGTGCGCAACACGCATCCGACGGTCAAGCCGCTCACGCTGATGCGCTGGCTCACACGGCTGCTCTGCCCGCCGGGCGGCACCGTGCTCGACCCGTTCGCGGGCAGTGGCTCCACTGGCGCGGCCTGCGCGATCGAGGGCCGGCGGTTCGTCGGGGTCGAACGCGACGAGCGGTATGTGCCGGTCGCCTGCGCGCGAATCAAGCACTGGTCCGCTGAGGTCCGGAAATGAGAGGAAACGCTTGTGCTGGATGGCTGCACGGCGTGCATAACGACCACGGTGAAAACCGACGGCGTCGTCGTGCCCGCCGCAACCCCATCCAATCCAACAACACGGAGGTGCTTGGCAATGACCAAGGCACAAGAAGTCTACGAGAAGGTCGAGGCAATGACTGCCTCGGGCGAGGTCAAGAAGGCTGATGCTTTCAAGACCCTCGCCGAGGAGTACGGCCAGCCGGTCGACAGCCTGCGCGGCGCCTACTACCAGCACAAGCGTGTGCTGGACAATGGCGGCAATCCCCCTACCGGCAACGGTGGCGGGACTCGTCGCACCAGGCGGCGCGAGACAACCAGCGAGACAGCAGTCGAGTCTGCAATTACCACGCTACGGCGAGCAATTGACAGCATCGATGCTGAGATCGAGGTCGCCAAAGAACGAGCCACGGAGGCTCAAGCAGAGTACGAGGCGATGCAGGCCAGCGCCGATGAGCGCAAGGCTTCCATCACCGAGAAGATCGCGCTGCTGGAGCAGTCGTCCTAGCCAGCAGGCTACTCGAAAAGACAACATGGGGTACCGGGTGGCTCAAATCCAATTGATTTGGGCCACCCACACTTACCACCTCACCCAAGGGATGAAATATAATAAAGGAGAAGATGCTAATGGTTATCTGGCGTCACGGTGGTTTTAAGATCAGATAGTTAACATTCGTCACATTATGTAATACAATGGAGGTAGTAAACGGGAATGACACATGACAGAAGTACAAGCACGAGAACTCGGACGGCTGGTCAAGCGAACTCGCCGCGCCCAGGGATTGTCGCTGCGCAAACTGGACGAGCTGACCGGCACGTCCTACGGCTGGCTCAGTCGCCTAGAGAAAGGGAAGATGACCGCGCCAGCACCGAGCAAGCTCACCAAAGTAGCCGAGGTGCTGGGCATCCCGCCGGAGCGGATCGACCGGATCACCCGCGGGAAGGTCTCCAGCGACCTACCGGCGATCCGCACCTACTTTCGCACGAAGTACAAACTCGACCCGCAGGAGATCAGGCAGATCGAAGACGTCTTCGATCAGATTCGCCGCAACCGCCGCGAACACCAAGGCGGAGAACTCCACGACTGATGCACGCACGGGTGGGTACGACCGGGCCAAAGGCACCCCGGCTGGTGCAGCGCTTACGCGCCCTCACCCCAGCATGGTCAGTAACCCGCCGCGAGGCACGGTGGGTCGCCGAACAACAAGCCAAGCTCCTGCTCGCCGAAGCAGGCATCACCGCCCCGCCGGTCCCCGAGCGAATCGTAACCAACCTCGACGGCGTGACCGTCTACCCGCTGGCGCAGGTGCCAGTGAAAGGACTGATGGGTGTCAGCAAACCGAGCAGCCGCGGCGGCGACATCCTCATCGACAGCACCCTGCCGCCCACCGAGCGGCGCGTGACACTCCTGCACGAACTGAAACACATCATTGATGGCGGGCACACCACCAGGCCACGCCAAGCCGGCAACCGCAGCAGTAGCGAAGGGCTCTGCACTGACTTCGCGCTGAGCGTGCTGATGCCCACGCCGTGGCTGCGCGCCGACTGGCAGGCGGGACACCGCAGCGTCAGCGCTCTGGCCGAGCGCTACCAAGTGCCCGCCGAGGCGGTCGCCCATCGCCTGCACGCCCTCGGACTCGTGAAACGTAGGCCACGACACCGTGGCCGCTCGTACTGCCAGTGGCAGCCGTACACCAAGGAAAGGAGAAACCCCAAATGACACTCACAATCACCAAACACACAACCGACACCACTCCGACGGACGCCGTCAAGCGAGCCGTGCTCTACCTACGAGTAAGCTCGCGTGGGCAGTTGGAGACCGACTACGACGACGATGGCCTGTCGATCGCCGCACAGCGCGAGCGCTGCGTGCAGAAGGCAGCCGAGTTCAGTGCCGTGGTGGTCGATGAGTACATCGAGCGCGCCGAGTCGGCCAAGACCAACCAGCGCCCCGAACTGAACCAGATGCTCAGGCACATCAAGGAGCAGCGCGACGTCGATTACGTCATCTGCTGGAAGGTCGATCGCTTCGCGCGCAACCGTCGCGACGACGCCAACATGCTGTTCGAGATCGAGTTGGCCGGCGCCCGGCTCATCAGCGCGACCGAGAACATCGACCAGACCCCCGCCGGACGGCTGATGCACGGCATGTTGGCGAGCTTCGCCGAGTACTACAGCCGCAACCTCGCCAACGAGGTCATGAAGGGACTCACCGAGAAGGCCAAGCGCGGCGGCACACCAGGACGTGCTCCACTCGGCTACCTGAACACACGAGAGCAGTTGCCGCAGGGCGGCGAGGTCCGCACCGTCGTCATCGACCCCGAGCGCGCCCCGATCGTCACATGGGCGTTTGAGACCTACGCCACCGGCCTCTACAGCCTCAACGACATGGTGATGCTGCTTGAGGCCCGCGGTCTGCGCTCGCGCGGGGATCGCCGCCACAGCTCACAGCCGCTGGGCCTCTCCAGGGTTCACGAGTTGCTCTCATACCCCTACTACGCCGGCATCGTCAGCTACCGAGGCAAGCAGTACCCCGGCCGACACGAGCCGCTCATCACCCAAGAACTCTTCGACCAAGTCCAGGCCGTCCTCCAAGCACACGGTCTCGCCGGAGAGCGCGACCGCAAGCACCAGCACTACCTCAAGGGCACGATCCGCTGCGGCACCTGCGGCTGCCGCCTCGTCTACTCCCGCAACAAAGGCAACGGAGGCCACTACGAATACTTCGTCTGCCCACGCAACCAGCGCGGCAACTGCCCCCAGGGATACCAGCCCGTCGACCTCGTGGAAACCGCCATCGAAGACCACTACCGTGGCGTCTCCCTCACCGACGCCGAACGCCAGGAAATCCGGCAAGCACTCAGCGAAGACCTCGGCGAACGAGTCACCACCGCCAAGCAAGAGATCGACCGCTCCCGAGGCGTCCTGAAAGAAATCCGCGAGCAGGAGCGAAAGCTCCTGAACATGCACTACGAAGACCGCATCACCAGCGAGCTCTTCGACGACGAGCAAACCCGCCTACGACTACGACGCCAAGACGCCGAAACCCTGATCGCCCGCCTGAACCTCAGCTACCAGGACATCGCCGAGACCCTCGACCTCGCCCTGGAGATCATCGGAGAAGACCTCCACGACCTCTATCTACGAGCCGACGACACCGTTCGGCGCCTACTCAACCAGGCCCTCTTCAAAGCCCTCTACGTTTGCGACGAAACGATCACCGAAGCCGAGCTGGCCGGGCCATTCGCCGAGCTACGCGCCTTCCACAACACCCTCCGAGGCATGGTCAGCGCCACCCCGAACCCCACACCAGCCAGCATCGTCGCCAGCACGCTACCCCAAAACGCCAAGACCCCCGTGCCCTGGCGGGAACGGGGGTCTTTAGACGTTGGTTCGATTAGCGACGTTATGGTGGAGCTAGGGGGACTCGAACCCCCGACCTCCTGGGTGCGATCCAGGCGCTCTCCCAACTGAGCTATAGCCCCAAAACTCCATGATTTGCAGGGATTTATCGCGACCGGAGTGCATAGGCATGCCTTCCGACTTGAGCGATCATAGCGGTATCTGCGGGCGTCTCCGGGGCGGTTTCGTATGCGGCACACGAAACCCAACGGCGCGGGCTTACTCCAGACGAGTGTGGCCCACCTCCTCTCCCCTCGGGACCGTTAGCGTCGCAGCACCGGAATCGCCTCGCAGCGCAGTGGGCCCAGCCGCCGAGCGAGATCCGCCGCGTGCACGTTCTCAGCGTGTCTGGAAGTCGCCACACCGGAGCGCTACCAGCCGACGTGATCCCAAAGGAACCACACCAAGCTGGAGAGTGCAGTATGCGAGCGCGTGGCGATAAAGCGCTGTCCAAGGGGGTCGTACTCGGACAATCCAGCGACCTCGAAATCCTGGAGATCCGCTGCGTCAGGAGGATCATCTCCTCTTCTTCTTCGCGTTCGCGCTGAGCATCTGCGACCTGTTGCGTCATCGCTATACCGTTCTTTGAACGTGAGCTGCCGGATTTCGTCACGCAGGAGTATTCTATGGTTGGCATCAGCGTACGGGCGTCAGGAGGGTGCCGGTGCGTCGCCTGTTGTGTCGCCTGTTGTCGTCGATTAAGCGCCGGGCTGAGCTGAGCCGATACGCCGCAGGCGGCCGATCCCTGGGAGGAAGCGGCCGACTCGGGCGGCATATACGGTGTATTGCTCGCCGTGAACCCTTGTTAGGTAGGGCTCCTCGATGAGTCGCGTCTGCAGCTCGAGGGCCACCATCAGGAGGGTGGCTCCTACGATCGTCACGGCGTTGGGGGCGAGCAGGGCAATGCCGATGAAGGAGGGGATCATCGCCGCGTAGATTGGGTTGCGTACGAGCGAGAAGGGGCCGTCGGTGACTAGCTCGGTGCGCTCGGTGGGATCGACGCCGATCCGCCAAGCGTCGGCCATCGCAAACTGAGCGAACGAGACGATGGCGATCCCCAAGGTGGCGAGCGCGACGCCGAGAATCCTGGCGCCCTCACCGTTGAGCGCTTCGACGGCGCTCAGTGCGCCCGCCAGCTGGAGCACCGTGCCCACGACGCAGAGTGCGACGGCCAACGCAAACAGCGACCCGCCGATTCGCTCTGTGAGCCCTGACGCACTGTGCAGGCCCTTGAAGCCCGTCGAGCCTGTCCGGCGAAGCCGGACGGCAATGCGCAGCCCGACGGTGAGCAGGCCGTAGAGCGCGAGGAGAACCAGGCCGAGGGCAGGCGCGGAGACAGTCATACCAGTATATTGAGTAATTACTCGCATGTCTTCAACTCGCATTCCCGATCGGCGACTCGAGCCGCGCAAGCTCCCCAAGCAGGCGCGATCAGGGGCGACCGTCGAGGCCATCCTCGAAGCAGCTGCTCAGGTTTTCGAGCGTCACGGCTACGCCGCCGGAACCACCAACCGGATCGCCGAGCGGGCCGGGGTGTCGATCGGCTCGCTCTACCAGTACTTCCCCAACAAGGACGCGATCCTCGTCGCGCTCGTGCACCGGCACCTCGCCGAGGGGACGGCGGCGCTCGGACCGCACCTCGGGCGGTTGGGCTGTGGCGTGCGCTTCGATGACGTGCTCCCAGGCATCGTTCACGCGATGGTCGTGCTGCACGCACTCGCGCCGGGCCTTCACCGTGTGCTCTTCGAGGAGACCCAACTCCCACCGACGCTTCGCGCAGAGCTCGACGAACTGGAAGATCGGCTCGTCGACCTGGCAGCGGATGCGCTCGCGGCCGATTCCCACTTACGTCCTGTCGATCCTCGGCTGTCGGCCCGCGTGGTGATCAGCGCGATCGAGGGCCTCACGCATCGTCTCGTGCTGCGCCCGCCGCCAGGCGTCGTCCCAGAGGCGATTGCCAGCGAGATCACCGAGGTCGTGCGCGCCTACATCCAAGCCCGGCACGCGCCGCACCGGGTGTTGGCAACTACCGCACAGTCCGCTCGGCGATGAGCGAGCAGCATAAGCGGCTGTTGCACCGCGCCTACGAGGCGTTCAACGCTCGCGACATCGAGGGGACCCTCGCGACGATGCACCCGGCGGCCCCTTCGTTGTAGATGGAGGCGACCACGCCGGCGTCGGGGGCCTGCGCGGCCCGAACGCGTGCGGTACTCGTGACGCCCGCATTCTCATCCAAAGGGACATCCCGGGCAATGGCCGTATGGTCAAAGCGCGCGAGGTTTCATCGAAGGATGACTTACCCACGGAGGACGAACGACGACAGGAGCGAGGGCGTCCCGGCGGCTGGTTGTCAGCGTCCGCGCGGGGACCTTTTTGAGGCGACGCGACCTTGGTCGCGATCGCCGACATCGCCACGGACGATACCCAAGCCGCAGTGTAGCTTGGGCCGGATGGTCCGCGACTGCGCGACTGCCGGCGGGAGAAGCAACATGCCCAACACCTGGCGCTGCGAGCGCGCAAGTGCGATCATCAGAACCAACCACCGAGAAGGGAGTTCCCGACGTGGAGTCCTCCGAGGCCCCCATCCGAGTACTTGTGGTGGCCCACAAGACTGCCGCCACACAACCTCTGCTCGACGCCGTGCGAGAGCGAGCGCAACGTGGACCGTGCACATTCACGCTGCTCGTCCCAAACGCAACCCACGGCCTGCACAAGATCGTCGACCCCGAGGACCAGGGCTCCGGCGAGGCCAACGCCGTGATAGATCACGCCCTGCCCCTGCTGAGCGAAGCCGCCGGAACCCCCGTCGAGGGAATCGTGGGTGCCCCCGACCCGGGCGCAGCGGTACATGATGCGATCAACCGGTACAGCTTCGACGAGGTGATCATCTCAACACTGCCCACACGACTGTCGCGATGGTTGAAGCTCGATCTTCCGAGCAAGGTGTCGGGCACGGGTCTGCCCGTGACCACCGTGACCCCCTCCGACGTGTCGGCAACGTAGACCCTCATTTGTCGCCAGAACGCGACGCCGGCCTTCGCGAGCTGAGTCAAGCGGGTTGAGGCACCTCGGGATTGAGGTTCAGACCCCCAACATCACCAGCGGGTGCTGTCGTGCCCGAGCCACGGCCGCGACGGGCTGCAAGCCGGCGCTCCTACCGCATCAGCCTGGGTACTCGTCCTTGCGCCAGGTACGAGGCTCCTCGGGCTGGGCCTTCGGCGTGCGCTCGAGTAGGAAGTTGTGGTACGGAGCGACGAACGGGTCGGGCGCCATCACCGTGTAGGTGTGGTAGACGGTCCCGTTCTCGCGCGCGAACGCGATCCAGCCGGGCCCCTCACGCAGGCCGTCCTTGAGATCCGCGCCGATCTGGTGCGACCACTCCTCGAGCCAGCCCGGCGGGCTGTCGATCATCATCTTCACCTCGGGGATCTGCTGTGCCTGCTCCTCGGTCAGCGCAAGGCCGAAGTCGAAGGGAAAGTCGGTCTCGTAGGTGGAGACGTAGGGGAACTGCCAGCCCATCCGCTGCTTGTAGGCGACCAGGCGCTCGATCGGCGCCCGCGAGAAGCAGATCAGTGTCACGTCGCGGTGGTTCAGATGGACGAGCCCGCCGTCGAGTCCGTCCCCCAGGCTGGTGCACCCGGGGCAGGCGCCGACCTCGTAGTCAGGGCCGAACATGATGTTGTAGGCGAGGAGCTGCGAGCGCCCGTCGAAGAGCTCGGCGAGCGTCTTCTTCCCGTCCTCGGTGTCGAACTCGTACTCCTTCTGTACCGGAACCCAGGGAAGCCGGCGGCGCTGCTCGGTCACCTTCTGGCCGAGCTCGGCGTGCTCAGCCTCGAGCTTCGCAAGCTCATCGCGAGCCGCCTGCCATTCCTCGCGGCTTCCAATCTTGTCGGGCATCGTCCACCTCCGTTGGCTGTTGGTTACCTCAGCGTAGGCGGCCATCGTGATCCTCGGTGGCCGCCCACTACGTGAGACCGGCGCGCCACGCCGAACTCATCGCTGCGTCCCGCGGTCGACGGTTCATGCGCGACACCTGCTGCTCCCCCCGTCGCGAAACGAATTCGCCGGCTGCTGCTGCGCGCGCTATCGCCCGGGACGAGCTCCCGTCGCCTCAGCGGCGCTATAGCCCCACGCATCGCAACGGCGCGGGTGAGCCAAGTGTAGTGGGAGCGAGCGCCGCCGGACGGCCGGCGAAGCCGGGCCGATTAGCCGGCAGCGTGCCCAATCGAGGGCATCGCGAAAAACGCGACGGGGCGGCGGGTATGGTTTGGTGGCGCGATGGGATTGTTTGACGACGCCATTCACGAGCACCTCGAGCTCAAGCGCCTGCATGGCGCCGACCCGAGCGAGGTGATCCGCGAAGAGCGAGAGGCCTTTGGCTCCGCGCCACAAGCCGGGGGCACGGAGCCCGCGACGGACATGGCCAACTTCGAGGAGCTCACCGCAACCCGCACGGACCACGGAGTCGATGAGATCGAGCTCCACGCAGACCCCAACCTCTTGCATCTGAGTCAAGAGACGGTTGAGCTGGACATGCGAGCGGTCCTGGAAGCGGAATCGATCGAAGGCCCCGGCCGCGCGGAGTTGGACACCCCGCCTCCTGTGTCGAGCGCGGCCTCATCCAGGGAGGGATCCTGCGCGAGAGTGGAGCCCTCCGCCTCAGGAGGAGGCTCGACAGGAGACTCGCTGGAATTGGAGATGCCGGGTGAGCGCAGGCACAACTTCAGAGAGCGGCCTCGAGAGAAGGAGCTCGCGCCAATCAGCGGGGTACTCAGCGTACGAAAGGTACCGGCCGGAGATGTTCTGGCCCGACGGCTGGACTCTTTGCACACAGCGTCCAGCCAGGAGCGTATGTGACTCGATCGCCCATCCGCACACGACCTTGACCCCGACCTTGACATTCGCCGACTCCTCGGTCGAGGACCATTGCCCTAGACTCGGTTAGCTGGGGCCATAGCTCAGCTGGGAGAGCGCCTGCTTTGCAAGCAGCCTTGGGCGCTTGGGTTATGGGCCGGCATCCCGCATGAACACTGGGTTTCTCGCCCCTCCGACTCGCCCGAGCCACCCGGTCGAATGGCGACCGATTGAGGGCGATTCGGGCGGATTTCGGCAGGGCTGCCGTTTGCTCCGAGGCCCTTGACGTTCAGCCCACACGTAGACTCTCGGGGCGGTGGCCATCGAACGCTTCGTCTGGACCGATCACGCCCTGCTTCGGCTTGACGAACGACATCTGATGCGATCTGATGTCGAGCAGGCGATCCGCGACGGACACCGCGGACGGCAGGTCAACGACGGACAGGCCGACTGGCTCATCGAGGGTCTCACCGCCCACGGGGTCCGTTTTGAAGCCGTATACGACCACCCCGCCGGGAATAACGAGGCGACAGCGCGCATCGTGTCGGCGTGGCGGGTGGGCTAATGGCCGGGAGCCTGACACGGTAACCTCGAATGACTATGTACGCCTACTACGACCCCAAGGCGGACATCGCCTGGCTCCCGACCGGCGAGTCCGACGATGTCGTCAGCGAGCGCGTCCCCGGCGGTCTACGCGATTACGACCGTGCGACTCATACGCTCGTCGCTATCGAGATCTGGGACGCCAGCACCCGCCTACCTCGAACCTTGCTCGAAGCCCTGCCGACACCCGCCGCCGCCCGCAGCGCCGCTGCGTAGAGCTGCGGGAACTGCTGCGATGTGGGAGGAGGTCCGCTCCCGCGCGTCAGCGCGGACACGGAGGCGAAGCCGATGCCTCCGGTGCACGTAGCGGCGGCCACCCGGCCGCGACAACTCCCGGCGTTCGGGGCGCCCGTGGTCCTCGCGCGCCCTCAACCACCGACTCGCGCGTCTCCTCAGTGCTGCCTTTCGTTCGCGTTGCGTTCAGCGATCAACGAACCCACCCGTCCGGCGGGGCGCCGGGCTGCCATGCCCGTGTGACGCCGCCGCCCTCTTGGCGGAGTTCTCGGCTGTAGTCGGAGAGCTGGGCGTGGAACGCCAGCTCGTGCCGCGGGTCCTCCGCCACCTGGTCGATCCAGTCGCACCAGACCACGAGCGCGCACAGCACCTCGACGTGCGCGGCGTCCTCCCACCAGCTGTCTTTCAGGTGCTCCAGCTCCCGCGGGTAGCGGCCGTAGAGGGCCACGATCGAGCCCCACATGTAGGACCGCCATTCCGGGTCGCCGAGAACGGGTTCGATCCAGGGCGCGTTTCGATCCCGGGCTGTCGCCGGCGAGGAGGCCGAGATCGAGGAATCATCGCGGCGGGGGTCCTTCCCCTCAGCGAGCCCGGCGCAAACCATCTGCGCCGCGACGCGCGACGCCGGTTCTCCCCGCTGCTCGGCGAGTGCCTCCAGCTGGGCCATTGTTGGGTCGGGCAGGGTGATCTTCATGCGGTAGCTCATCAGGCTCCCCTTTGTCGTGATTGACGAGTGAGCCATCCTGTGTTTGACAGAGACTGTGATCTGACCCGGGTTTCTCGGAGTCGGTGCTCTGGAATCAGGCGGCGATCTCCCGCGGCGAGCACAAGGAGACCTAGCTCCTAGCCACCATCGCAGGCCGCGAAGTGGCATATATCGGCAGACGAGCCTCCGAGGAGCCCTCGGACCCGCCCGAGCGTAAGGCCGTCTGAGCGCCAAAACCCTGCTCCACGACGGTATATTGAGCCTCCCAGGGGCCATAGCTCAGCTGGGAGAGCGCCTGCTTTGCAAGCAGGAGGTCGGCGGTTCGATCCCGCCTGGCTCCATTTTCTGACGGTGGCCGAACCGACGGCGTAAGCCACGAGGGCGCATGGCGTCCTAACGCAGATTGCCGCATGTGCGACACTCGATCGCGGTCATTTACGGCTACCTGCCGCTCCTTTAGTTTTTCGTCGCGTTCTTGCAGGCACGACGGCCGTAGCGCCCAGGAGCGAGTCGATGAACATTCCCATGCCGGCAGTGAGCAGAATCCCCGAGATGAATGAGCGTCTGTTCAGGGAGGCTTGCAGGTCTCGCGATTGGAAGCGCTGCACTTCAGCACAAGGCGGTTCTGCTCTATTCCGGCGATATTCGGTGAAGCGGTCGATTTCGCCTTTGACTGTCTGTCCTCTGGATTCACGGGTACTGCACGTCGTTACCGCTCCACCAGGCTGACTGGCAAGTGCAGCATTAGATAGAGCATCTTCTGGTTCCTCTCCGGGGACCATCATTTCGATAATGGCATCGGAGGTGATCCGCTCGCTCAGATTTTCGGGACTGTGGTGCGATGCGATAAATGTTTCTACTGCAGAGCCAATGCTCGGCTCCCGATAAAGCGGTACTCCTTCGCGCGCCCCGCCGATACCTGGACTCGCGAGATAGCAGGCGTGAAAGCCAGCAGGATTGGCTGCTGTGACCCGTAGACGAAATTCGGCAGGTTCGAGGCTATCTGGCCAGAACGGAGCAGGGATTTCAACGATGTCTGCCCCTTCTATCAGTGACACTGGAGTGGAGTGCCACTGCTGGGTAAGACGCGGGTCAGCATGATCGATATCGCGGGTTTCCAAACCTAGTACCCGCACGCCTTCGACACCGAGGATATAGCGGTCGGGTTCATGGACTACGGAGTCGACTTCCTTAATTTTCCATTGCAGCGATCCCGTGAGAGTCGCCGTTCGGCAGTCAGGGTTGGCGTTCTTGTGCAAACCGCTCTCGATGGCATGAGAGGCCAGGACGCTCGGTCGGAGCGAATGGACCGGGTTATGGCAGACCGGGAGACTCCGAGCACCGCGAACGTTTGGCCTTTGGCGCGTCGCATCATAGGCCGTCGATCAGGTCGGCAAACCACGCTGTCGGCAATCGCTTGGCGCCCGCGCCGGGCCTTCAACGGGCGTATGGCTAACGGTCGTATGCGCGGCCTCGCGGCCGAACGGCCAGCACGTCGATGACACGCTCTGCGTCCAGACGGTCGAAGATTACGCGCCAGTCGCCTACACGCAGCCGCCAAAGTCGCTCAGGGCCGCGCAGCAGCTTGACGTCTCCTTTCGGCAGCGCCCCAATCGCGGTGCTGATTCGCTCTCGATCCCTGCGGCCGAGCCGGCGTAGCGCCTTCAACGCGGCGGGACGGATCTCAATCCGCCATCCGTCGGGATCAGTCAGCGTTCAGCTCCGCCTCGACCTCTGACCAAGCTACGCCGGGTTCTGTACGTGCCTCCCGAACCGCACGCAGATCCTCCTCGGTCAGCGGCTCATCGTCATAAGGCGCCGCATCGAGCTTGGCGACCATAGGGTCCCGGGCGCGGCGCAGCAAGATCGCAGCTGCAGGCAGCGACTCGTCAGGCAGAGCATCGACCAGTTCGTAAAGCTCCGTCTTGGTCATGTCGAGAACGGTAGCAGCGGGGCACGCCGCAACCAAGGCCTAGCTTGGGCTACCTCGGACGCTGAGTAACCCAACACCACTGGAAAAGAAATGACGCCCCCAGGTGATTCGAGCCTCTGACGTTATCCCACTGGGCGCTAGTCAGCCCACCAGTCGCGCTGACCCTCCACGTCCTCGCGCGGCTTATCGCCGAGGTTGGGTGCACCGAAGACGAGGATCTCGAGTCCCTCCGGCCCGCCCTCGTAGCCTCGCCACGTGCCGGGTGGGACGCGAACCACGTCCCACTCCTTGAGCTCAACGATCTCGTCGTCGAGCTTCATCCGCCCGCTCCCGCGCACGACCACGTAGATCTCCTCCTGCTTCTTATGCGTGTGGCCGTATGGGAAGCGATAGTCGGGCGGGATGCGCTGGTAGCAAAGCCCGCACTGCTCGAGTTCGAGCGCCGTGCTTGCGTGGCGAAACTCCAGGTCCGGGGCGCCGTCGAAGTTGGACCCGAGGTCCTCCAGATCCTCCTTGAGGTTCCTGAGCGTGAACGGCACGGCCGCGATCCTACTATTCATCTCCGCCCCGCTGGCGTGAGCCGGAATCGATTTCTAACACCGACAAGGAGGACGCACGATGACCGATCACAGGACCGGAACAAGTGAGGAGTGGCTTTCGGCGCGGCTTGCGCTGCTCGACGCCGAGAAGGAGTGGACGCGCCGCGGGGATGAGCTGGCTCGGCTGCGGCAGGACCTGCCCTGGGTTCCGATCGAGAAGGAGTACCGCTTCGAGACCGGAGAGGGAA
The DNA here is from genome assembly GCA_963720795.1 of uncultured Solirubrobacterales bacterium. Classification (GTDB taxonomy): domain Bacteria; phylum Actinomycetota; class Thermoleophilia; order Solirubrobacterales; family Solirubrobacteraceae; genus Palsa-744. The sequence goes on along the minus strand of CAVRGU010000005.1, from coordinate 135,810 downwards.
CCGCGTCCCTGGCCGACCTCTTCAAGGGGCGCTCGCAGCTGCTCGTCTACCACTTCATGTTCGGGCCCGACTTCACGGCCGGGTGCCCGTCGTGCTCCGCGATCGCGGATGGTTTCTCAGGGTCTGTGACGCACCTGGTCAATCACGGCGTTGCGTTCACGGCGGTGTCGCGTGCCCCCATGGCGAAGCTGCAGGAGTACAAGCGGCGGATGGGCTGGAGCTTTCCGTGGGCGTCCTCGTTCGACAGCGACTTCAACTACGACTTTCACACCTCGCACACCGAGCAGGAGTGGCAGTCGGGCGCAGTCGAGTACAACTTTCGCACCACTGACTTCCGGCCGTCCGAGCAGAGCCCCGGGCTCATCGAGATCGCCAGGGGCGCCGGTACCGATCCCGTGACCTTCAGAAAAGAGGGGCCGGGCATGAGCGCGTTCGCCCTCGAGGACGGCGTCGTCTACCACACCTACTCGGCTTACGGGCGTGGCGTCGACGGCCTCTGGGGCATGTACTCCTGGCTCGACCGCGCGCCGCTCGGACGCAACGAGACCGGCATCTGGTGGCGTCGCCACGACGAGTACGAAGAAGAGTGAGGGCCTAGCCGTAGCCACGCCACCGGGCGGGAGGGCACGAGCAACGGCACCCTCCCGTCAGGTGCCGACATAGGCCGCGAGGTGCTCGCCGGTGAGGGATGGGGCGCCCCCCCGCCCGGCGACGAGGTCGGCGGGGGTGCCCTCGAAGACGATCCGGCCGCCACCGTGGCCGGCGCCGGGGCCGAGGTCGATGATCCAGTCGGCGTGCGCCATGACCGCCTGGTGGTGCTCGATGACGATGACCGACTTGCCGGAGTCGACGAGCCGGTCGAGCAGGCCGAGGAGCTGCTCGACGTCGGCGAGGTGCAGGCCGGTGGTCGGCTCGTCGAGGACGAGGATTCCGGCCCGCCCGGACCGTTTCTCGACCATGCGGGTGGCCAGCTTGAGCCGCTGGCGCTCGCCGCCGGACAGTGTGGTGAGCGGCTGGCCGAGGCTGAGGTAGCCGAGCCCGACGTCGGCGAGCCACTCAAGGATGGCGTGCGCGGCCGGCGTACGCGCCGCGCCGGCACCGAAGAACTCCTTGGCCTCGGTCACCGGCATCGCGAGCACCTCACTGATGTCCAGGCCGCCGAACTTGTACTCGAGCACCTCGGCCTGGAAGCGCTTCCCGTCGCACACCTCGCAGGGGACGGCGACACCGGCCATCATCGCCAGATCGGTGTAGGTGACGCCGGCGCCGTTGCAGTTCGGGCAGGCGCCCTCGGAGTTGGCGCTGAACAGTGCCGGCTTGACGCCGTTCTCCTTCGCGAACGCCTTGCGGATCGGGTCGAGCAGTCCGGTGTACGTCGCCGGGTTGCTGCGCCGCGAACCCTTGATCGCCGCCTGGTCGACCGAGACGGCCCCGTCCCGCACGGACACCGAGCCGCCGATCAGCGAGCTCTTGCCCGAGCCCGCCACGCCGGTGACGACGACCAGAACTCCGAGCGGGATGTCGACGTCGACGTCCTTGAGGTTGTGGGTACTGGCGCCGCGCACCTCCAACACCCCCTCCGGCGTGCGCACCGACGCCTTCAGGGAGGCGCGGTCCTCGAGGTGGCGCCCGGTCACCGTGCCGCTGGCTCGCAGCCCCTCGACCGTGCCCTCGAACACGACCTCGCCGCCCGCGGCGCCGGCGCCCGGGCCGAGGTCGACGACGTGCTCGGCGATCGCGATCGCCTCCGGCTTGTGCTCCACGACCAGCACGGTGTTGCCCTTGTCGCGCAACGCCAGCAGCAGGTCGTTCATCCGCTCGATGTCGTGCGGGTGCAGCCCGATCGTCGGCTCGTCGAAGACGTAGGTGACGTCGGTCAGCGACGACCCGAGGTGTCGGATCATCTTTACGCGCTGGGCCTCTCCCCCTGAGAGCGTGCCCGAGGGCCGGTCGAGCGAGAGGTAGCCCAGCCCGATGTCCACGAACGAATCGAGGGTCGCCCCAAGCGTCTGTAGCAGCGGGGCGACCGACGGCTCGTCGAGGTCGCTTACCCACTGCGCGAGGTCGCTGATCTGCAGCGCGCACGCGTCGGCGATGTTGAGCGCGCCGATCTTCGACGACCGGGCCTCCGCGCTGAGCCGAGTGCCGTCGCACTCGGGACAGGTGGTGAACGTGGCAGCGCGCTCCACAAAAGTGCGGACGTGCGGCTGCAGCGCGTCGAGGTCCTTGGAGAGCATCGACTTCTGGATGCGCGGGATCAGGCCCTCGTAGGTCAGGTTGACGCCGTCGACCTTGATCTTGGTCGGCTCCTTGTAGAGGAGATCCTGGAGTTCTCGCTTGGTGAATCGCTTGAGGGGCTTGTCCGGGTCGAAGAAGCCGCAGCCCAAGAAGATCCGCCCGTACCAGCCGTCCATGCTGTAGCCGGGAATCGTGATCGCACCGTCCCTCAGCGACAGGCGCTCGTCGTAGAGCTGGGTGAGGTCGAGGTCGTTCACCGAGCCCCGGCCCTCGCAGCGCGGGCACATGCCGCCGAGGACGCTGAAGCTGCGCTTCTCTTTCGTCGTGCGGCCACCGCGCTCGAAGGTGACCGCGCCAGCGCCGGAGATCGAGGCGACGTTGAACGAGAACGCCTGGGGCGAGCCGATGTGCGGCTGCCCCAGGCGGCTGAAGAGGATCCGCAGCATCGCGCCCGAGTCGGTGGCGGTGCCGACCGTGGAGCGAGGATCCCCACCAGCCCCGCCGCCCATCCGCTCCTGGTCGACGACGATCGCGGTCGTCAGCCCTTCGAGCACGTCGACCTCGGGCCGCGCCGGCGTCGGCATGAAGCCCTGTACGAAGGCGCTGTAGGTCTCGTTGATCAGCCGCTGGGACTCCGCGGCGATCGTGCCGAACACGAGCGAGCTCTTGCCCGAGCCGGAGACGCCGGTGAACACCGTCAGCCGGCGCTTGGGGAGCTCGACGGTGACGTCCTTGAGGTTGTTGACGCGCGCACCGTGCACGCGGATCAGGTCGTGACTGTCGGCAACCCGCAGCACGGGCGACCGCCTACCTGTCCTCGTGGCCGCGCTCATCGCGTCGCTACTCAGGCGGGGTCCTGCACCAGCCCAAGGACGTTGCCGTCGGGGTCAGTGACGGTGGCCACCAGCCGCCCGCCACCGACGTCGTGCGCGGGCTCCTTCACGGTGGCACCCGCCGCGGTCACCTCAGCCAGCTTCGCCTCGATGTCCGACACCTCCCAGAAGGCCACCGGGCTGGTGTAGCCCTGCGGTCCACCGCCCGGCACCAGCCCGATCTGCTGACCGGCGACGTCGAAGCCGACGTAGTAAGCCGAGTCTGCCTGCGGCGGTCCGCCGAGCAGGGCGGTGTACAGGGGCTTGGCCCGCTCCAGGTCGGAAACGGGGTGCAGCACGATCTTGATGCCCTGGGTGGAAGAGCCGGTCATGGTCACTCCTGAAGTCGTGGGTCACGGCGACCCGGTGTACGGTCTGGCTTGAAGACGAACGGGAGTCCGGAAAATCGACAGCCGATCGCCCCGGATGGCGTCGTCGAAACCGACGCCGGGCGACTATAACCACTACCACTCGACCGCCCGTCGGGGGACCCCTGTCCCCATCACGACCCGAAGGGAGCTCCGTGGGCAAGTCGATCGACCCTGGAACCGACCCACAACCCGCGCTGACCGTTCCTGACGCCGCTGCGTGGCGGGCGTGGCTGGCCGAGCACCACGAGCAGTCGCGAGAGGCGTGGCTGAGCCTCGCGAAGAAGGGCAGGACCGAACCGACCAGCCTCACCTACGACGAGGCGCTCGAGGAGGCGCTGTGCCACGGCTGGATCGACGGCCAGGTGCGGCGCGGCGACGAGCGCGCCTACCGCCAGCGCTTCACCCCCCGGCGTGCGCGCAGCGCGTGGTCGAAGCGCAACGTCGCCCTCGTGGAGCGGCTGACGGGCGAAGGTCGGATGCACCCGGCGGGAACCGCCGCGGTCGAAAGGGCGAAGGCCGACGGGCGGTGGGAGGCAGCGTACGCGGGCCAGGCCACGATCGAGGTGCCGGCCGACCTCGCGGCGGCGCTGACCGCGGAGCCCGCCGCAAAGGCAGCGTTCGCGCAGCTCTCGAGCCAGAACCGCTACGCGGTCCTACTCCGGATCGAGCAGGCCAAGCGCCCGGAGACTCGCGCGCGGCGCATCGAGCAATTCACAGCGGGGCTCGCCCGGGGCGAGACGCTCCACCCGCAGAAACGCACGCGCCCCAGCTGACCGCCCAGGGTCAGCGCTCCCCGAGCGAGTTCCACAGGTGCAGCAGCGCGTACGCGCGCCACGGCCGCCAGCGCTCCGCCAGACGCGCGACCTCCCGCGGCGAGCACCCGTCGCGCAGGGCGAGCGGAGCGCGGCCGGGGTGGGCGACCGAGCCGTTCCAGCGCGCGGCGCACGCCGAGGTCGGTGGGCAGGAACGCGTCGGGGTCGGCGAGCGCGCGCAACGCGATGTACTCCGCCGTCCACGGCCCCACCCCGGGCAGCGCGAGCAGGCGCGCGCGCACAGCCGCGCGGTCGGCGCCGGGGTCGATCGCGAGGTCCCCGTCGGCGAGCAGCCGCGCGAGCGCCCGCAGCGTCGCGCCGGCGGCGCGGGGGCCCCCGGCAGCGCCTCGGGCGCGGCGGCGGCGATCGCGGCGGGGGAGGGAAGAGGTGCGTGAGCGTCGGCGCGCCGCGGGGCGGCGGGCGCCAACCACCCCGTCGCAGCGGCTCCCCCAGCGCGCGCGTGAGGCGCGCGGCGGCGGTGCGCGCGGCGGCGACGGAGACCTGCTGGCCGAGCACGGCGCGCACGGCGAGCTCGGCGCCGTCCACGGCGCCGGGCAGGCGCAGCCCGGGCGCGGCGCGCACGAGCGGCGCGAGCAGCGGATCGCCGGCGAGGTGCTCCGCGGGCGCAGCGGGGTCGGCGTCGAGGTCGAGCAGCCGCCGGCAGCGCTGCACCGCGGCCGTGAGGTCGCGCAGGTCGGCCAGGCGCAGACGGCACTCGACGTGGCCGTCGCAGCGGGGGCGAGCGCGACGACACCGTGACCGTGCGGCAGGCGCAGCGTGCGCCGGTAGCAATCGCCCACGACCTCCTCGACGCCGGGCACCGCGCGCGTACCGAGGAAGCCCAGCAGCCGCCCCCAGTCCAGCGGCTCGCGGTAGGCGAGGCGCACGGTGAGCGGGGAGCCCAGCCGCGACCCGCCGAGCTCCGACGCGCTCGCGCGGCGCCGGGCGAACCGTTGCGGAGCGCGCCGGACGCACGGCGCGCGCAGCTCCGTGGGCGTGCGCCCGTAGACCGCGCGGACCGTGTCGTTGAACTGGCGCACGCTGGCGAAGCCCGCGGCGTGCGCGACGTCGATCAGGCGCAGCTCGGTGGTCTCGATCAGCATGCGCGCGCGGTCTGCGCCCGCTGCGCGCGGGCGAGCGCGAGCGGGCCCGCCCCGAGCTCGGCTGTCAGCTGGCGCGTGAGGTGGCGCTCGGAGTAGGCGAGGCGGCGTGCGAGGCCGTGGACGCCCTCGCGGTCCACGAGCCCGTCGGCGATCAGCCCCATCGCGCGCGCGGCGAGGTCGCCGCGGCGGTTCCACTCCGGCGAGCCGGGGGCGGCGTGGGGGTGGCAGCGCAGGCAGGCGCGGAAGCCCGGCGCTCTGGGCGGCCGCAGCGGTCGGGTAGAAGCGGACGTTGCGGCGCGCGGGGCACGATCGCCGGGCAGCTCGGGCGGCAGTAGATCCCGGTGGAGGTGACGGCCACGAAGAAGCACCCGTCGAAGCGGCGGTCGCGGCTGCCGAGCACGCGGTAGCGCGCCTCGAAGTCCTCCGTCGTCCGTGCGGTGCGCCGACCTCCGGTGCAGCCGGTCGGGCGGCGTCCCCGCCGCGCACCGGAAGCCGCCCGGGCGAGCCGACACCTCGTGGGTGGCCTGTCGATCGCAAGCAGCGGTCCTGAGTGAGTCCGCTTGGGTAGCACAGCTCGCAGTATGCACACGGGACCTGGCGGTATTCGGACAGCGACTCGCCGCCGGGTCAGCTACCCCGTCCGATTTCCGCCAGACTCCCGCCGCGTCGGCGTGGCAGAGTGGGGCATGACCAAACTCGAAACACCCACACGACCACTACACCTGCTCGACAGCCCTGTCGGCGAGCTGCTCGCCAGCGCCGACGCCGCGGGGCGGTCACCGGCCTGCACTTCTTGACCAAGAGGAGGGGCCCGGCTCGCCGGCTTACGGCCGGCTGCGCCACCCTCCAGCGACGGCCCCCGCACGCCCACGCCCGACCCGCGGTGGGTGCGCGACGAGCGGGCGCTCGCGCCGCTGCGCCGCCAGCTGGAGGAGTACTTCGCCGGCGACCGCCGCGACTTCGAGCTCGAGCTCGCCCCCAGCGGCACGCCGTTCCAGCTCGACGTGTGGCGCGCGCTGCGCGCGATCCCCTACGGGGAGACCGCCTCCTACGGCGAGATCGCGGCCGCCGTGGGCCAGCCCGGCGCGGCGCGCGCGGTGGGTGGCGCGAACAACCGCAACCCGATCGCGATCGTCGTCCCCTGCCACCGCGTGATCGGCGCGAGCGGGTCGCTCACCGGCTACGGCGGGGGCCTGCCCCGCAAGCAGCAGCTGCTCGCGCTGGAGGCCAGCGTGCCACGCACTCGCGTAGGGGACGAACGTATAGTCCCCCGCGATGCCCCGTCACCTGATCTCGATCGACCAGGTCGACGACGCGCTGGCGCGCGAGATCTTCGCGACCGCCGACGACATGGCCGCCGCGCTGCGGATCCCCACGCGCCTCTCCAGCCTCACCGGGCAGAGTCGTGGCGCTGCTGTTCTTCGAGCCCTCCTCGCGCACGATCCTCAGCTTCAGCGCGGCCGCCGCGCGGCTCGGCGCGGCGGTGATCTCCCACCGCGGCGTGGAGTCCTCCTCGCTGTCGAAGGGCGAGTCGATCGAGGACACGGTGCGCGTGGTCGGCGCCTACGCCGACCTGATCGTCCTGCGCCACGAGGCGGCCGGCGTCGCCCAGCGCGCGTCGGAGGTGAGCCCGGTGCCGCTGATCAACGGCGGCGACGGCGCCGAACGAGCACCCCACGCAGGCGCTGATCGACATGTACACGATCGAGCGCGAGCTCGGCCGCCTGCACTCGCTGCGGGTCGGGATGGGCTTCGACCCCCGCCACTCGCGCTCGATCCACTCGCTGTGCCGCGGCCTCAGCCCACTACCCCGACAACGACGTGCTGCTCGTCGGCCCCGCGCGAGCTGTGGCTCGGCGAGGAGGAACTGCAGCGAGCTGCGCGAGCGCGGGCTGCGCGTGGAGCAGAGCGACGACATGCAGGACGCTGCTCGCGCGCGAGGTCGTGTACGTCAACCGCTTCCAGGTCGAGCGCATCGCGGACCCGCAGACCGGCGGCCGCCTACCGCGAGCGGTACTGCATCGCCGCCGAGGACGTGCGCAGCTCGGAGATCAAGCTGCTGCTCGACCCCCTCCCCCGCATCCACGAGATCGCCCACGAGGTGGACGCCCTGCCCGAGGCGCTCTACTTCAAGCAGGCCGCCAACGGCGTCCCGATCCGGATGGCGCTGCTGTCGATGCTGGCGTAGGTGAGCCCCAGGCAGCAAGCGAAAGCGGTTGGTGTGATGGCGCTCGACGCCGACACCGCCACGGGCGCGACCGGACGCAGCGCGTACTCGATGCGCGGATTGCCCGCAAGCATCACCCACGCGGCCAACGCCCGGCCAGTCTGCGGGTCGAAGGCGGCCACCGGAGTGCCGTTCGGACCGGGGGGCGCAACCGGTTCGGGGGCCGCAAACGCCACTTCGCCGGCCCCTGCGTAGTGTCCCTGCGCCGCGAGGATTGCCCGCCGCCGAGGATCGGGGCGCCCGTCCGGGAGCCGCGGAGCCGCCGTCCACAGCGCGAGCGCTTCCGCGTCGGGGCCCGGTACGAGGTCGGCGAGCGCCGCGTCTTCCCCGCGCGCGGCGGTGGCACCCGAGACGGTCACCGGCGCCCACGCCCCGCGACGCAGCGAGACCGGCGAGGCTCGCACCACGTAACGGCCGTCGGCGGCGAGACCCGTCCACGCCAGCATCACCGCCTCGGAGGAGAGCCGGACCAGCCGCAGCGAGCCGAGGGGCGGAGGGAAGCCGGGGGGGTCGGGGAAACGTTCGACCTGGCGGAGGATGCCCGGCGCAAGTGTCGCGCCGGGGCCGGTCGCGAAGCGGCTCAGCTCGATCGTCGTGCTCGCGCCGGACCGGCTGCGCCACGCCACGATCGCGTGGCCGTCGTCGCTGAGCAGCGCCCCGATTTCCGGGTCCGCCATGACGGGTCCGAGCCTCCGCGTGGGTCCCGCCGCGCCGGCAGCCGGGAGCTCACAGGCGTAGACCGCGCCGCGGGCAGCCCACACGAGCAGGAGGTCCGCGCGGTAGTCGAGCGCGGCCGCGACCGCGGTCACGGGACCCGCTCCCGCGGGCACCAGGCGTGGGTGACCGAGCGCGAAGCTGTAGTGGCGCTGCGCGCGCACCGCGAGCACCCAACCGCCCCGCGGGGAGCGCACCGGGGAGGCGAGCACCGCGTCGCCGAGGTACCCGCTGACGGCCGCCGCGCCGGGGGCGCCCACCGTGAGCACGTCTCCCGCGGCGGTGCCCGTGGCGGCCGTGACCACCGGGAGGCCGCCGGCCGCCGGCACCAGCGCGCGGCCGGGGCCGGGCAGGTCGTTCGCCCCGAGCGTGGCGCCGAGCGTCTGCGCCGCACCACCCACCGCCGCGGCCGCACCACCCACGGCCGCGGCCGCGCGCCCCGCGGCGCACCCCCGCGGGGCGGTCCACAGCAGCGCGCCCGGCCCGCTGCCCACGAGGGGGCCGGCCGCGGGAAACACGACCAACGGCCCCGGGGTCGGGAACGCCGCGGCACAGCCGGGGGGACTCACCGGCGCGGACCAGCCGGCGCGCGCGAGCGGCACGGCGCAGAGGACCCACACCAGCGACACCAGCGCCGCACACACCGCCCCCACGGAGGCCGGCGCGCGGGGAGCACGGCGCCCGCACGTCACGGCTGCGTCGCTACCCGGGGCCGCCGGAGGTGACGACGGCCATCGACACCGTCGCGACGACGAGCACCGCCGTGACCGCGATCACCGCGCGCTGCCCCGAGGCAGAGCCAGGGAACTCCGGTTTGCGCAGCCCCAGGCCGAGCGAGAGCAGCAGCGCCCAGGAGACGAGCAGGCCACCCGCGATGTAGTAGGGCACCTTGCTCTTCGCCGCCGCGAGGACAGGCGCCACCTGCAAGATCGCCGCGTGCACGCGGGCGAGCGTAACACACGGACAACACGGCCGGCCCCTATATGGGGTCTCGTCGGAAGCGGCGCCTCAGCCCGACTGGGCAGGCAGCTGCGGCTGCTCCGGCCCCGGAGCGAGCGCCGGCTCCGAGCGCGCCGCGCGCAGCTCGTAGTCGCGGCGCGAGGAGACGTCGGCGTCGGCGAGCACGCGGTCGATCTTCGTGACGCGGCCGATGCCCTCGGCGACCGACGCGCGGCAGCAACGTGCCGAGCTGGTAGGTGCGACGGGTGGATCTCGGCACCCACACTTCGACGGTGCCGTGCCGCAGCGCGTCGACGATCGCGTCGGCGACTTCGGAGGGCTCGAGGTTGTGGAAGCCGCGCGCCTGTGCCGAGCCCGCCGCCGAGCTCCGTGTTGACGACGTAGGGCATCACGTAGGAGAGGTCGATGTGGGCGCCCATCAGGCGCAGCTCGCCGCGGACCGCCTCGGTGAGGCCGATGACGGCGTGCTTGGTCGCCGAGTAGGTGGCCCTGCCGGGCGACCCCGAAGCTTGCCCGCCTGCGAGGCGATGTTGACGATGTGCCCGCGATCGCGGGGGAGCATCCGCGCGAGCCCGAGCTTCATCCCGAGGATCACCCCGTGGAGGTTGATGTCCACGGTGCGCCGCGCGGAGAGGTCGTCCTCGTCGAGGAACCGCCCGACGGGCATGATCCCGGCGTTGTTGACCAGCACGTCGAGCGGCCCGAGCTGCTCCTCGGCGGCGTCGAGGAAGCGGGCGAAGGAGTCGCGGTCGGTCACGTCGAGCGGCAGCGCGACCGTGCGCGGACCGAGCTCCGCGGCGGTCCGCTCGGCGGCGGCGAGGTCGACGTCGCCGATCGCGACGCGCATCCCGCGCGTCCAGGAACGCGCTGCGCGGTCGCGCGGCCGATCCCGCGCGCGGCGCCGGTGATCGCGGCGTTCTGTCCGGCGATGAGGCGGGGCGGCTTGGCCATGACCGACGTAGCTAGCGCACCTTTTACGCGCGCGGCGGGTTTGAACTGAGCGGACGTCCCGCGCGAGAACCTCGGAGCCGCCCCGCGGGGCGCCAGGGGAGAGGGGCACACACTGCTCGGGCGATCCACGGCGTCGCCCGAGCGTGTGCAGCCGGTGCCGAGCCGTGCCGCAGAGGGATCGTCCATTTGGACCTCGATCGCCTCCGCGGCCGTGGCGCCGGGCCTCCGGGCCCGTCGTCGGCGCGTCTGCGCCTGCCCGGGCATCGGCCTCCCCGTCGCGAGTGGCCCGCGACAGGAAGACCGGATAACCTGGTTCCGTTACCTTTGTGTCATGGCGCACTTCATGTTCGAGGGGCAGCGGATCGCCTACACCGAGTACCGGCCGCCGGGCTCGGCCGCCGTGACGCCGATCAGGAGCGTCGCGCGCGCACGCGCGCCGCTCGCGCGCCGAGCGCACCGGGCGCAGGAGCGGACGCTGATCCTCGTGCACGGGCTGCTGCTCTGCCCAGACGATGCACGCGCCACTCGCGCGCGCGCTCGCGGCGACGCGGCAACCGCGTGATCACGGTGGATCTGCTGGGCCACGGCGAATCGGACCGCCCGCGCGACATGTGGCGCTACTCGATGCGTCTTCTTCGCCGATCAGGTGGTGGCGCTGATGGATCACCTGGAGGTCGAGCGGGCGGTCGTGATGGGCACCTCGCTGGGGGCCAACACGGCGCTGGAGATCGCGCTTGGAGGCGCCGGAGCGCCTGCGGGGGATGGTGATCGAGATGCCGGTGCTCGACAACGCGCTGCTCGCGAGCGCGCTCACGTTCACGCCGATCCTGGTGGCGCTGACGTTCGGGGAGCCGGTGATGAAGCTCGTGGCGCGCGGCGCGCGCGCGATCCCGCGGCGGCTGCTGCCCCACTACGGCAACGTGCTGCTGGACACGATCCGCCAGGAACCGGGACCGGGGGCGGCGGTGCTGCAGGGCCTGTTCTTCGGGCGCGTCGCGCCCCACCGCAACGAGCGGCGCACGTTCCAGACGCCCGCCCTGGTGATCGGCCACCGGCGCGACCCCGTGCACCCCTTCTCCGACGCGGGGATGCTCGCCGAGGAGCTCCCCAACGCCCGCCTGCTGGAGGCCGACTCGCTGGTCGAGCTGCGCCTCGCCCCGGAGCGGCTGACCGGCGAGATCGCAGCGTTCCTGGACGAGGTGTGGAGCGAACGCAAGGCCCGCGCCAAGCGCCCGACGCGGCGCACCAGCGCGGCGCGACCCCGGGCCTCCGCGTAGCCGCTCACACCTGCGCCCGCAGGCACCCCGAGGCGTAGGGTGAAACCGGGGGGACGCCTGCCTGACCCGCGCCCTCGACGGGGAGGGCGGGTAGAGCGCGACTTCGCTGAGCGCCACGTGGCCCGGCGCCGTGGGGGTGCCCTGCGAGGCGGGGGCGCCTTGACGATCCACACGAGCACCAGCGGAAGAGCGCCTTGCCCGCGTGTGCAGCTTCTCAGGTGCGTGACCTTCTTCTTCAGCACGTGCGAGCCGCTCAGCAGCACCCAGCCGGGTTCGGTGATCGTGGTGGGCGCCTTGGCGCCGTTCGCGCCGTACATCTGCACGGTCATCCCGCGGGTCGGGGTGGCGCAGTTCGAGGCTGCCCAGCTTCGTCGGGTTCGCGCAGGTCGATCAGCAGGCCCTCCGCCATGTTCGGGAAGGAGGCGCGGCTGGACCTGCGCGGTCCACGCGGTGGAGGGTTCGCCGTCGATCGCCAGCCCGGGATCGCCGAAGCCGGATTCGGGGTAGTTGTAGGGGTTGTAGGTGGTGGCGGCGTTGGTGTCGAGTTCGATCGGGGTGGGCTGTTCGCTCTTGCCGAGGGCCTTCTTTCGATTTTCGTGCGGTCGTCGTGGTGCCCGTTCCGGTGGTGGGTGGTTTTCGCGGGCGTCGTCGTGGAGCCGGTCGATTCCGCAGGTGGTCGATCCGCCGCCCGCCGTGGGCACGGGCGTGGGTGTCGCCGCGGGGGACGGGAGCTTGGGCGGTTTGGCGGTGGAGGAGGGCGGGAACAGCAGGTTGTTGGGAGTGCCTTTGGAGGAGGGGTGCGTGCCGGCGTCCCCGTACCGCCGGCGCCGGGCGTCGTCGTGGGCAGCGGGCGCGGTGGGAGTCGGCGTGCTGACCCCGGGCGTCGGGGCCGGCACGAGCGCCGCCGTGCGCGGGGCCGGCGTGTTGTTCTGCGATGAGCGCCGCCGCCACCGGCCACCGCGGCGCCGACGGCGAGGAACGCGGCAGCGAGCGCCAGCACCGTCAGCGGCCGCCAGGTTGGGGCGCTCGCCGAGGCTGCCGGGCTCGCACGCCCCGCACTGCAGGCACCACTGCTGGCCCTCCTGCAGCGGAGTCGCCGCAGTGCGCGCAGACGTGCTCGGACTCCGGCGGTTGCGCGGGCGTCGCGGGGTCCGGCGCCCCCTCGGGCGGGACCGCGGCCGGGCGGGCTCCCGAGGAGGGCGGCTGCTCGGTGCCAGACGCGGCCGGAGGGTCGGCGAGCAACGTGTTCACTGCACACCGATTCTACCCCCACCCGGTCGATTTGACGCCGCTCGCCCCTGGAGACCGCAACCGCAGGTCAACCGCGTCTGCGCCGCCCGACGCCACTCGACCGCGCGGGCCCACGGCCGCGACCCGGGAGACCGCGACGGGCGCCTACGGCCGCGGCGCCGGTGGCCCCCCGGGGACGATCTCCCGCCCGGTGGGACGCAGCTGCTCGTCGAGCTCGAGCTGCCAGTAGTAGCGGGTGAACGTGCGCCCCTCGCGGAACTCACCGACGTGCGGCTCGACCGTCTCGCCGGCGGCCATCCTCACGATCAGCTCCGGGTAGCGTGCGACCGGGCAGCGCGGCGTACGCGGGCGCGGGGAACGCGCCCCCGAAGCGGGTGTTGACGTCGGTGATCCCGATGCCCTGCTCGGGGTCGCGGAAGACCTGGATCGTGGCGGGCCCCCGCACCGCAGCGCCTCCATCGTGCGGCGCCCCAGCTCGATCAGCTCGGGGTCGCGGACGACGGCGCCCTTGATCGACTCCCCCCCGCGGGACTCGAGCATCGTGCGCGGGATCGCGTTCAGGCAGCGCCCCTCCAGGTCCCCGAGGCAGTCGATCGACAGCTCGGGGCCGCCCATCGCGCGCTGCACCATCACCGGCTCGCCCGCGTACCCCGGCCGCCCCTCGGCGATGTAGCGCACAAAGAAGTCCCGCTCCGCGCGTCGCGCGCCAGGTGGATCGAGCGCGCGCCGGAGCCTTTGCGGGGCTTGACCATCACCGGGTAGGAGTCGCGGCTCCTCGCCGGGCAGCACCGTCGGCGGCGAGGGCAGTCCCAGGCGCGCTGAGCAGCAGGTGGGCCTCGTACTTGTCGTACGTCGCGCGGGCGACCTCGGGCGAGGGCACGAGCGCGGGCAGGGTGGGCGGGGTCCCACTCTCTCGCGCCTGCGCGAGCACCTCGATGTCGAGGTCGGTGAGCGGCACCACGGCGCCGACCCCGTAGCGCTCGCACAGCTCCTGCAGCGCGGGCACGTACCCGGGGTCCGCGATCGGCGGGGCGCCGCGCGCACCTGCGCGGCGTACTGCGCGGGCGCCAGCGGGTTCGGGTCGACCGCGACGTCGTCGCGAGCGCCGCGAAGCAGGCGACGATGTCGTAGCGCTTGCCGACCCCTGTCAGGAGGATCGCGGGGGCCCTTTCGCCGCCCTCGCCTCCGCGCAACGAACGCCGCGCGGCGGAGCCCTGGCGGAGCCTATCCATCCTTCCCAGCCTCCTTCCAGCCTCCCGTCTCGCCCTTGTACAGGCCCGATCCTCCGAGCACGATCGCGACGGTGCGCCACAGGATGCGCAGATCGAGCGCGAGCGAGCGGTGCTCGATGTAGTAGAGGTCGAGCTCGATCCGCTCGCTCCACGGCAGCGACGCGCGGCCGTTGACCTGCGCCCAGCCGGTGATCCCCGGCCGGACCGCGAGGCGCCCGCGCTGGCGGGGGGTGTAGGTCGCGACCTGCACCGGCAGGGTCGGGCGGGGGCCGATCAGCGACATCTCCCCGCGCAGCACGTTCAGCAGGTTCGGCAGCTCGTCGAGCGAGGTGCGCCGCAGCAGCGCGCCCACGCGCGTGATCCTGCGAGTCGTCCGCGTCGACCGCGAGCCCCGCGCCGATCTTGCTCCGCGCCCGTCGACCATCGTGCGCAATTTGAGCACCTCGAACGGGCGCCCGTCGCGCCCGACGCGCCGCTGGCGGTAGAGCGCGCGGCCCGCGGGACTCCAGGCGGATCGCCGCCATCGCCGCCGACCAGCACGGGGGCGCTGAGCACCAGCAGGGCCGCCGAGACCGCGATGTCCACGGCGCGGCGGATCACTGGGCGCCACCCGCGACGGGAGCCAGGGCGTGTCCCTCCGCCGCTTCCCACGTGGCGGCGGTGCCGTGGCGCAGCCAGTCCCACAGGCCGACGCGAGCGAGCGCTGTGGTGAGCACGTAGTAGCGGGCACACCAACAGCACGACGCACGCGCAGACACCCCGCCGAGCCCGGCCGCGACCAGCAGCGCCAGCTGCACGGCGAGCGTGGCGACGTATAGAGCGAGCCCGCGCCGGCCGTTCGCGACCAGCGCGACGTTGGCGGCCAGCGCAAGCGCGTGCAGGAACGGGCGTCAGGTAGCGCAGCACGCGGTGGGAGAGGATCATCAGCGCATAGCCCGGCGGGATATCCGCGCGGGGAGAGCATCCCGCCGCGCAGCACGATCGGCCAGGTGTGGCTCATCATCCGCCGCTTGCGCGCCAGCTCGCCCTCGATCGAGGGCACCATCCGCTCGCTCGCGCGCGCCTCCGGCACATACACCGCGCGCCAGCCGCGCTTGACCATGTTGAACGGGAACGACAGGTCGTGGCCCATGATCGGGTCGACCACGATGTAGGTGTCGCGCCGGGTGGCATAGATCGCGCCGTTGCCCGCGGTGATCGAGGAGAGCCGCGACTCCATCGCCCGCACCGCCATCTCATAGCGCCAGTACACCCCCTCCTGATTGGTCGCCGCCGGCGCACCCCGGCGCGCTCTGGGTCGCAAAAAGCGCACCTGCCCGCACGCATAGCCGACGCGGGGTCGGCGCAAAGGCCCCGACCAGCGCCCGCGCGGCGTCCGGGCTCCCACATCGCGTTGGCGTCGGAGAACGCCACGATCTCCCCCTTCGCGCGCTCGACGGCCGCATCCTGCGCGCGGATCTTGCCCCCGCGCGGCACTCCAGCACGAGATCGGCGCCCGGCCTCCCGCGCGTGCGCCGGCCGTCGCGTCCGTGCACCCGTCGCACGTGACGATCACCTCCAGCAGCTCGCGCGGATAGTCGAGCGCGAGCGTGTTGGCGACCTTCGCGTCGATCACCGACTGCTCGTCGTGCGCGGCGACGATCAGGGAGACGGCGGGCAGCGGCTCCCCGCGCGCGGGCTTTGCGGCCGGCGCCCGTCCGACCAGGCGCGCCAGGACGGCGAGACTGATCGCATAGCCGATCTGCGTCCAAACGATCATGCCGGCAGCCAACCAGAAGACGATCTCCAGGGCGGTACGCATGTACCGCGCATTCTCGCCGATGGCGGGGCGAGGGGTTCAGGCGGCCTGGGCCTGGAGCGTCTGCGCGATCTCCCGGCCCCGGGGTGTGAGCGACCACGCGTTCGGCTCGCCCTTGGCGTGGTCTCCACCCGTGTTCGCGATCAATCCGAGCGCGTGCAGGCGGGCGAGCAGCTTCGAGATCTGCCCCGGATCGGTGACGCCCGCGGCGCTCCCGACCTGCCGGTTGCTCGCGCCCGCCTGCGAGGCGATCACGAGCAGCACCCGCACGGTGCGGTAGGTGAGGCGCATGTCGAGCTTGCGCAGCGGATCGGCGCGCGCAGGCGCGGCCCTACTCGCTCGCGGCGCCGGGCGTTTCAGCTCCCGCTCCGCGGCGGCCGGGCCGAGATATGGCAGCACGATCATCGCCATCAGCCGGCTCGATAGCCCGAGCAAAGGCCTGGGATTCGGCCCCTGCATACGGGAGTGGAGGATCGCGAGCACCGCGCCGACGACGCCTTCGGCGACGAGCCGATCGGGGCGCGTGGCGGCCGTCGCCTCCCGGCGGCCCTCGTGCACGACCGCGACGAGTGACTGCACCACGCGCGCACGGCGCTCCAGTGCGCGAGGGCCGGCGCCGAGCGTCCCGACGATGCAGAGGTACCCCAGCTCCGGCTCCTCGTCGAGAAAGCCGAGCGCGGCCTCCAGGCCGCCCGCGATCCGTTCACGCCACGACCCGCCGGCCGCATACGCCGGGACCACCGTCACGCCCGCCCGCGAGACCGCGCGGTCGAACGCCGCGAGAAAGCAGTCCTCGCGATCATCGAACTGCTCGTAGAACGTGCGTCGCGAGACCCCCGACCGCGCGACGACATGCGCGACGCTCACCTTGCCCGCACCGTCCTCGTGCACGAGCTCGCCCATCGCCGCGATGATCCGTGCGCGCTGGATCTCCGCTACGCCCGCGCGGCTGAGGACCTCGCGCTCGGGGCGCGTTGGGGCTCGATTCGAGCCGACCTCGGTCGTTGCCTGAGTGCCGTTTGGCGCCCTCCTGCGCTCGGACATCTCACCGGTTCCTCTTCGCCGGACCGTAGCGTTTGTGGGCCTGCGCCTCGCAGCTCGCGCGTTGCTTCTTGGGCTTCTTTGCGCACTCCTTCAGGGCGTTTGCGAGCTTCCGCGCACCGGTGAGGGTCTTGGGCGTCGACTTCGGGCGCGGTCCCGTTTCGGGGTCGATGTAGCCGAGGTTCGCGGTCAGCACCGGAGCTTCCTGGATGACCGATGCCGGATAGCCCTGGGTACTGAACACCTGGTCGGCTCCGTAGGTGGTGCCGTCTTCGTTGCTCGCCACCAGCCGGTAGTGGTAGGTGGCGCCCGGCTGCAGATTCGGCACCGAGACCGCGACTGGGGACCCCGCGCTCGCGCTGCCGGCGGCCACCACGATACCGGGCCAGCTCGAACCGTAACCGGTGCTGGGTCCGTATTCGAAATGATACGTCGTTGGTAGGCCTTCGGGATCGACGCTGCCGGTCAAGGTTACAGAGGTCTCTCCGACCGCCTGCGTGCCGCCGGTGCTGATCGTCGGGGGCACGAGCGGGCGTGTCGTGAACGTCTCGTCCGGGCCGATGGATTCCCCACCGCCGAAGTTCGTTGTGATCAACGCAAAATGATAGGTCGTGTCCGGCGCAAGGCCCGTCAGCGTCTGGGAGACGGTCTGCTGACCATCGACGCCCGCGAGTGCGTCTGGTTGCGGGAAGCTCGACCCGTACGCGCTCGTCGTGCCGTACACGAAATGGTAGGATGGTGTGAATTCCCCCGGCTCGATCAAACCTGTCAACCGCGCCGCGAACGACGTGATATTCGACGCTCGTACAGAACCCGCCACCCCCGGGGCCGTATCAAAACTCTGATCCGCACCGAAGTTCGTGCCTTCATCGTTAGTCGCCGCAACACGGTAATGATAAGTAACACCGGACGAAAGCCCCACCGGCTGAGCACTGACAGCCACTGGGCTGCTCCCGGCTCCCACGGGGCCGCCCGACATAGTCACACACGGAACACTGCCGTCATAGGAGGTACTAATTCCATATTCAAATTGGCATCCCGTGACGGTCCGCCCTTCGGGATTCACTTCACCACCGAGCGTGACCGTGCTCGATGCCAAACCACTGAATGACCCCGTAGCCACATTCGCCAACTCACGACCATATTCAACGACATCAACGACCTTATTCATATGATCTGTCATATAGAGATCGCCACTCGGATCGAGCCCCAACCCAGCGGGTTTACCCAACGTTCCGTTGACGGGAGCGCTCGTAGGAACATTGTTACCGGTAATCTGTGCGATGAACGCGCCCGAGGCATTAAACTCGTCCACCGCGCCACGCCCATCGGTGACGTAGATGTTGCCGCTTAAGTCCACTGCCAGACCCTCCGTGTACTGGAACCGGCCTCCCACCAGGGCTTCGGCTGGGATGTTAGTACCCGTAATCTGCCTGATAAATACCCCGGACGCATCGAACTCGTCGATCGACTCTTTTTCACCACTTGTAGAAATAGAATTAGGTTGGCTGAGAATATAGACGTCGCCGTTCGCGGGATCGACTGCGAACCGCTGTGGTACGCCGACCGGCCCTGGTTCGGGCGCCCCCGCAGGCACTTCGTTAACCACAATCTGTTGAACGAACGCACCGGAAGGGCTGAACTCATCGATGGCGTCGGCGCGTTCGTCAAAAACATAAACGTCGTTAGCATGGTCGACCGCCACTTCTATTTCGTTGAATGTTGTCCCATGCACCGGAGCGCTCATAGGGACATCTTCTCCCGTCAGCTTCCTGACGAATTCGCCGTTGGAATTAAACTCATCGACACCACTAGCCCCTTCCCCACGTTCAGCGGCGTACAGATCTCCATTCGAGTCGACAGCCAAGCTTCCGAACCGGGTTCCAACGTCTATATCCCTTACGACCTTACCCAAAACATTTAACTCGGCTAGCGTATAAACTCCATTTTCAGCATTCATCCCTACGTAGATTTCGCCGTTGGGACCAGCGGCCACAAAATTGGGTTTGCCTTCCGTTTGTAGCTGATTGAGATAGTTGTGTACGAGAGCGGCTCCCGCAGGGGTACTTGAGTATGCGAATGCGATGCTGAATGTGGCGAGCAGCGCGATGGTTCCCGCGAGTCTTGGCCTGGGGATGGTCATGCCGATCGCCTGCCTTTCCTTGAGCTGTCGTGACGACTGGCCCTGCCGGTCTTCTTGTCAGCCTTCTTCGCGGTCTTTTTGATTTTTTTCTTCGTCTTGGCCTTGGGTTTGGTCGTGCTCGTGGTCGTTTCGGTCGGGGTTGTTGGGAACGCGACCGCGGGGGTCGCGAGCAGTGGTGCGCTCGCGGGCGCCGAGATCACGGAAGCTGGGTATACGGGGGTGGTGAGCGTCACGTCCGCGCCGTAACTGGTTCCCGCGGGACTGATCGCCACGAGCCGGTAGTGGTATGTCGTGCCCGGCTGCAGGTACTGCAATTCGAGGCTCACTGGGACTGGTTCTGAGCCTTCGCCGGCCTGGCCAAAGACCTGCACCCCATAGCTCGTATCCAGACCGACCTGGAACTCATACGACGTCCGCGATCCCTGGGGATTCACGCTCCCGGTGATCGTCGCTGTGTTCTGGGAGACGTTGCTCGCGATCCTAGTTTCGACCAGCGGCCCGGGCAGCGCGACAGGGGTCGTGAAGATCCCTTCAGCCCCAAGCGCTTCCTGTCCGCCCGCGGTACCGCACGCCGTCGAGCCCAGTCCCGTCCCGAGAAAGTTGACCGCTACCAGTCGGTAGCGGTATGCCTCACCGGGCTGCAGTCCGCTCACACGAGCGCTGACGGGCACCCTGTCTGTCCCGACGCCGGCGTCGCCCGCGAGAACCGGTACCGACCCGAGGTTGTATCCCGGCACATCCCCCGTGCCGTACTGAAAGCACCACCGCGTATCCGATCCCACTTCAAGACCGTCGGGGTCTACCGTGCCGTTCAGCGTCGCCGCATCGAAAGAGACTTCCGAGACGCCTTCGGTCACAGCCGACGGCAACGGCACAGCAAACGCAGCCGAGGTCGTGAGAGACATCACGCCCGCTACCACGAGCCCCGCGAATACCGCAACGGCCGGTCTGAGAACCCTCATCGCACGCTCCTTCCCCTAGCGTTAGCGGCGGCGGTTCGAGCGCGCGCAGCCTTGGCGGCCTTCTTCGCTCTCGCCGCGCTCGCCCTCTTCGCCTTCGTCTTGGCCTTCGGGCACCCGGTGACGGTGATCGGGGTGTTCTGCTTGAGCTGCGCACCATCCTGCGCGATGAACAAGGTCGGCATCAATAGTTTGCTCGTACAGAGATCCCGACTCGCCGCGAGCGCGGAATACGGGCCCTCGGGGAGGTACAGCTCGAACGAGTTGACGGGCACGTCGGGCACGTTCTCAAACGTCGAGCTCGTGATCCCCGCCTTATTGATAAACGTCTTACCGGCCAGATTGACCCGCACCCCATAGCCCTGCAGGACCGCGATCAGAGCGGGGAATTCTTCCCCGGCATGCGAGACGAAATACACCGGGCCATCCAGCGGAACCGGCAAAATCGGCGTAGAAGCCTTCACAACACCAATCACAGACGCCTCAGGACACGCCGCCGGGTTCGCTTCAAACGTCCCCACCGGACACGCCTTCTGCAACGTCTTCAACTCAGAAGGCAACTGCTTAGGCAGTTCCACCTTGACTTTCGCGATATTCGACTGCGCACCAGCAGGGAACGTCAACCGCGCATCCAAGCTCGCACCATCCTTACGCGAGGTCCTCCCGCTCGTGAACACCTTGAACGTGGGACCGAAGTGCAACCCCGCACAGCCGGCGACAGCGAACGGCGCGGACACCTGCGCCTGCGACCCCTGCGCCCCCGCGATCGTCGCCGAAACCTGCAACTGCGCACAGTTCGTCGGGTTGAAGATGAACCCGGGCCGGTCGATCGTGACATTTGCGGTACGCAACCTAAGCGGGATACCATCGATCACCTGCGGGAACGGGTCACTGGTCACCGTCAACGCAGTCGTGGCCGGGTCGATGCTGATCCTGGCGCGCACGACCACGTTACCCAGATTGAACGGGCCCGCGACCGTCGGGACAACGATGCTCAACCCAAACGGGGCACCCCCGTACGGGCCGGTCAGGTAGACCTCGCCCTTCTCATAGAACGGGTGCGAACCCGGACCCGCAGCCACCGTCATCGATCCAATCTGCGACGCCGAGCCGCACGTCCCCAGCGACGCCTGCGGCTGCCCACACAACGGGACACCCGTCAACGTCCCCAACAACCCCGGAGGCATACGAACCTGAATCCCGGAGAGATCCTGTTCGCGGTCTTCACGACCGAACGTCAACGTAAACGGGCTGAACTGCCCCGCATTCGGATTCGACGTCCCCGCGCTAAACAACGGGCTCAAAGGCGCAACCGCGGGACACGCCCCACCGCTCCCATCCCAGTCAACGTTGAAGGACGAGCTCGGGTTCGCATCTGGGGTTACCGGGGAGCTCCACGGAACCAGATCACTGGTGCTTGTCGCCTGTCCGCAGGTTTGTGGTGTGGCGAGTCCTGCGCGTAGCCCGCCGTTGAAGTGCAGTTCGAGGTCTTCGAAGGGCAGCTGGGGGTTGTCTTCGAACTTCGAGGTCAACTGGCCCGTCGAGGGGTTTGCGTAGATCCGCCCTTCCTTCTTGATCCGCACACCCGACCCAGCCGCCTCAATATAGAGCCGCAGCATCCTCCCATCCGAAGCATCCGCTGCGGTACACGGATCGCATTCCGGTTCCCCCAAATACACCTGCCCCTCTAACGGCCTTTCAAGCAACGGCGTCGAGATCTTCACAGTCCCCAACACCGACCCGTCAGGACACGTGGCGGGTTCGATCGATTCCAGGCCGATCTGCGCGTTGCTGCACGCCTGCAGACCGTCTGCGGCGGACGGTGAGATCGACATTCCCGCCGGCAGCGTCACCGTAGCGTTCTCGAGCTCCGGCGTCGCTAGTGCCGGGAACCGACCGGTCGGCTGGGGGACGTGCAGATCGACACTCACGCCAGTGGGTTCGTCCGCGCGGGTCGTTTCGGGCGTCAGCGTCAACGTGGGAACGTACTGCAGCAGTTCACAGCCGGTCATCGATGAGTACACGTTCGCGGTGGCCGTTTTCCAGTTCGGGTCAGCGAGGTTCGGTGAACCGTCCGGTAGGTAGCTCCCCGGGTGTTCCCACGAATCCACGCTCGCCCTCGCATCGAGCGGGCCCGCAGCGCAGTCGACTGGGTTCTGCAAGAACGCCAACGGTGCAGCACCAACGCTCTTATTCAAGATATCCGGGTCTGTCCACGGTTCGCCGAAAAAGGTCAACGATACACCAGTCAGATCCGCAAACGCCGGAATACCGGATGACGTGACCCGCACCGCGTAATTGGTGTCGTGACTGACATTCACATACAGAGTTGTCGGGACCGGTCCTACCTCGAACATGAACTGCGCCGCGACGCCCTTATCCGGAACAACGTTATACACAGGAACAGCAGTCGTCAAAACACCGCTTTTGCTCTTTCCAATCTGTGAACTGATTCCTGTGTTGAGGGCAAGATTGAGTCTTGCGACGCCTATCTGAGTGTCGGCCGGGCACGCAAAACTGTGCTGTGTCTGGGCATCCACCTGGGGGCACTTCTGAACGACCTGCGGGTTGCCGACAAACCCGGCCGGCAGATCAACCACCGCATCCTTTGCTCTTTCAACCGCTTCCGCTATATATTCTTCGGTCGGTAATTCGGTCGTGTTCAGGTTGAAGGTCGTCGTGAACTCATACGGATGGTCCCCCGCCTGCGAGTCCTCCGAGCCATTCAGTCCCGTCGCTTCCAGCGATACGCTTTCGATACCAAACGGCACAGGCGTCGAGCTGACCGGCGTCGAGAGCGTGGTGCTCGCCGACGGGGCACCGCCGCCGAGCACGGTCGCGGTGTTCACCGCCTGTTCGCCTTCTTTCAGCGTCGAGGATACACGCACATCAAACGTCATCATGAGCGTATCCCCCGGGGGGACCGGTCGGGGATCGGTGCAGCTGAGCCGCGAGCCCCCCGGTGCACGCAGACATTCCAATTCGACCGGATGCTGTTCGTTTATATCAAAACCGTCCTCGTTGAACCCTGGGCCGACGTCCCCACCCTGAAAGGCATTGAGCACACTTGATTCGGCGACGGTGACCCCCGCCGGCAGCTTG
The DNA here is from genome assembly GCA_963720795.1 of uncultured Solirubrobacterales bacterium. Classification (GTDB taxonomy): domain Bacteria; phylum Actinomycetota; class Thermoleophilia; order Solirubrobacterales; family Solirubrobacteraceae; genus Palsa-744. The sequence continues at coordinate 112,759 of CAVRGU010000005.1, read as the reverse complement.
TCGATGATCGTAACCGGCCCACTGGTGGGCCTACTCCCCGTATTCCTGGCGAACACATCGTAGAAATGCTTGCCGACGAAAGAGATGTTGGACGGCCCCGCACGGGTATAGATCGCCCAACCAGGCCCCGGTTCAACCGCAGACGCCGACGACGGCACCACAAACGCCAGGACCGCAACCCACGCAAACGCAATCCACAAACCGACCCTCATGACCGAGTCCCCCTCCCGCGCCGCTGGGCTCTGCGACGCTTGGTGGAAGCCTTCCTGGCCCGCTTCTTCTTTTTCGCCTTGGGCTTGACGGATTTCCTGACTTTCGGTTCAGCCACCGGCGCAGAGGCCGCCAGCGGCGGGTTCCCGCCAGCCTGGAGCTCGCTACCAGGCGACAGCAGTATTGGCGCCGCACTCAACGGCCCCTGACAACCTTCGCCCGAGCATTCCCGCGGCACCAGCGGAGCTGGGATGCCACCATCGACGCGCGCGTCGTAGATATCGATATCTGTATCCGTATCCGCCGGCACGAGCTGATCCACCGTCGTGAAGAGCACATCCTCGCCGGATTCATCGGCTCCCAACAACCGGACGCCGGCTTCGCCTTCGCCATTTAGCGACACGTCTTGCCCGTCGGAGATCAGATACACGCTCCCTTCGCGATACTCATAAATATTGTTCCCGTACACCAAACTGAACTTTGATTCCGGGTCATCCACCGAGCCTTCGTATTTCTTGCCGATGACCTGATGGTCAAGCGCCTGCGGCGTCAACCCGTCAGTGCTTTCAAAGAAAACGGTCCCGTCAGCCGCGACCGACCCACCGGCCCCAACGACCGACGCTGGGGCTATATCGGTGTTCCCGTTGTCGTTGTAGCCGTCTTGCCCAACCGACACGCGCGCTAGGCTCCCCGTCTGCGCGTCGTACTCGAACACCTGCGCCACCGTGCTCGTATCGTCCGGCGTGAGATCATCAGCGCTCGTAAAGACCAGGAAGCGACCATCCGACGTCAGATCCACACTTCCACCAGGCTTCCACATCGCTTCATCACCCTGCGAGAGCTCCGCGATGAACGCAGTGCGCCCCGCCGGGTATTCGGCGTCACGCTCGAACACGTAGAGATTGTCCGCACCCGCCTGCGCGACCTGCCCCCGGCTGTCAGGTGTAGTGGTCAACACCCCGTGCGCGACGAAATACACGTGCGACCCACCTTCTGAGGTCGCGACCACACCCTGTACTTCCGCCGCCGGATTGGACACCGTCGAGTCCCCACTCGATACCCGAAGCACCCTTTCCCCCGGCGACGCACTGAAATTGTACTCATAGATGTTGTTCGTATGATCTCCGCCGAGCAAGGGCTGTTCGGTAACGAAGAATGCCTTGGTGCCGTCGACCGAGGCCCCTTCGAAGTTCGCGTTCTCCGGCTGGCTCGTATCGCAACCCGCGCAATCTTCGACCGAGGGCTCGGAGATCGCCACCGTGTGCGCGTCCGGCTGCCCATTGTCGACCCGCGCGAACAACTCATCCGCCGCCGGCGAAGAACCACACTGATCAGCCGTGAAGAACACGGTGTCGCCGTCAGCCGAGACAGCATTGTGAGTTGACAAGTTTGTCAGCCTGTTAGATCCCACTTGTATACCACCCAGAGTGGTACCGCAGTCGCCGATCAGCTCGCCGTCGTCGTTCACGCCGACCAGCATCGGATCTGTGTTACCAGTCCCGACATACTCATACAGAGATTCGTCGCCTTCCTTGGTGGCGTCAAACGGCCAGTGTCCGTTGGTCTGACTGTAGATGAAATGCGACAGGTCATCCGACCAACCTCGCTGGTCAAACCCCAGCCTACTGGTAAGTTCATACCCATTGTTTGCAAAGGAGCGCGAGTCGGGCTGCGTCACAGGTCCGATTTCTTCGATCGGCGCCCCCGGATGCGTAATAAAGAAATCAACCTGATTCTTTGGCCGCGACCTCAGACTCTCGAGCCAAACCCCTGAGCGGACATCGAGACTCGAAGCTACTGGATTGGCGTCCCCTTGGCTGTCGTCTTCCTGATATTCGGCTGCTGGAGGGGCCAACGGCGTCGTGACCCACCCCGAGCCAACACGAGCAGTTGAGTACAGGATCCCGAGCGTTTCGTCGTTCTGCGCACCGTCGATCGCCGTCGTGCTGTTGACCAGGAGATCGGGAGATCCCTCGGGGCCAGGACCCATCCGCCGTTCCATCTCGTTGAACACCCCACCCTCCTTTTCGGTCGGAGTCACCTGTTCGTAAGCGCGACATTCGGGTAGAGCGGTGGACCTGTTTTCGATACGGAGCTGTTCGTTTGGACAGACTCCGGCCGCGAACGCGGGGGACGCAGACAGAAGGCTGAGCAGAGCCGTAACGCCGACCATGACTGCCAGCGCGGTAAAAACGTGACGCTCGATGAAACTCATGCCTTTGCCTTCCCTGTTGCGTAGCTCATGTGATGGGATTACAACTGGTGGTGGCGTTGACGCAACGGCCAGCAGCGCGAGGACGAGGAGACGGCAGGTAGCCACTCCACACCAATATGCACTTGGCGCGCCTACCTGCCTGGAGGAGTCTTCTCCACTCCGTGAGAGAATGACAGCCTAGCGCTCCCTCTTACCCTGCCTTCGGGGCGGTCACGGCCCAACTACCATAAGCATACCCAATATTCCCTCCAAAGAAAAGAAGCACTACACCGGTCTTACCCGGTCCTTCAACTCCTTCGCCGCCGGGATTAAGGGCTTTTTTGAATTCCACCGTATGCTCTTCATCTTCGCCTGCGTAGACGCACAGGTTCCCCGACGCAGCCTTCGGGTTGGCAGCTGTGCCAGGGCATTGTGCGGTGGGCGATTCGTTGCTTGGAATGTAGTTAGTTGCGACTTCGAACGTGGGTACGGACGCCAGCGGGATGGGGAAAGAGATCGCGGCCGGGTCGTTCCCAGTGGCCTTGGTGTATGCGCTCCATGCGCCTGTCTCGGTGGCTCCTTCGGGTAGCGTGCCGCCGTCGGTCCACGGTGAACCCGCGGGACCCTTTTCGCCTTTTTCGCCTTTGCCCGCGGGGCCTTCTGGTCCAGCGAGGCCGGTTTCGCCTTTCACTCCCGCCGGTCCAGCGGGCCCCGCGGCACCTGTCGGCCCTGCCGCTCCGGGCACCCCACTGGCGCCGCTGCGACCCTTCAGCGCACTCAGCACCTTCGGGCTGATCTGCTTCGTCGAGGTGATCAGGTAGTGGCCGGCGGCGTACGCTCCACCACTCATCGCGAACACGAGCGCAAGCGTCATCGCGACGTTTGCGTAGGTGAAGCGCTTACGCATCATTGAGAACATCGATCCGTCCTTTCATCGAAAGTCGTCGAAGACATCTGGTCGCCTCTTCCTGAAAGAGGCCGGGACAACCTGCCCGCCACGAGTGGCGCCCAAGAATTAAGCGCGTCACTTCCCCTCTCGAATGCATGCGAACGCCAGCCTCCCTCACAGAGATGAGGTATCTCTTCCCATTGACCCTTTACCCGGCGGTGCTGAAGTGAGCCGACCGCGGGGGTTGGACCCAAACAGACCCTATGTTTCCGTCCCTCGGCTACCCTCTGTAGCTGTGATAGGACGATTATAAGCACACCGCGTGGTACTTGTCAAGTCCTATGCGTGAAGGCTTGTTCGGCCTCGGCTACGAGTCAACCCCAGCGGCCGCACAGGCCGAGTAATCACCGGGCGAGCAGTCGCCCGTACAGCTTCAGGTGCGCCTGAGCGACCGCCTCCCACGAGTACGGCCCCAACGCGGCAGCACGCGCGGCGGCGGCCATCTCCGCGAGCGTGGCCGGATCGTCGAGTAGCTCGCGCAGCGCAGCACGCAGCGCGGCGGGGTCTCCTGCCGGGACGGCGCGCGCGGCGCCGGTCGCGGCGATCTCCGGAAAGCCACCGACATCGCTGAGCAAAAGCGGCTTGCCAAACGCCAATGCCGTGAACAGCACGCCCGACTGGTCGGCCTGCAGGTACGGCAGCACAACGAGGTCGGCACGACGGAAGTACCCGGGCAACTCGGAGTCAGGGATGAAGCGCGCGTCCAAGCGCACACCGATAGCGGCCATCGAGCGGGGGTCGTCCCCGAGCAGCGTGGCGAGGTCAAGGCGCGGCATCCCCGCGACCCACAACTCCGCGCCGTCGATCCCGATCCCCTCTGAGTCAACCCCTCGCCAAGCCTCCAGCAATACGTCGATGCCCTTGTAGGGGCGGATCAAACCGAAGCAGAGCGCAATGGGCCCAGCGGCATCGATAGGAAGCCCCCCCACCCGCGGCCTGATCGGCCCCTCGGCGAGGTGCGTAAACGCCCCATGCGCAATGACGTGGACAAGCTCCGGGTTAACCCCCAGCTCATCGACGAGCCGCGCACGCCCGTGCTCGGAGTGCACGACAATCGCATCGAAGCGCTCATATAGACGCCGCTGCGCGCGCAATTGCCCCGCCCGCGGCTCGCGCGGCAGCACGTCGTGCGCGGTCAATACCAGCTTGGGCCGCGCCCCCATCGGCGTCGAGCGCCGCCGTGGCAGCAGGTGAGCGTCGAGCGCCTGCACGGTGAGCCACTGGAAGTGCACAATCTCCGCGACCCGAGCCGCGCGGCGGTAACGCACCATGTCCGGCACGTGCTCAACCAGCTTCGACGCCAAACGCGCCCGCGAGCGCCGACCGGCGGCCGTCCCGCGGTGCGCGAGGCGATAGAACCACTCGCGCCGCACATATTCCTCGGACGGCGGCACCACGCCGTACGCGAAGCGGCTCGTGTAGAGCTCCACCTCCGCCCCGGCACATCCCAGCGCCCGGCAGAGCGCGTGGTCGTACGGAGGCGTATAGGCCGAGGGGTCGACGACGTGCACACGCATCTCGGGAGACAATAGGCGGGTGGCCGAGGAGATCGAGCTGAGCTTCTGCGTCGTCAACACCTCCCAGCGGGAGCTGATGCTGCGCGGCCTCGACGCGATCGCGCGCGAGCGAAGCGCACTGCCGTTCGCCACCGAGGCGATCGTGCTCGACAACGGTTCGGATGACGGCTCCGCGGAGGCCGCGCGCGCGCACCCCGCGGTGGACGAGACACTCGCGGTGCAAGAACGGCGCGGCAAGGGCCTCAACGACTCCGGATTGCTGCGCCGGCGAAGGGGCGGTACGCGCTGCTGCTCAACGAGGACTCCGAGCTGCAGCCGGGGGCAACACTCGCGCTCTACGAAGCGCTGCAGAGGCGCCCCGACGCGGCGTCCGCGGGCGCCGCGCTGCGCCGTCCCGACGGCACGCCCCAAGCCTCGGCGTGGCGCTTCCCCACCCCGACAACCGCCCTCGCAGGCGCGTTCTTCCTGCACCGAAGGCTGGTCGTGCAGAGTCGCGGCACCAACACCCGCGAGGTCGATTGGTGCCAGTCCGCCGCCATGCTCGTGCGAACCGAGGCCGCCAAGCAGGTCGGCTACCTCGACCCCGCGTTCTTCGTCTACTCCGACGAGGTGGATTTCGCCCGGCGACTGCGCGACGCCGGCTGGCACAGCCTGTGGGTGCCGGCGGCGGTGGCGATCCACCACGAGCAGCTCTCCACCGACACGGTGCCCGAGCGGCGGATCGTGGAAATGGCGCGCAATCGCGACCTGTATATGCGCAAGCACCACAACCCTGCCGCAGCCCGCACAGTGCGCTGGCTGACCGCCTGGACATACGCACTGCGCGCCCTCGCATCGCTAATCCTCTCCGGCCACTCCCCCCGCCGCTACTGGCGCCACGTAACCGCGACATTGCACCCCGAGCGAGGCGAGGGGTTGCGCGAGGCCGCCGCGGCCTACAATCGCGCACGCGAAGGCCGGTAGCCGAGGGCGCACCTCTACAGCGGCGCGATCCAGTGCTCTGCGCTCGGGATGCCGTCGGGGTGGGCGCGCATCACCGCCTCGATCGCGTCCGCGAGAGCTCCCGTCGCCTCCCGGCTGCGGCTGCGGCCGGCGGGCAGGAGAATCAGGCCGGCGTGGCCGCGACCGTCGCTCACGCGCTCCGCGGCGAGCGGCCGGAAGTCCTTGATGTTGTTGCTCACCACCGCCCGTCTCTCGCGCGCCGCGACCGCGATCACGTCGTGGTCGGGCGCCTGCAGGAGGTCCGAGCGCTCCGCCACAGCCTCCACGTCCAGGCCGCGCTCGCGCAGCAACTGCGCGATCCGCCCTGAGAGCTGCTCGTCGAGCAGTACTCTCACCCGCCGAGCGCCCTCTGCCCCGCCTCCCACGCAGCGTAGCCCCGCTCCCACTCCGCCTCGTTGTCCGCGATCTGCGCGTCGATCTCCTCTGGGAAGGACCCGTAGTAGGCAACCGCCGCCTGCGCCAGCCCCACCGGGATCTTGAGCAGCGCCGCGGTCGCATCCAGGTCGTTCCCGTTCTCCTTGACCGCCGCGACAACCTCCCACACGTCCAGGCCGCTACCGACCAGCGCCGCGCGCCGGCCGCTCGGGCCGTCTGCGAAGCGCACCAGGGGATGCTCGTCCCGGCGCAGGCCCTCGTCCACATAGCGCTGCGCCAGTGTCCGCGACGCAAAGCCCATCCGCCGCGCCTGCGTTCGCAGCCGCGCCGCCACTCCCGGACGGAAGCGAAGCGTGAAATGGTCGGTCGTCTCGGGCATCTGCTCCGCATGGTACCACTCCGTGGCACTGTGTGGCACCGTCTTTGCGTCAGGCCCGGCCATTCGGCTCACAGGTCGCGCAGAGGGTCCTCCGCGTACGCCTCTACATCCCCCCCGCCAGCGCGGAACGCGGCGACCCGCCGGCGGGCGTCGGCAACCAGCAGCCCCGCCTGGACGCGCTCGGTGGGGGGAAAGAAGCGCGTGAGGGCCAGGAGCGCCGGGATCAACAGCAGCCACGCCACGCGCGCCGCGAGGCCACCGAGGCCGGCGGTGGGCAGCAGCAGCTCGCCCGAGACGGCCACCCCCGCGAGAATCGCAGTCAACCGCGCGAGGCGCCCCCACTGAAAGCCGACCGCGAACACACGCCGCGTGAGCAGGTGCATGACCACCAGCATCGCCACGTACGCCCCGCACAGCGCGAGGCCGCCGCCGGCGATGCCGAGGCCCGCGCCAGAGGACGGCACGAGCACGAGCAGCAGCACAACGTTGACCGCGAGCCCCACGAGCGCGGGCGGGAGGTTGCGCTGGGTCACCCGCGCGCGGCCGGTGATCACTATCAGCACCAGGTAGAGCCCGTACAGCGTCCACCCGAGCGCCAGCCACGGCAGGGCGGTGTGTGCGCCGAAGTACGAGGGCGCGGCGAGCAGCCGCACCATCCAGCGGCCCAGCAGCGCGACCGCGCAGACGACCACCCCGGTGCCCAGCACGAAGTAGGTCGTGACTAGCGAGTACAGCCGCGCCGCCTCGCGGTCGGAGCGCACCGAGTAGGCCAGCGGCGGCCACGCGTACTGAAAGCCGCGTACGAACACAAACACGACCGTCGCGAGCTGCAGCGCGACCGAGTATTCACCCGCCGCGTCGTGGGAGTAGGCGCGGAAGATGTAGAGGCGGTCCACCACCTGCAGCGCGTAGACACTCGCGTCGGCCGGCACCGTGGGCAGTCCGAAGCGCAGCATCGCGCGCAGGTCGGCGAAACGCACGCGCAGTGAGAAGCGCCGGCGCAGCACCCACCACAGGCCGAGCACGACCAGCGCCGAGGCGCCGAAGTTGCCGAGCAGCAGGCCGCGCGCGCCCTCGCCGGCGAACACGACCAGCGCGACGGTGAACACGACCGTCATCCCCACGTTGGCGCCCGACGCAAACATGTACGCCCGCGCGCGTTCGTCCACGCGTAGCTGCGCGTAAGCCATCTCCAGGTTCGTGAACGCCCACAGGCCGACCACGGCGCAGTCGAGCAGTTCCGCGTTGGTTTCGCCGAGCAGCAACCGCGAGAGCGGCCCCGCGAAGACCACCGCGACGAGCGCCGCCACGGTCGTCGTCCACGCCACGGTCGCCGTCGCGGTGCGCGCGATGCGGGCCCGCCGCGCCCCGTCGGCGTCCTCGAAGTAGAAGCGAACGAACGCTTCGCCCACCCCCAGGCGCAGCACGATCGACGCGAGGATCACCGACGTCAGCAGCGTGTTGTAGGCGCCGTATTCCCCGCGGGAGACGTGGCGCGTGTAGAGCGGCAGCGTGAACAGCGCGATCCCCTTGGCGACGATTTCCGCCGCCTGGTAGGCCGCGCCGGTGGTGAGCAGGCGCCTCAGGTAGTCGCGCACGCCCTCAGCTTCTCAGCGCCGCCGGCTCCATGTCCGGCGCTGCCCGCCGCCGCACCTCGCTGCCGCCGGTCACGCAAGCGAGTGCAACCCCGATCCCCAGCAGCAGCCACGTCTCCGGGTCCTCCAGGAAGTCCGCGTAGGTGAAGGTGTGCAGCACCAGCGCCGCGAAGCACGCCGCGAGGGCGATCCGGGGTGGCGAGCGGCCCGCCCCGCGGAACAACACCGCAAAGGCCGACACCAGCAGCGCGACGTACAGCGCGAGGCCAACGACCCCCTGCTCGGCCGCGACCGTCACCGGGATCGTGTGCGAGGCCGAGGTCGCGCTGAGTCGCTCGTGACGTGTTCGTGGGCGCGGTACTCCTGCGCGAAGGAGCCCGGCCCGAAGCCCTGCAAGGGGCGATCGGCGAACAGGCGCAGCCCCCCTTCGACCAACTTCGTACGCCCGCTCGTCGCGTTGCTCGCCGAGCCGCCCTTGCCCGCTCAGGCCGAGGTGCAGGCTCGGCGGCGCCGCCGCGACCGCGACCAACGCGATCGCCGCCAGCGCGACCGCACGACATAGAGCGTGCCGCGCACGTCCCACCGGTACGCCGCGAGCACCGCCAGGCCGAGCAGCAGCGCGGCGATGCTCGACTGCGAGAAGCTCGTCACGAGCCCCGCCAACAACCACAGCAGCACCGCGCCGCCCGCGCAGCACCTCGCGCCGGCGCACGCTCCACAGCACCCCCGTCGTCACCGCCGACCATCACCAGCGCGAGGAAGCGTCCGTAGATGTTGGGGTCGAAGAACAGCGAGTTGACCCGGAAGTAGTTGCCGTACTGGTCGGCCGCCACCACCTTCGGGTTCAGGAACAGCTGCTTGCGGTCGTACTCGACGAAGCCGATCCCCGCGAACACGACCGCGAGCGCGACCGCCACCGCGAGGCACTGCAGCAGCAGCTCGCGCGTCCAGCGCACCTCGCGCAGCAGCGCGAACAGCAGCGCGAACGGCACGTAGAAGAAGACCACGTTCTCCAGCGCCTTGGAGAAGTCGGCCGAGTAGGCGGCCTGCAGCGCGTACAGCACGACCGCGGCGGCGAGCAGCCATTCGAGGCCCCGCGGGGAGACCAGTCCGGCGACCAGCCGTCCCGCCAGCCCGAGCGCGCCGTCCCGCAACGTGCTCAGGCGCCGCGGGTGGCGGGGCGCCTGCAAGGCGGGGCACCACATACGCCAGCGCGCCCGCGCCCACCACCAGGTAGAGCGGGATCAGCAGGTTCGAGGTGCTGCCGCCCGTGGCGATCGGCAGACGAAACGGCAGCGCGAAGACGCCAGCAGCGGGAACGCCCGGGGGCGCTGGTGGATCAGCACCGCGAGCGCAGCCACGATCGCCACGCCCCGAGGACGACAGCCGCGGCGGCCTTCGCGGGTTGGTGGCGCAGGTGGGTCAACTGCGAGGTGTGCCAGATATCCACCAGCAGCAGCACCGGCGTCACCACCAGCGCGCCCAGCATCGCCGCCGCCCGCCACGTTCCGAGATCCGCGGCGCGCCGCGCGAGCACGACCACCGCGACGAGCAGCGCCACCGCGATCACGCCCAGCTTCTCGGCCGCCTCCCCGAGACCGTGCGCAGTGGCCATGCAGCGTAAGGGTGTTCATTGCGGGCCATCCAACTTGAAGCCTGCCGGTGCGAGTCACCGCGTGAGGTCCTGACTGCGCAGGCTGCACCTGCAGGCGGTATTCCCCCGGCGGCGCCAGACCTCCGCTCTCGGTCGGCCCCAACTGGCCGTTCCAGCAGAGCGAGAGCGGTTTGTACCGTTGCACCGGCAGGTCGCGCACGACCGTGGCCACGCTGTCGTTCGCGGCAGTCGACGATCTCGACCGTCACCGCGTCGGCCTGCGCGATCTTGAACGCGAGGTACTCCACCCGTGCACTCGAGTTCACCAGCCGTGCCGGCACCCTCCCGCGGCAGGCCGCGGCCGGGTACGCGGGTCGGGTGAAAGGCTTCGTCCATCTTGAATTCCTGCACCGGCGTCGGGGTGTGCTTGAGCCGCTGCGTCGCCACGAACGCGCGAAACAGGCCACCACCAACACCCCGAACACCACGCGCGCCAGCTGCTGAGCCTGCCCTGTCTCGACCAGGCGCGAACGCCGCGCCAGCGGAGCCCCCTTGTGGGGCGGAGCTCATCCCTACTAATCCTTCCCGCCCAGCGCGAAGCGCTCCACGGTGTCCGAGCGCAGCCCCAGCCTGCAGCGTCTCCAGCGAGAGCACGTCGCCCGGGGCGATGTTGCCGAGGTTGCACTCGGAGCCGAAGAAGTCGAGCAGCCACACCTGCTGAGACTTGCAGCGGCGCCTCGAAGATCATCCGCTCGGGGTCCACCGCGTGCGCGATCTCGTCGATCAGGCCGCTGCGCACCTCGCCGTCGGCGCGGTAGATGCCGGCCGTGCCCGACTCGCGCGCCTCGGCGATCACCTTCCACGCGCCCGCCTCGAGGTCGCGCTCGATCTGCTCCACCCACACGTACGGGGCCATGATGTGCGCGGCATCCTTGGAGCCGACCTCCGCGAGCACCGTGAAGCCGGCCGCGACGAGCGTGCGGATCAGGTGCGTCTTGACCTCGGGCTCCAGCGCGATCGTGCCGTCGGAGACCTCGACGTGGCGCAGGCCCAGCTCCTTCAGCCACGCGATCAGCCCCTCGACGCGGCCCTGGCTGGATCGCCAGCTCGGTCAGCGTGCCGCCGAGCACCACGGGGATGCCGTGCGCGGCGTAGCGCTCCAGCTTCGGGCTGCAGGTTGGCGCTGACCAGCGCCGTGCCCCACCCCAGCTTGACGATGTCCACGTACTCGCCCGCGACCTCCAGCAGCCCCTCCACCTCGGCGACCGACAGCCCCCGGTCGAGCACGTGCGTGAGGCCCCGCTCGCGCGGCTTTGCCGAGCGGTCGGGGAGGTTCAGGAAGCTGCTGGGCGGGGCTCCGGGCTCATGTGCGTCGCGGGGCGGGATCGGCCGGCGCGGACACTAGCCGGCGCGGCGGACGCTTCGCCGGCCGGCGTTTCGCTCGCGGCGGGGGCTTCGTTGCCCTGCGCTTCGCCGTTCCCGCCCCGGGGAGCCGCCTGCCGCCCCTTCGCTCGACGCTTCGCCGCTGCCGGAGCCCACCAGCGATTCCTTGTCGGCGCCCGCGATCACCACCACCGTCGCCCCGTTCACCAGCCGGCGCGACGGCGCCTTCCATCGGCGTCACTTCGCCGATGCCGAGCGTCTGACCCACGTGTTGCGCTTCGGTGCGATGACCGCCCGCGTACTCGACCACCGAGGTCGAGCGGGCGCTCGGGGGCGTCGCGCTCGACGCGGCCGCCAGCGTGTAGCCGCTCTGGCGCAGGTTCCCCGACAGGCTGGTGCGCCAGCCCGTCCGTTTCGGTGGCGTTCAGCACGACCACGTGCGTTTCCGCCGGGCTCGCCACCGCGCTGTGCCGTGGTGCGCCGCGTGCTCGCGGTCGGGTGCCCGCTGGCTGCCCGCTGCCCGGGCTGTTCGACCCGCCGCCCCCGGAGAGCAGCACCGCGGCCAGCACCGCCACCCCGACGACCACCCCGCCGGCGATCAGCGCCGCGCGCTTTGCGCGGCGAGGGCTCCTCTTCGACGCAGAAACTGGTACACCCGCCTCCGCCCCTGCCCGCAACGCCGCGCACGCTGCCCGGCGCTGGCCGGCTCCTCGCGGCGTCGGCGCGCGGAGACGCCGTCGGGGCGGGGGGACGCGGCGGCAGCGGTTTGGGCTCGCGCCGGAGCGGGCGGTGCTCCGGGCTCTCGCGGGGCCGGCGGCGCGGGCGCGCGCGGCGCGGCACCGGCAGGGGGGGATCCACGACACGCGACGCCACCGCGGCGGACGCTGCCGCGGCGGCACGCCGCCGGCCGCCGTCGCCGAGGCGGCGCGCCGCCACGGCCGGCTCCGCTTCACGGCGGCTCGGGTGAGGCTCCTGCGCCTCCGGGCGGGGCGACTGGCTCGGGCTCAGCCGCGGCGGCGTCGGCTCGGCCTCAGCGCGGCAGGCTCGGGGCGCTCCCCGACCGCAGCCGAGCTCGCCCTGCGGCACCGTCTCGTCGCGACCCGACGGCGGCTGGGAGCGTCCTCCTCGGCCGTCCGGGGTCGGCGCGGGCTGCTCGGCGCCGGCCTTGGCTCCTCCCTCGCGCTCCGCGCGGCAGGCGCCTCCGGCCTGCGCGGCGCCGCCACGGCGGTCTGCGCGGTGGGCACGAACGCCGGCTGGCCGGGAACGGGAGCCAGGGGCGCCGCCGCGGCGGGCGCGCAGCGGCACCGGCACGGGCGCCGGGCTGGCCGGGGCCACGGGGCAGGCTCGCCCGGGGACCGCCGCCGCTGGCTGGCCGGCGGCGGTCGAGCGCCGTAGCGGCAGGGCTGCCCGCGGCGGCCTGGCGCGCGATCACCGGCGTGGCGCGGGGCACGACCGGCACCGGCGCCGCTGGGCCGCTGGCCGCCTCGGCTGGACGGTGCGCCGGACGCGGATCGCTCGCCGTCGGCGCGTGTCACCCGCTGCTCCAGTTCCGCGGCGCGCTCCGGCGCGCGGCCGGCCCACTCGCGCAGGCGTTTGAGCTCGCGCGCCTGCGAGAAGACCAGCAGCGAGAGCGATCGCGATCCCCACCAGGCCCGCGAAGGCCGCCAGGGCCCCGGCCTCGAGCAGTTTGTTGGAGAGCGAAAGCGCCAGCAGCAGTGCGTCATCATGCGTCGCCAGAGTGTATGAGGGGCACAGGCGCCGCCGACGCGGTTGCGGTTGCCGGCTCAGGCGCCGCGGGCGCACTCACGGGCTCCCGCACGCGCGAGGTCAGGTCGGCGACCTTCGCGGCCAGGCCCGGCGGCGTCGCCCTCCAGCACGAGCAGGTTGATCTCCGCGAACACCTCCTCCACCACCTCCGGCGCGAGCGGCGCGCGCTCGGCGAGCAGGATCTTCTCGGTCGCGGTCGGCCGCGGGCGCTCGTAGGGGTTGAACAGCTCCTCGTGCAGCTTCTCGCCCGGCCGGCGGCCCGACGTCTCGATCTCGATGTCGCGGTCGGGGTCGAGGCCGGAGAGCTCGATCATCGCCCGCGCGAGCTCGACGATGCGCACCGGCTCGCCCATGTCGAGCACCAGCACCTCGGCGGTGCGCCCGCGCCCTCCGGCCAGGTCCGCCGCGCGGCGCCCCTGCGCGGCGCCCATCCTCGGGCACCGCGGAGGGCCCGAGCGAGCCCGCGCGGATGATCAGCTGCACCGCCTCGGGGATCGTCATGAAGTAGCGCGTCATGCGCTCGTCGGTGACCGTCACCGGCCCCCCGCGCGCGATCTGGCGGCGGAAGATCGGCACCACCGATACCGGAGGAGCCGAGCACGTTGCCGAAGCGCACCGCCTTGTACACGGTGCCCGGCCAGCGCGCCGCCGCCCCCTCCAGCGCGAGCTCCGCCAGCGCCTTGGAGGCCCCCATCACGGTCGCGGGCGCGACGGCCTTGTCGGTCGAGACCAGCACGAAGCGCTCCACCCCGAGCTCGCCGCACGACGTGCGCCATCACGCGCGTGGCGATCGCGTTGTTGCGCACCGCCTCGACCGGGTTGGCCTCCATCAGCCCGACGTGCTTGTAGGCGGCGGCGTGGAACACCACGGTGGGGCGGTGCTCGGCGAGCACCTCGCGCATCCGCTCCTCCTCCTTGCAGTCCGCCCAGCACCGCCGCCAGCGACGCCGGCGGCACGTGGCGCTCGTCGAGCAGCTCGCGGTGGATCGCAAACAGGTTGTCCTCGGCGTGGTCCAGCAGCACCAGCCGCCGCGGGCCCACGTGCGCGATCTGGCGGCACAGCTCCGCCGCCGATCGAGCCGCCCGCGCCGGTCACCAGCACCACCGCCTCGCGCGCCAGGTAGGCGCCGACGCGGTCGAGCTCCATCACCACCGGCTCGCGGCCGAGCACGTCCTCGACGCGCACCTCACGCACCTGGCGGGCGACGGCGAGCGCCGCGCCCGCGCCGGTCGGACCACGGTTCTTGAGCAGCTCGAACACCGTCGGCAGCGTGCGCACCGGGATCCCGCGCGCGCGGCACTCGCGCACCACGCGCGCGCGCGTCGAGCCGGGCGCGGAGGGGATCGCGATGATCACTTCCTCGGGCTCGGCCTCCTCGAGGATCCGCGGCAGGTCGCCCTCGTGTCGCCCGCGCACCCGCACCCCTTCGATCCGCAGCCCCCGCAGGCGGGGGTCGTCGTCGAGGAACCCCACCGGCGCGAGGCCCAGCCCGCGGTTGCGCACGATCTCCCGCAGCACCAGCCGCCCCCCGTCGCCGGCGCCGACGATCAGCACCCCGCGCTCCCCCTCGCGCACGCCGCGGCAGGCCCCCGGCAGCCGGCGTTCGTGAGTCGCGCGGGCGAGCACCCGCACGCCGACGAGCGCCACCAGCGCCAGCAGGAAGAACAGCACGATCACCCCCAGCGGCAGACCCACCGCGACCACCCCGGCGGGCCGGCCGTGGTGGTAGGGGCCGTAGGGCACCTGCACCGGCCGCGCCACCGCCACCCCGACGACCGCCAGCACCACAACCGCCGCGACCCCCCGCAACACCGCCTCGTAGTCGCGCTGCCCCGAGTAGCTCCAGCTGCGCAGGTACACCCGCGCGAGCACCATCACCGCCACGCCCCCCAGCACGACCCACCAGATCGTGCGTTCCCGCAACAGCTCGTAGCGGTGCGGCAGCCCCTCGTCGAAGCGCAGCTGGAAGGCGAGGTAGTACGCGAGCGCGACCAGCACCCCGTCCACGACGAGCTGAGGCACCATGTGCCGGTGGAAGCGGACAGGAGCCCACCCACCCGCCGAGCGGAGACGTCGGCGCATTGCCCCAGATTGTAGGCGTCTACTTGAACAGCGTCAGCCCCGAGATCGCCGCGGTTTCGCTGTGCGGGCGGCAGGCGCGGTGATCCACAGCAGGTAGTAGCGGAGCGCACGCCGCCGGTGTCGAGCGGGATCGTGATCTGCGCGGGGACGCGTCCGCGGCGGGGCGAGCTGCGTCCAGCCCCGTTCGGCGAGGCTCTGCGAGGCCCCGTAGGGGAGCGAGGTCGAACGCGCTTGGCGGCGTAGACGGCCGCGGTGAACCCCGGCGTCGGTGTCTGCACCTCGATCGCGCGGGCGCGCAGCCCCGGGGCCGCGTCGATGTAGATCCCGGTCCCGGGCTTGGGCCCGAACGTGTCGCCGCAGGTAGTGCTCGGTGCTCCACACCGTTTCGGGGTCGCCGTCGACCACGTTGGCCACTTGGGTGGGGTGTTCGGGTTCGGTGCCGTAGGGGTTGTAGTCGTGAGCGGAGGTCTGTTCCAGCGGGACCGGCGTGAGGCCCGGTTTGGCGCTCCACGTCGGGGGCGACGCCGCGGTGGGTGTGGCCGGCCGCCAGCACGAGCCCCAGCGCGACCAGCCCGCCCAGCAGCGCGAGCGAGCCGAGCCAGCGGACGGGGTGGCGCATGTGCCACGGCACCCGCCGCCGGGCGGGGCCGGGGAGCGTGCGCAGCACGGTGGTGACCTCCCCGGTGGCCTGCCCCGCGCGCGCAGCCTCGATCGCCAACGCCTCCTCGAGGTCGCCCAACAGCGAGGGCATGTCGGGGTAGCGCCGGGCGAGGTCCTTCGCGGTCGAGCGCTCCACGACGGCGGCGGTCGCGGCGGAGACCTCAGGCCGGCGGTGCTGCACGTCGGGGATCTCCTCACGGACGTGGCGCATCGCGACCGCCACCGGGTTCGCGGCGGTGAACGGTACCGCGCCGGTGAGCAGCTCGTACAGCACCACGCCCAGCGAGTAGATGTCCGACTGCCCCGTCACGGGGTGCCCGAGGGCCTGCTCGGGGGAGACGTAGTCGGTGGTGCCGAGCACTCGGCCCTCCAGCGTGAGCCCCTGCTCGGTGAGCGTGCGGGCGATGCCGAAGTCGGTGATCTTGGCGGTGCCCTCCGCGGTCAGCAGCACGTTCTGGGGCTTCACGTCGCGGTGCACGATGTGGTGCTCGTGGGCGGCCCCGAGCGCTCGCGCCACCTCGATCGTGTAGGCGAGCGCCTCGGTGATCTCCAAGGGCCCGGTGCGGCGGACCAGCGCCTTCAGCGTTTCGCCGTCGACGTACTCGAAGACGATGTATGGAGTCCCGCCCGCCCCGCCCGCCCCGCCGCCGTCGCCCGCGCCGTTGACGCCCACCCCCCCACCGCCGGTGCCGTCCCTGCCTGCGCCGTTACCCGCCCCCCCACGCCCGGGCGGCTCCTCGCCGGCGTCGATCACAGTGACGATGTGCGGGTGGCTGAGTTGCGCCACCGCGCGCGCCTCGCGGCGGAAGCGCTCCAGCTGGTCGGCGTCTGAAGCGATCTCGCGGTGCATCAACTTGATCGCCACCGGCCGTTCCAGCACCGTGTCGAACGCGCGGTAGACCGTGGACATCCCGCCCTTGCCGATCTGGGCGTCCAAACGGTAGCGCCCGCCGAGCGCGGTGCCGAGCAGCGTGGTGGTCGTCATGGCTCTCTCTATTGTGCGCGCTCCGGTGGCGGCTCCGGGGCTACAGCGCAATCAGCGCGATCCCCGCGAGCGCCGCGGCGACCCCGACCGCCTGCGCACGCGACAGCCGCTCGCCGAGCAGCGCCACCCCGAGACCGACGGTGACGACCGGGAACAGCGAGCCGAGCACGGACACGAGCGAGAGCTGCCCGTGGGCGGCCGCCGTCGTGTACATGACCGTCCCGACCACCAGTAGCACGCCGGGCACGGCGAGCAGCGCGCTCGCGCGGGTGAATCTGATCGCCGCGAGCTCGCGTCCAGCCCACAGTGCAAGCAGCGCGATCAGCGCGAGCCGCGCGTCGAACAGCGCCCACGCGCGCCCGTGCGCGGACGCCTTCGGCAGCGCGGTGAGGAAGACCCCGAAGGCGACGGCCGACCCTGCCGCCCACACGACGGCGGCAGCCGGATCGGGGTAGTGCGCGGTGGTGTGGTGGGCCGAGGTGCGCCGCGCGACGAGCACCGCGCCGCCCATCGCGAGCACCAGCCCCACGACCTGCGCCGCTTTCAGCGAGTCGCCGCTCGCTACCCCCCACGCCACGGGGATCACGACTCCGGACGCCCCGATCGGCGCGACCACCGACAGCGGCCCGAGCTCGGCCGCCTTGTAGAAGCCGATCAGCCCGCCCGCGTTCCCCACGCCCGCGAGCAGCGCCAGCCACATGTCGCCCTGCGGCAGCGCCCGCCCGCCGTCGATGGCGAGATAGAGCACGCACACCCCGAGCGCCGCGACCTGTGAGACGACCAAGACGGTGACCAGGTCGTGCCGGCGTACGAGCTGGGGGCCGAGGAAGTTCGAGACGCCGTAACAGAGCGACGCGCCGAGGGCGAGGGTCAGGACGAGCACGGGGGGAGTGTCGCAGCGGGTAGCGGGCCTGCGCAGGACTCAAGCTGAGCGACGGACGGCGAGCAGCGCCAGACCCGCGCGGTAGAGCGCGAACGGCCACAGCGCGCGGCTACGACTGCCGGGGCGAACCAGCGGGGCGCTGGCCAGCGTGGAGAGGAATGCCGTCGGCAGCTCCCACGGCGAGCGCGGGGCCGCTCCCAGCCGGCACCCCGCGCTGGGTGAGGCGACGCGCCTTGAGTCCCGCCGCGCCCGCGATCACCGGCAGGCCCACTCGCCAGGAGAGGGCCTGGGCGGACTCGCGGTCGAAGCCGCGGGCGCGGGCCGTCCCGAGCGTCGCGCCGTTGCGCGAGACGCCCGGGAGCAGGGCCAGCGCCTGCGCGAACCCGAGCGCGAGGCCGTCGCGGAGGCCCGCGTCCGTCGCCGAGCGCTCGCCCCCCTGGGCGTCGGCCAGCGCCATCGCGAGACCACCCAACGCGAGTCCTACGGCGAGCGCGCGCGGTGTGCTCGGGCGGCGCTCCAACCGCTCGCTCCAGGAGGTAGCCCGCGAGCGCGGGAGGAGCGAGGGCGAGGACAGCGAGCCCGACGCGGCGCCCGTCCAGCTCGCGTAGCGCGCCCACCAGCTCCCCGCGGAGGGCGATCCCCAGCGCGCGCAGCCGTGCCCGCGTGCAACGCCACCTCCAGCGAGTTGCGCAGCTCGGCGTCGACCTGCCCCTCGGGCCAGCCCGCCAGGCGCGGCAGCAGCGCGAGGTGCGCCGAGGAGGAGACCGGCAGCACCTCCGTGGGGCCCTGCACTAGGCCGAGCATGCACCGCGTGGCGTAGGGAGAGCCTCGACGGCATGGTGGAAACTCGGACCAGGATCGCCGGGTGAGTCAACCCACGTCCGCGGGCGCCGATTCGCTGGTCTCCTCCGCGAGGGCATCCACGCCCGCCCCCGGTCCTCCGCGACGGCGACGGACGATCCAGTAGCCGATGCCCACGACGACGAGCGCGACGATCGCGTAGTCGACGTACTCGAAGCCCTTGCGCACGCTCGTCCATTCGCTGCCCAGCGCGTGACCGGCGAGCGCGAGCGCGAGCACCCAGGGGATCGAGCCGATCACGGTCAGCACCGTGAAGCGCAGCGGCGGCATCTTCGCCACGCCCGCGGGCAGCGAGACGAACGCGCGCACCAGCGGGATCATCCGGCCGAAGAGCACCGCGGGGTCGCCGTAGCGTTGGAACCAGCGGTCGGCGCGGTCGATCTGGGCGGGGCCCATGTGCACCAGGTGGCCGTGGCGTTCCATCAACTCCAGACGCCCGCCGCGACCGACCCCGTAGGCGACCCACGAGCCCACGAGCGTGCCCAGCAACCCCGCGAGCACGATGCCGGTCATCGTCAGGTGGTGGTGCGCCCCCGAGCCGCCGGGGTCCGCCACCGCGAAGCCCGCGAACAGCATCACGACCTCCGAGGGGATCGGGATGCACGCCGAGCCGAGCGCCATCAGCAGGAACACCGCCGGCAGCCCCCCGTCGCGGACGAGGTGCCAGGTGGCCGTGACGACCGATTCGGTGACCGAGGCGAGGATCAGCATGGGCGCGCCAACGATACCGGATGCGAGGCGGCGAGCGCCCACGATGAGGATCGTCTCACGGTATCGGCGTGCCCGGTACGGTCCTGCGGTGCGCATCTGGATCGACCTCACCAACAGCCCCCACGTGCTCGTGATGCGCCCGGTGATCGAGGCGCTGGAGCGCGACGGCCACGAGGTGCGGGTGACCGCGCGCGACTTCGCCCAGACGCTCGGGCTGCTGCGACCGTTTCCAGATCCCCCACACCGCGATCGGCCGCCACCGCGGCGAGCGGCTGGCCGCGAAGGCCGGGCGGCCTCGCGCTGCGCTCCGCCGCGCTGACGCGGTGGGCGCGGGTCGACCCGCACCACTCGGCCGCTTCGACGTCGCGCTCGGCCACGGCTCCAACGACGTGAGCGTCGCCGCCGCGCTGCTGCGGATCCCGAGCGCCACGATGTTCGACTACGAGTGGGCCGCCGTGCAGCACCACGTCAACTGCCGTCTCGCCCGCGCGGTGGTCGTGCCCGACGCGATCCCGCCCGAGCGCCTGGATCGCTACGGCGCGCGAGGCAAGGTGCGCGCGTACGCGGGACTCAAGGAGGAGTACTACCTCGCCGACTTCGAGCCCGACCCCGCGATCCTGGCGCAGCTCGCGCTCGATCCCGCGCGGCCGATCATCGTCGTGCGCACCCCGCCCGAGGTCTCGCTCTACCACCGCTTCGAGAACGACCTCTTCGCCCAGGTGCTGAGCGTCTTGCGCGAAGCCGCGGCCGGCGCGGAGGGCGTGCAGTCGGTGGTGCTGCCGCGCACCGACGGCCCAGCGCGCAGAGCTGCGCCGCGCGTCCCCGGCTTCGTCGTCCCCGAGCAGGCGATCGACGCCCAGTCGCTGATCGCCTACGCCGACCTCGTGATCTCCGCCGGCGGCACGATGAACCGCGAGGCCGTCGCGCTCGGCACCCCCGTCTACACCACCTTCGAGGGCCGCCTCGGAGCGGTCGACGAGCGTCTCATCGCCGAGGCCCGCCTGCACAAGCTGCGCGACCCCGCCCAGCTCGATCTCAAAAAAAGACCCTCCGGCTCGACCGGGGATCGGATCAGGCGCGACCCGCGCGTGCTCGTGGAGCTGCTGCTCTCGCCGGTGGGGTTCGGGTAAGGAATTCGACACCTAATATAGGCTCCGAAAAGTACGTCCACCACCGCGCCACCCCTCAGTACGGTGCGTCCGCCGCCCCTCCCAGCGCTCGAGCGCCAGCCGGCAGAGGCGGTCCACAAGCTCCGGGTAGGGGATCCCCGAGGCCTCGATCAGCTTGGCGTACACGCTCGTCGGGGTGAAGCCGGGCATCGTGTTCAGCTCGTTCACCAGCACCCGCTCGCCCTCGACGAAGAAGTCCACGCGCGCGAGGCCCTCGCAGCCGGTGTACGCAAACACCTCCAGCGCCAGCTCCTGCACCCGTCGCGCGCGCCGCCGCGGAGATGCGGGCGGGCACCACCAGCTCCATCCCCCCCGCCTCGTACTTGGCGGCGTAGTCGTACCACTCCCCCGCGAAGCACGATCTCCCCGGGCACGGAGGCGAGCGCAGGGCCGAGCACCGCGCACTCGACCTCGACCCCGGGCGACGCCGCCTCGACGATCACGAGCGGGTCGTGCGCGAAGGCCCGATCCAGCGCGCTCGCCCAGCTGCGCGGCCTGGTGACCTTGGCGATGCCCACCGAGGAGCCCAGGTGGGCGGGCTTGACGAACACGGGGAGCCCGAGCGCGGCGACTTCGCCCAGCACCTCCGTCGGCACCCGCCGCCAGCGCTCCACGCGCGCGCCGACGTACTCCACCTGGGGCACCCCCTCGGCCGACAGCAGCCCTTTGCAGAGCACCTTGTCCATGCACAGCGCCGAGGCCGCCACGCCCGCGCCGACGTAGGCCACGTCGAGCGTCTCCAGCACCCCCTGCACGGTGCCGTCCTCGCCGAAGGGGCCGTGCAGCACGGGGAAGACGACGTCCGCGCCGAGCAGCCCCTCGCCCGGGCGCAGGCTCAGCCGCTCCTCCCCGCCGCGAGCGCCACGCGCCGTCGCGGCCGACCTCCACCCAGCGCACCTCGTGGCCCGGCCCGCTCGAGGCCCTCGCGCACGGCGCGCGCGGAGGCGAGCGAGACGTCGTGCTCGGAGGAGCGCCCACCCGCGAGGAGCGCCACGGTGAGCGAGGCGCTCACGGCACGGCGCCCGCGCCCGCGGCGGCGCGGCGGAGGTCTGGGAGTCGTGGCGGTGCCCGGTGCTGGGCGTCGTCGTGGGGTGGTGCTCGGCGTCGTCTGGGGCCGCGAGCACGCCCACGGTGATCGTGACGGTGGCGCCGCTGCTTGGCCTTGGTGCCGCCGGCGGGGGTCTGCTGCAGCACGAGCCCCACTTCGGCTTCGGTGGAGACCGTGCGCGTGGTCGACTTCGCGGCGAAGCCCGCACCGATCAGTTCGCCTTCGGCGCGTTCCTGCTTTTTGCCGACGACGCGCGGCACCGTGACTTCCTGCGGCGCCTTCGCCACCACGAGGTTCACGGCTTCGCCGCTGTGCACCGGGAACCGCCCGCGGCAGGGCGACTGCGAGAGCACCGTGCCCGGCCGTCTGGCCCGGTTCTTCGCGCTTGGTGACGGTGCCCGCGTGCAGGCCCGCGGCGCGCAGCGAGGCGCGCGCTTCGGCTTCGCTCTGGCCGGTCACTTCGGGCACGTCCACCTGCGGAGGCCCGGTGGAGACGAAGACCGTCACCGGGCTGCCCGCCACGCACCGCCACGCCCTGGGAGGGTTCGGTGTAATCACCGTGCCCGCCGGCACAGACGTACTGGAGCGGTTCTGCGCGCGTCGGCTTGAAGCCGGCCTGCGTGAGCTTGCGCTCGGCCTCGGCGCTCGTCAGGCCCTTCACTTCGGGCACCCCCGCGCTGGCGGGGCCCGTGGAGACGACGAGGCTCACGCGCGCGCCCCGCTGCACCTCGGTCCCCGCCGCCGGGCTCTGGAGATCACGAGACCCGACGCCGACGTCGGTGCTCGCCGCCGGCGGGGACCAGGCGTGAGGCCCTGCGCCCTGAGCGCCTCGAGCGCGAGCGCTTCGGTGCGGCGGATGACGTAGGGCACGGTCACCTGCGTGCTTGGCGGCGGGCAGCCAGCAGCGCCAGCGCCACCCCGGCCGCCGACCAGCGCGAGCAGCGCCGCGCCGCCGATCCACCACCAGCGCCGTCTGCGGCGGCGGGCGGCGGCGTCCTCGGGTCCTCGACCGGTCTCCGGGCGGGTGGTCCTCGGCGAGCGGGCGCCAGCAGCAGCGCGGTGGCCGACGCGGGCGCCACCGGTCCGTTGCCGCCTGCGCGACGCCGGCGGGACCCGCCCGCCCCCGCCGGGCAGGACCAGGCGCACGTGCTGGAGCGCCGCGATGAACTCCTCCGCGTCGGCGAAGCGCTCCGCGGGATCCTTGGCGAGCGCCCGCAACACCACCGCGTCGAGCTCCGGGGATGGCTCGCGGGGGGACGAGGGCACGGCGCGCCGTCGCGGGCGTCGGGTGGATGGTGGAGGCGGCGCCAGGCGGGTGGGGGGGCGCGTTGCTCGCGACCGCGCTCGGCGGCGGCGGCGCGGCGGAGACCTGCTTGAGCGCGATCGTCACCGCCGTCTCCCCGTCGAAGGGCACGTGCCGGTGAGCAGCTCGTACAGCACGATCCCCACCGCGTAGATGTCCGAGGCGGCGCTCACCGCGTGGCCCTGGGCCTGCTCGGGGGAGAGGTACTGGGCGGTGCCCATGATCGAGCCGGTGAGCGTCATGTCCGAGGCGCCCGCGCGGGCGATCCCGAAGTCGGTGACCTTCGCGCGGCCCTCCTCGTCGAGGATCACGTTGTGGGGCTTCAGGTCGCGGTGGATCACCCCGCGGCGGTGGGCGAAGCGCGCGGCGTGGAGGATCTGGATGACGACGTCGATCGCCGCCGCGGGGTCCAGCGGGCCGCGCTCGCGCACCACCGCCTTCAGCGAGCGACCGGGGAGGTACTCCATCGCGATGTAGTACGTGCCGTCCCACTCGCCGCGGTCGAAGATCGCCACCACGTTGGGGTGCGAGAGGCTCGGCGGCGGAGGAGGCCTCGCGGCGGAAGCGCTCCACGAACTCCTGGTCTTCGGCGAAGCGGTGGTGCAGCAGCTTGACCGCCACCTGGCGGCCCAGCAGCTGGTCGCGCGCGAGGTACACGTCGCCCATCCCCCGGTACCGATCCGCGAGAGCACCTCGTAGCGCCCGTCGATCACGGTGCCGGATTCGATCATCGCCGGACCGTCCGGGTCGTCAGTCGAGCCGCCTCCAGGCGGACGGCCCGGCGCAAGGCTACGCCTTCGATCATCGCCGGCGGGCCTCATTCATGGAGCAGTACTTCCATCACGCGCCGAGCGATCGGGCGCGCGTAACGCCGCGCCGTAGCCGGGCACGCCCTTGACCGTCACGGCGATCGCCACGGTCGGGGTTGCGCGGCGGGGGCGAAGGCGATGAACCACACGTTGTTGATCGCGGTGCCGATCTGCGTTTCCGCGGTGCCGGTCTTGCCCGCGACCTGCACGCCGGGGATCCGCGCGGGCGTCGCCGGTGCCTTCGTCGACGACGGCTTCCATCATCGAGGTGACCGCGGCGGCGGTGGAGGGTTTCATCACGACCGACTGCACGCGGGGGGAGATCTGCTGCACGGTGCGCCCTTCGGGGTCGACGATGCGGGCGGTCAGGTGGGGCACCATCAGCCTGCCGTGGTTGGCGACGGCGGCGGCGACCTCGGCCATCTGCAGCGCGGTGACCCGCAGTTTGTCCTGCCCGATGCCCATGCGCCCCACGTCGACCAGCGGGCTGGGGGGCGGGAGCAGGCGTTCGTCGTGGAGCGTACTCGCCGGCTGGCCGACATTTCTTCGGCGGGGTAGTCGAGTTGCGGCTTGGCGTCGAACCCGAAGCGGCGCATGTAGCGGGCGAGCGTGCGGCGCGCCGAGCTGTTCGGCGACCTGCGCCCACACCGTGTTGACCGATTTCGCCAGCGCCTGGGTGAGCGTCAGCGCGACCGAAGCTTTCGTTCTGGTCGTTGCTCAGGGGCACCCCCGACACCACGATGCCGTTGCGCCCGCTGACCGGTCGAGGAGGGAGTGAACTCACCCGTGTCGATCGCGGCGGTGGCGGTCACGCACCTTGAAGGTGGACCCCGGCGCGTACCCGTACTGCACGGCGCGGTTGACCAGCGGCGATTCACTGTCGACTTTCGAGCCTCGCGGCGGCAGCGGGGGAGCGCAGCGCGTTCGGGTCGTAGCTGGGAGTGGACGCCATCACCCGCACCGCCCCGGTGGACGGGTCGAGCGCCACCACGGCGCCCTCGTGAGCGCCGAGCGCCGCGAGCGCGGCCTGCTGGGCGGCGGGGTCGAGCGTGGTCACGACACTTCCTCGCCCTTCGCGTGCGCCCCTGGAGCTGGTTGAGGATCGACTGCAGGTCGCTCTGGCTCTGGCCTGCTGAGCGGCGGCGTTGCGGTAGCGCTCCAGGCCCGTGCGCGTCGAGCGCTCAGCGGGTAGGAGTAGCCGATCGCCTGGGCGAACTCTTCGCCCGGTCGGGTAGGTGCGTTCGTAAGTCCCTTCGCGGGTGCGCACGCTGCGCGCGAGCACGGTGCCGTCGGCGGCGAGGATCGCCCCGCGCTGAACGCGCTCCTGCTCAAGCAGCGAGCGCTGGTTGAGCGGGTTTTCGCGCAGCGAGGATGCCTCGAAGACCGTCCAGCGCGAGGTGAAGGCGACGAGCAGCGCGAACAGCACCACGACCAGCCCGTAGAGGCGCAGGATCGGGCGGTTCATTCGCTCAGCTCTTCCAGTTCGAGGCTGCGCACCAGCGAGCCGGCGTCACCTTCGGAGCGCAGCGTGTGGTCGAGCAGTTCGCGCCGTCGCGCGGGGCTCAGCGTGGAGGCGCCGACCCCGGAGACGTAGTAGCTGCTGTAGAGGTCGCAGGCCGCCCGGGAGCTGTAGGGGAAGCCCTGGTACATCGTCACCAGGCCGCGGGCGTTGGTGGCGAGGAAGAACACCGACTGGGCGGCCACGTATCCGCCGGCGGCGAGCACGCCCGAGCACGGCGAGCACGACCAGCGCGGGCAGACGCGCGGCGCAGCCGCCGCCGAGCGGCCCGGCGCGCGAGTCGCCGGGGAGCGGCGCCGGCAGCCGGCAGCGCGGGGCGCGCCGGGCGACGACGGTCTGCGAGGTCGGCGTGCCCGCCGAGGCGCTCGCGCGGCCGCGGTCGGTACGTGCGGCCGCCTGCCGCCGTCGCCGTCCAGCGGCCGGTGCGACCACGGCGGGGACGCCGACGGCGCGTGGCGCGCCGGTCGGGCATGCGGACGGGTCGGCGTCGCGTGCCCCTCGGCGGTGCCACCGGGGCCGGGCGGGCCCGAGCCCACCTCCTCCAAGCGCAGCAGGATCACGGTGATGTTGTCGCGCCCGCCGGCGCGGTTGGCCTCGGCGATCAGCGCCTCGCCGGCGTCGCGCAGGCGCGCGTGCGGCGTGCAGGCGCAGGAGCTCGGCGAGGCGCGCCTCGCGGACCATCGAGGTGAGGCCGTCGCTGCACAGCAGGTAGAGGTCCCCGGCCCGCGCGCGGAACGAGCGGGTGTCCACCTCGACGGTCTCCTCGGGGCCCGAGCGCGCGGGTGATGATCGAGCGCTGGGGGTGCTCCTCGGCTTCCTCGGGGGTGAGGCGCCCCTCGCGGATCAGCTCGTCCACGAGCGAGTGGTCGTCGGTGAGGCGCAGCAGCTCCCCGTCGCGCAGGCAGTAGGCGCGGGAGTCCCCGACGTGGGCGATCGCCGACCTCGTCCTCGCCGACGTACACCGCGGTGAGCGTCGTGCCCATGCCGGCCTGCTCGGCGTTGGCGCGCGAGAGCTCGTGGATGCGCGCGTTGGCGGCGAGCGCGTGCGCGACCAGGCCCTCCTCGGGGGCCTCGTCGTGGGCGAGGCCGGCGTGGAAGGCCTCGACCGCGATCCTCGAGGCCACCTCGCCGGCCTGCGCGCCGCCCATGCCGTCGGCGACGACGAACAGGGGCGCGCGGGCCAGCAGCGAGTCCTCGTTGGCGCGCCGCTGCAGACCGGTGTCGGTGCCCGCGTACTGCTCGGCCACGCGCAGCATCAGTGGGGACCTCGGGAGCGCTCCGGGGGGACGCTCGACGGAGAGGTCTCGGGGCCTCGGTGGAACCCTCCACCGAGAGCGCGCGCGTCGCTCGTCGGTCTCGTGCTCATCAGTCGACCTCGAAGACGAATTCGCTCTCGCCGATCCGCAGGTGATCGCCGGGGTGCAGGGGACGGGGGGTGGTGTCGAGCAGCTCCTCGTTGAGGTAGGTGCCGTTGGTGGAGCGGAGGTCCTCGAGCACGAGCGTGCCGGCCTGCGCGTAGATGCGCGCGTGGCGCGAGGAGGCGAAGGGGTCCTCGAGGCGGATCTCCGCGTGGTCGCCGCGGCCGAGCACGAGGTCGCCGTCGAGGTCGTAGATCATCCCTGGCTCGTGGCCGGTGGCGCGGGCGACCACCAGCCGGGGGGTGCGGCGGGCGAGGTCCGAGCGCGCCGGCGCGGAGGCGGAGTGCAGGCCGGTCGCGTCCGGAGCCCGCCCGGCCCGCCCGCGCCGGCGGGCGTAGCCGCGCGCACCGACGCCCGCGCGGCCGCTCCCGCGCAGGTCGCGCAGGGCGCTGCGGGCGACCCACAGCAGGAAGAGGTAGAGCACGGCGAGGAAGCCGAACTTGAGCGCGACCGACACCGGCTGGAGCGTATTCATCGCAGCTCGAACACGATCTCGGTGGTGCCGAGCTCGATGCGGTCCCCGAGCTGCAGCGGGTGCACGCCGCGCAGCGGCTCGCCGTTGAGGAGCACGCCGTTGGTCGAGCGCAGGTCCTCGATCGTCCAACCCGCGCCGGCCGGGCGGATGCGGGCGTGCCGGCGGGAGACCCCGGCGTCGTCGAGCACGACGTCGCAGTCGCGGCTGCGGCCGAGCACCGCGCCCCCCGGCGCGACCACCAGGCGGCGGCCGCCGAGCAGCAGCATGCGCGCGGGTGGAGCGGGCGGAGCGAGCGCTGTTCGAGCTGGCTCGCGCAGGCGGCGGGAGGTGGAGTGAGCATCGTCTGCCCGTCGTCCGTCGCCCGCCGGAGTCCTACCAGCGTCAGCCTCGGGGCCCTCGGCGCGGCCCTCGTCGGGCCGTCGGGCCGCACCAGTCGCGCCTGGATGCCGAACTCGCCCGAGCGACGAGGTCGGCGTCGGTGTGGAAGGTGATCGCGGGGTGGGAGGCGAGCGTCAGATCCTCGCGCGCGGGCGTGCTCGAGCAGGTAGGCGCAGAGCTCGTCGATCAGCTCGTCCTCGACGCCGTCGTAGCGAGCGCGGTCCTGCGGGGAGAGCCACACGGCGTACTCGTTGGGGGCGTAGACGCGCGACACGGAGGCGGTGCGGTGCTCGTCCATCTCGCGCGCGAGCTTGCGGGCGAGTTCCATCGGGCGGACCTCGGAGCGGAAGAGGCGCCCGAAGGCGCCCTCCACGAGGGAGGCGAGCGTGGTCTCGATGGCTCTTCAGGGTTTCATGGCATATGCCGTCTCGGCTCGCGCCGGACCGGGGCCATGCCAGTCAGACAGGCCCGCGTCAGTGCGCGCGCAGCGACGGCGAGCACCGCCCCGCGCGGCGCCCCGGGATCGCGGATTGGACCGGCGCCCCGAGCGCTGAAGCCCGGCAGGCCCGGCGTGGGCGAGGGAGAGGCCGGCGCCGAGGGATGGGATGCCCGCCCACCCGGTGCCCACCCGCCCAGCGCCCACCCACCCGGACCCCGCCCACCCGCTCACGGCGAGCGCGCCGGCCCAGAGGATCGCGGCGAGCGTGTCGAGCATCGGCGCGCGCCCGCGCACCACCCACGGCAGGACCGCGGCGGCGCGCGCCCACAGCGCGAGCCCCGAGCAGCAGCGCGAGGCTCGCAGGCGTAGCGCCACGCGGGCAGCGCTCGCGCCGGCCCGTCCAACGGCAGCCCGGCGAGGCACAGCCACCAGTAGCCGAGCGCCCCCAGCAGCGCGCGCGAGCGCCAGCGGGCAGCCTGGCCGGCGAGCGCGGGGAAGGCCTCGGCGAGGCCGGCGAGGCCGAGCGCGGGCGCGAGCGCGAGCGCGAGCCACCGCGCGCCGGGTCGGCGCACGAGCAGCACCAGGGGCGCGACCGCGCAGAGCGCCGACCAGCGCGCCACCCAGGGCGGCCGGCGGTGAGCTGCCAGGGCACACCGCCGACGTCCCGGCGAGCCAGCCAAGGCGCGGGAGGGTGAGCCAGCCGCGCGCGGGCTCAGGCCTCCTCGGGGGCGGTGTTCAGAAGAGCTGTCTCCGGCGGTGGACCCTCGCCGTGGCGAGCGGCGTGCCGAGGGGGTAGGGTTGGGACGGGTCCGGCCCCTCCGGGCCGGCTGGCGGGCGTCGTGGCGCTGCTCGGGGATCGCGCGCGTGGCGCTGCCGCGGCGAGCGTCGCAGACCGCGCCGAGGGCGTCGGCGAGCGCCTCGCGCAGCTCGGCGAGCGTCCCACGCGCGGCGGGGTCGGGGTCGAGCGCGCGGTCGAGCGCGCGGGTGAGGTCGCGCGGCAGGTCGCGGCGGTGGCGCTCGAGCGGCGGCAGCGCGCCGACCGATGCGCCGCGCGGTGGCGGCGGGCGTGGGGCCGCGCACGGGGTTGACGCCTGCTGAGCGCCTCGTAGAGCACGAGCGCGAGCGAGTAGAGGTCGGCGCTGCGCGTCCACCTCGTGACGCCGTCGATCTGCTCGGGGGCCATGTAGGCGAGCGTGCCGAGCACGTCGCCGGTGCGGGTGAGGCCCTCCTCGCCGGCGAGCAGCGCGCCGCCGAAGTCGGTCAGCTTGGCGACGCAGGTCGCGCCCGCGGCGGCAGCCCCGCGGCCGGCACGAGCACGTTGTGGGGCTTCAGGTCGCGGTGGATCACCCCCCGCGCGTGCGCGTGCAGCGAGCGCGTCGGCGAGCGCCACGCCGATCTCCAGCACCTCCTCGTCGGCAGAGCGCGTCGGCGGCGATCAGCTCGGCGAGGGTGTGCGCCGTCCACGAGCTCGGAGATCAGGTAGAAGCGTCCGTCCTCGACGCACGCCTCGTACAGCGCGACGATCGCGGGGTGGGACAGGCGCGCGGCCGCGTGCGCCTCGCGGGCTGCGCGCTCGCGGTCCTCGCCCGGCGGGCAGGGGGATCGCCTTGACGGCGACCTCGCGGTCGAGCTAGCTCGTCGTGCGGCGCGCCACACCACCCCGAAGCCCCCCGCCCCGAGGCGCTCGGAGCAGCCGGTAGCGGCCGAGCACTGCGCAGCCGCACTGGGCGCCCGCCCACGGCGCCGGCGCGCCCCTCCTGCACCCACGCCTGGCCCTCCGTCCACGCCTCGCCGCGCTGGCGGCGCGCGCAGCCTCGACCCGGGCCCGCCGGCCGGCCGGGGCGATCAGGGTGTCGTGAGGGTCCACCGCCTCCTGCGTTCGCCGCGCGCGCGCGCGCTCCCTGCCGCGCCGAGGCAGGAGAACGCGCGGTGAGCGAGAAGTTGCAGAGGTCACCAGGAGGGAGGCGCGGCGAGCCGGGCGGGGCGGTCATACTGGTGCCCTTCCGCAAGGCGACGAGCAGCCCCTCAAGGAGCGGAGCAGGCTTGTCGTTCTTCGACGATGACGAGGGAGGACCCGCCCACGGCCGGCCGCGGCGGGCGCGGCGGTCGCGGGCGTGGATCGCGCGCCCACGCCCGCGCGCGCCGCGCCGGCCACAACGGCCACGGTGCGGGGCACGTCGATCGCCACACGACTGATGGTGCGCCGGCGGATCGCCGCTGGGGTCGGGGTGGTGGTGCTGATCGTGATCGTGCTGCTCATCAACGGCTGCCTGAAGAGCGGCAAGGAAGAAGCGCTGAAGACGTACAACCGCGAAGCGGGCCAGCTCGTGCAGGAATCCGACCAGCAGGTGGCGGCGCCGCTGTTCAAGGCGCTCGCCAGCGCCTCCGAGCAACTCGCCGCTGGCCGTGGAGGAGCAGGTCAACCAGCTACGCGGGCAGGCGCAGAGCAGGCCGCGCAGGCCGAGCAGCTGAGCGTCCCGGAGCGAAATGGCAGGCGGCCCAGCGCAACCTCACGCTCGCGCTCGACCTGCGCGAAGAAGCGCTGGCGAAGATCGCGCAGCCTCGTGCGCACGGCGCTGGCGGGCAGCCAGGGCAAGCAGGCGAGCACGGAGATCGCCGGCGCGATGGAGGTGCTCCTGGCCTCCGACGTGGTCTACTCCCAGCGTGTCGCCCCGCTGATCCAGCAGGAACTGGCGGCGGGCGGGGTGCACGGCCTGAGCACGGCGAGCACGCAGTTCCTGCCGAACCTCGGGTGGCTCGAACCGAGCACGGTGAAGCAGCGCCTCACGGGCAAGTCCTCGAGCACCTCGCAGAGCGGGCCGATCGCGCCGGGCACCCACGGCTCCGCGCTGACGGGGGTGAGTGTGGGCTCGACGACGCTGCAGCCGGAAGCGAACCGGCACCGTCAACCACCTCGCGCACGGGACCCAACCCGACGTTCACTGTGGCGGTCGAAGACTCGGGCAGCAACTCCGAGACCGACGTGGGCGTCGAAGTCACGGTGACGGCCGGGCGGCAAGCAGTACAAGGCACACGCAGACGATCCCCAAGACCGAACCGGGCGTCACCGCGAAGGCGAACGTCCCTGTGGAAGGCGTGCCCCTGGAAGCCGCGGCGACGCGTGAAGGTGTATGTGCAGCCGGTCCCGGGCGAGACGAACCTCGAAAACAACAAGGGCTCCTACCTGGCGGTGTTCACCAAGTAGGACCTCCCGGCTGCTCCGGCAAGCCGCGCGGGGCGAGCCGGGTGGGCGGGCCGCCTCATCTCACGGATAGCTTGTCGGCGTGGCCGCCTCCAGCGCTGACCGACACCCAGGGCATCGTCGCGCTCGCCGCCGCGGCGGTCGCGGTGGTGGCGGCTGTCGGGTGCGTGGCGCTGGCGCTCAGCGTGCGCCGCGCTGCGCGCCGCGCAGCGAGTCGTGCTCGGGCGAGCGCGAGCGCGACGTGGTCGCCCATGCTGCGGCGCTGCAGGGGTCCTTCGAAGTGCTCCGTGAGTAGATCGGCGCGGTGGCGGAGCGCCTGGAGGAGCGGCTCGCCGCGGTGGAGGCGGGCCTGCGGGGGGCGATCGCACACAGCGCGCTCGTGCGCTACGACGCCTACAACGAGCTCTCCGGACGCCAGTCGGTGTCGATCGCGCTGCTCGACGCCGAGCGCTCGGGGCTCGTGCTCTCCTGCATCCACCACCGCGACCAGGCGCGCGTGTACGCCAAGCAGGTGCACGCCGGTGCCGCGCGAGCTCGAGCTCTCCCCCGAGGAGGCGCGAGGCGGTGCGCCTCGCGCTCGCCTCCGAGCCCAGCGGCGTGGGCGCCGGCGGGCAGCTACCCGCCTAAGCGATGTCCGCCGCCGGCGACCCGCAGGACGCCGCGCGCCCGCGCGTGGGGTACCTGGGCCCGGCCGGGACGTTCACCGAGGAGGCGCTGCTCGCCAGCGCGCGCGCCGGCGCGGTGGAGCCGGTAGCGCTGGCGAGCATCTACGACACGGTCTGGCGGTGCGCGCGCGGGGAGGTGCGGTGGGCGGTGGCGCCGATCGAGAACTCGCTCGACGGCTCGGTGACGGTGACGCTCGACCTGCTCGCGGACGACGCGAGCGAGCTGGAGATCGTGGGCGAGGCGCTGCTCGCGGTGCGCCACTCGCTGATCGCCGCGGCACCGCTCGGCGCTGGCGAGATCGACACCGTCATCTCCCACCCCCAGGTCCCGGGGCAGTGCACGCGCCTGCTGCGCGGCGAGCTGGCGCACGCGCGGGTGCTCGCCGGCGAGCTCCACGGCGGAGGCGGTGCGACTGGTGGTGGCCGAGCGCCGGCGCGGGACAGGCGGCGCTCGGCACGCGCCTGGCGGCCGAGACTCTACGGCGCCACGGTGGTGCGCGAGGGGGTGCAGGACCGCGACGACAACGTGACGCGCTTCGTGTGGCTGGCCGGCGGGCCGGCGGAGGCCCCGACGGTCGAGCTCGCCCCGCTGCGCGCGGGGGCCACGATCGAGAGCCCACCCACCCAGTGGAAGACGTCGGTGGTGTTCTGGGGCGCCGGCGCGGAGCAGCCCCGGATGGCTGGTGCGGTGCCTGGACGAGTTCGCGCGGCGCGGAGATCAACCTGACGAAGATCGAGTCCCGCCCGCGCGCGAGCGCCTCGGCCACTACATGTTCTTCGCCGACCTCCAGGGCCGCGCGGGGGAGCCCACGGTCGGCGCAGGCGCTCGCAGGGCTGCGCGCGGTGTGCGAGGAGGTGCGCGTGCTGGGCTCCTACCCCGCGGCGTGCACCCGTGCCGGAGCCCCAGTCGCCGCCGCTCGCTAAGCACCCACTCTCGAGCACCCGCGTCTCCAGCGGCGCCTTGCCAGCCCACCGTCGCCGGCGGGGTCGCTACACTGCGCGCACGGATGGACACCACCGTTCCACCAGACCCAGTTCGGTCCGTGCCGCCCGAGCACCGGCGGCGCGGGCCTGAGAGTGGCCGGGTGCTCGTCCTGAACGCGACCTTCGAGCCGATCAACGTGTGCTCGGTGCGTCGCGCGGTGGTGCTGCTGCTCAAGGAGAAGGCCGAGCTCGTCGAGCGCGGGCGGTGGGAGCTGCACTCCGAGCGCACCACGCTGGCGCGGCCCGGCGGTGATCCGCCTGGTGACCTACGTGCGCGTGCCCCGCGACGCCCACCAGCGCAAGATCACGCGCCGCGCGGTGTTCGCCCGTGACGGGTGGACCTGCCAGTACTGCGGCTCGCGCTCGAACCTCACCGTGGACCACGTGATCCCCCGCTCCAAGGGAGGGCCGTCGAGCTGGGAGAACATCGTGGCCTCGTGCGCGCCCTGCAACCGCCGCAAGGGCGACCGCCTGCCGCGGCAGGCGGGAATGCACCCGCGCCACGCGCCGCGAGTGCCGCGCGCGGAGGTGTTCATCCACGTCGCCAGCCCGTCGATCCCGGCGGCGTGGCGCCAGTATCTCGCACAGGCGGCCTAGATGGCTGATACGCGGCGCGATGCTGCGTCCTCGATCGCTCGTGTGCAAAGCACACTTCGCTCACTGCGTCCTTGCCTCGCTTGCCTCTCAGCCGTCTAAGTCCCGCACATTTACAGAGGGCGCCCTTGACCGCGAGCGGCCCGAGGAATAAACGGCTTTCGTCCCTCGCGTCTGGCTTGGGTCGGGCCCTCAACGACGAAGGGCGCCGCGACCCCCGCGACGCCCTTCGCACAGAGCTGCTGACTGGAAGACCGAGACTGCCTGCTGCTGCCGGAGGGACCAGGGCCGGCGGCCGTCTCGGGGTGTCCCGGGTTGGATTCCGCTGAGCGGTCCAGCCTGCCGACCTAGCGGCCGGTCACCTCCAGGGTCCCGCAAGAACTGTCAGTCAACGTACGGACCACCTCCTTTCTCTGGTCTCGCCAGAGTAGCGGACGGAGGTGACGTCACGCAAGGGAAGGACCTGCCGTTCTCCTCCTGGTCCTCGCGGAGATCCCGTCCGGCACCGCTACGTTCGAGCAGCTCGGACTAGCTCGGTCTCGCCATTTCCATCCCCGTCGCCCTCCACGACGAGCGCGATGGCGCTGACGAGGTCGTCGTCCTTGAGGTTCATCAGGCGCACGCCCGGTCGCGGCGCGGCCCTGCGGGAGATGCCCGCCGGCGGAGGTGCGCTGGACCATGCCGCCGACGCGATGAACACGAGCTCCTGGTGCTCGCGCACGACCAGCGCGCCGGCGAGCGCGCCCTTCTGCTCGGTGAGGCCGATCGTCTTGACGCCTTTGGCGCCGCGGTTGGTCTTGCGGTACTGGTCGATGCGGGTGCGCTTGCCGTAGCCGTTCTCGGTGACGACGAGCAGGTCCATGTCGTCGCGGGCGACGTCCATCGCGATCACGTAGTTGCCTGGCCGTTCCGATCAGACGTCCATCCCGCGCACGCCGGTGGTGTCGCGGCCCATGGCGCGGGCGTCGGACTCGGCGAAGCGGACGGTCGAGCCCGGCGCGGGAGACCATGATGATCTCGTCGTCTCGGTCCACGGCGCGCACGGCGAGCAGCTCGTCGTCGTCGCGGATGTTGATCGCGATGATGCCGTCGGCCTTGATCGGGGTGTTGTAGGCGAGCAGCTCGGTCTTCTTGACGGTGCCGTTGCGGGTGGCGAACACGAGGTACTTGGCCTCGGTGAAGTCGCGCGTGGAGAGCACCGCCTGGACGCGCTCGCCCTCGCGCAGGGGCAGGATGTTGACGAGCGCGCGGCCCTTGGCGGTACGGGAGGCCTCGGGCAGTTCGTAGACCTTCGAGCGGTAGACCTTGCCGCGGTTGGAGAAGAACAGCAGGTAGTCGTGCGAGGAGCAGACGAACAGGTGCTCGATGAAGTCGCCGTCCTTCATGTCCATCCCGGTCACGCCACGCCCGCCGCGCTGCTGCTGGCGGTAGGTCGCCAGGGGCAGCGACTTGATGTAGCCGCGTCTGGGTGATCGCGATCACCATCTGCTGGTCGGCGATCAGGTCCTCGATGTCGATCTCGTCCTCGGAGTGGGTGATCTCGCTGCGCCGTCTCGTCGGCGAAGCGCTCGCGGATCTCACCCAGCTCCTCCTTGATGATCGTCAGCACGCGGCTCTCGTCGCCGAGGATGGCGCGCAGCTCGGCGATCCGCTCGGTCACGTCGGCGTGCTCCTGCTTGATCGAGTCGGCCTCCAGCGCCGTGAGCTGGGAGAGGCGCAGGTCGAGGATCGCGGTCGCCTGGATGTGGCTGAGCTCGAAGCGGGTCACGAGCTGCTCGCGCGCGGCGTCGCGGTCGCGGGAGGCGCGGATCAGTTCGATGATCGCGTCGAGGTTGTCGAGCGCGATCAGCAGGCCGAGCAGGATGTGCGCCCGGGCCTCCTTCTCGGAGAGCTCGTGCTTGGTGCGACGGACGATCACTTCGCGCTGGTGGGCGACGTAGTTGTGGATCACCGAGAGCAGGTTCAGCGTGCGCGGCACGTTGTCGACGAGCGCGACCATGTTGACGCCGAAGGTGCTCTGCATCGGGGTGTGCTTGTAGAGCTTGTTGAGCACCACCTTGGGGATCGCGTCGCGCTTGAGCTCGATCACGAGGCGCATCCCGCGCTTGTCCGAGTGGTCCTCGATGTTGGCGATCTCGGTGATGCGGCCGTCTTTGACGAGGTCGGCGATCTTCTGGATCAGCCCGCCGTCGCCGCCCTTCTTGACCTGGAACGGCAGCTCCGTGACGATGATCGCCTCTTTGCCCTGCTTGAGCGGCTCGATGTGCGCGCGGGCCTGCACGCGCACACGGCCGCGACCGGTCTCGTAGGCGTCGCGGATGCCGGCGCGCCCCAGGATCACGCCGCCCGTCGGGAAGTCGGGGCCCTTGATGTGCTGCATCAGGCCCTCGACCTCGATCGACGGGTCATCGATGTAGGCGACCGTGGCGTCGATCACCTCGCCCAGGTTGTGGGGCGGGATGTTCGTCGCCATGCCGACGGCGATCCCGGAGGATCCGTTGACGAGCAGGTTGGGAAACCGCGCGGGCAGGACCAGCGGTTCCTGCTTTTTGCCGTCGTAGTTCGGCGTGAAGTCGACTGTGTCCATGTCGAGGTCGCGCAGCATCTCTGTGGCGATCCTCGCCAGGCGCGCCTCGGTGTAGCGCATCGCGGCAGCAGGGTCGTCGTCGATCGAGCCGAAGTTGCCCTGCCCGTCGACGAGCGGGTTACGCATCGAGAACTCCTGCGCCATACGCACGAGCGTGTCGTAGATCGCGGAGTCGCCGTGGGGGTGGTACTTGCCCATCACCTCGCCGACGATCAGCGCACACTTCGAGTACGAGCGCGTCGGGCCGAGCCCGAGCTCGTTCATCGCGTAGAGCACCCGGCGGTGTACGGGCTTCAGGCCGTCGCGGACGTCGGGCAGGGCGCGCCCGACGATCACCGACATCGCATAGTCGAGGTACGCCGTGCGCATCTCCTCCTCGAGCGCGCGCGGTTCAATGTGGCCGCCCCCGATCACGTCAGCGCTGGCGATGGCTGCTCACCTCCCTACACGTCCAGGTTTGCGACGGCACGGGCGTTTTCTTCGATGAATTCGCGACGCGGCTCGACCTGGTCGCCCATCAGCTTGGAGAAGATGCGGTCGGCGGCGGCTGCGTCCTCGAGCGTCACCTGGGCCAGCACGCGAGTCGCGGGCGACATCGTGGTTTCACCGAGCTGGTCGGCGTTCATCTCGCCGAGCCCCTTGAACCGCTGTACGTTGGCGCCTTTGCGTGCAACGGTCATCACGGCGTCGTGCAGTGCCTCGAAGGACAAGGCTGTCTCGGCTGCGTCGCCGAGCCGCACGTCGAAGGGGGGCGTCCCGGCCAGCTCGATCAGCTGTACGTGGACCTTGACGAGCTGGCGGTACTCGTGCGAGTCGAACAGCGCCCGCTTGATGCGGTGGGTGCGGGCGAAGCCGGTGCTCGCCTCGACGGCCTTGACGCGGATCTCCAGCGGGTCCTCCTCGAGGAGAGCCGTCGTGTGGGCGTCGCCGTCGTTGTCGGCGAGTCGCAGAAGCTCGATCGCCTCCTCGGCGCTCTTCACCTGCTCGGCGAGCAGGGAGGACTCTTCCAGGAACTGGACGACGTCGTGGCCGTGGTGGCCGCGGAGCGCCAGCGACCAGCCTTCGTACTGCTTGAGCAGCCGGGTGAAGCGCTGCCAGCGTGTGTCGGTCAGCTTGAACTGCTTACCGTGGCGGTCGAAGACGAGGATTTTCTCCCACTTCTCGGAGAGCAGGATCTCTTCCAACTCGGAGTCCTTCTCGATGTAACGCTCGCGCGAGCCCTGTTTGAGCTTGTAGAGAGGCGGCTTGGCGATGTAGACGTAGCCTTCCTCGATCAGCTCTTTCATCTCCCTGAACAGGAGCGTGAGCGCGAGCGTCCTGATGTGCGCTCCGTCAACGTCGGCGTCGGTCATCAGGATCACCTTGTGGTAGCGGGCGTTCTCGATGTTGAACTCATCACGGACACCGGTGCCGATCGCGGTGATCAGCGCCTGGATCTCGGTGTTCTGCAAGACCTTGTCGATGCGCGACTTCTCGACGTTGAGGATCTTTCCCCGCAGCGGCAGCACCGCCTGGGTGTTGCGGTCGCGGCCCTGCTTGGCGGAGCCGCCGGCGGAGTCCCCTCCACCACGAACAGCTCGGCCAGCGAGGGGTCCTTGACCGAGCAGTCGGCGAGCTTGCCGGGCAGGGTGGAGTTCTCCAGGGCCGACTTGCGACGGGTGAGGTCGCGCGCCTTGCGGGCGGCCTCACGGGCGCGCTGGGCCTGCACGGACTTCATGATCACCGCGCGCGCCTCGCTCGGGTTCTCCTCGAGGAACTCCCCGAGGCCGCCGTTGACGATCGACTCGACGAACCCGGCCATCCCGGGGTTGCCGAGCTTGGTCTTGGTCTGACCCTCGAACTGGGGGTCGCGCAACTTGACCGAGATCACCGCCGTCAGCCCCTCGCGGACGTCCTCGCCCGAGAGGTTGTCCTCTTTCTCCTTGAGCAGGGCGTGGTCGCGCGCGTACTTGTTCAGCGTGCGAGTCAGCGCCGAGCGGAAACCCGACAGGTGGCTGCCGCCCTCGCGTGTCGAGATGTTGTTGGCGAACGAGTGGATCGATTCCTGGTAGGAGGAGTTCCACTGCATCGCCACCTCGACGGCGCCCTCCTCGGACTCGCCGGAGAAGAACACGACCTTACGGTGGACGGTCTCCTTGTTCTCGTTAAGGTAGGTGACGAAGTCCTCGATGCCCCCCTCGTAGCGGAACTCGGCAGCGTGGCCCTCGCCGCGCTCGTCGACGATCGAGATCTTCAACCCGCGCGTGAGAAAGGCCGTCTCGCGCAGGCGCTCTTCCAGCGTGTGGAAGTCCAGGTCGAGCGTCTCGAAGATGTCGGCGTCGGGGAGAAACGTGACGGTGGTGCCGGTGGCGGCGCCCTTGGCGAGCGGCTCGCCCCTGTGCAGCTCAGCCTGGGGGGCACCGCGCGAGTACTCCTGCGTCCACACGTGCCCGTCGCGGCGAATCTCGACGGCGAGTTGCTCGGAGAGCGCGTTGACGACCGACACGCCCACGCCGTGCAGGCCACCGGAGACCTTGTAGCCGCCGCCGTCGCCGAACTTTCCCCCGGAGTGCAGCACCGTGAGGACGACCTCGATCGCGGGACGGCCCTCCTTCTCCATGATCGCCACGGGGATCCCGCGGCCGTCGTCCACGACCGTGACGGAGTCGTCGGGGTGAATCGTGACGGAAACCTCGGTGCAGAAGCCCGCCAGGGCCTCGTCCACAGAGTTGTCCACAACCTCGTAGACCAGGTGGTGCAGGCCCATGACCCCGGTCGAGCCGATGTACATGCCGGGGCGCTTGCGGACCGCCTCAAGGCCCTCCAGCACCGTGATGTCCTGCGCGTCGTAGCTGGCGCCGTCGCCGACCGATGGGTCGTTGACAGCGCCCGACGCGGAGTCGGTGCGCCCGTCCTCGTTATCGCTGCCTGCGGCCAACTAGCCTCCACTCCATGACGTGAGAAAGCCCCGGAATCCGGGTGCGACTGACCGCGGACCGGGGCGTGTGCGTGTGGACTGAAACGATAGCACAACGACCCCCTGACCCCGCCTCCCCAAGGGGCTCAATTGCCTGCAAAAACCAGGGAAAACGCGCGCCGTACCTCAGGCGCTGCGACAGCGCAGCCGGTGCAGGCGATCCTCGCCCAGAGCGGTGTTCAAACGGGGGAGCAGCTCGGGTGCCATCAGGTCGAGCTCCTGTGCCCACACCGCAGCCTCGCACTGCACGGTCAACACCCCCTCGCGCTCGGCGGTCGGGCGGGCGGCGGCGGCGATCGCGGCGCCCACGACCCCCTCCCAGCAGGCCTGTACCTGGGCGAGGGTGCTCGCGGGCGCGAGCTCCGCGGTGAGGCCCTCAAGCGCCCACGAGAGAGGGCGAGGGGACGGGCGCCTCACGCTGCGAGCGCCTCCTGGAGGATCGCACCGCAGGCGACGCGCAGGCGCGTGACGTTCCCCGCGGCGGCGCCGGGGACGTGGGCGAGGTCCGTCGTGGCGAGCACGCTCTGTCCGCCTGCCGCCAGCTCGGCCGCGAGCAGCTCCCGACGGTGAGCGTCGAGCTCGCTCATGACGTCGTCGAGCAGCAGCAGCGGGGTGCGCCCGCGGTGGGTGGCGAGCACGGAGCGCTCGGCCAACAGCAGGGCGAGCAGCGCCAACCGCAGCTCGCCCTGCGAACCGAAGCTGCGCAGCTCGCGACCGTCGCGCAGGAAGGCGAGCTCGTCGCGGTGCGGGCCGTGAGCGCTGAAGCCCCGCACGAGCTCACCGGGGAGTCGCTCCTCGCAGCTCGGCCACGAACTCGTCGGGGTCGTGTGGCGCGTGAGCGCGGGCGGTACTGCAGGACGACGTCCCCACTCACCCCGAGCTCGCTCGCGCGAGCGGCGAACGTGCTCGCGCAGCAGCTCAACCGCGCGAGCGCGGTCCTCGCGCAGCGCGATCGCGGGCCAGCGAGCTCGCGATCCCAGGTGGGCAGGCGTCGAGCGTGAGGCGTGCCCGGCTGCGGATATGCGACGAGCAGCGCGTTGCGCTGCGCCAGTGCACGGGCGTAGGCGCGGCGCGTCGCAGCGCGCGGCAGGCCAGAGCGCAGCGACCAGGCGGTCGAGGTGAGCGCGACGGGGCGCGGGGGAGCCCTTGAGCAGCTCCAGGCGGTCGGGAACGAAGACGCCGAGCAGCGGCCGGGTCTCGACGTCGAGCAGCCGCTCGACCGGAGCGCCGTCGGAGGACATGCGCTTGACGGGCCGCTCGGCACCCTCGCCGGCGGCCGTAGCCGACGCTCAGCTCGTGCGGGCCGTCGCCGTCGCTGACAGCCACCGTGACGCGCGACGCGCGCTCCCCGAAGCGCACCAGCTCCCGCTCGTTGCGAGTGCGCAGCGCGTGGCCGGTGCAACCGAAGTAGAGCGCCTCGAGAGGTTGGACTTGCCGGCGCCGTTGGGCCCATGCACGACCGTCAAACCCTCGCCCAGCTGCGCCTCGGCGCGAGCGTAGGTGCGGAAGTCGCGCAGCGTAGATGCTCACGACGCGCACGCAGCGGCGCTCACGTGTTGAGGCGGATCGGCATCACCAGGTATACGAAGTCGCCCGAGTCGGGCGACTCGATCAGCCCGGGCCGCAGCGGGCTGATCAGCTTCATCACCAGCTCCTCGGTATCGATGCTCTCCACGCCGTCGCGCAGGAACTCGGGGTTGAACCCGATCTCGAAAGGCTCGCCGTGGAAGGGAACGGGGATCGCCTCGCTCGCCTCGCCGACGTCGGGGGTCTGCGCTGAGACGGTCAGCTCGCCCTCGCCGAAGGCGAGGCGCAGAGGTGCGTTCTTCTGGGCCAGGAGGCTGATGCGGCGCACGACGTCGGCAAGCTCGGAGGTCGCGAGGCGCAGCTCGTGCTCCACGGACTCCGGAATCAACTGGCGGTAGTTGGGGAACTGGCCGTCGATCAGTCGGGAGGAGAGCACGACTCCGTCCAGCTCGAAGACGACCTGGTTCTGCCCCACGCCAGCGGTGAGCTCGGCGCCCTGGGACTGCTGGGCGATACGCGCCAGCTCCTGCAGCGCGCGGGCGGGCACGTTCGCCTCGAGCTTCCCTGGAGCGGGCGCCTCGAGCTCCGTGCGCTTGACGCTCAAACGGTAGGAGTCGGTCGCGACCATCCGCAGCTCGCGGTCGGATGCGGAGATCAGGATGCCGGTGAGAACGGGCCTGGTCTCATCACGCGAGGCCGAACGGGCGACTCGCTCGACGGTCTCCACAAACGCCGTCGCAGGCAGCGTCACGCGGGCGTCGGCGCCGGCCCTGGGGAGCGTGGGAAAGTCCTCGGCCCGCAGCGTTCGTAGATGGAAGAGTGGCTCCGCCACAGAGCAGCTCCACGTCCTGCTCGGCGGCGCGCAACTCCAGCGTGAGCGTCTCGGCGGGCAGCGCTCGAACGACGTCGAGCAGCAGGCGGGCGGGCAGCACGGCCTCGCCCGGGCGAGCGACCTCAGCAGCGAGCGGCACGCGTAGGC
This sequence comes from uncultured Solirubrobacterales bacterium, assembly GCA_963720795.1. Lineage (GTDB taxonomy): Bacteria > Actinomycetota > Thermoleophilia > Solirubrobacterales > Solirubrobacteraceae > Palsa-744. The sequence continues at coordinate 71,559 of CAVRGU010000005.1, read as the reverse complement.
CGACCTCCATGTCGGTGGCCAGCAGCTCGCTACCAGCGTCGCTCGCGGCGATCATGACGCCAGAGAGAGCCTGTACCGCGCTACGGGTGGAAGCGACGCGAGTGACGGTCTGTAGCTGGGTCAGCAGTTCTGCTGTGGAGAGGGTGAGCTTCATCTAGTCAACCATGGAGTAAGAGAGCTGTGGTAGTAGGGGCTGTGGAGATGTGGATTGTGAGTTGTGTTGTGCAGGGAGATCGTGGTGGGTGAGGCTGTGGGGATGGTGTGGAAGTGTCGCAAGCCCGCCGGTCAGGAGTCGGAGCTTCTCCGAGCTGTTCGCGCAAGCTTGTCCACAGCTTGTCTAGAGGCTGAGTCGGCGTGGATCTTGCGCAGCGCGGTCCGCCGCCAGGCGTGAAGGACCGTCGTGTGGTCGCGTCCGCCGAAGTGGCGGCCGATGGCTGGGAGCGACTCGTCGGTGAGCTCCCGCGCCAGGTACATGGCGACCTGTCGAGGCCAGGTGACGCGCGCGGTGCGCGAGGGGAGAGAGCAGCTCCTCGGGGGAGAGCTCGAAGTGCTGGCAGGCCGCGGCTTGGATCTCGGCGAGCGAGCGCGGTTGGGGGGTCTTGTGTGGGTAGAGGCCGTCGAGCACCTCTGTGGCAAGCTCGGGAGTAAGTGGCCGCCCGGTCAGCGAGCTGAAGGCGACGACGCGGATCAGGGCTCCCTCGAGCGCTCGCACGTTGACGGCTACGCGCTGCGCGATGACCTCCAGAGCAGCGCGGGTCGGCGAGCTGATGTCGTCCTGGTGGACGCGCTTACGGAGGATCGCGAGTCGCGTGTTGATGTCGGGTGGCGGATGTCGGCGACGAGACCGGCCGTCGAAGCGCTCGCGCAGGCGGTCTTCGAGCGCCTGGAGGTCGCGCGGAGGGCGGTCGGAGGTGAGCACCAGTTGCGCCCCGGCTTCGTGGAGAGTGTTGAAGGTGTGGAAGAACTCCTCCTCGGTGCGGGCCTTGCGCTCGAGGAACTGGACGTCGTCGACGAGCAGGACGTCCACGTGGCGGAAACGCGCCTTGAAGTCGTCCATCCGACCCGCGCCGAGCGCGAGTCTGGAACTCGTTGGTAAAGGACTCGCCCGGTGCTGTGCGCGTACGCTCAGGCCGGGGCTGTAGCTGCCGCACCATGCTTGCTATCGAGCGCAGGAGGTGTGTCTTGCCGACCCCGGGGGGGCCGCAGATGAACAGGGGGTTGTATGCCTGCCCGGGCAGCTCTGCGACGGCCAGCGCCGCGGCGTGCGCGAGGCGGTTGGAGTCGCCGATAACGAAGTGCTCGAAGGTCAACCGGGGGTTGCCCAGCATCGGTTGGGGGGGCGCCCTGGTCGCCGTGGTGTCGCTTCCCGAGGCCGGCCCGCCGCTTTTGGTGGAGACGTGGAGCGTGGTCCCTGCTCGCCCCTCAGTGCGTGGGGGCGCTGGTCTCGCTCTGCACGACCGTCGACGGTCACCGCAGCGCCGAGGACGGCCGTGGTGCAGCTCTGCAGCAGCGCCCGAAGCGTTCGCAGAACCCACTCGACGAGCGTGGCGAGGCCTCGACGACGAGCGACTCCGCCGGCGAGCTCTCGTGGCTCGCAGGGGCTCGAGCCAGACGCGGTAGGTGGAGTCGTCCACGGCAGCCGCGAGCTGCCCTGCACCTGCGACCAGATCTGCTCCAACTCGGTGCTCACGGCAGCGTCGATCCGCTCCTTCGGGAGAGGGGTTGGGAAGCTTTCTAGAGGGGCCCCCGAGGGCCCGGCCGGCCGAATATACCCAAAGCCCGACCGCCCCGCTCGGGCCGGTCTCGCGCGTCGATCCGCAATTGGCGAGAAAATCCGTAGCGGCGGTGCGCGCGCGCCGAGGTGCACCCGACGTGGCGAGCGACGTGGCTCTATACTCAGGGTCGTGCGGCGCTGCCTGCTCGGCGGAGTCGTGGGGCCGGTGGGCGTAGCGGGCCCTGGACGAAAGCGATCGATGAAGCGCACCTATCAGCCCAAGAAGCGCAAGCGCGCCCGTGCGCATGGGTTTCGCGCGCGGATGCTCACGCGCAGTGGCCGGCTGATCCTCAAGCGCCGCCGCGACAAGGGCCGCAAGCGCCTGTCGGCGTGACGAGATGGCGCCGCGATCACCCCGCCGCGCTGCCCACGCGGGGACGCCTCTCACGCAGCGCGGAGTTCGAGCGGGTCTACCGCCATGGGCGCTCCTCGGCGAACCGCCATCTGGTGCTGTACAGCTTCCCTAACCCGGCGACGGAGCGCCCCCGCTGGGGCTCTCGGTCTCCCGTAAGGTGGGGGCGCGGTCGAGCGCAACCGCGTGAAGCGCCTTTTGCGCGAAGCGTTCGCACGGGGTCGAGGACGAACTGGGCGACGGGTCAAGACGTGGTGCTCGTGGCCCGCCCCCCGGTGAGCGAGCTGGCCGAGCGCGAGGGTTTGGAGGGGGTGGATGCGGCGCTTGGGGAGTTGCTCGACCGTGCCGGGCTGCGGGGGACGCACCTGCCCGCAGCGAGAGGAGGTTGCGGCCGTGAGCACCGTGGGTGGCGGTGGGCAGAAGCGCCCCGCTGGGTCGCGCTGCTCGCGTGGCCCGCGACGTGGTGCGCGCCCCGATCGTCGTCTACCAGCGTGTGATCTCGCCGGGCCTGCCGCGGCGCTGCCGGTATGAGCCGACGTGCTCGCGCTACGCGTCACAGGCGATCGGGGAGTACGGCATACTGAGGGGCCTGGTGCTCGCCGCTTGGCGTCTGCTCAGGTGCAACCCGTGGAGCCCCGGCGGGTACGACCCGGTGGGGGCTCAGCGGGTTTTCAAAGCAGGACCCCCGGCCCACGCGGCGCCGCTGACGCGGCTCACGAGGCGACGACGCGCACGGAGAGCTCGCACCATACACATGCCGATCCTCGCGAACATCATCCAGGAAGCGTTCTCGCCGCTGATCAGCCTCTTCGAAGCGGTCCTGGTGTTCATCCACGACCACGCCGGCTCAGCTGGGGCCTTGCGATCGTCGGCCTGACGGTGGTGGTGCGCGCGGTGATGATGCCGCTGACGTTCAGCCAGTTCCGCTCGATGCGCAAGATGCAGTTGCTCGCTCCGGAGATGAAGGTGCTGAAAGAGAAGTACAAGGACGACAAACAGCGCCAGAAGAGGAGATGATGAAGCTCTACCGGGAGAACAGGGATCAACCCGTTCGCCTCCTGCCTGCCGCTCGTGCTGCAGCTCCCCGTGTTCATCTCGCTCTTCTACATGCTGCGCACCGACCTCAAGAAGCACATCTGCGGTCCTGCGCTTGCGCGCGCACGGGATCGTGACGCACGAAGGCGATGCGGCAAAAATCGAGCGACGTGCAATCAGGTGGCCCCCGGCTCGGCGAAGTTCCTGTTCGTGCCGGACATCACGGCGAAGGCGACCGGCGCTGTGCTGGTCGTCCTGATCGTGCTCTACCTGGCCTCGCAGATCGCCTCGACCCTGCTGATGAGCGCCAGCGCCGAACCCAGCCAGCGCTGGATGATGCTCGGCCTGCCGCTTGATCTTCATCGTGTTCCTGCTCCGGTACCCGGCGGGCCTCCTGATTTACTGGATCACCACGAACCTGTGGACGATCGGGCAGGGTTACTTCGTCCGGCGCAGCTACGGCCCACCGCCCTGCTCCGGTGGGTAAAGCGGACTCCGCGTCGGGCGGAGGGGCGTCTCCCTCGCCAAACGGCAGAGGCGGCGGCCCGAAGGGGGAGCCGGCTCTGGCCGGCGTGGGTGTGGCCGGTGCGCCCCCCTCCGCCCCCCCGCAAGAAAAAGAAACGCTCCGGCCGACGTCGATGAGTGAGTGGACAGACGACGAGCAGGGCACGCAGGAGGACCCTGCCGAGCTGCTGGTTGAGGTGCTGGAGGAGGTGGCAGACGGCCTGGGCTTGGAGTGCGATGTGAGCGTCGAGGAGCAGGAGGGTGTGCTGCGGGGTTGCCTGGAAGGCGAGGATGTGGGACTCCTGATCGGACGCCGAGGCCAGACGATCGACGCGGTCCAGCATTTGGCGCAGCGGATCGTCTTCCACGGAGGCGAGTCCAAGATGCGGTCGTGGTTGACGCCGACGGTTACCGTGAGCGGCGCGCGCAGACGCTTGCGCGAGGATGCCGAGGATGCCGCCGAGGAGGCGCTACGGTCGGGTGAGGCGGTGGAGCTCGACCCGATGCCGGCCTCCGAGCGGCGCGTGGTGCACGAACACCTGCGCGACCGCGGTGACGTGCGCACCCACAGCGAGGGCGAGGAGCCCGAGCGATACCTGGTGGTGTCTCCGCTCGACACATAGGGCCAAACCAGAGGTTTCGCACGCGCGCTTGCGCCAGATGCTCCTGAGCGTTTCACGTTTTACACCGGCGTCAAACAGCACCTCTGTGGATGGCTCACCGAGGCGCGAGCTAACAGATGTGGAGCAGCACGTAGAACGTCAGATCCGAAAGCTTGCCGGTCACCATGCGCTGCCGCCTCGCGCGCACGCACAGATGGCGACGATCATAGAAACGCTCGCGGGGGACGACCGCGCACCGACGACCGTGCGCGACCCAGAGAGGGCGATCGATGTTCATCTCGCTGACTCGCTCGCCGGCCTGGAGATTGATCACCTCCGGTCGGCTCGGCACATTGCTGACATCGGGGCGGGCGCTGGATTCCCAGGGCTGGCGCTGGCCATCGCGCTGCCTGACAGCGAGGTGCGGCTCGTCGAGAGTCAGTCCAGGAAGTGCCAGTTCCTGCGGCGAGCGGCAGCGGCCGCGGGGGTCGACAACGCGCGCGTCGTCCAGAGCAGGATCGAGGAGTGGTCCGAGGGGTTGGGAGACAATGACGTGGTCGTGGCCCGCGCACTGGCGCCGCAACCGGTGGTGCTCGAGTACGCCGCGCCGTTGCTGGAGATGGGTGGGGTCTTGGTTGACTGGCGCGGTCGGCGCAACGTCGACGAGGAGACAGATGCACTGTACGCGGCCGAGCAGTTGGGTCTGCGTCGTCTGGAGATCCGCCATACCGAGCCGTACGAGGGCGCGCGGGATCACCATCTGTACGTGTTCGAGAAGGTCGCCGAGACCCCGTCGCGTTTTCCAAGACGAGCGGGGGTCGCCCGTAAGCGGCCGCTGGGCCTCCGCGCGGCAAAGTGACCGCAATTGGCGGTAGCGTGCTGTCGGTGGGCACCGTATACGCGATCGCCAACCAGAAGGGCGGGGTGGGCAAGACAACCACTGCGGTGAACGTGGGGGCCTGCATCGCCGAGGCCGGCTATCGCACGCTGCTGGCGGATGTGGACCCGCAGGCGAACGCGACGGTGGGACTGGGCTTTCCGCGAGCACAGGCGCCCGGGCTGTATGAGGTTCTGACGGGCTCCAGGGCGGCTGGGGAGGCGGTGGTCGAGACGAGGATCTCCGGCTTAGCGCTGTTGCCGGCGGGCGCGGGTCTTGCTGGGGCCAATGTCGAGCTGCCGCGTCTGGAGGGGTTCGAGGGCCACCTCCGCGAAAGCCTCGAGCCGATCAGGGAAGATTTCAAGTACATCCTGCTGGACTGCCCGCCATCGCTCGGCCCATTGACGGTTAGCGCCCTGGTGGCGGCGGACAGAGTGATTGTGCCGGTGCAGACCGAGTACTTTGCGCTCGAGGGCTTGGCGGGGCTGTTGGAGACGCTGGAGCTAGTGCGCCGCGAGCTCAACCCGGGGCTGACGGTGGCGGGGATGCTGCTGACGATGCACGACAGCCGCACCCGCCTGGGCCGCGACGTCGAGCGCGAGGTGCGCGAGCACTTCCGCGATCTGGTGTACCAGACGGTGATCCCACGCAACGTCCGCGTCGGGGAGGCACCCAGCTACGGCTTGCCAGTAACCCATCACGACCCGCACAGCACGGGGGCGGAGGCGTACTTTGAGTTAGCAAAGGAGGTAGCGGCCCGTGGCTGAGCCGGCCGTGGATCCCCGTCTGGCGGCGTCCTCCCTCGCTCGCGTGCTTGTGCACGCCACGCTCGGTGCGTCCTTGCCAGCCGGCGCCCACAGCCGGCTCAGGAGCTTACGGCGAGGGCAGGGGGGATTGGATTACATGGGGACGCGGGGGGTGTGGACATGAGCCCGCCGAGGCGAGGAATGGGCCGAGGCCTGGAGGCGATCCTGTCGGTGTCTTCGCCCGGCGCAGCGCAGGAGGAGCTGCGTGAGGTGCCGGTGGAGTCGATCTCGCCCAACCCCAACCAGCCACGGCGGCGCTTCGGCGAGGAGGGGCTGAGCGCGCTGGCGGAGTCGCTGGGAGAGCGCGGGGTATTGCAGCCGGTGCTCGTACGCCCCAAGCCGGACGGCACCTACGAGCTGATCGCCGGCGAGCGTCGCTGGAGGGCCTCCCGGATCGCCGGCATGAAGACGATCCCGGCGCTCGTGCGCCCCCACGACGACGCGGCGTCGCTGGAGCTGGCGCTGATCGAGAACATGGCGCGGGAGGACCTCAACCCGGTGGAGGAGGCGCGGGCCTGTACCGCGCTGGTCGAGGAGCTCGGCCTCACACGGGAGCAGGTGGGTAGGCGCGTGGGTCGCGGTAGGGTCGCGGTCTCCAACCTGGTGCGCCTGCTGGACCTGCCGGACGAGGTGCTCGGGCTGCTTGAGGAGGGGACGCTCAGTGAGGGTCATGGCCGCGCGCTGCTGCTGGCCAAGGATCACACGGTTCGTCGCAGTCTCGCACGCAGTGCGGTCGCCGACGGTTGGTCGGTGCGGACGCTGGAGGAACGTGCCCGGCGCAGCAACGAGGAGGCGCGGGACGGCCCGGGGCGGGAGAAACCAGTACGGGTCAGGAAGCTCCGCGGCGTTCACCCCGATCAGGCGGCGGTCGCCGAGGAGATCGAGACGGCGCTGGGAGAGGCGCTGGGCGCGGAGGTCAAGGTGCGTCCTCAGGCGGGCGGGGGCTACAGGGTCGAGCTTGCCTTCGATTCGCGTGAGGGCGCGCTGGCGCTCGCTGCGCGGCTGGGCGGTCGCGCCCCGGCGTGACCAACCGGATGGTCCGGGCGCGGCCGGCATCGAGCGATCCTTGATGGCTGCATTAGGGATGAGGCGGCCGCTAGAATCGAGCCCGCGGGCGATTAGCTCAGTCGGTTAGAGCGCTTCTCTGATAAGGAAGAGGTCCCTGGTTCGAATCCAGGATCGCCCATCGCTGAATCCCTTGTCAGGGAGCAGGATTCTGGGTTGCTGCGCGCCTCGCGCCTCGCGATGGCTGAGCCTGTTCGGTGGCTCGTCTGCCAATAACTGCCGATTGGGGCGCGTGGCGAGGGTTAGTCTGGGCACCTAGGAGGGGTTGGCGAAACGGTTGGCGAAAGGGCTTGACGGGGTCACAAGGGGAGTCTACCGTCGGCTGATCCATACCAATCGGCTCCGGCGCGGGCTGTAACCCAACGCCAGAGCCTGAGCACAGGAGCGTGAACCTCCCATGCCTGACGAGAACCCTACATCTGACGTCGTCGTATCCGATGTCGTCGCCGAGCTCGACGGGATCGAGCGCGAAGTGCTGTACCTGCTGACCGGGGATGACCTGCCCGTCTGGGCCGTCGAGGATCTCGGTCGCGTCCTCGAACAGGGCCGGCGCATCAAGGACTCGGTGCGGTCCCTACGCGCCAATGGTCTCGTGCACCAGACCGCCGACGGGCACGTGTTCGCTACCCGCGCCGCGTGGCGTCTGGTGCAGATCGTCGGCCAGGTCGTCTGAGCCATGCCGACCTACACCGTCGAGCGCGCGCGAGTGCTGCACGCGCTCGGGGAGAACGTGCGCGGCCTGCGCAAGAGCCGGGGTCTCGCACAGGAACGCCTCGCGGAAGTCGCCAACGTCCACCGCAACGAGATCGGCATTATGGAGCGCGGCGAATGCGAGCCGGGCCTTCTCGTGCTGCTGATCCTCGCCGACGCACTGGAGGTCGATCTGCGTGTCCTGCTCGACGGGGTACCCGTCCCGCACGAGCGCAGACCCCGGAGACGCTGACCGCTGGGGGCGCCACGCCGCAGGACTGGGCGTGGCGCTGAAGTGGCGGGACCGCTCCCGTGAGTGCTTTGCGTGGCGAGGGAGCGGTCCCGCATGGCTTTTCGGATGGAACCGCTGCTCAATGTACCGGGGGCCGTGGACGCAAAAAAAGCCATCCGGTGCGCCGTATATCTTGCCGCGCGCACTGGTTCGCTGAGACATTTGCGTGGCGAGGCGAGCCAGCTATTCAGGCAATTCGGAAGATCAGCAGGAGGTCCAGTCAGCACTCATGCGCCCGTAGCTCAGTGGTCAACAGTCAGGACCCCCCAGAGCCCGCAAAGTTCGGGGAGGGCGATGGCTAAAGAGCAGCGGACTTTTAATCCGCAGGTCGAGGGTTCGATTCCCTCCGGGCGCACCACTACATGTCGGCAAGGCGGAGTGTATCCCCTCAAGCTGCAAGCGTTCGCCCGCGCCCGAGCGAGCGCCACGCACAAAACCCCTGCAAATCCCGGAGGTTAAAACTTCCGCCTCCCTGGCTTATAAGTTGCTCGCGCAGCAATGTGGCGTGCCGCGCCACGGCGCTGCTGGTGCGCCGTCCCTGGCCCCGGTAGGCATGACCGCAAAGCTGTAAGTCCTATCGGGGCCAGGGCCCTTGTCATCGACGGCACGGAGATATGGCGCGAGGGCAGATGGCGCACGCCCGAATCGGCATCGCAGGTATGTTACGCCGCCTCCCGGATGGATTCCTGCATCTGCGCACGCTCCCGGTTGAGCGCACACGTCAACTGCGCCATGATCGTCAGGTTCGCGTGGAGCCGCACGCGCTCGATCCTGCGCACCCGGAGCGGCGCGAGGCCCCATTCGTGCTTGGAGCGGCCGAACGCGCGCTCGACGGACGCACGACCCCGGTAGAGCGCCTTCCAGCGGGGGGTCTCGCGCGGGATGAGGGGATGGAGGCGGTCGGCCTTGATCCACCGGGAGGCAGGCTTGCACTCCCCGGTCGGACAGCGCCACTTGGTCGCCTGCCGCTTGTGGTCGGCTCCAGCGAACCGCCAGACGCCATGCGCGCACGTCGGAGGCTTGTGGTCGCCACGCTTCACGGCGGGGGTCTCGCGGAGCGGGATCACCGGGGCGATGCCCCGCTTAGCGCAAGCGTCGTAGACAGTTGCGTTGTCGTAGCCCCCGTCGAGCGCGGCCGTCTCGGGGGAGAATCCGAGACCCTTCAACTTGTCGAGAAGCGGCGCGACGGTCGGCGTTTCGTTCATCTTGCCCGTCTCCACCTTCCACGCGAGCGGGAGGTCGGTCTGAGCGCACACGGCCATGTGGAGCCGGTACCCGTAGAAGCCCCCGCCCTTCCGCGTGGAGATGCTGGAGCGGTGGCCCCACGTCGCGTCCGGGTCGCTGTACTTCTCGCGTTCCGGCCCGCCCTTGTACTTGTAGCGCTGCCCGTTCGCGTACGCGGGCATGTCGGAGGCGTCGATCGCCACGTCCCACCCCAGGAGCGGGTTTCGCTTCTTGAGCGCCCGGATGACGGAGGTGATGCACTCCTCCAGCATGGTCGTGTGCTCCCGGAGCTTCGCCGTGAAGCGGTAGCACGCCCAGTGGGAAGGAACGTCGCCATCCGGGGCGATCACGGCCGCAAGGGCGGGGTGCTCGCGCACGAGCGCGACCGTGCGCGTCCACGTCGGCAGGGCATACATAGACTTCGCCAGCGCCATCCCGACCATCGCCCGGAGCGGGTACCCCGGACGGCCCGTCTGGCGGGTCTCCTGAAGCTCATCGATGAGACGGACAACCTCCGGGGAGGCGAGGATGTCCGAGAGGTCTGCGGCGACGGATCGCCGTGCTACGTTTCCGGTGGTCATCGGAGGCACAACTCCTTGATCCAGACCCCCGGACGTTCCACCGTCGCGGGGGTCTCTTTTTGGCTTATCTAAGCCAAAAACTACAGGTCGCGTCGGACGGAAAAACCGTCGTTAGCGGGCCTGATCGGGCCTACATTCGCGCCTCAATCGGCGTGTTCTGACCGGGGTGGGGTAAGGATCGGCTGATCCTGGGGTACTCGCCCGCCGGGTGCTCTACGATCCCGCTCTATGGGCGGTGATCCAGGTTTCGCCAAAGCCTCCTAGGCACACGAGCGACCGAGGACGCAGCCTCGCGCCGCCTATCGACCGTCTAAGCCCCCAGCAGGTTGTGCACGACCAAGTCGATCAGCTTGATGCCGATGAACGGCGCGATGATGCCGCCGAGGCCGTAGATCCAGAGGTTGCGCCGCAGCAGCGCGCTCGCGCCGATCGGGCGGTAGCGCACGCCGCGCAGCGCGAGCGGGATCAGCAGCGGGATCACGATCGCGTTGAAGATGATCGCCGAGACGATCGCCGATTCCGGCGTGCCCAGGTTCATGATGTTGAGCACGTGCAGCGGACCCTTGCCGCCTGTGCTCGTTGCGTACGTGCTGATGAAGATCGCCGGCAGGATCGCGAAGTACTTGGCGACGTCGTTGGCGATCGAGAACGTCGTCAGCGCGCCGCGCGTGATCAACAGCTGCTTGCCGACCTCGACGATCTCGATCAGCTTCGTCGGGTTGGAGTCGAGGTCGACCATGTTGCCCGCCTCGCGCGCCGCCTGGGTGCCCGTGTTCATCGCCACGCCCACGTCGGCCTGCGCGAGCGCCGGGGCGTCGTTGGTCCCGTCTCCCGTCATCGCCACGAGGCGCCCGTCCTGCTGATGTTCGCGGATCAGCGCGAGCTTCGCCTCGGGCGTCGCTTCGGCGAGGAAGTCGTCGACGCCGGACTCCTCGGCGATCTTGGCGGCCGTCAGGCGGTTGTCGCCGGTCACCATCACGGTCTTGATGCCCATCGCGCGCAGCTGGTCGAAGCGGACCTTCATGCCCTCCTTGATCGTGTCCTTGAGGTAGATCACGCCGAGCACCTGGCTGTCGCGCGAGACCGCCAGCGGCGTGCCGCCCTCGCGGCCGATCCGGTCGAGCTGCGCCTGCAGCTCCGGCGGCGGCGAGCCGCCCTCCCGCTTGACGAACTCGACGATCGAGTCGCCGGCGCCCTTGCGCAGCTGCTGGCCGTCGTAGTCGACGCCGCTCATCCTGCGTCTGCGCGGTGAACGGCACGAACGTCGCATTCAGCGAGGCCATGTCGTGCTCGCGGAGGCCGTACTGCTTGGCGAGCACCACGATCGAGCGACCCTCCGGCGTCTCGTCCGCGAGCGAGGAGAGCTGCGCCGCCTCGGCCAGCTCGGACTCGGGCACGCCCGGCATCGGGATGAACTCGGAGGCGAGGCGGTTGCCGATCGTGATCGTGCCGGTCTTGTCGAGCAGCAGCACGTCCACGTCGCCCGACGCCTCCACCGCGCGGCCGGAGAGGGCCAGGACGTTGCGGCGCACCATGCGGTCCATGCCCGCGATCCCGATCGCGGAGAGCAGCGCGCCGATCGTCGTCGGGATCAGCGCGACCAGCAGCGCGATCAGCGTCGTCTCGGAGATCGCCGTGCCCGCGAACAGGCCGAACGGGCGCAGCGTCGCCACCACGATCATGAAGATCAGCGTCAGCGCCGCCAGCAGGATGTTGAGCGCGATCTCGTTCGGCGTCTTGCGCCGCTCGGCCCCCTCGACCAGCGCGATCATGCGGTCGAGGAACGAGTGGCCAGGCTCCTGGGTGATTTCCACGACGATCCGGTCGGAGGTCACGCGCGTGCCGCCGGTGACGGCGCTGCGGTCCCCGCCGGACTCGCGGATCACCGGCGCCGACTCGCCCGTGATCGCCGACTCGTCGACCGTCGCGATCCCCTCGATCACGGTCCCGTCGCCGGGGATCAGCTCGCCCGCCTCGACCACCACCACGTCGCCGCGGGTCAGCTCCGAGGCCGCCTTCGTGGTGCCGTCCCGCATCGTCGCGACCGTCTCCTTGCGCATCGAGCGCAGCGTGTCCGCCTGCGCGCGGCCGCGGCCCTCGGCGAACGCCTCCGCCATGTTGGCGAACATCGACCGTCAGCCACAGCCAGACGGCGATCGTGAACGTGTACCACGCCGGCTCGTGGCCGCCGCCGAGCGGCTTGCCGCCGAACGCCTGGATCAGCCACGTCACCGTCGTGATCACCGCGCCGATCTCGACGACGAACATCACGGGGTTGCGGACCTGCACGCGCGGGTCGAGCTTCTTGACGCTGTCGATCAGCGCGCGCACGACGATCTCGCGCTGGAACAGCGAGACCGCCTGGCGTTCGGTGGCTGCCGGAATCGTTGACATCAGCCCGCTCCTCCAGTCAGGCGGTCGAGGGCGAGGTTGAGCTCGAGCACGTTCACTCCCGGTTCGCCAGAGAAGCCGAGGCCGCGGCCCGATGTGTACTTGGAGATCAGGCCGTCCACGGTGGCGAGGGAGAGGCGACGCAGAGCCGCGATGCGGTAGGCCTGGATCCAGGCGTTGGCCTGCGAGATTTCCGGGTCGAGGCCCGAGGCCGAGGTGTTGACGGCGTCGACCGGGATCCTCGCCACCGTCAACCCGGGGTCGTATTCGGCCTTGGTGGCGGGGTTCTTGTTCAGTTCGAGGTATGCCTTGATGTTTTCTTCGTTCGGCTTCCTTGGTCTTGACGCTGTTGGGCCCGCGGTTGGAGAACGTGCTGGCGGCGGCGTTGTACGCCCCGCCTTCGGTGGCGGACGGGCGCGACTGGAAGTAGCGCGGGTCGGCTTCGGTGACCAGTTCTTCTTCCTTTTCCTTCGGCTTGCCGTTCTTTCCGATCACCGGCGTGGCGAAGCTCTGGCCGATGATCTTCGAGCCGACGAGCCTGCCGTGCAACCTTGATCTGCTGCCCGTTGGCGTCGCCGGGGAAGGCGACCTGGCTGATGCCGGTGATCGCCAGCGGGTAGACGAGCCCGAGCAGGATCGTGAAGACCACGATGCCGATTACGGATGTGACGATGTCGCGTTTCATCTTCAGGTTTTCTCTCAGTACAAGTGTCCCGTCAGGCCCTGCACGATCGGACCGAGCAGCAGGGCGGGGAAGAAGGTGAGCGCGCCGACGAGCACGATCACGCCGATCAACAGCACCACGAACGTGCCGTTGTCGGTGCGCATCGTGCCGAGGCCCGCGGGGGTGACGCGCTTGCCGGCCGAGCGCGCCGGCGACCGCGAGCGCGAACAGGATCGGCGCGTAGCGCGCGAACATCATGTCGAAGCCGCCGAGCAGGTTGGCGAAGGTGATGCCGTGCGAGCCGACGTTGCCGGCGGCGGGCTGGATGAAGCCGGTGTAGCCGGCGAACGCGGAGCCGTTGTTGTTGGCCTGCGAGAGGTAGGCATAGAAGCTCTCGGAGAAGCCCTGCGGCGTGTTGGTGCCCGACTTGGAGAGGTCGCCGCTTCGGAGATCGACGCGCGCCCGGCTTTGCTCGCGGTGGCCAGCGCCGTGCAGAACAGCGCGGCCAGCGGCGTGATCAGGATGCGCGAGGCCGGCGAGCTTGATTTCGCGCGCCTCGAGCTTCTTGCCCAGCCACTCCGGCGTGCGCCCGACCATCAGCCCGCCGATGAACACCGCCAGCAGCACGTACAGCAGGATCGAGTACAGCCCGGTGCCGACGCCGCCGAAGATCACCTCGCTGGCCGACAGGTTGGCGAACGGCACCGCCCCGCCGATGCCGGTGAACGACTCGATCGCGCTGTTGACCGCGCCGCACGAGGTGACGGTCGTGACCACGTCGAACAGGGCCGAGCCGGCGATCCCGAAGCGCTGCTCCTTGCCTTCCATGTTGCCGCCGCCCGAGCCGTGGATCACGCCCGTGTGCAGACCGGCCGCGTGCTGGGCGGGCGAGCCGTGGGCCTCGGCGATGTAGGCGACGCACACGGCGCCGAGGAACATGAACATCATCATCGCGTAGATCGCGAACCCCTGGCGGCGGTTGCCGGTCATCCGCCCGTACATGAACACCAGCGCCGCCGGGATGACCAGCACGGCCAGCATCTCGAAGAAGTTGGTGAACTGCGTTGGGTTCTCGAAGGGGTGGGCCGAGTTGGTGTTGAAGAAGCCGCCGCCGTTGGTGCCGAGCATCTTGATCGCCTCCTGCGAGGCGACCGGCCCCATCGCGATCGTCTGCTGCAGGCCGGTGATCGTGTGCACGATCAGGTAGGTCGGAGAGGTTGGCGATCACCCCCTGGGAGGCGAGCACGAGCGCGATGAACACCGAGAGCGGCGCGAGCACGTACAGGATCGTGCGCACCATGTCCTGCCAGAAGTTGCCGATACCCTTGCCGGTGCGCCCGACGATCCCGCGCACCAGCGCGACCGCCACGACGATCCCCACGCCGGCCGACAGCCAGTTCTGGACGGTCAGCCCCACCATCTGGCTGAAGTAGCTCATCGTCGTCTCGCCGCTGTAGTACTGCCAGTTGGTGTTCGTCATGAACGACGAGACGGTGTTGAACGTCACGTTCCACGGCGCCGAGTGGTAGCCGAGCGGGTTGAGCGCGTGGGGCACCCAGAAGGCGTTCTGTGTGCGCAGGATCAGCGTACAGCAGCAGCCACCCCGCGAGCGAGAAGACGATCAGGCTTTTCGCGTACGCCTTCCAGTCCTGCTCGAGCTTCGGGTTCACCCGCAGGACCCGGTAGAGGATCCGCTCCGGCCACGCCAGCAGCGGTGTCAGGAAGACCCGCTGGCCGGTGTACACCTTCGCCATGTAGCTGCCCAGCGGCAGCGCGAGCGCGGTGAGGATGACCGCGAACAGCACGATCGTCAGCCAGCCGTAGAAGGTCATCGCCTAGAGATTCTCTCCGCGGATGAGAGCGTAAAAGAGGTAGGCGATGATCAGCACCGAGACGACCAGGCCGAAGAAGTCGGCGCCGCTCATGTGCGCGATGAACGCGCCCAACGGAGGCGTGCTCATATCCTGTCGATCCCCTCGATTATCGCGAGCAGGATCGCGAACATCGCGATCCCGAGCACCACCGCCACCACGTCCATACGTCACTATTCTCGCTGCGCCATCACGAGGGTGTGACGATTTCGCTCGCGCGTATAACGATTTCGTTACGGCGGCCTCGGCGGCAGAAATGCGGCGATCTGATCCGCGTCGGTCAGGCCGGCACCGCCACCGCGAAGACGGTCATTGGTGCACCACTCAAGCTCGCAACGCCCCGATCGGAATGACCGCTACGCCGTCCTCGCGCACGTAGCCGTAGCCCGTGCCCACGATCACGCCCAGCGCGGCAGGGCTGCCGCACTTGCGGGTGTCGACGCGCCGCACGAACTTACGCAGGTTCGCCGCGCCCTCGTCGACCCGCGTCCCCCCGAGCTTGACCTCGAAGGCCGCCCACCGGCCATCGGCCGCCTCGACGATCGCGTCGACCTCCAGGCCGTCGCTGTCGCGGTACTGGAGCACGCGGGCGTCGGCAGCCTGGGCGTAGACGCGCAGGTCACGTACGACGAGCGACTCGAACAGGAGGCCCAGCAGCTTGATGTCCCGCAGGAGCCGCGCGGGTGTCGCCCGCAGCGCCGCGACGGCCAGCGAGGGGTCCACGAAGTGCCGCTTCGGCGCGCTGCGCAGTGCGTAGCGCGAGCGCATGTGGGGAGCCCACGCCGGTTGATCCTCGACGATCATCAGCCGTTCGAGCACGTCGAGGTACTCCCGCTGCCGTCTCCTCCTTCAAGGGGCCGTCCGCGCCACCGGTGTCCTCGGCGAGCGTCGTCACCGCGGCGTGCGTGGCGACGTTGCGGGCGAGGCTTGCGCAGCAGCCGCCCGACCTTGCCCGGGTCCCGGCGTCGGTCCTCGACGCGACCCACGTCGACCCGGCGGATCTCCTCGAGGTAGCCCCGCACGGCGCGCAGCGCCCGCTCGACCGCCAGACCGCGAAAGCCCGGCCAGCCGCCGCGCGCGATCTCCCCCGCGAGGTCCGCGACCGTCAGGCCGGGGTCGCCGCTGCGCGCGGGCTCGCCCGCGAGCAACTCGGCGAGCGACACCTCGCCGCTGCCGCGGCCCGCCTCGAAGAGCGTCATCGGGCGCATCCGCAGACGGGTGATCCGCCCGGCGCCGGTGTGTCGCGTGATGTCGTCGGTCGGTAGCGCCGACCCAGTCGAGGATGAACTGGCCTGGTCGCCGGCGATCGTCAACCGCGCGACGGACGTGGTTCCAGATCGCGGGCTCCAGCTGCCACTCGTCGATCAGGCGCGGCGTCGCGCCGTCGAGGACGAGCGCAGGATCGACCGCCGCCGCCTGCGCTGGCGTTCGCGTCGACGTCGAGCAGCACCTCGCTCGCGGCGATCTGGCGCGCCGTCGCAGTCTTGCCGCACGCCCTCGGGCCCTCGATCGCCACCGCGCCGGTCGCACCAAGCCGGCGGCCAGCTCGCCGTCGACAACCCTCTGTCGGTAGGCCATCGGGTCGGCTCAGGGGGTGTTTTGTAGAGGTTCCAGGGGGCTTATTGTAGAGGTTCTAGGGGGCTTTTTATAGACGTTCTAGGGGGGCTTAATGTAGAGGTTCCAGGGGGAGAAATATAGAGCATGATGGGCCGCGCAGCACGTGCACCGCGCCCGACCCCGTGCGACGAACGCCGCTGGCAACCCCGCAGGGGGTTGCTCATCAAAAAAGAAAGACCCCGGCCCGCCTCAGCCTGCGAACCGGTACCCCACGCCCGGGTCGGTGAGGATGTAGCGGGGGCGATCGCCCGGCGGCTCGATCTTCGCGCGCAGGCGTGCGATGTGGGTGCGCAGCGACTGCACGTCGTCCACGTACCCCGGGCCCCACACCTCCGCCAGCAGCGCCCGGTGGGTCAGCAGCCGCCCACGGCTCTGCGCCAGCACCCGCAGCAGCTCGAACTCGATCGGGGTCAGGTGCACCGCCTCGCCCTCGCGGCGCACCGCGTGCGCGGCCACGTCCACCTCCAGGCCGTCCACGACGATCGTCGGCTGCTCGTCCGCGCCCTCGCTGCGGCGCAGCGCCGCGCGCAGCCGCGCCACCAGCTCACGCGCCCCGAAGGGCTTCGTGATGTAGTCGTCCGCCCCCGCCTCCAGCGCCCGCACCTTCTGCTCCTCCTCGCCCACCGCCGAGAGCACGAGAATCGGCATCTCACTCCACTCCCGCAGGCCGCGCGTCACGTCCACCCCGTCGCCCTCCGGCAGCACCAGGTCCACGATCGCCGCCCGCGGCGCGCGCACTGCCGCGAGGTCCAGCGCCTCCGGGGCGCTCTGCGCGCTCAGCACCTCGAAACCCGCCTCGCGTAGCACGACCTTCAGCGCCCGCAGGATCTGCGGCTCGTCGTCGACGACCAGCACCCGCGGCCTGGGTGTCGGCGCGTCGGGGTCGGCCGCGCCCGGCGGGGGGCTCACCGCCCGTCTGCCCCGCCCGGCGCCCCCCGCTGCTGGGCACCCACACCCGCGGCCGGCGGCGCCGGAGCCCGCTGCCCCGACCCGGCCGGCGGCGCCGGGGCCGTGGAGTTCGATCCCGCCGGCGGCACGGGCGCCGGCGCAGCGCGCTCCAGCGGCAGCTCGAACACGAACGTCGCCCCCTGGTCCGGCAGCGACTCCACGTGCAGCGTGCCCCCGTTCGCTTCGACGAAGCCCCGTGCGATCGCGAGGCCCAGGCCCGAGCCGCGGCGCCCGCCGCGCGCCGTGCCCGCCCGGTAGAACGGCTCGAACACGCGCTCCAACTGCGCCGGAGGGATCCCCGGGCCGCGATCGACCACGCGCACAATCAGGCGGTCACCCTCGCCCGTCATCGTCCGCACCGCCCGCGCGCGCACCGACACCGCGTGGCCCCCCGAGTGCCGCCGCGCGTTCTCCAGCACGTTCACGAACGCCCGCTCCAACTGCGTCGAGTCCGCCCGCACCAGCGGCAGGTCACGGTCGATCGAGAGCTGGAACTCCCCCGGCTGGGAGCTCAGGTCCTCGAGCGCCGCGCCGAGCGTCTCCTCCACCGACAGCCACTCCCGCCGCGGCTCCGCCGCCCCCGCCTCCAGCTTCGAGAGGTCCAGCAGGTTGTCCACCAGCCGCGACAGTCGCCGCGTCTCCCCGAGGATCGACGCCGCCAGCTCCTCGCGCTCCTGTGCGGAGACGCCCGGCAGCGCGATCGCCTCCGCCGCCGCCGAGATCGCGGTCAGCGGGCTGCGCAGGTCGTGCGAGACCGCCCGCAGCAGCGCCGTCTTGACCACGTCTGCCTGGCGCAGCACCGCCGTCTCCACCACCCCCCCCTGCAGCGCCTCGCGCTCCAGCGCCGCGCTCAGCAGCGCCTCCAGCGCCGGCACCACCCGCTCCTGCAAGCGGTACAGGCTGCGCTCCGAGCTGTCCGCCGACACCACCACCGTCCCCAGCCGGCGGTCCCCCTCGCGCAGCGGGAACGCCACGCTGCGCGCGTCCGGCTCCACCGCCTCCATCACGATCGCCGCCGACGGCAGTTCGAGCGCCTGCGCCATCCGCTGCGCCGCCGTCGGCAGTCCCTCCGCGAGGCTGCCCCCCCGCAGCAGCACGCGCGCCATCTCCGTCACCAGGCTCGCCTCCCGCCGGCGCTCCAACGCCTCGCGGCGCGAGCTCGAGGTCGGGACCGGCACGATGCCCAGCAGGCGCGACATGCGCTCAGCGTAGAGGGTGGCGCAGCCGGCCGGATGCTGCCCGGAGGGTGTGCACCCGCCTGGAGGCCGGCGAGGTGGGCCCCTCCTCCAATTCGGTCAAGCCCGACCAGCCGTGCGTTTGTCCGAGCACACCGCCGACCCCTCATGCCCACAGCCGCTACCGTCGATTCCCAAGGAGATGGATTCGATCGAGGTGCAGCACTCCATCAGACCCGGGACAACGCGGTGGGCGCTTCTGACGACGCTCGTCCTCACACTCTGCCTGCCGGCAGCCGCCGCGGGGGCCGTCTCGCCGCTGTCCGAATCCGACTACCAGGCACGCCCGGTCTGCCCCGCCCCCGCACCCGGGCACGCAAGCTGCCTGTCGGTGCGGCTGGTGCCCGAGGCCGCGATCCGGGCGGGCAGCGCCGCCGCCGGCGCCGACGGCCTGCGCCCGACGGACCTGCGCAACGCCTACTTCCCCGGCGAACCACCCTCCGCCCCCTCCTCTACACCGCAGACGATCGCGCTTGTGGACGCCTACAACGACCCCTCCGCCGAAGCCGACCTGGGCGTCTACGACCGCGAATTCGGCCTGCCCCTCTGCACCGCCGAAGACAAGTGCTTCAAGCAGGTCAACCAGCTCGGCGAAACCGGGCACCTGCCGTCCGCCGTCGGCGCACAGGCAAAGGAAGAAGCCTCGGGTTGGGCGCTGGAGATTTCGACCGACATCGAGGTCGCCCACGCCGTCTGTCAGAACTGTCGCATCCTGCTCGTGGAGGCTGACTCGGCGTTGTACGCGAACCTCGAAACCGCCGAGGAGAGAGCGGTAACGCTCGGGGCCACCGAGATCTCCAACTCCTGGGGCGGCGCAGAGCCCGTGCTCGAAGGTGCGGCCTTCGACCACCCGCAGACCGTGATCACCGCCGCTGCCGGCGACGACGGCTACCTGAACTGGACCGGAGCCGAAGAAGCGAGCGAAGAACGGTACGTCGGGGCCGACTACCCCGCCTCCTCGCCCCACGTGGTGGCGGTCGGCGGCACCAAGCTCACGCTGAGCGCCGGCGGTGCGCGGCAGAGCGAGACAGTCTGGAACGAGGACCCCGACCCCGAAGGCGGGAACGAGGGCGCGGGGGGTGGTGGCTGCAGCACGCAGTTCACCGCCCCACCCTGGCAGCAGGCAGTCGCCGACTGGGCGTCCGTGGGCTGCGGCACCGGCGCCGAAGCCAAACGAGCCGTCGCCGACGTCGCCGCGGACGCCGACCCCTACAGCGGGGTCGCAGTCTACGACTCGGTCCCCTACGAAGAAGAAGGGAGAGCCACCGTGTTCCACTGGTTGCCGATCGGCGGCACCTCCGTCGCCTCCCCGATCATCGCCTCGATGTTCGCGATCGCCGGCGGCCGCACGGAGCCGCATACCCCGCCCAGACGCTCTACTCCCACCTCGGCCGCCGGCTCTCCCGCTGTACGACGTCACCGAAGGCGGCAACGGCAAGTGCGACGACGCACTACACCGCCGGCTGCAGCGGCTCCCTGTCCCCGCTCTCCCCGCTCGACTGCGGTTCGGGGGCGCTGATCTGCAACGCCGCCCCCGGCTACGACGGCCCCACCGGAGTCGGTGCCCCCGACGGGCTCGCCGCCTTCGAACCCGGCAGCGAAGCAGAACACTCCAACGGGTGCAGGCGAGAAAAGCCGCTGAACAGAAGGCCGAAGAAGAACGGACGGCCGAAGAAGCCAAGCACGCAGCAGAAAAACGGGCCGAAGAAGAACTGACGGCAAAGCTGGCCGAAGAAGCAGAAGCAGGAGGGCCGCCGAAGCAAGGGAAGCCGAAGAAGAACGAGTCGCCGAACAGAAGCTCAGGGAAGAAGAAGCAGCGCGCGGAGGCTCCGCCGGCAAAAGCGGCGGGGGCGGTGAAACGACGGGCGGCGGCTCGGGCGTAGGCCGGCTGCTGTCCGGCTCGGTGGGCGGCGGGCTCGGCGGCTCCCCGTCGGGCACGGGCACCGGCTCGGGGGGGTCCGCGCGGACCACCGTCCGCCTCACCCGCCTCGTCCTGACCGCGCGCACGAGCGCGGTGATCGCCCGCCGCCTGCCCACCCTCGCCCAGGTGGCCTTCGCGTTCACCCTCTCCGCCCCCGCGCGCGTGCGAGCCACGCTCTCCCGGCAGGTCCGCCTCCACGGGCGCCGGCGCTGGGTGTCCGCGCGGGGCGGGCTCACGCTGGCCGTCGCCGCGGGTCGCGACCACGGCCACCTGTGGGGCCACGCCACGCTCGCGCCCGGGCGCTACCGCCTCACGCTCTCCCCCGCGCACGGCGGGGCGCGGTCGATCGTGTTCGCGCTGCGGTAGCCCTACCGCAGCGCCGCTCCCTCGGGCTCGGCGGCCCGCTGGCGGATGATGTACTCCACCTGCTCGCCGCGAGCGGTCAACTCCCACGCGTTGGGCGCTCCGCGCCGCCCGCCGCTGCTGTCGTTGACGATCATGCCCTGGGACTCCAGGCGGGTGAGCAGCTTGGAGATCTGACCCTGGTCGACGACCTCCGCGCGGTTGCCCACCTCGCGGTTGCTCGACCCGGGACGTTCCCCAATCGCCATCAGCACGCGGGCGGTGCGGTAGGTGAGTCTCATGCCGACCCCCTCCACCGCGAAGCGGCCGCTGCGCGGTGGCTCACGGCGACCGTCCGGGAAGCGGGCGGCAGACCGCACGAGCTCCCGCTTCGCGGCCGCGGAGCCCAGGTAGGGGAGCACGACGAGGCTCGTCAGCTCCCCCAACAGGCTGCTCGGCGGCGCGGGGTCCGGCGCGAGCAGGCGCGTTTGCAGGACCGCCAGCACCGCGCCGACGACCCCCTCGGCCGTGATCGCGGGGGGCTCGGTGCGCGACGCCGGCTGCAGACGCCCGCGGTCGATGTACTCGCACAGCGCCGCGACCGCCCGGGCGCGGCTGCGCAGCACTCTCGGACCGGCGCCCAAGGCGTCGACGATCCACAGGCGCGCCAGCTCGGGCTCCTGCTCGACGAGCGCGAGCATCGTGGCGAGCGAGGCTCTGACCGCTTCGACCCACCGCGACTCGTCGTTGTACGCCTCGTCCATCGTGGCGCCCGCGCGTCGTGTGACCCACTCGAAGGCCGCCAGCAGGCCGTCCTCGACGTCGGCGAACTGCTCGCGCAGCTTCCGGGGCGAGACTTCGGCGCGCGCGGCGACGTCCGCGAGCGTGACGGAACGCACACCCCGCTCGGCGACGGCCTCGGCCATCGCCCTGAAGATCCGTGTGCGCCTGTCGTACTCCACGGCACCCCTTCCGTCCACCCGCTCGTTTCTCTCCTGCACCGACTCCCCTCTCTGCTGCACCCGAACCCCTCTCTCCCGCACCCACCCAACCCCTTGGATCGGTGCGCGACTGCCTGCACCTTACGCAAGCTTGATCTTTGCCATCGGCAGTATCTTCTCATTGTCCAGCCGCCGGCGGCATTATTGTAGGGAGGGGTTTTCCAGGGAGTCGCAGCTGGGGCGTGCCGGCGGCCTGCCGGGAGCCCCGAGGAGCGCTCCGCAAACCCGCTCACACCGCGCCTTGACCACGCTGGGGCGGGGCGCGCGCCGAATCGGCCCGGGCGCCACGCGAGCGGCGCTCCTCGGCAGCAGTTGCGCAGCTGTGTCTCCTACTTCTCGAGCCTCGGGGGGTCTCGGAGCCCGCACTTTTTCCGTGCCTGTGCAGGGGAAACGCGAGAGGCCGCGCGCGGGCGCCCTCGCCGGCGCCGGGCCTCCGCGCATTTCGATTGCGCGACTGGGCGATCGGACCTACCCTCGGCGCGGTGTCCATCCGATTCCTTTTCCCTGCGCCTGTAGCTCAACTGGCTAGCGGCCATGAAGGCAGTGGCGCCCAGTCCCCACGTGTAGTCGTTCAGCCGGCCACGAGCCCCGGGCTACGCGCCCGTGGGCCTCGCGTACCGGTGGCTATCTGCCGCGTAGCGGCCGCCTGGTTGGAGTGGGCCTACACGAGCCGGGAGTGGTCCAAGAGCAGTGGCCTTCTAAGCCACCGATGTGGGTTCGAGCCCCGCCGGGCGTACCTCTTGACCGGCCGAGAAGGGCCCGGGCTCGGCCTCCAGCCGCCTGCGCCATTCTTGTTTGACAAAAGAGGGGCCCGGCTCGGCGGCCTCCAGCCGCCTGCGCCACCCTCTAGGCCGTGCCCCTGAAGTGCTCGACCAGCTCACACGGGCCCTGAGCGCAGCCGCGCCGCGGGGCGAGTTCTCGGTGATCCCGCTGTACAACCCCCGCCGGGGCGCCGACGCGAGGGTCTTCATCAGAGACCTCCGGCCCGTCCGTCTGGGGTCGGAGCCCACGGAGGCGGGGGAGCCCGCCGCTGCCAGGGAGCTCACCGCTGGGGGGGAGCCCGCCGCCGGGGAGCTCACCACCGCGGGAGAGCTCGCCGCCGCCCACGAGGCGCTCGCCGCGCTGCCCGAGGTGGATGCGGTCCGCGCGCACGGAGGCGCACTGACGGTGTGCTTCGCCGACGAGCCCCTCGCCCGGCTCGGGGAACGGTTGGAGGCCGGCGAGACCGGCGCGTTGGACACACACGACCTGCTGGGCGGGGCCGCGGTGCTCGTCAACTTCTGCGACGCCAACCCCACGAAGGCGCTGCACGTCGGCCACCTGCGCAACATCGCGCTCGGCCAGGCGCTCGCCGGCGTGCTCGCGGCGGCAGGCGCGCGGGTGACGCGCCAGAGCCAGGTCAGCGACTACTGCCGCAGCATGGGCGAAGCGCTCGCCGGCTACGGAGAGCTGCCCGCGCACCTCACCCCGCGCGCGACGGGCGTCAAGAGCGACCACTTCGTGGGCGACTGCTACCTGCGCTACGCCGGCACGCCCGACGCCTCGCGGGAGGGCGGCGACCGGCGCCGGGGACCCTGCGCTGAGCGCCGAAGAAGCCGTTCGCGACGACCTCGCCGAGGAGCTGCTCAAGCGCCTGAGCGCCGGCGACCCGGAGATCGTGGAGCGGTGGCGCAGGCTGCGCGGTTGGGCACTGGAGGGGCACGACGCGACGCTCGCCGCGCTCGGCGTGACGCTCGACCGGGAGGTGCACGAGTCGGACTCCCGGCCGCTCACGCGGTGGATCCTCGACACCGGGCTGGCGAGCGGCGCGCTCACGCGCACCGACAACGGGGCGGTCGTGTACGAGACGGGAGAGGACGAGTACCCGCGGCTGCTGCTGGCGCGGCCGACGGCTTCCCCACCCAGCACCTGCGCACGTTCGCGCTGTGGCAGGCGCTGCGCGCCTCGCTCGACGGCACGCGCTCGGTCGAGCTGGTGGGCGAGGAGTGGCACGCGTACGTGCGCTACCACGAGCGTCTGATGCAGGGCATCGCGCCCTCGCAGGCGCCGCCGCAGCCGAGTGACAACGTGATCTACGGGATGGTCACCGTGGCGGGCGGCGCGGTGAAGTCGAGCACCGGCCGGCCGCCGCTCGTGGACGAGCTGCTGGAGCGGCTCTCAGCCTCGCCGGAGCTGGGGGCGCTCGCCGCGCAGAGCGAGGGACGCTTCGAGCCACGGGACCTGGCGGCGCTGGTCGCGGTGGGCTTCTACCTCGGCCGCCCCACCCGCAAGCCGGTCGACCTCACGGTGAGCGAGATGCTCGACCTGCGCGGCGGGGTCGGCTGGGACCTCGCGCGGGCAGCGGTCCGCGCGTGGAACCCGCGCTACGACGGTCCGCCCGACCCGGCGCCCGAGGACGGGCGCTACCGCCAGACGGTGCTGCGCTCCCAGGCACACCGGCAGCTGGTGGAGCGCGCGGTGGAGCAGCTCGACACGTACGAGCTCGCGCGCTTCTACGGGCACCTCAGCCGCCGCTACGTGGCCGCCGAAGCCGGGAGACACGCGCCTTCGGCGCTGGCCGATTTGGGGATGCGAGCGAAGCGAGTGTCTCCGCCAATCGGTCCCGTTTCGGCCAGCGAGAGCGCCCGCACGGCGAACGGGGCCCGTGCGGGCGACGGGGAGGCGCGCGTGGCGCGCGCGATGCGCACGCTGCTCGCCGCGGGGCTTGACGCGCTGGGGCTGCCGGGGGCGGCGCTGTGACCACCGCGTGCGCGGAGAGCCAGGTGGCGCAGCTCGATCGCAACGAGGCGCTGCGCGGACCCCCGCAGGGCGCGGTCGAGCGGGTGCACGCGGCGATCGCTCGCGGGCACGTGTACCCGCACGAGGCGGTGGCACAGCGCAACCGAGGCCGCGGCCGCCCACCTCGGCGTCGAGCCGGGGCAGGCTATCCTCACCAACGGCGTGGACGAGGCCACCGACCTGTGCATCCTCGAGCTCGGCGACCCACGTACGGTCACGCCGGGATTCGACGGCTACGGCGACCGCGCGGCGGCGCTCAACCACCGCGCCCGGGCGTACCCGCTGACCGCGGAGCACGCGCTCCCCCGGGAGCTGATCGACGGCGACGGAGGCTGGGCAGCTGGTGGCACTCGCAAGCCCTAACAACCCTACCGCGAACGCGTTCGCGCCGGCGGTCGCTGCGCGAAGCTGCTGGAGCGCGGCGCCCACCTGCTGCTGGACGAGACGTACGCGGACTTCTGCGCGGATGCCCCGGGCCTGCGGTGGCTCGCGGAGCACCCGCGGCTGACGGTGTTCCGCTCGTTCTCCAAGGCGTACGGCCTGGCGGGACTGCGCATCGGCTGCCTCGTCGGCGAGGAGCAGTCTGATCGCGCGCCTGCGCGCGCGGCAGGCGTACCTGACGACGAGCGGCCTCGCGGCGGAAGCGCTGCGTCGGAGCGCTGGAGAGCGACCCCGACTTCCCCCGCCGCCACGCGCGCGAGGTGCGGGACGCTGCGCGCCGAGCTGATCGCGCGCCTGCGGGCGGTGGCGCTGTTCGAGCGCGTGCACGACAGCGAGACGAACTTCGTGTTCGTGAAGCTGCGCGTCGCCCGCGGAGGCGGCGTGCGATCCGCGAGACGCTCGCGGCGCGCGTGGAACGTGAGCGTGGCCTCGACCGCGCCGCTCGGCGCGCCTGCGGGGCTGCGCATCGGCGTGAGCCTGCAAGGGGACGCCGACCGGCTGATCGCCGGGTTGACCGCGATCAAACACGAGACGGCGACGTCCAACAGAGGGCCTCGAGAGCGCCAGCGAAACCAGCACCCGCGAGGAGGAGGACGAGCATGAACGCCAGCACGCAGACAATCGCGGCGAACACCCCGGAGGCGATCAACCGCGCGGGCTTCCGACCGACGCTGCTCAGAGCGCTCGACTACCTCGCGGGGTGGGCGACGGCGGAGCTGCTGATGGCGATCCTCGAAGACGAGACCGTGTTGAGCGCGCTCGAGCAGGGCACGAGCGCCGAGGAGCTGGCCCGGCGCCTGGGATCGCCCGACAGCCCGAGCACGGGCGCAACCGGCAGCGAGCTGACCGGCGCGCTGCTGCAGGCGCTGCACTCCGAGGGCGCGGTGGTGCGCGAGGCGGGGACGTACCGCCTCGCCGAAGACCTCTCCGAGCTGCGCGCGGTGCACGGCTGGATGGAGCTACTGATGGAGGGCTACCGCGAGCTCTTCCAGGGCGTGGGGCGGCTGATGCGCGAGGGCGACGGGAGCATCGAGCGCAACCACCTGCGCGTGGCGACGGGCAGCGCGCGGATCGCGGTCTACGACGCGGTGCCGCTCACGCTGCGGCTGATCGAGCGGCTCGGCGCCTCCGAGGGGGTGGTGCTCGACTACGGCTGCGGCAACGCGCTGTACCTGATCACGCTGTGCGCCCAGCACCCG
The DNA here is from genome assembly GCA_963720795.1 of uncultured Solirubrobacterales bacterium. Classification (GTDB taxonomy): domain Bacteria; phylum Actinomycetota; class Thermoleophilia; order Solirubrobacterales; family Solirubrobacteraceae; genus Palsa-744. Next base: position 45,349 of record CAVRGU010000005.1, on the reverse strand, counting down.
GGCCTGCGCGGCGCTCGGCGTGGAGCTCGCGCAGGAGACCGTGCGAGGCCGCCCGCGAGCACGTGCGCGAGCGGCGGGCCTGCAGGACCGCATCACGATCGAGCACGCCTCGGCGCCCGACTACGCGCCGAGCGAGGAGGTGGACTTCGTCGTCTCGGCGTTCGTGCTGCACGAGATCGTCGGCCAGCGCGGCGTCGAGGGGACGGTCGAGTTCCTGCGCTCGTTCGGCCGCGCTTCCCCAAGGCCCGGCTGCTGATCGTCGAGGTCTCGAACCCCTACGAGGAAGGCCGCGGCGAGCTGGTCGGCAGCGACCGCCAGGGGCGCGGCTACTACAACTACTACATCTGGCTGCACTCGGTGACCACCCAGCGCCTGCTCCCGCACGCGCAGTGGCTGGAGCTGTTCGCGCAGGCCGGCTACCGCGTGACCCACGAAGAGCGCGTGGACGACATCGTCGACTCCACGGGCCTGGAGATCGGCTACGCGCTGGAGCGTGTATAGGGGTTCATTTTGGGGATCGTCCGCGTGACGCAGTGCAGAGTCCCGAGGGGGTGTGCGCGAGGCTTCCGTGCCTCGCGGCCGCGCGTCCCACCTCCACGTCCGCGAGCAGGCGGCGCGGCGCCCCAGCTGCTCGCCGATCGACGCCGACCGTTCAGGCGGCACGAAGGAAGCGCCGCAGCGCTTCGCGGATGACCTCGGAGGTCGTCGTGGCATCGGCTCGCGCACGGTCGACCAGCTCCTGTCGCAGCTCGGGATCGAGCCGCACCGACTCGACGCTCGCAGGCGAGGAGCCCAGCGCGGGACGACCTCGCTTCGGTCGCCGCGCAATCAGCTCATCGGCATCGTAACCCGCCTCGGCCTCGGCGGCGAGGGCCTCGACGTCCCTGTCGGTGATCGGCCGGCCGGCTCGGGTGTGGCCGTAGACGCGAGGCTCGCTCATGATTCGAGCAGCCTCCGGAACCTGGCGCGCATGGGCATCGCGCCATTAAGTGTATTACGAAAAGAGCCGCTCAGTGCGTCTGAGCCGGCTCTTCAGGAGAGACCTGCCTCCGTCTGATCCGATGAAGGATCGCTGCGGAACATGCGATACACACGACTGCGACCACCAAGCCTCCCGCACCTGCCCCAGCCGTCGCCGTCGCGAAGATCATGATGATTGCCGCCAGGATGAGCGCCACGGCCAAGAGCCACATCATCGGCGTCCCGAGGACTGGCCTGGCTTGGAGGCCACTTGCAGCGCGGGAGCTGTGTTCGACCTGCCTCCAGAGGATGAGCCGACCGATCAACGCCGCGAGGGCGGCGGCCCCTGCGAGCACGCGCCGGGCGTCCTGCGGCGCCAGCGCCGCGGCGAGCAGGCATGAGACGGCCAGCACATCCAGAGAGACGGCGAGCCGGATCGTGCTGTCTTGCGTGAGCAGGCGAAGCAGGTACTTGCGGAGGTCGGCGCTCAGGCGCGCGACGAAACGCCACGCGTAACCGGCTGGGATCGCGAGGAGCACCACGGGCAGCAGCCGAGCTGACGACTGACCCGAGCCCGAGCCCAACCGGGCGATCAGAAAGGCGTCGAGGAAGATGAAGTAGGACGCTTTGGCGAGGAATACACGGAGCACCAGATCGAGGTTGCGCCGGCCGTGCGTTGCCCGAGGGTCGACTCGCACGGCGGTCGCGTAGCCAGCTGCAGCCTCAGCGAGGCCGGCGGGGTTGGTGTGGTGTTTGCCACCCATCCGCATACGGGCGAGTTCGCTGTGCGCGACGCTGTTTTGCGGATCGATCGAGAGCGCCTGGCGGAATGAGGCTTCGGCGTCCGCGCGCTGCTTGGCCGCAGCGGCCACGACGCCCGAAGTGATGTGTGCTTCGGCTTGGTTCGGTGCGAGTGCGATCGCCCGCTCGGCCGCTTCGCGCGCCTCGGGGAGGTTTGAGTCGTTCTTTGCGAGCGACCGGGCAAGCGCGGTGTGTGCCTGCCAGCCGTTGGGGTCCAGACGGACGCCCTCGCGCGCGTGGCGGATGCTCTCCTCGGTACGTCCAAGGAGTCGGAGCGCGTGGGAAGCTAGGCGCTGCGGCCACCCTGCGTCCGGGGCAAGGGAGATCGCTCTTTCAGCCGCCTCCAAGCCGCCGTCGTGGTTGTTCGCGCCCAACTCCGCGGCCGCCAGCAGACTCCATGCCGCGGGGTTCTGCGGCTCGCTCGCGATCGCCTGGCGTAGCAGGGCGGCCGCCTCCGAGAAACGCCGCAGCTCGTACAGGGCGCTGGCGCGCTCCAGAGCGACGGTCGCGCTGTCCGCGGGGGTGCTCATGCGCTGCGCCTGCTTCTCAGATAGGCGAGCAGCTCGTCGTAGACACCGCCTTCGTTGGCGAACTCGGCGACGTTCCGCGCCGTTTCAAGCCACGGCCCGATCGACGGTTTGACGTCCTTCGCGGCCGCCTCGAGGTCGGCCATGTCGATCAGGCGCGGTGTACCACTGCGCGCGGAGTCCATGAGCGCACGTTCAGCCGCGCCTTCGCAGATGTAGGCGAGATCCGCACCTGAGTAGCCGCCGGTCAGCTTGGCGAGCTTGCCGAGATCGACGTTCGCGATCGGCCTCCCGCGCAAGTGGTGGCGCAGTACCGCTTCGCGGGCCGGTGCGTCGGGCGGCAGTACAAGCAGCATCCGGTCAAAGCGCCCCGGCCGTCGCAGCGCCACGTCCACATCCCAAGGGTGGTTGGTCGCCCCGACCACGAAGACGCCCTCGTTGCTGGTGAGACCGTCCATCTCGGACAGCAACTGGTTGACCGTGCCACGGGCAAGGCTGTTGCGTAGGTGGCTGCGCTTCTGGCCGAGCGCGTCCACCTCGTCGAGGAAGACCACGCAGGGAGCACAGCCGCGAGCCGCCTCGAAGATTCCGCGAAGGTTGCGCTCGCTCTGACCGACGTACATGTCGAGGACGTCCGCGAGCGACACGGCCATGAACTGCGCGTCCATCTCGCCGGCGAGCGCGCGAGAGATGAACGTCTTGCCGCAACCCGGCGGGCCGTACAGGAGGAGTCCGCCGCGCAGCGACTTGCCATACAGGCGCGTCAACTCCGGGTTTCGCAGCGGAGCGAGGACGGCGGCCTCCAGGCGAGCCTTCACCTCAGCCATCCCCCCGACATCCGCCAGACGCGGGCCCACAGCCTCGATCTCATAGTCCGGCTGGCTGTCGGCCTCCGGGTCGACGTACATCGGCGGGGCGATGTCCGAAAGCTCGGCGTCCAAGCGTCGCAGCGTCTCGGCTTCCCCCTCGGCCGGCTCTGCGAATGCCGAGAACGGTGCGACCGGGCCAGTGCCACTCCCACTCGAGATCAGTGCCACGGCCGAGACGTTCTCGGGATCTCGCTGCAGCACGACAGCGGCATGCCGAACCGCCTCTCCGCGATCGCCTTCGGCGGCAAGCATCTCGGCGAGGTGCATCCGCAGCGCAAAGTCGTCCGGCGCGGCCTCCACGGCCGCCCGCAAGCTGGCCACAAGCGAGTCCGAGCCCACGACACACGTATCGTCGCGACCCGGCGAAAGCCTTAGAGCAGCGCCGAAGACAGGAGCACGGAGTAGCTGCGTCCCTACTCGCCGGCGGGTGCGCACAGAGCAGCCGGCGCCCCGAAGGGCTCCAGGCACGCGGGCAAAGCGACGGAGCCGTCATCGCGCTGACCGTTCTCCAAAAGCGCGATCAGCGTGCGCCCGACGGCGACGGCGGTGCCGTTGAGGGTGTGGAGGGTCTCCGTCTGGCGCTCCCGGCGAACGCGGATGCCAAGGCGCCGCGCCTGGTAGTCGGTGGTGTTGGAGCAGGAGGTCAGCTCGCGGTAGCGGCCCTGGGAGGGTAGCCACGCCTCGCAGTCGTACTTCTTGGCGGCCGAGGCGCCGAGGTCGCACACGGCGATGTTGACGACGCGGTAGGGCAGGCCGAGCGCGGTGAGGATCTCCTCCTCGATCGCGAGAATGCGCTCGTGCTCGGCGCCGGAAGCGGCAGGCTCGACGAAGCTGAACATCTCCACCTTGTCGAACTGGTGCACGCGGAAGATGCCGCGCGTGTCTTTACCGGCGGCGCCGGCCTCACGGCGAAAGCAGGGCGAGAAGCCGGCATAGCGCAGCGGCAGGCGCTCGGCGTCGAGGATCTCCTCGTCGTGCAGCGAGGCGAGCGCGACCTCGGAGGTGCCCACGAGGTAGAGCTCGTCCTCGGGCAGCGCGTAGATCTGCTGCTCGGTGTCGGGCAGAAAGCCTGTCCCGAACAGCGCGCGCTCGCGCACGAGCACCGGCGGGATCACCGGCTCGAAGCCGTGGCCGCGCAGCAGCTCCGAGCACCCACCGCACGAGCGCGAGCTCCACCAGCACCAGGTCGCCCTTCAGGTAGGCGAAGCGCGCGCCGGAGAGCCGGGCGGCGTGGTCCATGTCGATCAGCGGCCCCGCCAGCTCTAGGTGGTCACGGGGCTCGAAGGACGAGTCCGACCCGCCCAGCCCGACCTCCCCGACGACCCGCACGAGCTCGTCCTCGGGGCCGGGGGCGGCGGTGGGATCGGGGAGGTTGGGCAGCGGCAGGAGCGCCGCGTCGAGCTCCTCCTCGACTGCGGCGAGCTGCTGCGCGAGCTGCTTCTCCAGCGCACTGAGCTCGCGCTGCTCGGCGATCGCGCCCGCGGCGTCCTCGCCGGCGCGCTTGGCCTGCGCGATCGCGTCGGCGGCGGCGTTGCGGCGCGCGCGCAGCGCCTCCAGCTCGGGGATCAGCGCGCGGCGGCGCTCGTCCAGCTCGATCACGCGGTCGAGGCCGTCGGCGACGCCCGCCCGCAGCGCCGCGCGAGCGCTGCGCGCACCTCGTCGGGTTGGCCAGCCTGATGCCGCTTGACGATCGAGCACGCTCGGGAGCCTGCCCGTTGACGCTGCGCAGGCACGGCGGCGCTCGGGAGTCGAGTCACTACCGCAGGCACGGAGCGTTCGCGGCGGCAGTGCCGGTGTCGGCTTTCGGGGCGCCGGGGATCGCGGTGTTTTCGATCGTCGGCACCTTGGGGGCCTGCAGGCCGGCGTACTTGGCGAGGAACTCTGCGACCTCCTGCGCCTCGACGCCGAGGACGATGTTCTGCGGCATGATCGCGCCAGAGAAGCCGCCGTTGTGGATCGCGTAGAGGACCTGCGCGTACTGCTCCTTGCGGAAGTCGAAGTTGGGGCCGTTGGTGCGCAGGCGGTCCTTGATGCTCGTCGCCGAGCCCTCGGCGCCGACGGTGGCGAGCGTGTGGCAGCCCGAGCAGCGTTGCAGGAACAGCCCGGCCCCCTTGTAGTAGGGGCTGGATTTGGAGACCTGGATGCCCTGCGTGCCGCAGGCGCTGAGCCCACGGCCGCGACGGCGGCCACAACCACGTGCGACGAGCTCGACGACGGCCTCATGACGGAGTCAGGCGGGCCTTCATGCCGGCGCGGAATATATAGGCTCGCCGGATGCGACTTCGCTCCCTGGCGCCGGCGGCGCTCGCACCGCTCCTGCTGGCGGGCTGCGGGGGGACACAGACAGCGAGGGTGACGGGCCACACGCTGACGCTCACGCTCAGCGAGTACCGCATCGTGCCGCAGACAGCCAGCGTGCCCGCGGGACCCCTCCGGCTGGTGGCCTGCAATCGCGGGGTCCTCACGCACAACGTGGCGCTTCAGCGGGGGACCCTGGACTCCGACGAACGCACGACGCTCACCGACATTCCCACGCTGCTCCCCGGGAAGTGCGGGTCGGTCGCCACGCAGCCGCTGACCCCGGGCCGCTACCTGCTGGCGAGCACGGTCGGCAACCAGGCCGTGCTGGGCGTGGCGGCCACGCTGATCGTGCGGTGAGGGCGAGGCCGACTCAGCTACGCGCGTAGCGGCCGGCGAGGTACTCCTCGACCCAGGCGCGGGTGCTGCGCCATGTCCCGTCGGCTGCCCTGGACGCCTGCAGGCGTCCGCGGGTGGCGGCGACACGCAGCGCGTTCGCGGAGATCGCAGGCGTGGCGAGCGCAGGCAGCGGGACGAGGCGCGCGGGTCCGGCGACGACGGGTACCACGAACCTGTGGAGGTTGTCGAGGATCGCACGGGCGAGAAGCTCGCCGAGCGGTCCCGGATCGCCGTCGTCGGCGCGACGCAGCGCGGTGAGGTAGCGCGAGCGGTCGCCCTTGTAGACGATCGCCGGCGGATAGCCGAGGCGGACGAGCAGCAGGTTAAGCACGAGCCGGCCGGTTCGCCCGTTGCCGTCGAGGAAGGGGTGGATCTGCTCGAGGCGGGCGTGCAGCCGGGCGAGCGCCTCCAGCTGGTCGGCCTGCTCGGAGGGCAGCGACTGTACGTCGGCGATCCAGTCGGCAGTTAGTACAGGCACTTCGGGCCACGACGGGGGCAACATGCCTGCTGGGAAGAGCTGGATGTCGTGCTCGCGGAACGAGCCGGGCCGCTCTCGGTCGGTGGCATTCGGATGGGGCGCGACGTCCCATACGGGAGCCAGGGCAAGACGGTGGACGTGGCGCAGCTCGGTCAGCGAGATCAACTCGCCGCTGGACCACTCGCCCGTCTCGATGGCCTGCCCGTACACCCACTCGGCGGCGTCGGCGTAGCCTCGCACCTCCAGGTACTCGCGCAGCTCCTTGTTGCCGACAGCGCGACCCTCCGCCAGCAGCTGCTCGACCTGGCGCATGACGAGGGTGTTGCCCTCGATTGCGGTGGAGTGGTGGGCCTCCTCGAACCAGATGCCCCGCCAGATCCCAGCGGCCTCGGCCGGGGAGGGCAGACCACCCATCCGCTCGCGCAGCTCGCCGATCTGCACGCGCAGCCGCTCGTAGACGGCAGCGCGTGACGGCCGCCCGCGTGGAGGTCCCTTTAGTTTGTTCGGTTGTGGCACATCTTAATTGTACCGAACACTTTACTGGTTGTGCGGTTGACGCCAAACAAAAGGAACCGAACACTTTCGTGACGGAGTGGCCTACTGATCGCTCAGCAGTGTCGCGTCCCGTGGCGGCCACGCCAATCATGCGGTGGGACAGTGGCCGGCCCAGCTAGGGGCTGCCTATGGTCTTATGGTGGTCCGTACACAGATCACGCTCGCCGCAGACACGCACCGGCGTGCCAAGCGTCGCGCCGCAGACCTGGGAATCTCCTTCGCGGAGTACGTGCGCAGAACGCTCGACCGGGACCTCGGCGGCGAACCGGATGGGGACATCAGCGAGATTTTCGGACTGTTCGACTCTGGGCGATCGGATATCGCGCAACATAAGGAGCAATACCTCGACGAAGCAGTCCTAAAAGAGCATTTGCGCGAGACCGGGCAGTCAGTCATCGATCCCTGACATCGTCCCCGCCGCCAGGCTCCTCCTCGGCCGACTCCTCTTCCCCAGGCGGCGCGAGCAGGTAGATGATCCCGGCCAGCCCAAGGAGCGTGCCGGCATCCTCCAGGATGTTCCGCAAGACGGTGGCGAGGAACTCGGGTTCGTCGATGCCGCTCCCCTGACCGCCGAGGTCGTCGATGAGCGTGTATGTGTGGAGTCCGACCAACGCGAGCGCCGCGCCGAGCAGCAGGCACACGGCGAGGAACGCCATCCCGCCGACGGGCCCCGCGGCCAAGTCGGGGAGCCAGTTGGCGGCCGCCGTCAACCCGACGCCGAAGCACACCAAGAAGACCAGAGCGACAACGAGCACCGGCGCATCTTCCTCGACTCGTCGGACGACTGTTCGGACGTGACCTAACCATCGAACTATTTGGTCCGGAGCGTATCGCGACACCCTCACACCCCATGCGCAGTACCCGCCGCGCGCAGCAGCAGGAACACGACGACAAACGCGGAGAGGGCCATGATGCCCTGCTCGCGGCGGACGATCGCGGCGACTACGGAGAGCTGCTCGGATTCGGGCAGCGTGCCGACCTCCTGGGCGTTGGCGAGACCGCGCTGGTCGAGGATTGTCTGCGCGGAGGCGATGCGCAGCTGCTCGGCTACGAACGCGACGGCGAGCGGCAGGAGGGCGTAGAGGTAGAAGAGGCTTTCGGTGGAGGTGTGGCCGGCGGCGGCGAGCACCCCGACGGCGAGGGCGAAGAGCACCGCGCCTCCCTGGGCGACGCGGAGGAGGAGCCAGAAGGCGCGGCTCGATTCGTCGCGGTACCAGCGCCAAGCGCCGAGGAGCGCGGGGAGCGCGTTGAGCGTGGCGATCGCGAGCGCGCCCGCCACGACGGCGCCGTTCATCGCACGCCGACCGGGGTCGTGCAGACCCGCCAGCCGGTGGAGGCGACGCACCCGAGGCGCAGGGGGGCCCCGGGGCAAGGCGACACCCCGGCCCGAGGAGGGCTGCACGCACCCGGGGATATCGAGCCGATCGTCACTATGTGACACTCTCGCACAAGCATCGGCGGGCGGTGGTATAACAGCCGCGGTGCTGCGCTCCTACCTTCCCGCGATCGTCTTCCTGGTCCTCGGCGGCGCCGTGGGCGGCGCGTTCACGCTGCTCAACGGCGTGCTGGGGCCCCGGCGCGCGGTCAGCCAGAAGCAGGACCCGTACGAGTGCGGGCTGCCCTCGGAGGTCAAGCAGGGGATGCGCTTCGGGATCAGCTTCTACCTGATCGCGATGCTGTTCATCCTGTTCGACATCGAGGTCATCTTCCTGTACCCGATCGCGGTGGAGCTCCGGGCGTACGGGAGCTACGCGCTGGCCGAGACGGTGACGTTCATCGTGCTGCTATTCGTCGCGTTCGTCTACGTGTGGCGGCGGGGGGCGCTGGAGTGGAGGTGAAACGCGAGCGGCTCGGACCGAGCGGCGCCCGGTCGAAGGACAACCTGCGCGTGGAGCACCTGAACGCGCAGCAGCTGCTGCGCGGCGGCGACCTGGAGGGCGCCAACCAGCCCGCGCACCTGGAGGGCGAGGAGCTCGAACGGTACGTGGAAGAGCGCGTGCTGACGACCACGCTCGACAAAACGGTCGCGTGGGCGCGCTCGAACTCGTTCTTCCCGCTCGGGTTCGGGCTGGCGTGCTGCGCGATGGAGCAGTTCCACGCCGCCGGGCCGCGCATGGACATCGCGCGGTTCGGCTTCGAGGCGTTCCGCGCCTCCCCCCGCCAGGCCGACCTGATCATCCTCGCGGGGCGCGTGTCGATCAAGATGGCGCCGATCATCCGCCGCCTGTACGACCAGATGCTGGAGCCGAAGTGGGCGATCTCGATGGGCGCCTGCTGCAGCTCGATGGGCGTGTTCAACAACTACGCGCTGGTGCCCGCCGACAAGTTCATGCCGATCGACGTGCACGTCCCCGGCTGCCCGCCGCGCCCGGAGGCGCTGATGCACGGCATCCTCAAGCTGCGCAAGCTGGTGCAGGACGACCCCGACGCGGGCTGGCGCGAGCGCTACGAGGCCGTCGGCACCGAGGAGCTCGCGGGAGGGTGGCAGGAAGTAGCGGGAGGGGGGCAGGGCCGGCGGGCTCCCATCCCGACCACCCCCCGAGCGGAGCGCGATGCCTGACGCCACGGGCCTGGAGCTGCTCGCGCGCGAGCTGCGGCGAGCGGCGAGGCGCGGTGCGCGACACGGTGTTCTTCCGCGAACGCGCGACGGTCGAGATCGACCCGGCCGCGTGCGCGCGGCGCTCGCGACGCTGCGCGCGCAAGGGTTTGCGTTCATGGCGAGCGTGCACGGCGTCGACCACTACCCCGAGGAGCCGCGCCTGGGCGTCGCCTACGAGCTGCTGGACATGAGCCGCGTCGACCGCGCTCACGGTCAAGCTGCGGGTGCCGCTCGACGCGCCGCGAGGTCGACTCGGTGACCGCGGACTGGCCGACCGCCGACCACCAGGAGCGCGAGGTGTACGACATGTTCGGGGTCGTGTTCGAGGGCCACCCCGACCTGCGCCGGATCCTGATGCCCGAGGACTACGAGGGCCACCCGCAGCGGCGCGACTTCCCCACCGGCGGCGAGCCGGTGCGCTTCACCTACAACGAGCAACCCGGCTGGAGGCGCCGAGGTGAGCCACGGTCGCGTCTCCACAGGAGCGAGCAGAGCTCCGCACGCGCGCTCGAAGCGCGAGCGACGACGAGCCGCACGAGCTGCTGACGCTCAACTTCGGCCCCCACCACCCCGCCACGCACGGCGTGCTGCGGCTGATGGTGACGCTCCAGGGGGAGGTCGTGCGCGACCTCAAACCGATCATCGGGTACGTGCACACGGGGATCGAGAAGACCGCCGAGGACAAGTCCTACTGGAAGGTGATCCCCGTGATCGAGCGGATGGACTACCTCTCCTACTACTTCAACGCGATGGCCTACTGCGGCGCCGTCGAGCGCTGGCGGAGGTCGAGGTGCCCAAGCGCGCGCAGTACCTGCGCGTGATCCACCTGGAGCTCAACCGCATCGCCTCGCACCTGATCTGGCTCGGCACCAGCGTGCTCGACCTCGGCGCGACCTCGATCTTCCTGTACTGCCTGCGCGAGCGCGAGCTGATCCTCGACCTGTTCGAGATGTCCTCCGGCGCGCGCATGCACACGCGCTACTTCCAGGTGGGCGGCGTGATCGAGGACATCCCCCGCGGCTTCGCGGCGAAGGTGCGCGAGTTCCTGAAGATCATGCCGAAGCGCGCCGACGAGTACGGCGCGATCCTCAACGCCAACGAGATCGTGCTGCAGCGGCTGCGCGGCACGTGCCCGCTGGACGCCGACACGCTGCTGGGGCTCGGCGTGACCGGTCCGCTGCTGCGCGCCGCCGGCAACCCGTGGGACCTGCGCAAGGCCGACCCCTACTCCTCCTACGAGGACTTCGCCTTCAAGATCCCCGTCGGCACCGTCGGCGACAACTACGACCGCTTCGCGGTGCGGCTGGCGGAGATCTACGAGTCGGTGAAGATCATCGAACAGGCGCTCGACGGCCTGCCCGAGGGGCCGTACATCACCGAGGACCGCAAGGTCGCGCTGCCGCCCCGGCACGAGCTGGCGACCTCGATGGAGGCGCTGATCCACCACTTCAAGCTCGTCACCGAGGGCATGCGCGTGCCGCCCGGCGAGGTGTACAACCCGATCGAGTCCCCGCGCGGAGAGCTCGGCTGCTACGTGCGCTCCGACGGCTCCTCCAAGCCCGCGCGGGTGCACATGCGCGACCCCTCGTTCGTCAACCTGCAGGCGCTCGCGCACATGACCCGCGGCGCTACATCGCCGACCTGATCGCCACCACGGCGATGCTCGATCCGATCCTCGGGGGGATCGACCGATGAGCACGGTTCACGCGTTTTCCAGCATGGCTCGCGTGTACCCGGTTGGGACATGCCCGCGGACCTCGACAAGGCCCCGGCGATCGATCCCCGGGGTGGGCGGGTCCCATCCCCGAGTGCCCGAGGAGCTGCGCGCGGAGATCGAGGCGCACATGGCGCTCTACCCCGACCCCCGCTCTGCGATCCTGCCCGCGCTCGAGGCCGCGCAGCGCGTGCACGGGTGGTGCTCGCCCGAGGCGCTCGAGCAGGTCGCGTGCGTGATGCGGCTGACCCCCGCCGAGCTGGCCGCCGTCGCGACCTTCTACGACATGCTCGAGACCACGCCCGTCGGGCGCCACTCCGTGTACGTGTGCACCAACATCTCCTGCTCGCTGTGCGGCGCCGACGAGCTGTACGAGGCGATCCGCGCCGCCGCGGCAGACGATCCGGACTTCAACGTGCGCTCGTTCGAGTGCCTCGGCGCCTGCGACATCGCGCCGATGGCCTCCGTGACGGCGCCTATGTGGGGCCGCTCACGCTCGCCGACGTGCCGCAGCTGCTGGAGGACGTGCGCGCCGGCCGCGAGTGCTGCCCGAGAAGCAGCTCGCCCGGCCGCCCTGCGCCGACCCGGGGGCCGGACTCGTGAGCCGACAAGCTCCTGTTCGACCGCATCGACGAGCCCGGGCTGAACACCCTGGAGGTGTACGAACGCCGCGGCGGCTACGAGGCGCTGCGCAAGGCGCTCGCAGATGCCGCCCGAGGCCGTGCTGCACGAGCTCGAAGCCTCCGGGCTGCGCGGGCGCGGGGGGGCCGGGTTTCAGATGGGCAAGAAGGTGCTCGTTCCTGCCCAAGGGCGGCATGGACAAGTACCTGGTGTGCAACGCCGACGAGTCCGAGCCCGGCACGTTCAAGGACCGCGAGCTGATGCAGAAGTACCCGCACGTGCTGATCGAGGGGATCGTGATCGCCGCCCACGCCGCGGGCGACGACGCGCTCGTTCATCTACATCCGCGGGGAGTATGTGCTGCAGGCCGACATCCTCGACGCCGCGCTCGCCGAAGCGCGCGCCGCCGGGTTCGTCGGCGAGCGGATCCTCGGCTCCGACACCTCGCTCTCGCTGGTCGTCCACCGCGGCGCCGGCGCCTACATCTGCGGCGAGGAGACCGGCCTGCTCGACTCGCTGGAGGGCAAGCGCGGCAACCCGCGCCTGAAGCCGCCGTTCCCGGCCAACCAGGGCCTCTACCAGGGGCCGACGTTGATCAACAACGTCGAGACGCTCTGCACCGTGCCGACGATCCTCCGCATGGGCGGCGACGAGTACGCCAAGCTCGGCGTGGCCACGTCCACCGGCACGAAGCTCGTGTCGGTCTCCGGGCACGTGCAGCGGCCCGGCAATTACGAGATCGAGCTCGGCGTCCCTTCGCGCGAGATCATCTACGGCCTCGCCGGCGGGCCGCCCGAGGGGCGCAAGGTCAAGTGCTGGTTCCCCGGCGGCTCCTCCTCCCCCGTGCTCACCGGCGAGGACCTCGACATCCCCTACGACTTCGACTCGATGGCCAAGGCCGGCACGATGCTCGGCTCCGGGGCGATCATCGTCGTCGACGACTCCACGCCGATCCTCGACGTGGCGCTGAAGGTCGCGAAGTTCTACCGCCACGAGTCCTGCGGCAAGTGCACCCCCTGCCGCGAGGGCACCAACTGGACGGTCACGATGCTGGAGCGGATCGACGCCGGCGAGGCCACGCCGATGGACCTCGAGATCATGGCCTCCGTGCAGGAGCACATCATCGGCAACTGCCTGTGCGTGCTCGGCGACGCGATGGCGATGCCGATCGGCTCGATGATCGCCAAGTTCCGCCCCGAGTTCGAAGCGCACATGGCGGCCGCGCGCCTGCGCGGCCGGGTCGGCGATGTCGCGGCGGCCGAGGGTGTGCTCGGCGGCCCAAGGCGCGTTGGTCAGTGCCGGGGAGGCACGACTGATGCCGCGGCCCGAACCCCGCACCATCACCTTCACGATCGACGGCCTCGAGGTCCAGGCGCCCGAAAACTCGATGCTGGTCGACGCCGCCAAGCTCGGCGACATCGAGATCCCGGTCTTCTGCTACGAGCCCAAGCTCGGCTCGCCCGTCGGCGCCTGCCGCATGTGCCTGGTGGAGATCGAGGGCATCCCCAAGCTGCAGACCGGCTGCTCCACGCCGGTCAAGGACGGCATGGTCGTGCACACGCAGTCCGAGCGCGTCAAGGAGGCGCAGAACTCCGTCGTCGAGTTCCTGCTGATCAACCACCCGCTCGACTGCCCCGTGTGCGACAAGGGCGGAGAGTGCCCGCTGCAGGACATCACCTTCGGCTGGGGCCGCGGCATCTCGCGCTACGTCGATCCCAAGCGCCACTTCGTCAAGCCGCTCGCGCTCTCCCCGCTGATCGCGATCGACCGCGAGCGCTGCATCCTCTGCTACCGCTGCGTGCGCTTCTCCCAGGAGATCTCCGAAGACCACCAGCTCGTGCTGCAGGAGCGCGGCGCGCACTCCTACGTCTCCACCTTCGACGGCCACCCCTACGTGGCGCCCTTCTCCGGCAACATCGTCGAGCTGTGCCCCGTCGGCGCGCTCACCTCCCAGCCCCTACCGCTTCCGCGCGCGCCCGTGGGACATCGAGGACGCCGGCTCGGTCTGCACGCTGTGCCCGTCGCAGTGCAACGTCACGCTGACGGTGCGCGACGAGCGCGTGCTGCGCGTGCTCTCGCGCGAGAACCCCGAGGTCGACGACGGCTGGCTGTGCGACCGCGGCCGCTTCGCCTACCCCGTGCTCGGCGGCGACGCGCGCGTCACCGCGCCGCTGGTGCGCGACGGCGGCGAGCTGCGCCCGGTCTCGTGGGAGCGCGCGCTGGAGGAGGCCGCCGCCGGCCTGCGCCGCGCGGGCGAGCGCATCGCTGCGCTCGCCGGCGGCGGCACCACCTGCGAGGAGGGCCTGCTGCTCGCGCGCCTGCTGCGCGAGGTGCTGGGCTCGCCGCACCTGGACTCGCGCGTCGCCGGCACGCTGCCGCTGGAGCTGCTCCGGGCGCTCGCCGCCCCGGCGCTGCAGGCGACGCGTGAGCGACCTGGAGTTCGCCCACGCCGTGCTGCTGCTCGACTGCGACCCGCTCGCCGACGCCGCGATCCTCGACCTGCGGCTGCGCAAGGGCGTGCGCCGCCACGGGCTGCAGCTGTGCGCGCCGGGCGCGAGCAGCTGCTCGACGAGGTCCGCGCGCGAGGAGCTGCTCGACACGCTGCGCGCGGCCGGCGAGGAGGTCGTCGTGCTGTGGCACGAGCGCCTGGCCGCCGGGCGCCGACGGCGAGCGGGCCGTGCGCGCCCTGCTCGACCTCGCCGCCACGCTGGGGCTCGCCGAGCATCGACGGCGCCGGGCTGCTCGAAATCCCCGCGCACGCCAACGGCCGCGGCCTGCGCGAAGCGGGCGTGCTCCCCAACGCCGGCCCGGAGCTCGGCGAGCTCGACGAGGAGGGGCTCGACGCGCACGGGATCGCCGCGGCGCTGGCCGCCGGCGAGCTCTCCGCGCTCTACCTGCTGGACGCCGACCCGCTCGCGGGCCCCTCGCCCCTGCCCTCCTCCGAGCACCTCCGCTCGCCGTGGGCGGAGCCGAGAGCTGTGGGAGCGGGCGCTGGAGCGGGCCTCCACCGTGATCGCCCACGCCACGTTCCTCACCGAGGGCGTCCGCGCGCACGCCTACGTCGTCTTCCCCGCGCTCGCCTACCCCGAGAAGGAGGGCACCGTCGTGCACCCCGACGGCCGCGTGCAGCGGCTGCGGCCCGGGGTGGCGCGCCGGGCGAGACGCGCTCGGAGAGCGCGGGTGCTCGACGAGCTGGCGACAAGCCGCATCGGTGGCGGCAGTGCGTCAGCTCCTCGCGCCGGTGGCGGTGGCCTCGTGATCCTCGCGACTCGTCGGCTTCTACGAAGAATGGTGGATCCAGATCCTCAAGGCCGTCATCATCTTCGCCGTCGGCCTGCAGCTCGTGCCGGTCGTGCTGCTCGCCGAGCGCAAGCTGCTCGGGCGCTTTCAGTCGCGCTACGGCCCCAACCGCGTCGGTCCCTACGGCGCGCTGCAGCCGCTCGCCGACATCCTCAAGCTGCTCACCAAGGAGCAGTTCCGCCCGACGACCTCGATCGGCCTCCTGTTCGCGTTCGCGCCGGTGATCTCGATCCTCACCGCGGTCGCCGCGTTCGCGCTGATCCCGTTCGGCAACGTCCAGCACATCTTCGGCACGCCCGTCGGGCTGTACGGGGTGGACGTCTCGATCGGGCCGCTCTACCTGTTCGCGTTCGGCGCGGTCGCGTTCTACGGGATCATGCTCGGCGGCTGGGCCTCGGGCTCGAAGTACTCGTTCCTCGGGGCGATGCGCGGCGCCGCGCAGATGATCTCCTACGAGGTCTCCCAGGGTCTCGCGCTGGTCGGCGTGATCTTCACCGCGCAGACGCTCTCGTTGACCGGCATCGTCTACGCGCAGGCAGGGCATGTGGTTCCTCGTCCCCCAGTTCGTCGGCTTCCTGATCTTCCTCACCGCCTCCTTCGCGGAGATCAACCGCGCGCCGTTCGACCTGACGGAGGCCGACGCCGAGCTGGTCGGCGGCTACAACACCGAGTTCGGCGGCGGGCGCTTCGCCTCCTACTACTTCGCCGAGTACCTCAACGTGCTCGTCGTCTCGGGCATCGTCACGACCGTGTTCCTCGGCGGCTGGCTGCTGCCGTTCGGCATCCACCCGCCCGGGTGGGTGGACCCGTTCGTGGTGCTGTTCAAGATGGGGCTCTTCACGTTCTTCTTCATCTGGGTGCGCGCCACGCTGCCGCGCCTGCGCTACGACCAGCTGATGTCCTTCGGCTGGAAGGTGCTGCTGCCGCTGGCGACGCTCAACGCGCTGGTCACGGCCGTGCTCGTGGTGGTGACGCACTGATGGCCTCCACGCCCACGCCCCCGCAGCCCGCCGGCCCCTCCACCGCTGTCCTCCACCGCCACCGCCCGGCCGCCGCCCTGAACGTCACGGCGTGGAGCCCCGGCGAGGACGTGATCCAGGTTCAGCGCACCCCCGCGCCCGGCGCCGCGCGCAGCACCTGGCGCACGTTCGGCGAGACCGTGCGTGGCCTGTTCACCGCCTTCGGGCCGCATCCGCGAACCGGTCGTCACGGTGCAGTACCCCGAGGAGAAGACCCCCGTCTACCCGCGCTTCCGCGGGCGCCACAAGCTGCACAAGTTTGAGGACACCGGCCTGGAGAAGTGCGTCGGCTGCTCGCTGTGCGCCGCCGCCTGCCCGGCCGACTGCATCCGCGTCGTCGCGGCCGAGAACACGCCCGAGCACCGCGTCTCCGCGGGGGAGCGCTACGCCGAGGTGTACGAGATCAACCTCTCGCGGTGCATCTTCTGCGGCTACTGCGAGGTCGCCTGCCCGTTCGACGCGATCACGATGGGCCACGACTATGAGCTCTCCGACTACTCCCGCTCCGACCTGATCTTCACCAAGGAGATGCTGCTCGCCGAGCCGCTGGAGCGCACGCCGCTGCGCCGGGAGGGCGAGGTGAGCGTACTGCTGTTCTTCCTTGCCGCCTCCGGCGCCATCGCCGGCGCGGTCGGCGTGGTCGCGCTGCGCGACGCCTTCTTCGCCGTGCTCGCGCTCGTCGTGCACCTGCTCTCGCTCGCCGTGCTGTTCCTGCTGCTGCGCGCCGAATTCGTCGCCGCCGCGCAGGTCGTCGTCTACGCCGGCGCGGTGATGGTGCTGTACGTGTTCGTCGTCGCCTACGTCGGGGACTCCGCCCGCTCGCTCGGGCAGCGCCTGCGCCGCGGCGCCTCCTCGCGCGGCTCGCTGCGCCTCGTGGGAGCGTTGCTCGGGGGAGCGGTGCTCGTCGAGTTGCTGATCGCGCTGCTCGGCTCTGGGCTGAAGGCAATCGAAGGGTACGGCGCCGGATACACCCCGGGGCCACGCACGTTCGGCACCCCCGCGTACATCGGCAACCTGCTGCTCACCCGCTTCCTGCTTGCGTTCGAGATCGCGTCGTTCCTGCTGCTGATCGCCGCCGTCGGGGGCGTCGTGCTCGCCCGGCGCCGCGGCGGCCTTGGTGAGGAGAGCCACGAGCCGCTCGCCCCGCTGGACCTCGTCCGCCCCCAGGGCACGGGCACGATGGCCGAGGGGGTCGGCGGCCCGCTGTTCGTGGCCATGCAGGCGAACGGTGGTGGCACCGAGGAGGAGTACGCAGGCGTGGCCGGCGGGGACAACCAGACCGAGGAGGGCGGCTGGTGAGCATCGCCTGGTTCCTCGCCGTCTCGGCGATCGTCTTCGCGCTCGGCGCCGTCGGCGTCATCATCCGGCGCAACCCGCTCGTCGTGCTGCTCTGCCTGGAGCTGATGCTCAACGGCGGCAACCTCGCACTGATCGCGTTCTCGCGCATGTGGGGCAACGGCGACGGGCAGATCCTCGCGCTGATCGTGATGACCGTCGCCGCCTGCGAGGTCTGCATCGGCCTCGGCATGATCGTCGCCATTTATCGGCGGCGTCTACCAATTGACGTGGACGAGCTGAGGGAGTTGCAAGGATGAGCGCGACGACGTGGGGCTGGCTCGTGCTGCTGTTCCCGCTGCTCGGGACGCTCGTGATCGGCTTCGGCTTCCGCGTCCTGCCAGGCCGCTCGGCCGGGTGGATCGCCACGGCGGCGATCGGGCTCGCGTTCGTGGCCTCGCTCGGGGCGCTGGTCAAGCTGCAGGGCAACGCGCCCGCCCACCGCGAGCTGACCTCCTCGCTGTGGAACTACGCGGTGACGGTGGGCATCGACGCGCACGTCTCGATCCTCGTCGATCCGCTCTCGGTCTACATGATCCTCGTCGTCACCGGCATCTCCACGATGATCCACCTCTACTCGGTCTCCTACCTGGAGGAAGACCGCGGCTTCGCGCGCTACTTCGCGTACCTCAACTTCTTTGTCTTCTCGATGCTGCTGCTGGTGCTCGCCGGCAACTTCCTGCTGCTGATTGTCGGGTGGGCGTTCGTCGGCGCCGCCTCGTACCTGCTGATCTCCTTCTGGTACCGCCGCACCACCGCGACGCGCGCGGGGATCAAGGCGTTCGTGATCAACGTCGTCGGCGACGTGGGCCTCGTGCTCGGGACGTACTTCATCTTCAAGCACACCGGCACGCTCGAATACCTCGCCGTCTTCAAGGCGGCCCCGCACGTGTTCCACTCCGGCGAAGCGGACATCACCGCCGGCTGCCTGCTGCTGCTCGTCGGCGCCGCCGCGAAGTCCGCGCAGATCCCCCTGCACACGTGGCTGCCCGACGCGATGGAGGGCCCCACGCCCGTCTCCGCGCTGATCCACGCCGCGACGATGGTGACGGCGGGCGTGTACCTGATCGCACGCATGCACACGCTCTTTGAACTCGCCCCCGCCGCGCAGGACACCGGCGCGGTGATCGGCGCGCTCACGCTGCTGATCGCAGGCACGATCGCGCTCGTGCAGACGGACATCAAGCGCGTGATCGCCTACTCCACGATGTCCCAGATCGGCTACATGATCATGGGCGTCTCCGTCGGCGCCTACGCCGCTGGGCTGTTTCACCTGATGACCCACGCGTTCTTCAAGGCGCTGCTGTTCATGGGCGCCGGCTCGATCATCGGCGCGATGGGCGGCGAGCAGTCGCTGGAGAAGATGGGCGGCTTCCGCAAGGCGCTGCCGTTCACGTTCGCCTGCTTTGTGATCGGCGGCCTCGCGCTGTCGGGCATCCCGCCCTTCTCCGGGTTCTTCTCCAAGGACGAGATCCTGCTCGTCACCGCGGAGCGCGGAGGCTGGCACTGGGTGCTGTACGTGATGGGCTACCTCGGCGCGTTCCTCACCGCGATCTACACGTTCCGGATGATCTTCCGCGCCTTCTACGGCGACCCCGTCGCAGAGGCGCGCGAGCTCGAAGGCGGGCACCTGCACCACGCCGAGGTGCCCACCAACCCCGCCAACGGCGAAGTGGAGGACACCGACGTCGGCTTCCCCGGCCCCCACCACACGGTGGCAGAGCGCGCGCTGCCGATGCGCGTGGCGATGAGCGTGCTGGCAGTCGGCGCCGTGGGCGCCGGGCTTGTGCAGGTCCCCGGCGTGGACGACGTGATCGTCAACTTCCTGCGTCCCACGTTCGCCTCCTCGCCGCTGTACGAACCGCACACCCGCGACGGCCTGCTGATCTTCGGGCTGTGCCTCGGCACGGTGCTCGGCCTGAGCGGCATCGCGATCGCGTACCGCATCTGGGTCAAGCAGCCCTCCATCGCGGTCGCCGCCCGCGAGCGGTTCGGGGCGGTGTACGAGCTGCTCTGGCACAAGTGGTTTTTCGACGAGGCCATCGACCTCCTGGTCGTGCGCCCCGCCGCCGCCGCCGGGCGCTTCGCGCGCGACACCTTCGAGCGCGTGTTCGTCGATGGCACGCTCATCGGGGGTACCACGGGGATCGTCCGCGCCGGCTCCGCGGCGGTGCGCGCCGTGCAGAGCGGCTTCCTGCGCTACTACGCCGCGCTGCTGCTGCTCGGCGTCGGCGCGCTCGGCCTCTACTTCCTGCTGCAGTCCTGATGCCTCTCTCCGTCCTCATCTGGCTCCCCCTCGCCTGCGGCCTGGCTGGCGCGGTGCTCGGCCTGCGCAGCGAACGCCTCCCCGGCCTGGTCGCGCTGGTCGGCTCGGTGGCAGCGCTGGGGCTTGCGATCGGGTACATCGCGGACTACACGCCCGGCGGCGGCCTGCAGCACGTCACCGACGTCGTCTGGATCGCCGCGCTGGGGATCCACTACAAGCTCGGGGTGAGCGGCCTCAACGTGATGCTCGTAGGGCTCACGACGCTGCTGTTCGCCGCCGCGGTGCTGTCCCTGAACATGCGCAGGGGCGGGCGGAACCCCGAGCGCCCGCGGCTCTTCTACTTCCACTTCATGCTCGCCGAGTCGGCCGTGCTCGGGGCGTTCCTCGCGCAGGACCTCGCGCTGTTCGTGGCGTTCTTCGACCTGATGCTGATCCCCTTCTACTTCCTGATCGGCGGGTGGGGTGTGGGACCCGACCGCGTGAAGGCGACGATCAAGCTCGTGATCTACACGCTCGTCGGCTCGCTGCTGATGCTCGCCGCGGCGATTGCCACCGGCGTGCTCGCCTCCGAACAGCACGGGACCCCGCTGACGTTCGTGCTCTCCTCGCTGCACGCGCTGCCGCTCAGCGGCGGCTCGCAGGAGTGGATCTTCCTGTTCTTCGCCGCCGCGTTCCTCGTGAAGATGCCGGCGTTCCCGCTGCACGGGTGGATGCCCGACGGCTACCGCGCGATGCCGATCGAGGTGCTGATGGTGTTCTCCGGGGTGCTCTCCAAGGTCGGCGCGTACGGCTTCCTGGCGATCGTGCTGCCGCTCTACCCACACGCCGCCGTGCACTTCCAGACGCTGATGCTGCTGATCGCGCTCGCCTCGATCCTGTACGGCTCGGCGATGGCGTTCACCCAGACCAACGCCCGCCTGATCGCCGGCTTCTCATCCGTCGCGCAGCTCGGGTTCATCACGCTCGGGATCTTCGCGCTGAACCCCCAGGGCGCCCAGGGCGCGCTGCTGCAGATGGTCAACCACGGCCTCGTCGTCGCGCCGCTGTTCTTCATCATCCTGCTGCTCTCCCAGCGCGCGGGGGGCTCGGAGGACATCCGCGAGATGGGCGGCATCGCGTTCCGCGCCCCGGTGCTCGCCACGCTCTTCCTGGTCGTGGCGCTCGCCACGCTGGCGATGCCCGGCTCGGCCAACTTCGTGGGTGAGTTTCTGATCCTGCTCGGCCTCTTCAAAGCGAAGCTGGCGATCGCGGTGATCGCGTTCAGCGGCGTCGTGGCGGCGAGCGTGTACGCACTGCGGCTGTTCATCCGCGCGATGCACAACCGCGTCGGCGCCGGGGTGGACTCGCGCGAGCTCACGCTGCTCGACGGCGCCGTACTCGTTCCGCTCGTGGCCGTGATCCTCTTCCTCGCGCTCTACCCGCAGCTGGCGCTGCACCGCAGCGAACGGTCGGTGCAGGCCGCCGTCGCTCCGGCTATCGAGCAAATGTTCCCGCTCAAGGATCCTGTTCCTTTTGCCACGCTGCAGCAGGAGCTGCACAGAGCCTATGGAGTGCCCGCAAACTCGACCTCACGCAGTTCCGCCGCTGTAAGAGGCACAGTCCCGATCGAAACGGGCAACGAACGGTAGACCGATGAACTACGTGCCCTTCTTCCCCGCCCACGTGGCCACCGCCCACCTGAAAGGCCCGCCCGTGAACTTCGCGGGCCTCTCCCCCCTGATCGCCCTGCTCGGCGGCGCAGTCGTCGTGCTGCTGGTCGGCCTGCTCGGCGCCCGGCGGGTGCGAGAGCACGTCGTCCCCGCGCTCAGTCTCGTAGCGCTCGGCGCCGCGGCGGGCCTAACCATCTGGCAGTGGGACGAACAGAAGTCGATCGTCTCCGGCGCGCTGCGGATCGACGACCTCGCGCTCGTGCTCAACCTGATCCTGGTCGCAGGCGGCGCCTGCACGGTGCTGCTCGCGTGGCGCTCGCGCGCCGCGCACGAAGCCGCGCACGGCGAGTTTCACGCGCTGCTGCTGACCGCGATCGGAGGCATGTCGCTGCTCGCCGCCGCGCAGAACATCGTCGCGCTGTTCATCGGCCTGGAGCTCCTGTCGATCCCGCTGTACGTGCTGTGCGCGACGGAAATGCGCCGCGAGCACTCGCTCGAGTCGGGGCTCAAGTACCTGATCATCGGTTCCGTCGGCTCCGCGACGCTGCTGTACGGCCTCGCGCTGATCTACGGCGCCACCGGGGCCACCGACTTCGGCGCGATCGCCGCCGCGATCTCCAGCAAGGGACTCGCCACCAACGTGCTGCTGCTCACCGGCATCGCGCTGTCGGTCGCCGGGCTCGCTTTCAAGGCGTCCGTCGCCCCCTTCCACCAGTGGACCCCCGACGTCTACGAGGGCGCGCCCACGCCGGTCACCGCGTTCATGGCGGTCGCCACCAAGGCGGCCGCGCTCGGAGTGTTCCTGCGCCTCTTCGACGTCGCGCTGATCGAAACACAAAGCAGCTGGGCCCCAGCGGTCGCGACGCTCGCGGCGGTCACGATCGTCGTCGGCAACGTCGGCGCGCTCGGGCAGTCCTCGCTGAAGCGGATGCTCGCCTACTCCTCCGTCGCGCAGGCCGGCTACATGCTCGCCGGCGTCGTCGTCGCCTCCCAGCTGGGCGTCCGCGCGACGGTCTTCTACCTCGCCGTGTACCTGTTCATGAACATGGCCGCGTTCGCCGTGATCGTCGCGCGCGAGCGCGCCACCGGCCGCGGTGACGGCATCGGCACGCTGGCCGGCCTCGGGCGCGAGCAGCCGTGGCTGGCGTGGCCGATGACGCTGGCGATGCTCGGCCTCGCGGGGATCCCCGCGACCGCGGGCTTCATGGGGAAGTTCTACCTGATCGACGCCGCGGTCTCCGGCGGGTACACGTGGCTGGGCGTCGTGATCGTGGTCGGCTCGATGATCTCGCTCGGGTACTACCTCCCCGTGATCGCCACGATGTGGATGGGCGCAGCGCCCTCTCCGGCCGTCGTGCCGGCGATTGCTGGCGGGTCCTCCGCGCTCGACCCGCCGGCTGCACCCGAGCCCGGTCTCGCGCGACCCGTGGAGCCCGGCCACGCGCGCGCCGCCGCACCCCAGTTCGAGGTCGCCCTGGTCGCGGTGCTGGCCGGCGCCGCCACGCTCTTCTTCGGGATCGTGCCCGGGCCGCTGTTCGACCTCGTGCGCCACGCGGGCGCCGGGCTCGGGCTGTTCTGAGCCGCGCGCGATCCACCGCGCGAGCGGACGGGGCCTGCTCGGAGAGCCCTCCACAGAGGCTGGCAGCCCCCGTGCGAGCGTTCCATCCCCATCGATCCGTACGCTCGCAACATGGAACTGACTCATCACATCAACACAGCACTCGACTTCCCCCTGCATGACTGGTACACTGGTCATATGGGCAGGATTATGACCGCAACCGAAGTGAAGGCGAAGATCCTCGCGCTGCTCGACGAGGTCGCCAGCGGCGAGGAGGTGGAGATCACCAAGCACGGCCACGTCGTCGCGCGTCTCGTGCCCGCCAGCGGCGCCCACTCGCTCAAGGGCAAGCTTGCCGGCGTCGCGATGACGGCGAGCACCGAGGAGGACCTGTACACGACCGGGGCACCCTGGAACCTGCCGTGACGACGGTGGTCCTCGACACCCACGTCGTCCACTGGTGGTCAGCCGAGCCGCAGCGAGTGAGCCAAGCCGCCGCCGAGGCGCTGAACGAAGCAGACGAGCTCGCCGTGGCAGCCATCACGTGGTTCGAGCTGGCGTGGCTAGCCAAGCACGAGCGGATCGCCGTCGCGATCCCGGTCCGCTCGTGGCTCGAGCAGCTCGCCGGCCAGTTGCGCACCGTCGGGATCACACCCGCCGTGGCCGACACCGCAGTCTCGCTGCCAACCTCCTTCCCCGGAGACCCCGCTGACCGCCTGATCTACGCAACGGCGATCGAGCACGGCTGGAGGCTCGTGACCAAGGACCGCAAGCTACGAGCCCACCGCCACCCGCGGGCCGTCGCCGTGTGGTGAGGGGTCAAAGCGCCGACCTGCATCGCCGCAGCCAAGAAGCGCTACGCGCCGCCGACGAGCACGCGGGAAGACCAAACCGACGTCCAAGAAACCGTAGGCTGACCGCGACTAGAGGGTGGCCCAGTCGGCTGAGGCCGGTAAGCCGGTCCTCCGTCATCCAACATCTCGGTGGACCTGTCGGGAACACTTTGCAATAGCTGGGAGTGCAGTCCCCTCGGCCACCCGGTCGAGCAAACTGCGCATCGGCAGGCGAGGCCATGCTGGATTACCATTGCTGGAGCCAATTTGCGGTGCTCGACCGCGATCCCAGGGGCACCAGGAGTCTCCTGGTGGCCTCCCGAAGCCCTTCCGTAAGTTCGGGCCACCCAAAAAGTACTATTTCATTGACATATCCTCTGAGGGCCTTGGTACGGGTTCGGATGAGCCGGACCGGTTGCCAAAACCCCAACAATCAATGACGAAGGGAGTGGTACATAATGAAAACCATAAGGATCGCGGGACTCTGTGTCGTGGCCATGTTCGTGATGAGCGTGGTCGCCGCCGAGACCGCTTCCGCGACGACAGCCGCTTGGCAGAGCTGCAGAGAAGGGGCACCCGGTACAAAATACGAAGAAGGGGAGTGCGTAAAAGCTTCCGGCACGGGTAAATGGGGATGGGAGGAAGTCAAAGGGACGGAAGCAGCCATCGCTTTTGGCACACTGGCTCTCGCGGACACCAAAGTGCCCATTGTCGGAGAAGTGGAGGTCGGCTGCACAAGCGAAACGCTCGGGTCCGTTGGTCCCGGTAAGTTCTCGAGAATTGAAAAAATGAATAAAATTGTATGCTCGGCAGGCAAAAGCTGCGAAAAAATCGTGGGGACTCCTGAACCAAGAAATTTGCCGTGGCAGGGGGAACTCGCAGAAACGGAAGGCAAATCGAGAGACAACATCACCAACGGTAAAACCGGCGAAGCGGCCCCTGGTTGGGCCGTGACGTGTAGGGTTATGGGTGTCGAAAAAACGGATGTCTGTACGTTCAACGACTGGGCGGTTACACCAGACTCCAGATTGACCCTTAACAACAACAACATTTTAGAAACATTAGTATTACTTGAAGCAGAGTCGGCCGTTCATGCAAATTGCACGATCGGTGGAGCTGGATCCGGGACCGGAACAGGAAGCGTCCCTTTATTAACCCTATTGAATAATGTGGGATTAAGATTCGTTCAATAGTGGGCTAGTGGTCCATCGAAAGTTTGGGTGGGGTCGGTGCTTGAATGCCGGCCCCACCCGCAGCGTGTCATACGCGAGCGCGTCGCAGCCGGAGTCAGGGCCCACGAAGCCTTTTACCCGCCGGCCCTTCACGCGCCGACGCAAAAGCAGGATACCCCGCGCCACAGCCCTCGCGCCCGCCTCCTCATCGCTCTCCACCCACGCGGGCGACCCACCCAAGCAACACCCCTACGCCTAGACCTTGTGGTACTCCGGCACCCACGACCCGTCGTCGTGGCGCACGAAGTCCTGGAAGAGGTACGGGGCCTCTGTACACATGATCCGGGCGACCGCGTCGAACACCAGGCGCAGCTCCTCCTCGGCGCTCTCGGCCGTGCGCATCTCGATCACGTGGCGCAGGGTGCGGGCGTTGGCCGTCCACACGATGTCGGTGGAGAGGCCGATCGGCGCGAGGCGGCGCAGCGCGGAGGTGACCTCCTTCTTGACGTGGAAGGGCACCCCGGGCTCCTCGATCCCAAGCTCGGCGGCAGCGCTGACCTGAAACTCCTCCAACCGCTCCACGATCGAGAGCACCTGCTCGCGCACGGGCTCGAGCGCCGGCGGCACGCGGAAGCCGATGTCGGTGAGGCGCACGTAGCGCAGGCTCTCCTGGCTGAAGGCCGAGCCGGCACGGTGCCTTACAAGCTCGTGAGTAAAAACACGTGAGCAGTTCCGAATCGCGAAGGAGTAGTTGGCGTGCTCCAGCACGCTTCCGTGGCCGGAGCGCAGGATGTTGGCGAAGTACTCGCGTCGGTCGGTGCGGATCTTGGAGACGTTGGGGTTCAGGCCGGGCTCCCAACTGCGGTAGCAGGCGCGACCCCCGAACTCCAGGAGCAGTTCGCCCGCGCTGGGCCCCCCTCGACCAGCCTGCGCGTCCTCGCCCCCTCCCACACCTTCCGCCTGCGAGCTCTCCGCCTCCCCCAAGCGCAGCTGCAACCACGACTCCCCACCCACGTCCCGCAGGTAGGCGCGCATCCCCTCCAGGTCGATCGAGGGGCGAGCGATCAGGAACACGTTGGGAGTCGTCTCGTGCATCGGGCGAGCGATGGTAGGACGTCGCCCGGACGTCGCCCGGACGTCGCCCGACACGTCGCCCGAGGGCGCCGCGGCGACACCGCCCACGCTACGATCGCCCACATGTCCGTGTGTGCGCCGAACGACGCCCGAGCGTCGGTCGCACACGATGGTGGAGCCCCGGTTGCGATCGACGGCCGCGTCGGGACGCTGGGCGCGCGGGGGAAACCGGGCGCGCGGGGGAAACCGGGGGCGCGGGAGCTCCACGTGTGGACACTCGCGCTGGACGTGACGGCCTCAACGCGCGAGCAGCGCTCGGCGGCGCGTGCCGGCCTGCGGCGGCTGCTGGGCTCCTACCTGGGGATCGACCCGCGGGCGGTGAAGATTCTGCAGGGCGCGTTTGGGCGTCCGGAGCTCGCGCCGGCTCACGACCGCCACGACCTCTGCTTCAACCTCTCCCACACCGCCGGCCTGGCGGTCTTCGCGGTCGGGTGCAAACGCTCGGTCGGGATCGACGTCGAGGCGATCGATCGACGTGCCCCCTCCGCGGGTCTGATCGAGCGCGCCCTCAACGACCGGGAGACGGAGCGGGTGCTGCGGGCCGACGCGCGCGAGCGCACCGCCGCGTTCCTGCGCTACTGGACCGTCAAGGAGGCGTACGCGAAGGCACTCGGCGTGGGCCTGGCGCTCGACCTGCGGCAGGTCGGCGTAGACGGCCCTGCGGATCGGCCCCGCCTTCGCCTGCCCCCCGCGAACCAGCCCCGCCTCCCACCCGACGGAGCCGGGGAGTGGCAGGTCCGTCGCCTGCGACTGCACCCGGGCTTCGTCGGAGCCGTGGTCGCCGACGGCGGGCGGTGGCGGGTGCGTCTGCGCGAGCTGCGGTTATCCTGCTGACCGTCGTGTCCTCCACCACGTCCACCGCCACCACCGAGCCCACCGACCCCGAGCTGGAGAGCACCGCGTGGGACCTCGGGCCGCTCGTCGACGGCGAGGGCGAGGCCGGGGTGGAGGGCAGGCTGGAGGAGGCGCTGACCCGCGCGCAGGCCTTCGCCGAGCGCTACGCGGGCAAGCTCGGCGAGCTCGACGGCCCCGGCCTCGCGGAGGCGATGGGGGAGCTGGCCGCGATCTACGAACTCGTCGGCCGCGCGGGGACGTACGCGGGGCTGCGCTTCTCCACGGACACCGCGGACCCCGCGAACGGCGCGCTGCTGCAGCGGGTGCAGGAGGGCGAGACGGCGATCGGGACGACGCTCCTGTTCTTCGAGCTGGAGTGGGCGGCACTCCCAGAGGAGCGCGCCGAGGAGCTGCTGGCGGGCGAGGCGCTGGACAGCTGCCGCCACCACCTTCGCAACGTGCGCCGCTACCGCGAGCACCTGCTCAGCGAACCGGAGGAGAAGGTGCTCTCCGAGAAGTCGCTGACCGGCGCGACCGCGTGGGCGCGGCTGTTCGAGGAGCTGACGTCGGCGATCGAAGTCGAGCTGCCGGCCCAGCCACCCACGGGCGCCGCGGGGCGCGACGGCGGGGGCCACGGAACCAACCGGCCCACGGACGGCGGTGCCACGGGCCGGGAGGCCGGGACCGGCGAAGGGACGACCGGTGGAGACGGCAACGGAGTGAGTGGTGGGAAAGGCACCGAGGCGGGCGAGACCGAACGCGTCGCCCTCGACGTGGCGCTCAGCCGCCTCGCGGGACCCGACCGCGAGGTCCGCCGCACGGCCGCGGAGGCGGTCACCGCCGCGCTCGCACCGGGCCTGCGCACGCGCGCGTACGTGCTCAACACGCTGCTGGTCGACAAGGCGGTGGACGACCGCCTTCGCCGGTACCCCCACTGGCTGGCGGCGCGCAACCTCGCCAACGAGGCGAGCGACGAGTCGGTGCAGGCGCTGGTCGAGGCGGTGCGCGGCCGCTACGAGATCGCCCGCCGGTGGTACCGGCTGAAGGCGGGGCTGCTGGGAGTGGACCGCCTCGCGGACTACGACCGCATGGCGTCGGTGACCCAGGACGAGGTGCACTTCACCTTCGCGCAGGCGCGCGAGCTGGTGCTCGACTGCTACGGCTCGTTCTCCCCGGAGCTGGGGGCGCTCGCGGCGCGCTTCTTCGAGGAGCGGTGGATCGACGCCCCGGTGCGCCCGGCCAAGCGTGGGGGGGCGTTCTGCGCCTCGGCGGTGCCCTCCGCGCACCCGTACGTGCTGCTCAACTACACCTCGCGCCGGCGCGACGTGCTGACGCTCGCGCACGAGCTCGGACACGGCGTGCACTTCGCGCTGGCGGCGCGCCAGGGGGTTTTCCACCAGGGCACCCCGCTGACGCTCGCGGAGACCGCCTCCGTGTTCGGCGAGACGGTTGTGTTCGGGCGCCTGCTCTCCCAGGACTCGACGCCGCAGTCGCGCCTGGCGCTGCTGGCCGAGCACCTGGAGGACATCATCGCGACGGTTTTCCGCCAGGTCGCGATGAACCGCTTCGAGGACCTCGTCCACACCGCCCGCCGCGAGCAGGGAGAGCTGTCGGTGGAGCGCCTGGGCGAGTTGTGGGCGGAGAGCCAGGCGGAGCTGCTGGGCGACTCGGTGGAGCTCACCGAGGGGTACCGCATGTGGTGGTCGTACATCCCCCACTTCATCAACACGCCGGGGTACGTGTACGCGTACGCCTACGGCCAGCTGCTCGCGCTGTCGGTGTACGAGCGCTACGAGCAGCGCGGCGCCGAGCTCGTGCCCCAGTACCTGGAGCTGCTCGCGGCAGGTGGTTCGCGCAGCCCCGAGGAGCTGGGGCAGATCGTCGGCGTGGACCTCACCGACCCGGGCTTCTGGGACGCGGGCCTGGACCTCGTGGAGCGCCAGTTGGAGCTGGCCGAAGCGGCCGCTCGGGAGGCCGGCGCCGACACGGGGTAGAAAACTGCGCGCCGACGCGGGGCACGGAGGCCCGGCGCCCACCCGCCCGGGGAGCCACCCAAACTCGCGCGGACGATCCCCCTGCACCCCCTCGTCACACGCTGCGTCGGGATGTGGTGGAACACCGACCACCCCTTTCACGCCGGTGAGGCGCTGGCGTCCAACAGCCTGCTGGGGGCGCTGCTGTATGGGGCCGACCACGAACCCGACCAGCTCGCGCAGGTGCGCAAGTACATCGACTGGGGCAACACCCACGACGTCGGCTTCCACGGGCTCTACCTGAGCGGCGGCCCGGGCAGCACGGTGATCGACTACGTGCAGGCGCCTCTGATCTACGCGCAGTACCTGCTCTGCCAGGCGACCGGCCAGCAGAGCTACTGCACCCACTCCGCCGCTCAGGCGCGGTCGATGACCGAGATCTACGGGGTCGAGTACAACTTTGCGCCGCTGTACGACTCGATCTTCATGGAGTGGATGGAGGCGTACGGCAAGGCCGTGGGCGACGGGCACTGGCTGGAAGTGGCCGAGGTCAACGCCACCCACGCCGTCCGCCACGCCGCCGACGGCCGCGGCCTCTGGCTTGACAGCTGGTGGGGCGGGCCGATCAGGGACTCCCAGACGCTGCCCGGGATGTTCCGCACGATGGCGGGCACCACGAGCCTGTTCGCCTGGTTGACCTACTACTCCTGAGCGCCGCCCTCAGGCTTCAGGCGTCCATGCGGCTCGTGCGCCAAGCGCCCAGACCGAGGAACACGACCAGCCAGCCCACGATCACGACCACGGCGGTGCCGCTGGACATCGAGAGGTTCGAGATGCGAGCACCCAGGCCGACGGGGCTGAAGTGCGTGACGGCCTGGTAGAGGATCGCGTTGCGCGCGCTCCCGAACAGGCTGATGGACGCGAGCAACGGGCTCGCGATCAACTGCCACGCGATCAGGGCGATGATCGCGGCCGGCCTGGAGGTCGTCAGCGAGGCGAAGCCCACCGCCACCGCGCACAGCACGCCGGTGGCCAACAGCAGGAAGCCGAAGCTGTTGAGGATCACGGCACCGTCGGGCGTGGGCAGGTTGGAGGCGAAGACAAAGGTGCCCAGCAGAATCAGGAGGTAGGCGGAGACGATCACAAACCAGCACACCGCCAGAGCGGCGGGCACGCGCGAGGCGAACAGCGCCAGGCGCGAGCGGCCGGTGACGACGAGGTCGCGGAAGACACCGGAGGACGCGTCACCTGCGCCGGCCTCGACACCGATCAGGATCGCGGCGAGCGGGCCGAAGAGCAGGCCGCCGAGGAGGCGGACACCGATGTGGAAGTTGTCAGTCCCGCCAGCCGGGCCGTTTTCGCTCGGGCTGGTGGCATGCAGGATCGCGCCGATCACGAAGAAGAGCACGACCGGAGCCACCGCGAGCACGAGCGCCCAGATCAAGGTGCCGCGCTTCTTGCGCAGCTTGAGCAGGTCGGCGCCGACCATCTGCGCCGCGATCGTCGCGGGCGAGCCGCCGCCGCCGCGGCTCGCGGGTACGGGCGCCGCCGGCGCGACGGCACTCATGCCCTCACCTCGTCCGCCGCCGGAGCGTCGAGCCCCTGGGTTGGAGCGTCAAGCCGTGCGGTGACCTCCAGGAAGCGCTCCTCGAGGCTGTGGCGCACGGGCTCCAGGCGCTCGACGCCGACACCGGCGCGCACGAGCGCGGCGTTCACCTGCGAGGCCGTCTGCGGATCGCCGACCAGCACCACGCGCAGGCCCTCGTCAGAGCGGCGGGCGTCGCTCACGAGCGCGCTGGCGCCGAGCGTGGTCAGCGCCAGCTCGACGTCGTCCACGCCCACGATCAGCTCGTTGCGGGCACCGCCGGCGCCGCCACGAGTCAGCTCCGCAATCGGGCCCTGCGCGATGATCTTGCCGCGGTCCACGATCGCCGCGGCGTCGCAGATCTTTTCCACCTCGTCGAGCAGGTGCGAGGAGAGGAAGATCGTGCGGTTCTCCTGCTCGACCATCGTGCGAATCATTTCGCGGAACTCCTGGATGCCGCCGGGGTCGAGGCCGTTGGTCGGCTCGTCGAGGATCAGCAGCAGCGGGTCGGCGAGCAGGCAGCGGGCCACCCCCAACCGCTGGCGCATCCCCAGCGAGTACTTCTTGACCCGCTCGTCGGCGCGCTCGGCCAGACCCACGCGGGCGAGCGCCGGGGCGATTCGCGCGTGCACCTCGGGTCCGCGCACGGCGGCGACGATGCGCAGGTTCTCCCGGCCGGTGAGGTTGGGGTGAAAGCGCGGCTCCTCGACGATCGCGCCGACCCGCCGCAACGCCTGGCCGCGCTCGGCGGGCACCGGGTGGCCGAGCACGCTCATGGTCCCAGCGCTGGCGTGGGTGAGGCCCAGCAGCATCCGGATCATCGTCGTCTTGCCCGCGCCGTTGGGGCCGAGGAAGCCGAAGGCGCTGCCTCGCGGGACGTACAGGTCGACGCCGTCGATCGCAGCGCGCTCGCCGAAGCGCTTGGTCAGGCTCGTGGTCTCGATCGCGGTGGGGCCTAGGCCCGGCGCGCCACCGTTGTCAGCTGGCGTTGGCACAGTCGCTTCCTTGTTCTAGGGGGCAGTTCGGCAGCCTTCGGATGCAGCGTCGCTTGCATCCGGGTGGGTCCGGGGGAAAGCCTTGCAGCTCAACCTAAAGCGCTCGTGAGAATTGCCGGGCGGGTGACCTCGTGCCCGTCGTCCTCCCGCGCGTGGCACCCGGGCGGGTGGCAGTCGGTCGGGCTGGCCCCTCCCCTACGCGTGCGTCAGTCCTCCTGCGCCTGCAGCTCGCGCACGCGCTCCTGCAGCTGGGACATCACCGCGGGGTCGCGCAGCGTGGTGACGTCGCCCAGTGCGCGGCCCTCGGCGATGTCGCGCAGCAGGCGGCGCATAATCTTGCCCGAGCGCGTCTTGGGCAGGTCATCGGACCAGATGATGCGCTTGGGGCGCGCGAACTTGCCGATCCGCTCGGCCACCGCTTCGCGGATGCCCTCGACCTCGCGCTCGTCGCCCTCGAGGTCGCCCTGCAGGGTGACGAACGCGACGATCGCCTGCCCGGTGTCCTCGTCGTGCTGGCCGATCACCGCGGCCTCCGCGACGTCGGGGTGGGCCACGATCGCCGACTCCACCTCCGCGGTGGAGAGCCGGTGCCCGGAGACGTTGACGACGTCGTCGATGCGCCCGATGACCCAGAGGTAGCCGTCGGCGTCGCGGCGGGCGGCGTCGCCAACCAGGTAGGTCTCCGACCCGAAGCGCTCGAAGTAGGTCTTGATGTAGCGCTCGTCCTCGCGGTAGAGGGTGCGCAGCATCGAGGGCCACGGGCGGGTGAGCACGAGCAGCCCCTGGCCTCGCTCGATCGGGTAGCCGCCGGACTCGTCGTAGACCTCGGCCTCGACGCCCGGGAAGGGGCGCGTGCAGGAGCCGGGCTTGGTCGCAGTAAGGCCCGGCAGCGGGGTGATCATGATCGCCCCCGTCTCGGTCTGCCACCAGGTGTCCACGATCGGACAGCGCCCGCCGCCGATGACTTTGTGGTACCACAGCCACGCCTTCGGGTTGATCGGCTCCCCTACCGTCCCCAGCAGCCGCAGCGTCGAGAGGTCGTGTTTGTTGGGCCACTGCGCGCCCCACTTGATGCAGGCGCGGATCGCGGTGGGGGCGCAGTAGAGGATCGTAACCCCGTAGCGCTCCACGAGCTCCCACCAGACGCCCTTGTGGGGGTAGTCGGGCGCCCCCTCCCACATCACGGAGGTCGCCCCGTTGGCCAGCGGCCCGTAGACGATGTAGGAGTGGCCGGTGACCCAGCCCACGTCTGCCGCGCACCAGTACACGTCGGACTCCGGCTTGAGGTCGAACACGTAGCGGTGGGTGGCCGCCACGGCCGTCAGGTAGCCGCCGGAGGTGTGCAGGATGCCCTTCGGCTTGGCTGTGGAGCCGGAGGTGTAGAGGATGTACAGCGGGTGCTCGGCGTCCAGCGGCTCGGCGGGGCACTCCGGCGCGGCGGCCGCCACGATCTCGTCGTAGAACACGTCGCGACCCTCGCGCATCTGGCAGGGCGTCCCCTTGCTGCGCACCACCACGATCCGCTCGAGGGTCTCAAGGTCGCCCATCACCTCGTCCACGCGGTCCTTCACCGGAGCTGTCTTGCCCTTGCGCGCAGCACCGTCCACGGTGATCAGCACGCGGGCCTCGGAGAACTCCATCCGCTCGCGCACCGCCTCCGCGGAGAAGCCCCCGAAGACGACGTTGTGCGGGGCGCCCAGGCGCGCGCAGGCGAGCATCGCGACGACCACCTCGGGGATCATCGGCAGGTAGATGCCCACCACGTCGCCGCGGCGGACCCCGAGGTCCCGCAGCGCGTTGGCGAAGCGCTGCACCTCGGCGAGCAGCTGCGCGTAGGTGAGGTCGCGCTCCTGGCCCTCCTCGCCGCGCCAGTGAAAGGCCACGCGCTCGCCGCGGCCCTCGAGCACGTGGCGGTCCAGGCAGTTGTAGGAGACGTTCAGCCGGCCCCCGACGAACCACTTGTAGAAGGGCGGGTTGGAGTCCTCGAGCACCGTCTCCCACGGCTCGAACCAGTGCAGGTGCTTGGCCTGTCCCGCCCACCAGGCCTGCGGGTCGCGCGCCGCCTCCTCGTACACCGCGGGGTCGCTCAGCAGGGCGTGCTCGCGGAACTCGGCGGAGGGCTCGAACGTCTCCACCTCCAGCAGCTCGGCCAGCTCGCGGTCGAGTGCCTCGCCCTCGATCGCGCCGCCAGAGTTGCCGACCCCGCCGGCACCGTTCGCGGTACTTCGCCTGGATTCAGTCGCCATCGTCGCCTGCCCTGCCTTTCTCTTGCCGCCCCCGTCGTCAGAGGGGGCGGCTCATCCGGGACCGTTACTCTCACTCACGCGGACGCCGGTCACCGTTTCAGCGGCATCACCGGTAGCACAACACGCTCGAACGTCGAGTTTGTCACAGCGGCAAACGAGGCGTACCAGGCGACGGCCGCGGTCGCCAGACCGACGTAGCCGCCCCAGTGGGTGACCGTAGCGTGCGCGCCCACTGCGCCGATCGCCAGCAGGATGAAGGTCACCGTCAGCAGCGCGAACACCGTCAGCACCGCGAGGTTGACCCGCAGCGCCGCGACCGTCATGTAGGCGGTGAAGATCGCCCACGCCCACAGGTACAGCCCGACCGAGTGGCCCACGTTGCCGCCGATGTCCTTAGCGTAGAAGACGTTCAGCGCCCAGAAGGAGAGCCAGAAGGCCCCGTAGGAGCAGAACGCCACGGCGCCGAACGTGTTGCCCGTGCGGAACTCCCACAGGCCCGCGATCAGCTGCACGATCCCGCCGTAGGCGAGCGCCAGTGCGAGCACCACCGGAACGCCCTTTTCGTCGACGAGGTTGGAGTTGAACATCGAGAGCACGAACGTGGTCATCGCGAACCCCGCCAGGCCGAGCGGCCCGGGGTCGGCCGGTTTCCACGAGCTTGCGACCGCGGCCTCCCCCGCGGGCGGCTCGCGCCGCGGAATCGCCTGCATCGACTCGGGACGATGAATTGAGGCAGCCTCCATGAGACCCTCCTTCCAGCCACCCTCCCGGGCGGCTCAGGACGCATTGCGAATGGCTCTGCGAACGGGGAAAGGGGTTTGTGGCGATTCCCACGTTCTCGTAGTGGTTATTCCCGTTTGGAGGTGAACTCAATCGTCAAGTGGGCGCGCTAAATCATCAAGCCTAAGGCCCCGCCGACGCGGGCCCTCGCGCCGCCGTGGACCCACCCCCCGAGAGCCCTTCCCACGCAAGCCCGCTCCGCCGCCGCCGGCTGCCGCCCTGCCGGTCGACAGAGCGCCGCTACCGCCGCGAGCCGCGCTTGCGCCGCCGCTTGGCGCCGTCCCGCGCGGCCGGCTGCACCGGCTCTGGCACCGTGCCATTGGCGTCCCCTGCGTCCTGTCGGGCCTTGGCGCCCCAGCGCCTCGCCGTGCCCTTCGCGTCCGAACCGGCGCTCTCCGCCTCGCGTTCGGTGCGGACCTGCGCCCGGGAGGGCCACGGTCGCGCTTCTCCAGCGGCCCACGCCGGAGGGTCGCCCCCCGGGAAGCGCCCCATCAGCAGCAGGCCCATGGCCACCATCCAGAACGCGGGGATCAACTGCTGAGCCGATCCGAGCGCGAGCCCGAAGGGGGTGAAGGCGAGCAGCGCCGCGAAGATCCCGAGGTACATCATCCAGCGCGTGAGGACCCCGGTGCGTGAGGCGCCCAGCATCACGACGATCATGCCCGCGGCCAGCGTGAGCCCTCCCAGCAGGCCCAGGTACTCGGTGGCCTCGAGCACGGCGCTCTGCGTCAGCGCGTGGTTGACCGCTTCCGCGGTGAAGTCGTGGCCGGTCACGAAGTCGTGGGCGTTGACCACCTGGGCGAGCGGGTGGGCGAGGGTCACGAGCACCATCACCGCCCCCCCGCCGAGCAGCAGCGGCCGCGCGACGGCGCTCGTCTCGGGCCTGCGAAAGCGGACCACGCCGAGCAGGAACAGCAGGACCAGGAGGATGAAGAGCACCGCGACCGCCTGTACGACGTTGCCGGCGATCAGGCCGAAGGCGTGAGCGTTGACGAACCGCACCTCGGGCGTACCGGGGCTGACAGCCGGGTTCGCTTCCCCCCGCAACGCGGGGGCGAGCCCCTGGATCACGCCGACCGTCGGCAGCGAGCGCAGCGTCGCGGTGACCGTGATGCCCCCCAGCAGGTAGAGCACCCCTCCCGCGATCGCCGGCGTGCCGAGGCGCGTGCGACGCTCGCTCTCGAGGTCTACCCGCGCGCGGACCTCCTGCCTGCTCGGCCCCACCTCGCCCTGGCCGGGCGCCTCGATCTCGCTCCTGTTGGCCATCGGCCGTGGAGTCTATGGGCTTGGCCTCCGCGTGACCGAAAAAAGAGGGGCCCGGCTCTCCGGCTGCGCCACCCTCTAGGCTAGGATGGGTCCCATGGAGAGCGGCGGTCTGGGAGACCTGTTCGGAGACCCCGAGGAGCTGCAGCGGCGCCTCGCCGACTTCGCCCTGCAGATGCAGGGTCAGCAGCGCCTCGCGTGGGCCGACAACGCGATCAAGCTCGCCGTCGACATGACCGTCGCGGCGGTCAACCGCGTCAACCTGCAGGGCAGCGCCGAGGCGCAGGCCGAGCAGATCCGCGCGGTGATGGCAACGGTCTTCCCCGAAGCGGTCACGCTCGTGCGCGAGGCGCGCGAGGGACTCCAGTAGGCGGCTCCTCCTCTTCGACCAAGAGCACCCCCGCCCGCTCGGCGCGCCGCTCGGCCTCGCGTGAGGCGTGCCCCGCGGCGAGCACCTCGCGGAAGGAGCGGAAGCGGAAGATGAAGACCACCGCGCCCAGGCCCACGAGCGCGGTGAAGACGGCAATCGCGAGCTGCTGGCCCACCGAGTACGCGGCCACGGCCGCGGTGCCGGCGGCGCTCGTGGCGAACACCTTCACCAGCAGCGCCTGCTGCACGCCCGCGCCGCCCGGTGTGAACGGCACCGCGCCGGCGACCTGGTTGACGCCGAACACAAGCAGCACGTTCTCCACCGAGCCGCCGACGCGGAAGGCGTCGAGCAGAAACCAGAAGGCCGCGAAGCGGCACCCCCACGCCGCCGCCTGCCACGCCGCCACCTCGCGCAGGTAGCGCGGGCGGTCGCCGAGAATCGTCACGCCCTGGCGGATGCGCGCCCAGAAGACCTTCGCGCGCACCGACAGCAGCGCGAAGGCGACCAGCCCGAGGATCGCCAGCGCGGTGACCAGGAACAGCGTGAAGCGGAAGTGCTCGGCCAGGTAGGAGATGTCGAAGGAGCTCAGCCGCGAGAAGTCCGGGGGCTTGGGGAAGACCCCCTGCGTGAACGCGAAGGCCAGCACCAGCACCCCCACGGTCACGTCGAAGACGGACTCCACGAAGAACGCCGAGGCGACCGTGGGGTAGGTCGAGCCCGGGATCGAGGAGCGCGTCAGGAACAGCTTGATGAGGTCCCCCCCGCGCGCGGGCACCAAGTTGTTGAAGCCCACCGCCGCCCAGTACGCGCCCCAGATGCGCCGCCACTGGAAGCTCACCGCGGGGTACGCGGCGCGCAGGCTGTGAAAGAACGCCCGCGAGCGCAGCGTCAGGTTCGCCCCGAACAGGACCAGACCCAGCACCAGTGCCCCCCAGTGGACCGCGGCGAGGTCAGAGAAGAACTGCCCGGCCGCTTCCAGGAAGGTGGTGAAGCTGTGACCGATCGAGGTCGAAGCGAGGAGCACGCCTCAAGCGTACGGCGAGCGCGCCGCGTGGGGGTCGCCCCGCGTGTGGGGCCGAGCCCGCGGATGCAGCCTTCCCCGCCGGCCGGCCCCGGAGCGGGCGCGGCCCTCTGAGCGGGCCACCCCGGGTGGGGTGTGGCCTCAGATGTCGTCCTCGTCGCCGTCGTCCCCGAGGACCTCCTCGTACTCGTCGAGTTCCAACTCCTCGTCGTCGGTGCCGAACTCCTCGTCTTCCTCCCAATCCTCGTCGTCGAACTCACGCTCGGGGGCCTCGAGAATGGTGCCCAGCGACATGCCGCTCTCCTTTCAGGGCTTGCTCGTGAACTGTGGGTCTCGTGCTTCCCAGCCGGTTCCCGGGGAAGCGGGAGCATCATATTGTTGCGCTCAGAGTACCCCTGGTATTCGGGGATCGTCCGCGTGAGTGGGTGCGCCACCCGAGCGCAGTGGGCGCGGAACCTCCGTGTCCCGCGTCGGCGCGGGGCCGCCCCACCTGGCCATCGGGCCACATGCGTGCCGAAAAGCAATCCGTGCAAATCTCAAGTGACAGTTTATAATTGCACGGATGATAGAGAGAAGGGCAGCCTCAGAAGTCACCGCGCTGCTGGACCACGCGCCGGCCGTTGCCCTCCTCGGCCCCCGTCAGGCCGGCAAGACCACGCTCGCCCTGACGATCGCCGAGGGACGGCCCTCGGTCTACCTGGACCTGGAGTCTGCCGCGGACCGCGCCCGCCTCGCCGAGCCGGTGCTCTACTTCGCCGACCACGCCGACGAGCTCGTCATCCTTGATGAGATCCACCGCGCGCCGGGCCTGTTCGAAGCCCTGCGCGGCGTCATCGACCAGGCCAGGCGGGAGAGCAGGGGAACCGGCCGGTTTCTGCTGCTGGGCTCTGCCGCGATCGACCTGCTGGCCCAGTCGGGCGAGAGCCTCGCGGGGAGGATCGCATTCGTCGAACTCGCGCCGTTCGACCTCACCGAGGTCGACGAAGGACGGCTGGACCAGCTCTGGGTCCGAGGCGGGTTCCCCGACAGCTTCCTCGCGGCGAGCGACGCACTCAGCCTACGGTGGCGCCAGGACTTCATCCGAACCTACCTGGAGCGTGACATCCCGCAGCTGGGCCCGCGCATCCCCGCCGAGACGCTGCGGCGACTGTGGACCATGTTCGCGCACCACCAGGGCGGCCTACTCAACGCCGCGCAGATCGCGCGCGGACTCGGTGTGAGCGCGACGACTGTCGCCCACTACCTCGACCTGATGGTCGACCTTCTGCTCGTGCGGCGCCTGGCGCCACGCCTACCGAACGTCGGCAAGCGGCTGGTGCGCTCGCCGAAGGTGTACGTGCGCGACAGCGGCCTCGTACACGCCCTGCTCGGCTTGGCCGACAAGGAGGCCCTGCTCGGGCACCCGGCCGTCGGGCCGAGCTGGGAGGGCATGGCGATCGAGAACCTGCTCGTGGCGGGCGGACATCGAGTACAGGGGAGCTTCTACCGCACAAGCCACGGCGCGGAGGTCGACCTCGTCCTCACCTGGCCCGGCGGCGAGGAGTGGGCGGTGGAGATCAAGCGCAGCCTCGCGCCCACGCCCGAGCGGGGCTTTCACTCCGCCCTCGCCGACCTCGCGCCGCGGCGCGCGCTGGTCGTCTACCCCGGTGCCGAGAGCTACCGCCTGGCGCCGTCGGTCGAGGCGATCGGCCTGGCCGAGCTATGCGAGCAGGCTCGGGCCCGCAGCGCGGAGTGAACCCAACTGCACGTCACGCGACAAGCCAGCCAGCTTCCGCAAGCGCCTTCAACGCCAGCGCGTCATGCTCGGCCGGCTTGACCTTGCGCAGCACCTCGGCGACCTTCCCGGCAGGGTCGATGATGAACGTCGTGCGCTCGTTCCCAAGAAACTCGCGCCCGTACATCGAACAGGCCATCCAGGCCGAGCGAGACCGCCAGCAAACCTGGGAGCACGGCACCGAGTAAGACCGCGAGGACGACCGCGGGTTCGGGATAGAATAAACACCCCCCACGAGCACGCATGGACGCGACGGCCCCGCGCAAGCACTCCGACGAGCTCAACACGAGTGCCACGGCGACCGAGCGCACGAGCATGTCCGCGATCTCGAGCGCCTGCTCGCCGTAGTCGGGTTCGCTCGATCTGCGTGAGCGCATCCCGCAGGCGACGTCCCGGGCCTCGGCGGCGTGCTCGTAGTCGATGGCTGGCACAGCGGACATGACGATCCTTCTTGGTCGAAAGTGGATCGAGCAAGCTAGCCCGTGCTTGGGACGGTACGCTCGGCCGCATCCTGAAACCCCGGCCATCCGGCGCACCAACACGCCAAACTTTCAGCTACGCCGGAGGCGTGCTGGAACTCCTCGGACGGTGAACCCAAGCAGCAACCAGGCCCCCGTCGAGCGGCCCAGCCACCGCAGCGCGAGCTTTCCCTCCCCTGCTCGCGCTGCTGGCGAAGCTCAAACCCAAGCGAGGAAAGCCCAAGGCGCTCACGACGCCTTCATTTCTTCTTCCTACGATGATGCTTCTTCTTGTGCGCGTGGCGCACGCCCTGCGGGCACCCCGTGACCGCAATCTTCGTGCTCTGGTGGATCTCCGCGCCGTTCTGCGCGACGAATTCGGTCGGCATCGCGAGCTTCTTCTGCTTGCAGAGGTTCGCGTTCGCGGCGAGCGCGGAGTACTTGCCCTCGGGGAGCGTCAATTCGAAGCTGCCGACTGGCTGATCGGGGACCGTCTTGAACGTGCTGCTCGTTACCCCCGTCTTTTCGTTGATGAACGTCGAACCGACCAGATCCACCGTCACGCCATAGCCCTGCAGCACAATGATCAGGCTTGGGAACGCTTCGCCGCCATGGGATACGAAGTACGCCGGGCCTTCCAATGGGACTGGGATCAACGGCGTGATCGCCTTCGCATGACCCACGATCGACGCCGCCGGGCAGCCCGCGGGGTTCGCTTCGAACTGCGCGTTCGAGCACGCCTTCTGCAACGTCGTCAACCGGGATGGTAGCTGCTTGGGGAGTTCGACTTTGACCCGCGCAATATTCGCCTGGGTGTCCTGCGGCGCGCTCGGGTAGGTCAGGTGCACCGACAGGCTCGCGCCGCTCCCTTTGCTCGTCTTCCCGGACGTCGATACCGCGAATTTCGGGGCGAACTGCAATACCGCGCAATTCGTGACCTGGAACGGAACCGAAACCGGCGAACTCGCGCCTTCGGCGCTATTGATCGCCCCCGTGATCGATGTTGGGTTGCAGTTCGTCGGGTTGAACGTGAACCCGGGGCGATTGACGAGCACATTCACGTGCTCGATCTGCAACGGGAACCCTTCGATGATCGTCGGGATCGCATGCGGCGAGCCGCTCGGGTCGGTCGTGATCGTCAACGCCGCCGTGATCGGGTTGACTTCGATCTTCGCCCGCACCACGACCGGCCTTCCTTCCTGCAGGTCGAACGGGCCGGCCTTCGCCGGGTTGACGATGCTCAACCCGAACGGTGCGCCCTTGTAGGGGCCGGTGATGTAGACCTTCCCGCCGGTGACC
Source organism: uncultured Solirubrobacterales bacterium (assembly GCA_963720795.1). Classification (GTDB taxonomy): domain Bacteria; phylum Actinomycetota; class Thermoleophilia; order Solirubrobacterales; family Solirubrobacteraceae; genus Palsa-744. The sequence goes on along the minus strand of CAVRGU010000005.1, from coordinate 4,664 downwards.
GTGAACGGGTCGCCGCCCACGCCGACGCTGACGATCGTTTCCCCGATCTCGCTTTCCGACCCACAGGTCCCTTCATTGGCCTGCGCTTCAGGGCACAGCTTCACACCCGAGAGCAGACCGGAGACGCCCGCGGGGTAATGCAGCGAGACCGATTGAATGCTCTGCTGGCCGTCTTCGCGGCTCAGCGTCGTCGTCAGTTCGCTGAAGGCCCCGGCGTTGATGTTCGTCGTCCCGGAGGAGAGCGTGGGGTTGAACGGCAGCGCCGCACCAGGACAGGGCGTCCCGTTGGGACCGGATGTGATTTCGAAGCTCGATGAGCTATGGGCCGATTCGCCGCCCGACCACGGCGTGAACATCGCGTTGGTCGTATAGGTCCCGCAGTGATTGGGGGACGCGAGGGGTGCGCGTTCCCCGCCAAAGAAGTGCAGTTCCGCATCTTCGAACGGCAATTGTGGGTTATTCGCAAACGTGCTGCGGATCTGCCCGGGCGCCAACCCTTCGACTCCCGACTGGCCGCCGAGTTCCACGCTGCCGGGAATCTTGACCAGCGACCCCGAGACGGGGTCTTCGGCGACGAGGTACATCGCGACGTGTGTTTCGAACGGGTTTTCCTGCGGGAACACGTTGAAGTTCTGCGGCGAAGCAAGATACACGAAGCCCTTGACCGGGTTCGGCAACAGCGGCGTCTTGATCGTCGCTTCAGCGATCTTCGACGCGTTCGGACAGAAGTTCACACCCGTCTGCAACGGTTCGGTTTCGCCAGTCGCGAGCGCGGCAACGCTGCCCGGTAGCCTGGGCGTGAAATGCAGTTCGCCCGGCGGTTTGCTTTCGCCCGGAAGGTAGCCGACCTGCGCCTCAGAGCACGAGGTCAGCCCGTCCGCGGCGGAGGGGTTCAGCGTCACGCCCGCGGGCAGCGTGACCACGATATCCTTGACGTTGGACTGCGCGAGACCGTCCGGGTTCAGCTGGCCTTCCTGGGGGACGTGCACGTCGACCGTCAGCCCCGTCGGCTTGCTCGCCTGTTCCCCGTCGGGGGAGACCTTGATCTGCGGCACGAACGGCAGGCGGTTGCAGCCATCCAATGCAGGCATCGGTTCGGTGCTCGCGAGCGGCACGACATTGTGCGGTTCCTGCCAGGAGTCCGCTTCCACCATGGTCTGCAACGGGCCCGTACACGACGTCGGCAGCGACAGCAACGGCGGAGGATGAACCCCTCCTTCAAAGGAGGGACAACCTCCCACATTTTTATCAAAGACCGAGTGATACGCGTTTTCCAGACAGCGTGTGCCTCTTGAGCTGTTGTGGCGGGGGTCGCCAGGGACGCCCCAGAATGTCACTTCGCTGAAGATGAATTCAACCCTCTGGGTGATGTTCAGCGCGTTCACGGTGACGCCGTAGTCGCCGCCGGTCCGAACCGCGGTGGTCAACAACACCGGCACTTCGCCGTGATTGACTACAAAACCAAACCGCGCCGGTTCTCCGACAGCCGGTTCAAGATTATCAATGGGCTGGACGAACGGGATCACCTCCGAATTTCCTTCGTAATCCAATCTTATACCTATTTGCGCGACGCCAACCACTGTCTGTTCCGAACACTCATTTTCGCTGTTGCCGGCACCGGGGACCTTTGTCAGGAACTGTGCGAGCGTGCATTGTTGGAACGGCGTGGGGTCGCCGATCAGTCCGGGCGGCAACTGGAAATGCAGGTCCTTGGCCATCCCCACCGTGCTCCCCTGGGTACCTGGGAGTGATTCTTTCGCCGTCTGAGTTTTCGCTTCGAGTGTTTCGTTGGGCTGAAAAGTGGTCGTAAACTGGAACGGGTGCGAGCCAGCCTGCGTATCGGGTGCTCCGCCCGCTTCTTCAGGGCGGGCTTCATACAGGCTCACGCCAAACGGGGTCGGCGCGTCGCTCACCACGAGCCGCCGCCTGGCTTTCGCGGGAGGAGCCCGCCGCCAGCGATGTCCGCGACGTTTTCTTCACCAGATCTTGCTCCCTGTCCGCCCCGCTTCACTTTCACCGAGATCCGCACATCGATCTGGTGGTACGGCGGCACACTCGTTGGATAAGCTTCATTTCCCTCTTCCAGGTACGGCGGCACATTTTTTCCTGTGAACGTGCAGCTGACCGACTCGGCCGACACCGTCGAACATTCAATCGGAGGAGATTTTTCAAAACCGAAGTTGCCCAGCGATTCGTCGACGGACCCTTCGACCGCGACCGCTTCCAATCCTTTAGGAAGCTCGTCCGTGATCGTGACCGGCTGGATTTCAGGGTTCGCATCGATTTCACCGAGATTCGATGCGGTCAGCGCGATCACGCCCTTCCCGCCGGGCGCCAGGTAGCTCGGACGCGTCACGGAGCTCAAATGCCACCAGGGGGATTCCGCGAACGCCGGTGAGGCCGAGAAGGCTAGGACGGACAGACTCGCTATGAGCGGAATGGCCATTTTGTGGAGAGCTTTAAAGGTGGTCATCGGCTAGCCCTCCTGTTGATGTGAGTAGATTTCTTGGCCTTGGTCTTTTTCTTATGCCTTGCTCTGAGGCACTTTCCTTTCTTATTCTTGACAAACCCCTTCTTGCACTTGACCGTCTTCTTTGTGACCTTCTTGACCACTGCCGGCGGGGGCGGAGCGAGGTTGCCGAGGCCGGAGAACGTGGCACTCGCGGGGAGGCCGTAGATCGCGGGCTGCAGCGTCGGGGGTGCTTTGCACGACGCTTCGGTGTCGCACGGAGGCGGCGCCGTCACCGGCGAGACGCACGGCGACTGGCTCGTGCATTCATGAGCATCATAAACGTCAAAGGCGTCGTCGACGTCCTGCGGGGCGAGCTTTGAGGCCGTGAGGAAGAAGACGTCGCCACCGGTTTCTGAGACGTCGAGCAACGAGGATACTTCGCTGGAGGTACCCGAGGAGATCAGCGTGACGCACCCAGCGCCTTCTTCGCCCTTTATGCCCTGCATTTCAAAGACATGCGCGGGCTTGAACACATCGCTCCCACTCGCGCTCGAAGCCGAGCAGGCGTGAACGCCTGAAGGCACCCCTTCGGGCTCGTACTCGTATACATCCTCTACACCGTTGACGTCCTGCGGCACCAGCGAATCGTGGCTTTCGAAGAACAAACGGCCACCATCAGACAGATATCGGGGCTGATGATTAGGTACAGAAGCACTGAGATCACCATTCCACACCAACGGTGAAACGTTGGCCGCCACCCAACCGACGTTGCCTTCAGCCGAGCCGTCATTTACCCCGACCGGTCGTGCACCCGTGGGATCGCACGACGCACAGGTCAACGCGCCGGCTTCCGCCGCCAGATCTTCCGGTGCGTGATACAGATAGACCTCGGCGTCTGGCCGCCCACTGACCGCGTCGCGGTTGTCGTAGCCAGTGAGGCTCCTGGTGGACATAAACGCCAGCCAGCGGCCGTCGGGCGAGGACCGCGACCACTCAGAGGCTTTTAGATTTTCGATCCAGCCCGCCGCGACAAGGCTCGTCACGCCATCGTGGCGCACATACAAGTTGCACCCTACATCCCCGCTTTCTTCATCACCGTGTTCTTCGATTCCGCAAGTTGCGCTAGGGACGGCAGTGGGCGTGAGCGCCGTGCCGGTGGCGAAATAGACGTAGGAACCGTCGTCGCTCGCGCCGAGCACTGCGACCACATTCGTCGCTCCGCCCGTCAGACCGACCGTAGTGCCCGCCAGCGGTTCGCCCGGGCCGCTGGTGACCTGAAATTCATTGAGGCCTCCAGCGGCCGAGTAGAACACACGCGAGGCTTCTGTGTTGGCAGTGAAGTAGAGGCCTTCACCAATCTTGATCGTTTCGTCTTTACCAAAATCATGCAGATAAAGATCATAAATGCCGTGCCCTACTCCGGATGGTGCCATAAAGATGACACGTTCGCCATTTTCAGAGACCGCACGCCTGAAACCCTGCGCTTCTTTCGCGCCGCGACCAGCTTGGCCGGCCAATGTAACGGGTGTCGATGCTTCGGCTATTACTTCCCCCTTGGGGAATACACTGACGAGCTGCAGATGCCCGCCGAACCACTCATAGAGACCACCGTTTTCGGTGTGAACGGGTGTCGAGGTGAGCTGCGCAAATCTCCCGCATTGAGCCTTTGTCCCCTTCACAAATTCGGCGCACGGGGATCTTAGGATGATGTGACTCAAATCCGCGGACGCCCCGACAAATTCCGGCCCGCAGAAACCCGTTATGCAGGCCCCCCTGGGTTCTCCGCCGAACGGTTCGAACGGGCTCGATGTGTCATCTGCGCGGGTCACCAGCGGCTGGAAACACGAGCTCTGGCAATGTTCGCCGACGTTTCCGTTCGAATAATCGCTGCGAAGATATGCGGTCAGTTCGCTCGCTTCGGGGGAGAGCGGCGAGAATTCACCAAACGGCTGCACAACGGCGTGTGACAGATCTTCAGAGAACATCTTATATTCCGTGCCCAACGATTGTTCGGGTAACCCAATGACATTGCGGGGCGGTGCGATCACCTGCGAGCTCCAGCCCGTCGAGGTGCGCGTCGAAAGCACCGATACGTGGTTTGGATAGCCCTGCGGCTCGGTTTCAGTAGGCTGGCTCGCGAGATCGACGATCAACTCCCCACCGGCAGCTGCTTGAATCTCGTCGCCCTCCTGTGCGTAGAATGCACCCAGGC
>CAVRGU010000004.1:0-108253 GCA_963720795.1 uncultured Solirubrobacterales bacterium | reverse complement strand
TCCTGTCTCCCCGATCGAAGAAAAATCCTGCAAATAAGCAGATTTTGCAGGCTCCGACGCATAGTCCTACGCCGGGTCATGTTCTATCTGTGTTCTATTCGGTGCTGCTGCTCGATCGGGCTCCGGCAGCGGAAGGGGCATCTACTCTGCTTGACGGGCTGGCTGGACGGCTTTGCTCATCAGAACCACCCGCCGCGGGAAGGACCCACCGGAGTATAGTTCCGACTCTCAGGACGAGAGGACGCAAGCGTGGGGAGACCAATGGCTTACAACTGGCAGAAGGCCCACGGGCTACAAGGTGCTCTTCGCCTCATGCTGGCCGGGTGCGCTGTCCTGGGCGCTGCCGCGCTCCCGACCGCGCCAGCGCTGGCGGCCGAAGGCAAACCCCCCATGATCGAAAGCATGGGCACGGGGATTGGTGGCGAAGTGACGGTGAGCGCCCACATCGATCCCGAGGGCCTCGAAACCAGCTACGAAATCAAGCTGGAATGCGGGACTGATGAGCCGGTGCCATGCGACTCGATACCCAGCGAGCGCAGAGAAGGGCACCTCACCGCCGACTACGAAGTCCACGAAGTCAGCCTCACGCTCACCGGCCTACAGCCGGGCACCTACTGGTTCGGGGTCCGCGCGAGCAACTCCGCCGGCGAAACGTCTCAGAGCAGCGACCTACTCACTATCCCCACGCCCCCACCCGGTGCGTTCCCCGAAGGAACAGGCCCAGGCAAACAGTACTCATCGGAAACTCCGCAGTGGGTCAACGAACTGGCCAACTCCGAGTCGGCCCAAACGCGCAAGGAATACGAAGCCAAACAGCAGCAGCTCGCCAAGGAACAAGAAGAAGCCAAGGCCCGAGAAGCCGCACGCTACGCCACCGAAGAGGCCGAGCTCAAGCAGGCCGAGGAACGGGACGCACAGGAAGCCGCCGCCCGCGAACGCCAGGAACACGAAGAAGAAGCCGAAGCCGAACACCCAGCGTGCCGCGTCCCCACGCTGAACGGCGAGACGCTCACGGCCGCCCGCCGCGCGCTCGCCAGGGCGCACTGCCGCCTCGGCGCCGTCCACCGGCCCGCCCACCGCCACGGCGCGCTGTACGTCAGCGCCCAGGGTACCCCGGCGGGCAGAAGCCTTGCCCACAACGCGCGCGTCGCGCTTTGGGTCGGCGCGAAGCGGGCTTCGCGCCGGGGAGGTACGCGGTGAGCAGGCATACAACGTGCGTCCTGCGGTTTGCGCTCGCTGCCTGCGCCACCTTCACCGTCAGCGCGCCCTTCACGGCGCCGGCATCTGGCGCCACCAGATCGCCTGCCCTCGAAGGCGGTTCGGCGTTTGCCACTGGTGCTGTGGGGAGCAACCCGAGTGATGGCCTCGTCCCTCTCGGCTCTATTCAGGGAGTCGAAGGCTGCGCGGAACCGCAGTTCATGAGAGACCAGTTGGGCACCGTTGGCCAGCCCTTTTCGTTCACGGAAAGCGTCGGCTGCCTGCCCGGCGGAGAGACGTGGTCCAGCGCGGTGATCTACTGGGGAGACGGTACGACGAGCCCCGGCACGATCGCGTCTGTCCGGTCGCCGAGCCCTCCTGAAGCTGGCTTCGCCAGTGTGACGGTCACGGGCCAGCACACCTATAACCAGCCCGGCAACTTTTCGATCACGGTCGCCGCTAATGACCAGGCCGGTCAGACCTACGAAGGCGGCTGGCACACAAATGCCGTCATCGGCCCGTCCAGTTCGCCCCCGACCCGAGAAATCCCGCCCGGGTCCGCCCCCAACGGAAGTAAGGTCACAGAACCCTACAAACCACCCGAACTGCCCTGGGCCAACCAGAGCGGCAAAGAAGGCGCTGAACGAGCCGTCGCCGAACAGCGCGCCAAAGAACGCGAAGAACAACAGGCCGAGGAAGCCGCCACGCAGCGCGCCGCCGCCCTCAAACACGCCGAAGAACAAGTGCAGCAGGCCGCAGCAGAAGCCGCCGCTCGCCGCCGCGAAGAAGCCGAACACCCCGCCTGCCGCGTCCCCGCGCTGCGAGGCGACACGCTCACGGCCGCCCGTCGCGTGCTCGCCAGGGCGCACTGCCGCCTCGGCGCCGTCCACCAGCCACGCCGCCGCCGGGGCCCGCTTGTCGTGAGCGGGCAGGCCCCACGGCGCGGCAAGACGCTCCCGGCCGGAGCCGCCGTCGCGGTGACACTCGCTCCGCGCCTGTCGAACAAGGCGACCTAGCATTGCCTCCCCGGTGCGAGGCCAGCCTCGCACCGCCCCCTCGCGCCGCTCATGGACCATTTCGCGCCAACTTCGCCGAGCTCTCGCACTCGCCGCAGTTCGGGTGGTCGTTCCCGTCTGAGCCTCCGCCCGGGCACGCCTCGGAGGATGCGGAGGTGCGCGACGTCTTCATATGCCACGCGAGCGAGGACAAGGACGCGGTCGCGCGTCCGCTAGCGCACGCGTTGCGCGCCCGTGGACACGCGGTGTGGTTTGACGAGTTCGAGCTGGAGATCGGCGACGGCTTGCGGCGGAAGATCGACCGCGGGCTGGCCCTCTCGCGGTTCGGGGTGGTGATCTTGAGTCCAAGCTTCTTCGCGAAGGAGTGGGCCCAGTGGGAGCTCGATGGCCTGACGGCCCGCGAGATGGCGGGCGCCGACAAGGTGATCCTCCCGGTCTGGCATGAGGTCGATCGCGAGTACGTCGCGCACTACTCGCCGCCGCTGGCGAACAAGGTGGCGGCGCTGTCGCGTGACGGCGTTGCGGCGATCGTGGAGCAGATCGAGCGGGTGCTCGCGCGCGGAACGGCCGGCCGAGCGTCATCGGCCGGCCGGCCGATGACGGCGGGTGAGAGTGGAGGCGGACCCCGAAGCGACGGCGCGGTCACGGGCAGGACAATCCTGGGGCACCTGATCGAGAGCAACGAGGTTGCGGACCGCGAGAGCCTGCGCGCGGGTCGCGGCGCGCTGGAGCGGCAGGTGCGGGCGTTGACGGACGAGCTCAGCGACAGCGAATCCGCCCTGAAGGCGACCCTGCCGACTCTCAGCCGGGCGTTGGCGGGCACGGTCGACCAGATCGCCCCGCTGATCTGTCACCACTCTCCGCTCGTGGCCGAGCAGGCGGATTGGCTCGGCCGTCTGGCGTCGGCGAGCTACGCGGCGTCGGGCGCGGCGGCCTGGGTGGAGCTGCCGAAATGGATGGCATGGTGCATCTCGCAGGCGTCCGGCGCGTTCGCGCTCTGCGTAGAGGAGCTCGCAGCGGTGCGTGCGCTGCTGGCGGCGCCCGTGGACCACCGGATCTCTGGTGTCGCGCCGACGTCGCTGGCGTCGGTCGGACTGGGACACGCCTCGCGGGTCGCGGGCGAGCTGGTCGGCGACGGCTGGGAATGCGCCTGGTTTGAGCAGTGGGCCGAGGTGCTGAGTGCGGATGAGAGCCTGCGGCAGTCGGCCCCCGAGCTCTACGAGCGCGACGAGCAGGGGCCGCGGGACTGGCTGCTGGCCTACAGCTTCCTGTCGACGGCGTTCAGCGGACAGCGGGGCGAGCACTCGGCGGCTCCGTGGACGGCCTTCGCCGCCGGCGGCCACCACGCTTTCGCCAACCGCCTGAAGCGCGACGGCGCGTACCTCGAGCGCGTGGCGCGTGTGGTCTTCGGATGCACGCCCGAGGTGTTCCGCGCGGACGCGCAGGGCTGGCTCGACACAGGCCTGGCCGCTCACCGGCGCGGCGTATACGCCCGCTCGCTGGCGAACCTGCGGTTCGAGTAGCGCGACCGGCTGGTGCCATTTCCGTGAACCCCGACCGCGTTCGAGAGGGTTGGCCGCTCACCGCATAGCGGTCAGCACGTCACCTGAGAGCCAACAACGGTGCTACCAGCTAGTGCTACCATCGTGCTATGGCTGCACGTCATCCTCGCCTTGGCGTTGAGCGCGACCCGGAGATGGAGCGCGCACTTGCGCTCACGCAACCATTGCTGGACCCCGCTGAGACCCGGTCGGCTGCCGCCCAGATCAGGGCGCTGACGCTGCGCGGGGCCCAGTCGGTGCTGGCTAGCGCCGACGAGTCCTCGCGGCTGCAGGCGCGACTCGTTGAGCGTTACGGAGCGATACCCGCCCAGGGCGATCTGCTGGATCTGGATACGCCGCCGGCGGACCCGCACTGGGCGAGCGTGACGCCGGTGAGCGACGCCTTGCAGTGGGTCCGCGGCGAGTGAGCGCCGCCTACCTCGACGCATCCGCTCTGGTCAAGCTGTTCAAGGATGAGCCTGAGACCCACGCTCTGCGCCAAGCGCTCGCGCGCTGGCCGGTTCGGGTCGCAAGTGAGCTGATCCGCGTCGAGGCGATCTGTACGGCACGACGACTCGGCGATCCGGCAATGCTCGAGCGCGCGAAGACGGCGCTTACCCGCGTGACCTTGCTGCCCCTGACCGCTGAGGTCATCGACCTTGCCACCGGCGAGCATCGGCCGGCGCTCCGTGCGATGGACGCATTGCACTTGGCGAGTGCGCTGTCCGTACGCGAGGAGCTCGGCGCGATGTTCGTCTACGACACGGACCTGAACACCGCAGCCGCTCACTACGACCTGAACCCGCTCGCACCAGACTGAGCCGCAACCGCAGCGCCGTGCCGTGCCGGCTCTGCGGTGCGCTCGGCGACCCCGATCATGGGGGCGTTGGTGCGAGGCACCATCGGCATTACCGAGGCGTCGACACCGAGCTGCCCGTGCTACTCCGCGGACGCGCAGCTCGGTGTCCACGACGACTTCGGCGGCGGCGCCCATGCGGCACGTGCCGACGTGGTCGTCCGGCTGAGCGGGGGCCGGCGGTCGCGGGTCACCCCAGGTCTGCACGGTAGGATGGCCCCGCGAAGATCAGCGAATACGGGCAAAAATGCGCGTAGACGCTGGGCTTTGCGCGAATGGTATTCGTCCATGTTCGCGACTGTTCGGCGGTCTCGGAGACAGCAAACGGACCGCAGCGGGAGCAAGAAGGACCGCAAGAGGACCGCAGGCGCTCTCGCTGACGCGGCCGGGTGCGGTGGTGCGATCGTCCACGGGCGTGTCGCATTCCCGGCCTCGGCCTCGCGTGTCCTGCTGGCGAACGCATGTTCCTCGCCGATGTGCTCCCTAGAATCCTGAGAGGTGGCTGAACGGATCTCGCCGAATGCGTTGCTCGCGCTCAAGGACGCGCTGGCGTCGGCGTTCTGGGCGAAGAAGGATTTGCGGGCGTTCCTCGTTGCAGCGATCGACGACCGGCGCCTGCTCGACACATATGACTGGCTCGGGCCGGCGTACAAGCGCGACACCGTTTCGCAGTTCGTCGATCGTCTTGCCGCTCGTCAAGACCTTCATAGGGACCGCCTGGTCCGCCTGATGTCGGACGTCGCGCGCAAGGAGGACTTTCCCGAGCTTGCATGGCAGGAGGATGCCGAGCGGTTGATCGAGAAGGCACGTGCGTCACGCGATGCGCTGCGCCAGTACATCGTGCCGTATGAGGCCGAACTCCTTGAGGCGGAGCGCGCCCGTGATCGGATTGCTCAGCAGCGGCGCATGAGCGAGGTGACGGCGGCAACGCGCGTGGCCATCGAGGCGCTACGCGAGCGCTACTTTGCCCTGGTCGCCGGACCGAATGCCGTGATGCGGGGGCTGGCGTTCGAGTCGTGGTTAACCGACCTGTTCGACGTGTTCGACCTTCGGCCATGCGCGCCGTACCGAATCGCCGGTGAGCAGATCGACGGCGCCTTCGAGTTCGGCGACCATCATTGGCTTCTGGAGGCACGGTGGCGGAAAGACGCCAGCGATCGGGACCAGATCGGCTCGTTTGAGGAGAAGGTCCGGCGCAAGGCAGACACGACGCTCGGCGTGTTCATCGCCATCAACGGCTTTGAGGCGGGTGGCGTCGTGTACCACAACGGTCGTCGGTCGCCGATCGTGTTGATGGACGGAGCCGACCTGCTCGGTGTCGTCGACGGTCGCGGGATCGATCTTGTGCAGCTTCTCCAATGCAAGCGGAGACACGCGGCGCTGACAGGCGAGATCTACTTGCCGTTTTCAGCTCTGCTTTCACGCGCTGCGTAGGGATATCTCAGGAACGAGCCGGGCCTGCAAGGATCGGTGGGTGAATCCTCCTGAGGTCACATACTCGCTGGCGGCCGATCCGCCGCCCGCAATGTCGCCACAGGTCTATGAAGAGCGGCTTACGTTCGCTTGGAACGGATACTAGATTGGGCTGTCTCCGGGTGTTCCCGACAGTTGGGGGTTCGATAGGTCTTTGAGGTTTGGACGGGTTCCCCGGCCAGGGAACCCGTCCGTGCCTCGGCTCAGGCTGCCTCCTTCACCGCCAAGTGAAGAGAGAGGTTGAGCCTGATGACCAAGGATGACGTGCTGTTCGGCTACCGCCAACAGCTTTTCGCGGAGGCTGCAAGGACGAACGTCTCGGCAGCGTGCCGGACGTTCGGGGTGCACCGCTCCACCTACTACGCCTGGAAGCGCCAAGTCGACCGGCACGGCCTTGAGATGCTCAGACCAAGGGAGCGTCGTCGGCCGCAGATGCCCAACGCGCTGCCGAAGATGATCGAGGAGCGGATCGTGTCCTTCTTGATCGCTCACCCCGGCCTCGGGCCCAGACGGTCGCCTCGGAGCTCGCCAGAGAGAAGTGGGGCGGGATCATCGTCTCCCCGAACGGTGTGTGGAAGGTTCTCTGCCGTCACGGGCTGAACACCCGTGCCAAGCACCTCGGGCTGATCGCGGGCTACGCAGCTCCCTACGAGCCACCCAGAGATCCCGCTCCAGAGCAGCACATTGACGTCTCGCGGCCTGGTGAGCTGGTCGGGATCGACTGCTTCTACGTCGGCAGGCTGCGGGGCACTGAGGGCGCGATCTGGCAGCTCACCGCGATCGACATCGCTTCCTCCTTCGCGTGGGCGGAACTCGTGATCTGCAAGCAAGGCAACCCAACCGCCCGACAAACCAGCGTCCTCGCCAGACGCGTCGCACGGGAGCTGAAGGCCGCCGGCTGGCAGCTGGAGCGGATGCTCAGCGACAACGGCAACGAGTTCAAGGGCGACTTCACGAAGACCGTTGACGCGTTGAAGGTGCGCCACACCCGCATCCACGCCGGCAGACCGCAGACCAACGGGAACGTCGAGGCACTACACAAGACGATCCTCGACGAGTGCTGGCGACCCGCGTTCGCGCGCTACCTCTACCCTCGCTACACAGGGCTCAAACGCGAGCTCGATATCTACCTACGCTTCTACAACCACGACCGCGTCCACCACGGCCGCCTCACCCAAGGACGCATCCCCGCAGACCCGTGCCCGAAAGATGGAGGCAAGACGAGCCGCACCTGTCGGCACATCCCGGAGGCTGCCCATACTAGACCTTAGCGGACCGGCGGAACGCATGTCCGGACATAGCGAGAAGGCCGGCACCAGCAAAGCCGCGCCTGCATGCACTGAACCGCGCCGGCTTCGGCGGAGGAAGCGCCGACGACCCGACGGCTGGTGCACGTCCGCTTGCGCCAGGCGAAGGGGAAGCGCGCACATCACTGCGACCCAGACCCCGTCTTCGTCCTGAGCGGCACTGTTGAGCCCGTCGGTAGCGACGACCGCTTCGCCACGTAAGCAGTCACGCCTGCTCAGCGGTCTTCGTCGAGCCCCTCCTGGCTCGTGGGGCGAGCCTCACGTGTGCCTCTGAGCAACTCCACGACCGCGCCGATGTCGTCTGCCCATCCTTGGGCTCGAAGTGCCGCATCACGGCATCGGCGTGCGGTAGCCGCACGCCGTGCGCCCCGGCTATCGGCGCGTTTGGAGGCTCTGCCTGGCCTGAGCACTCGTGATGCTCGCGTCCTTACTGCGGCGTCGAAGCTGGCGGAGCGCTCGAACACGAGGCGGCGTGGCAAGGAGTGAAGGGTTGGCTCACGACCCTCCCGTGGGTGATGACTGGGGGCGCGTTCGGCGCCTGGCGGGGCATGATGAGGCGCGGTGCCAAGCGGCTATCGCGATAGTCCGGTGTCCTCGGGCGCCGTGCTCTCGGCGAGGAGCGCTTCGAGAAGGGCACCCATCCGCTGAAGGATCTCCTTGTGATCGGCCACCTCGTAGCTCGCGGCGAGTTCCACGGGTGCGCGATAGCCGACCTTCGTCTGGCCGCCCGCATCCCACACGAGCATCCGCAGAGGCAGCTCGTATCCGATCTCCGGGTCGTCCTGCATGAGCGGCGTGCCGACTCGCGGCTCGCCGAAGATGAGCACTTCCTCCTCGGCGAGCTGCAGCCCGGCGTCGCGAGCTCCGCCGCCGTGATCGACCCTTGCGAAGACGGCGATACCACGACGATTCAGCGCGGCGACCAAGCGGTCCATTGTGAGGGCCACGCTGTGGGGGCTATTCGCGGTGGTCAGAGGCATAGCGAACAAGTCGTAGTGTGCCACGGCCTTCGCGGGCGAGCCAGCCCGCGAGGAGGCGAGCGCTTCCGCTTTGCGCGGAGCAAGCTGGCCTCTTCAATGGGGATTGTGGGCGCGGGGCTGCCCACCGGCGATCGTAGACTCGCGGGCGCTGACCTCCCGGGGTAAGGTGCATGGATGGACCAGGATCGGGCGGCGGACTTCGTCAGGCGCTTCGCGGAGTTCTGGCGGGCGCCGGTGGTCGAGCATCTCGACACAGTGCTGGCACCCGACGCCCGCCTCTCCGCACCGATGGTCTCGACCACGTACGGGCTGGAGGCGGGTAAGCACACCTTCGCCGACCTCTTCGAGCTGATCCCCGACATGACCGCCGAGGTCCACCGCTGGGGCGCCACCTCCGATGGCGTTCTGATCGAGTTCACGGTTCGCGGTACAGCAAGCGGAGCCCCCATCTCGTGGCAGTCGGTCGACCGCTTCGTTCTCAACGAGGACGGACTTGCCACCGAGCGGTTCACCTACTTCGATTCCTTGCCGCTGGTGCTGACCCTGGTGCGAAGTCCCCGAACCTGGCCCGGGTTCACCCGCAGCCGCATCAAACAGATGCGCCGCTAAGCCTGAGCAAGAATGGGCACGGCATGACTGGCCGGAGGGCCGCGCAGACTTCCGCTTTGGGCTACGAGGGAGCATCTCACAGCCGCCACATCAGACGCTCGCCTTGGACGACACTCGGAGCGTATCGTCCGGGCGCTCGCAAGACGCTTGCTTCCGTATCGCGGGAGCAGGAAGCGTGGTTCGAGGCCAGTCCGCCGCCGGACCTCGTCCCAGGCGGGTGTCTCGTTCGCTGCGCGGGGGCGCTTGCTTTCCACCCATTGCAGGGTGCTCCTCGATCCCGGCGGGAGGCGCGTACCGCGGGACGAAGCTGGTCGGTGATCAGTTGGCTGCGGTGAGGATCGCGCGGGCGGTGCGACGAACGTCATCTTCGGTTGTCGACCAGTTGGAGAACGAGACCCGTAGAGCGTGACGTCCGCGCCACGCTGTGCCGCCGAGCCAGCATTCGCCGTCGGCTTGCACGCGGGCGAGGTGCTCCGGCGTGCCCGCGACCAAGACCTGGTTCAGCACGACGTCATTTAGCACCTCCAGGCCGCCCTCCCGAAGTAGGGAGGCCATGAGCGTTGCATGCTCGCAGCATCGCTCGACCAGTTCGGCGACGCCGCGCCGGCCGAGATATCGCAGCGCCGCGTACACGGGGATCGCACGCCCCCGGCGGGATGCCTCGGGCACGAACTCCGCCGGCTCTCGGTGATCGCTGCGGGCGAGACCCACCGCGCTGAGCGCCATCGCACGCGGTAGCGTCTCTGGCGGCGCGACAATCGCGAACGCGCAGTCGTAGGGAACGTTGAGCCACTTGTGCGCATCGACGGCCCAGGAGTCGGCCCGGTCCCTGCCGGCCACCAGGCCCTCGAAGCGCGGCGACGCGGCGGCCCACAGACCGAACGCTCAATCGACGTGAAGCCATGCGCCGTGCTCAGCCGCGAGGTTTCCGATCGCCCCGAGGGGATCGCACGCGCCAGTATTGACGTTGCCCGCCTGGGCACAGAGGAGCACCGGGCCCTTGGCAGCGAGCAGCGCCTCCTCGAGCGCCAACGGGTCCATCGCACCGTTCGCGTCGACGCCCACCCGCGTCACGCGATCGTGACCAAGACCGAGGTAGCCAAGCGCCCGTAACACGGTCACGTGTACCTCCTCGCCGACCAGCACCCTGATCGGTGGAGCCCCAAACAGTCCCTGCGCGTCAGCGTCCCAGCCCGCTCGCCGTAACAGCTCGCCGCGCGCAGCCGCCAGACAGCTGAAGTTGGCCATCTGCGCACCAGTGACGAAGCCAACACTCGCGCTCCCCGGGAGACCAAGCAACTCCAGGACCCACCCTGCTGCGACCTCCTCAGCGACCGCCACCGCTGGCGATGCGCTGTACATGCCGCACATTTGGTCCCAGGCGGAGACAAGCCAATCAGCCCCGAGTGCGACCGGGAGCGACCCGCCGACGACAAATCCGAAGTAGCGTGGCCCAGCGGATGCGACCAGCCCTGGATCGGCATCGGCGGCCAGTTGCTCAAGGACGTCTACCGCGCCCTCACCTGAATCGGTCAGCGGCCGGCGTAGCGCTGCTGGATCGGAGCCGCCCACGTGCCGCTCGCTCACACCGTCGAGGTATGCGCGCGCCAGTCGGTGTGCATGAGCGAGCACGTCGTCGTCGGTCACCGCCGGAACAGCCTATCCCGGCCGCAGCCGTATTCGCGCTTCGAGGACGCAGGGGCGGCCAGACGGAGGCTGACGGGCGCGCGTAGACTCTCCCGGCGTGTCGGCCACGGGAGACCCTGGGTATGCGCTGAGCTCGTCCAGCGGGGAAGAGCATGAGCGGCTGGTCCGCCAGGCTGACATGTATGCGCCGTTCACGCGCCGTCTACTGGCGCGCGCGGGAATCGAGCCCGGGATGCGGGTCCTCGATGTCGGCTGCGGGCCGGGCGATGTCAGTTTGCTTCTGTCAGAGCTAGTCGGCGCCAACGGTTCGGTGGTCGGGGTCGAGCGTGACGAGCAGGCGCTCGCGAGGGCGCGTCAGCGGGCGGTCGAGGCCGCTATCGAGAACGTCGAGTTCGTGCTCGGGGACTTTCGCGAGGTCGAGCTCGCCGGTGACCCGTTTGACGCGTTGGTCGGGCGGCTCGTGCTGATGTACCAGGGTGACCCGCCCGCGGCGGTGCGGGCCGCGGCACGCCACGTACGCCCGGGTGGGGTGGTCGTGTTCGCGGAGATGTGCATGCGCACGGGGTCTGCGATACCGCAGAGGTTCTTGGTGTCCTGGCCGCATACCCCGGCGTCTGAGCGGCTCAGCGAGTGGATTGATGGCGCTTTCGGCGGGCTGGGCACACAGCCGGACATGGGAATGCGGTTGCCCGCGACGTTTGCCGAAGCCGGCCTCGAGCCCAGCCTGGACCTCGACAGCGAAGTCGCGATTGCTGTTGGCGAGGAGGCGGTCTCCGAGGCCGTGGACTTCGCCCGCAGCTTGCTGCCCGGGATCGTGGCTGCTGGATGGCCACCGAAGAGGAAGTGGACATCGACACCCTCGCCGAGCGCCTGCATGCCGACACTGGACCGGTCGGACGCATCTCGTTCTGGCCGACAGTCATCGGCGCCTACGCGACAAAGCCGCAGTAGCGCTGCTACTCGCGCGAGCGACCGGGCGCCTGAACCACCGCACTGATGCTCAGAGCGCATTGCGTTGGGAGAAAACCGGCGTGACGCTATCGCAACGGGCGGTGACCGGGCGCTTGGTGGACTTTGCACGGGCGTCCTCGGACGACCGCTCGCGCGGTGGATAAAGGAGAGGGTCGGGGATCGGGGCCCGCGAGTAACACCTCCGCTGACCGAGACGCAGGCCGTTCCAGGTGTCGCCCAGCATGGCACACAGATCGTCGGCGAGTGGTTGCACAGCGAGTGCGTGGCCGGCGCCGAAACCTGAATCCTGGGGCAGGCGGGCGAGCGTGCGCACCAGTCACTATCGTGCCGTCCATGATGCGCCTCTATCACCGAGAGCACGCGGGCCGGCCGATCCGCGTCGCCTGGGTGCTCGAGGAGCTCGGCGAGCCGTATGAGATCACGGTGATGACGCGCGAGGAGAGCAAGGGCGAGGAGCATCGTGCCCGCCATCCCCTGGGCCGCGTGCCCGTGCTCGAGGACGAGCAAGGGTTCGTATTCGAGTCGGCGGCGATCTGCCTGTACCTCGCCGACCTGCATCCCGACGCCGGCCTGGCGCCGGCACCGGGGACCCACGAGCGAGCGCTGCTTTACCAGTGGACGATCTTCGCCCCAGCCGAGCTCGAGCCGCCGCTGATCGAGTCCGCCGTGCACGCCCAGAGCGACCCCGACCGTTCCGCCGTTGCGCGACAGCGCTTTGACGAGGCCGCACGCGCGGTGTCTAGCGCCTTGGATGGCAGCGACTATCTCGTCGGCGGGCGCTTCACGGTGGCTGACGTACTTGTCGGGGGCACGCTGGCGTTCACGGAGCGCATCGGCTTCGCGGATGAGCTCCCGGCGAACCTGAGGGACTACCTGGCGCGGCTCACGCAGCGGCCCGCCCGCCAGCGCGCCCTCGAGCGCACGATGTCCGGCTGACGCACGAGAGCCCTTCAGGTAAGGCGGCTCACGCCTGCGACGCGATGCGGAAGTGTCCCTGCTGGCGTGCGCCAGTGCCCGGCTTCGTCCAGGGCGGTGCATCGCCCGCTACGCGGGCGGCGCCTGCTTTCGCGCAAGGCGAAACTGTTGGGCACCTGCTCCAGGATGCCCGTGGCATTCGCAGAGCAGGTCTCGGCAGTGGCCCACGGCGCTGCCGGCGTATGCCTGGCGCAGTAGTCGTGCGCGGGGTGACCCGTCGGCGACACTGCAGGAGCGTCGGTGTTGGAGCAGACGCCTGTTGACGGTCGATCTTCGGGTCCGTTAGACTTGACGACGGCCAGGCTGCTGCTGGTGCCCGGGGTGACATGTTCGAGGTGATAAGGCCGTGCCGAGATCGATGATCAGGTGGTGTCGCTGGCTGTGGCTCCCCCTCGCGCTGGCGACGGTGATCCTGTCGGCAGCTGTGGCTGGTAGCGATGCACAGACGACGGTGACACGCTGAGCCGATGCCGAGATGGCAGAGCCGACACCCCTAGCCGACGAGCCGGCGGCGGAGCAGACCTCAGCAGTCGGTTCGACCGGTGCCGGGTCTGGGCCGCGTGTGACGTCGAAAGGACTCGAGCGCGAACGCCAGCGCGCCATCGATCAATCCGAGCGCCTGAACGACAGCGGGGCCTCGCTGTACCGCAATTACCTGTCACTAGTTATCCTCGGAGTGATCTCAGGGTCAGCAGCGGCGGTGTGCACAGCCCTACTCCCGAATGGAGCGAGCCGGATCAGCGGAGCAATACTCGCTGCGATCGCGTCAATCGCCGCGGCACTCAGCGGGATCTTCTCCGCCCGCCGATCGGCAGATCACTTTGAGCTCGCGCTCGGCTGGGACAGACTGATCGCCGATATCGACGACTTCGCTGAATATCGCGACACCCTGCCGCAAGGGGATGCCTGGAAGACATTCCAGAGCTTCTGTCAACGATCAGACAGCCTTTTCTCGCTCGAGCACAAGGGCATGACCGCCGTGCAAGGAACACCCAAACCCCCTCGCTAAGCACCGGGCGTTCGCAGGCCCGGCATCCGTGCTCAGCCGGGAGCTACTGCTTCAACGAAGATCCGGAAGGACGATTGGCCTCCGCCCATCGGCCCGCTTCTGCTTGCGGACACAACCAACCACGGCACCACGCTCGTGATACCCGTGCGGAAGTGAAAGCGAGTCTCGACGCGCGCGTCGCCGCGCACCTCCCATTCGCCAATTGCAGGACTGCGGCGCCTGCTTCGCCCCGGCGAAGCGAAAGCCAGCGTCGGCACCGACGGCGTCGCTGCTTTGGACGAGGACCAGGTCGGAGATGCGCAAAGTGAGCGCTTCCGCTTCGCCCCGCGCGAGCGGGCGTGTGCCGATCCGTAGAGCGCGCGCTCGGAGGTCGTCCCTTGCGCAAGGCTATCGTCGCACCTGCTGGCTCTCGCATTCACGCGCGAGCGGCAGCGTTCGCCGGCGCGCGCGAGGTGCCGCGAGACCCAAATTCAGCGTAGGGCCAGGTCAATCGCGCGTCGATGTCGCTGCCGAGACGTTCGTCCTTGCAGCCTCCGCGAAAAGCTGTTGGCGGTAGCCGAACAGCACGTCATCCTTGGTCATCAGGCTCAACCTCTCTCTTCACTTGGCGGTGAAGGAGGCAGCCTGAGCCGAGGCACGGACGGGTTCCCCGGCCGGGGAACCCGTCCAAACCCTCAAAGACCTATCGAACCCCCAACTGTCGGGAGCACCCGGAGACAGCCCAGCCTAAACGGCATCAGCTTCGGGCACGGAGCCGTCGGAAGCCGGAACGTGCACTTGTGGAGGGTTTGTCTCGACCTGTGCTTCGCCAGCCGATTTTTCTTCGGGCTGAGCCCAATCCTCGGGCGGCTCGATCTTGGCCGTGATTCCCGCGTGCTCCTCTAGCAAGTAGAGCAGGTTGCTGCCGCTCAGCAGCTCCAGTGGCTTGTTCTGCGCGAACTCGAACGAAGCTTTGCCGTATCCGCTTGTAGTGACGAGGATCCCCTTGCTCGCTCCCTCGTTCTGCATCGTCCCGAACAGATCTCGAACAGCGCTCACCCCGACCGTGTTCTTGTAGCGCTTTGCTTGTATGACGACCTCGCCTCCCAAGATGGGCCGCGGATCGTAGGCGACGCAGTCAACCCCGCCGTCACGGGAGGCTTGCGTCAACCGTGTCTCCAGGCCCATCTTCTCGAATAGGTTGGTAATTAACGTCTCGAATTCGCCGGGTGTCAGCTCCATGAGGTTTGGTCGTTGGTCGATCGAAGACAGGACGTCGGTGCTCTCGACGAAGCGTGGATCGACCATACTGAATTCGAGAACGGGACGCACGGGGGCAAGCTCCGCTGGGTTGCGTGAGATCGATGCGTTGAGTCCTTGTAGGCAGGCGCCTGGCTCAACTCGTGCGAGATCAAGGCTATCGAAGAGGTCGCGAGTTGTGCGGAGAGTGATCAGGCAAGGGTGCGTTGGCTTTCCGGTGCGAGGGTCGATGGTGTCGACGTGTCCGTTGAAGACGACCGACTCAACGTGGTCGGCTCGATCTGCTCGAAACATCTCGTACACCGACCGCAGTGTCACTTGTGCGACGACGTTGGCATAGAGCGTCCTGCTTTGGGTGGCTGGTCGCGCTTTGGAGGTGATTTCATCTTTGGCTTTGACGTAGCGATATTCGGCCACATCTGGCACGACGTCGAACGTCGGTAGATCCATCTCGATGACGAGCTTTCGCGACTCCGGCACGTAAGCGACCTTGTTTTGCTGGGGAAACCCGTCCGGGTATCGACTCGCGGCGAGAACCATGGAGCAGTAAGTGACGACCGAATCGGGATCACGAGCCTCATAGCCAGCTTTGAACGCCTCCACCTCCTTATTCTGGGTCACCACCCGCTCAGCCTCGGCATCGACGCGTGCTTCGTGGTCGCGTTTGGCTGCGGCCAGGGCCGTCAGCCGGTTACGCTCGACCTCGACGGCCTTGGCGAGCTCCTCGGCGTACCGAGCCTCAGCCTCGGTCACCGTCTGTGCGTGCTTCGCCTTTGCCCCAGGGAGAAGCTTCTGCAGGCCCGACGGGGGTGGAGGTAGTTGCTTGACGGGAGGCTCGATTGGGATTGCAAGCTCGCCGGGATTGAACGGGATCGTGGCGGGCTGCTCCTTCAATGTCTGGATCTCAAAAGATGTATCTGTAGACAAGGAGGCGGTTAGAAGTCCGTCGAGTTGCCCGATACGCTCTGTGATCTCCCGGGTCAGCTGCTCAGCTTCGTGCGCGCGCTGCTGAGCATAGAGTCGCTTCTGCTCTTTTTCGTCGTACGACCGCCGACGAGCCGCTTCTTTCAGCCGGCGCTGTCGCTCATGCTCTGAGCGCGTGTCAACGATCATCGAAATTCCTCAGTTGCGATCACGGTTTTTCCCCACCCTGGTTGAGGCCGGCGCGTAGTTGTTGGAGGCGGGCGCGGTGGCCGCGCATGCGGTAGCTCTCGCCGTCGATTTGTAGGACGGTGGCGTGGTGTAGGAGGCGGTCGAGGATCGCGGCGGCGACGGTGGTGTCCTCGAAGATCTCGCCCCAGCTGGCGATCCCGCGGTTGGTGGTGAGGATGATCGAGCCGTGCTCGTAGCGGCGGCTGATGACTTGGAAGAGGTGGCTGGCGGCCTCGCCGGGCATCGGCAGATAGCCAAGCTCGTCGATCACGAGAAGCTGGGGGCCGTTCCAGAAGCGCATCGTGGTCTGCCAGCGACCGTCGATGGCGGCTCTGGCGGTCCTGGCGACGAGGTCCGCGGCGGTAGTGTAGTAGACGCGGTAGCCGGCGTGCACGGCCTTCAGGCCGATCGCTATGGCGAGCATCGTCTTGCCGACGCCGGGTGGCCCGATCAGGAGCGCGTTGGCTTTCTCCTCGATGAACCGCAGGGTCGCGAGCTCTTCGACGAGGCGGCGGTCCAGTGCTGGCTGGGCGGTGAAGTCGAACTCATCGAGTGTCTTGGTGGACGGGAACCCCGCGAGGCGAAGCCGGCCGTGGAGGCGGCGCTCCTCGGTCGCGGTGACCTCGACTGCGAGCAAGTCCGTGAGGAACTGGGTGTAGCCGGGCTTGGTCTTCTCGGCCTGCTCGAGCGCGACGGGTAGATGCTCCGCGGCGGCGGCGAGCTTCAGGTAGGCCAGGTGGCCGCGTAGCTGCTGGTAGGTGGCGTGCTTGTTCATCGCCCGGCGACCCTCGCGATCCGTGCGTACTCATCGAGGTCGACTACCGTGCCCTGGCGTTCACCGCGCAGCTGGGCGGCCTCCGCGAGTGCTGCCTGGCTGGGAGGACGGTTCTGCTTGCGCCGGCACGGCTTGGCCGTCGTGAACGCATCGAGCACCGCGGCCTCCAAGAGGCGCGCGTGCTCTGGGGTCTGCAGGACCTGCCCCGCGCCAGCAGGGGCCCGCCTGTGGCGCGCGACGCGCCTGTTGGCCTTGGAGATGATCTCCAGGTGCAGCTCACCGAGCCTGACACGCACGGTGACGCCCTGACCGACCAGCCCCGGCGGAACGCTGTAGCGGTTGCCCTCAAACGCGACCATGGCCGTTCGCGCGACGACGCGCTCGGCCTCCAGCAGCGCCGGGAACCCCACCGCGGGCAGCCCGAGCAGATGCTCTGCGGTGGCGAGCTCGGCGATCGTCTGCCCTCGGCGTTTGCGGCGGTCTGAGACCGCATTCGCCCAGCGGTCCAGGTCAGCCTGCGCTTGCCCCAGGTTCGCGACCGGCGCGGTGCGCCACCACGAGCGCGTGATGTATTTGATCGCGGCCTCCACGACACCCTTGCGCTGCGGCCGGCGTGCTGGGCAGACCCAGACCTGCACCCGGTAGTGCTTGGCGAGCTGCGCGAACGGCGCGGTAATCCGATCCGTTCCCGGGTGCACGACTGTCGCCATCCGGTCTGTCCGCCACGCACGCGCGCTACCACCCAAGCGGCGCAGCACCCCGTCGATCGCCTCGACCAGGTGCGCGAAGGTCTGCCCCTCGCAAATCACCCCGCGGCAGCGACCGGAGAACGACAGCGCACCGACGAGCACATACGCCGGCTCACCCCACGGCGTCTCGCGCAACTCAAGCCAATCCCACTGGATCTCCTCGCCCGGCTCATGAGCGATCACCGTCGTCACTCCGTGCCCACCCGTGCGGCACGCCTCACACCGCGGGCGCAAACCGAGCGTCCGCAGCTCCCTGACGAACGTCACATACGAGCGGTCGAACCCGAGATCGAGCACCTCGCGGTAGAGCACCGTCCCCTCGACATGCGCGTCATCAGCGAACCGCGTGGCCAGGTACCCCCGGTAGGGCTCAACGCAGCTCGCGGCCGCCTCGCGCGAGGGCCCGCCACCGTTCAGATACTTGCGGACCGTCTTGCGATCCCGGCCCGTATGACGAGCGATCGCCGACACCGACCAGCCGCGGCCCGCCAACGCATGAATCTCCACATCGTCCTCCTTGCTCAGCATCCCCAAAGGCTCCCTTCCAAATCGCAGGCATCAACACCCGCGACCCTGGAGGGAGCCCCCGACAGAACCGCGCCGGCGGTCGCCCACTACGCCTCGCCTACGGCTCGGCTCCGCGGACGACCGCCGCTACGCACTCAAAGGTGGGGAATTTCCGTGATCAGATCTGAGGACGATTACGTGATCGCGGCCACGCGCGAGCCGCTCGCTCGGCGTCGCGCCGACGGCGCTCGGCTTCGCGCTGCATTTGTACCCAAACGCTTCGGCGTGTCATACAGTTGGCTCCTCGTTTGTTGCAGCTCTCTATGGGTAAGCAGTCCGATCTTAGTATCTGGAACTTGTGGACGCCCGCGCCGAGTAGCGCTGGGCGAACGTACGTTCGCTTGATTCGCTTGGGTTGATGTAGCTTGGAGTGCACGTCGTGGCCGCAATGGCCATCTCTCCTACTCCGAGGCCCTGGTCAGGAGGGACACACAGCCCTAGGATCGCGGCCGTTCTGCCCCGGCCCAGGAGGTGGATCGGTCGAGCGAGGAGCTACCAGCCGCGAAGCTTGCGCAGCGGCAGATACGGCCCGCGGCCGCGGGCAATAACGATCACGCCGGTGGGCTGACGTGTGGTACCTGCGATGGGCCGGGCATCGAAACGGGCGCCGGCGGGAGCGGCTCACGGGGCGCTGGCTCGGGTGCGCTGAGTTTGCTCACGACATCGCAAATCCTAGCCGCCCTGTTCGCGCCAACCTCGCGGAGGACTGTCCCACTCCCCCCCGGGCCGGCGAAGTAGAGAAAGGCAGGTTCTTTCCTCATTTGAGCGGAGGTTGTGAGGCAGACCGAGAGGACGCGAAGATCGTGGCTTGGGTCGGGCGGCTGGGTGCGGCGGGCGCGGAGCATGTGATGGCCCGCTTCGGAATGGCCGAAGCTGGGCGTACGAGCGGCTGGGGCAGCTCGTCGAGGGCAGGCTGCTGGAGCGACGGATGGTGCTGTTCCGCAAGCCGGGCGTGTATGCGGCGACTGCCGCGGGCCTGCGCTGGCGTGGCCTTGAGCGCCTCGGCGTCCATCAGGTGCGCCCGGGCGGGTACGAGCACGCCTGGGAGGTGGCGCAGGCAGCTGTGGAGCTCCATCGCGGTCTCCCAGGCTGGGAGGCGATCAGCGAGCGGGAGATCCGCGCACACGAGCGCGACGAGGGCGAGTTGCTGGCCTCTGCGCGGGTGGGGGAGCTGCCGGGTGGTCGCCCGGCGCTGCATCGGCCCGACCTCGCTCTGCGCTCCCCGCGGGGGCGGCTGGTGGCGGTGGAGGTCGAGCTGTCGGTGAAGGCGCGGGCGCGGCTCGTGGCGATCTGCCGAGGGTGGGCGAGGGCGCGGCACGTCGATGACGTGTAACTACCTGGCGTGCCGAGCAGGTGCTTGGCAACGTCGCAGCGCTGCGCGCGCACCGCCAGAACGTCCCCGAGTCAGCCGAGCTGATTGCCGCGATGGCCGGCACCAGAGCCGTATGGGTCACCACCCAGCAGACCAAGGAGGGCCTGCTCGCCCTCGGTCCCAGCGGCAAGGGCAGCCGCCGCCGCGGCCACGAGGATGAGATCCACCTTTCCCGCATCAAGCGCCTCAGGACCGGGCAGGCCGTCGTCGTCACCCCTGGCTCGGGACAGCCACCCACCGTCGTCCACGTCAACCACCCGAGCGACTCCCGGCCCGGTCGGAGTGTCTAGGTCGGGCGGCCGGCATTAGCAGCGAGTACGACGTGGAACTCGACGGTGCGCTCGGGACGTGGATGCACGTCGAGTTCACGACCGACGTACGCGAAGTGACGGACTACGCCGTGGTGCTGCTGGTAGAGGAGGGAGGGCAGCTCGAAACAGTCCGCGTACACGACGGCGCTCACGGAGAGAACGAGATGCACCGATACACACGAGAAGGCGGAAAGCGGGCCGCCGAGGTTTTCCATCGCGGTACCCTGAGAGCAGGAATGCAGGGGATCGTCCACGTGAGTGGGTGAGGCATCCTGGCGCAGTGTGCGCGGGGCCTTGTGCCCCGCGTCGACGCGTAGGACGTCATCCGGGGCAACGGCGAGGTACGTCGATCGTCCGCCGCTCCCCAACCAGGCTGCGCCTGGTCGGGGACCCCGACCGCGGCGGAGCGCAGTCCCCCGTGCCGCCCCCGCTCCTCCAGGCGCTCGAGCAGCGGCGCGGAGAACAGCTCAGGGGTGAACGGCATTCGAGGAGCGTCTCACATTCCCACCGACGTGAACCTATGCCGCCCTGAGATTGGGGTCGAGGTCCGCGTCGGCATAGAACGCCGAGTGGTCGCCCGCCTCCCACGCCTCGCGGAGGCCGGGTGCAGCCAGATCCCAGTCGGGCCGGATCTCGCGCGTCACCTCGCGAAGGTCGTGACGAAGGTCCTCAAGCGACGGCCTGCCCCAGAACCAGTAGCCGTTGTACACAGTGTGGATGGCGAGACCTGGCTTGAGCACGAGGGTGTGCGGGATCATGGGGTCGTGGTGGGGGTCGGTGTACTCCTGGATGTCGAGGTCCTTCTGCACCTTGCGTCCGGCATCGGAGAGGAAGGTCCACTGGGCGCCGACCGAGGCCCGAAACTCGCGAGACTCGACGATGTTGTCGGTGGAGATCGTCACGAGCTGCGTGTAGGCGACGGCGATCTTCGGATAGGCGGCTGCCAGTTCGAGGTGCTGCTGATGGTCCTTCGGGCAGTAGTGTCCGCGCGAGAGCACGAGGACCATCGGGTCGTTCCCCTGCAGCTCGCTTAGCTTGCGCCGGGTCTTGGTGTGGTCGGTCAGCTCGTAGTCGGGAAACGTCCCGCCGGGTGCGATGTCAGCGCGCACGGTGTGCTCCTTCCTGGTTGGTCAGCTTTGCCATCGGCGGTTGAAGGGGTCCCTGTAGGTGGTCCAGGGTCTATGCGTGGTCTGGTTGGTGTTGGTTCTCTTTTGCTGCGTATTCGGCGGGTGTGAGTCCGCCGAGGGCTGAGTGTGGCCTGTAGGTGTTGTACTGGATGCGCCAGTCCTCGATGATGACCTTCGCCTCGGTGATGCAGGCGAACTCTTCAATGTTCAGCAGCTCGTCGCGGAGGCGGCCGTTGAAGGACTCCACGAACGGGTTCTCCCACGGTGATCCTGGCTCGATGTACGCCGTTTCGGTGCCGGCGAGGCGGCAGTAGTCACGGAGGGTCCAGGCGATCATCTCCGGGCCGTTGTCAGCCCTGAGGTATGTGGGGGCGCCGCGGTCGGCGACGAGTCGCTCGAGGATGGTGATGACGTCCTCGGCGGTGCAGTTGCGCGCGACCCTGATCGCCAGCGCCTCGCGGGTGTACTCGTCGACGATGTTGCAAAGCTTGATCCTGCGGCGGTCTGAGGTCTCATCGAACTGGAAGTCAAAGGCCCACACCTCGTTTGGCCTGCTCGCTCTCAGACGCGCAGCCTGCCCCGTGGCAAGACGGCGGCGCTTACGGGTCTTCACGGGCCGCCGCAGGCCCTCCTGGCGCCAGATCCGGCGGGTCCGCTTGCGGTTGATGCTCCAACCCTCCCGGAGCAAGATCGTGTGCGCCGTCTTCCAACCCCACCGTGGATGGTCCCCCGCGATCTCCCGCAGTCTGCCCGCCAGGCGCTCATCCTCACGGCCTGGTGGCCGCGGCTGTTTGCGTTGCGTGGAGCGGTGCTGGCCCGCGACACGGCACGCCCTGCGCTCTGAGACCCCGAAGCGCTCCTGCAGGGTGCCGACGGCCCTACGCCGGCGCCCCGGGGTCAAAAGTTTCCCTCCGCCAGCTCCTTGAGCATGTCGATATCCAGCGCCTGCTCCGCGACCAGCTTCTTCAACCGCTGGTTCTCACCCTCCAAGTGCTTCAAGCGCTTGGCTTCATCAGCCTTCATCCCACCGTACTGCGCACGCCAGCGGTTCCACGTCGCCTCACTGACCTCCAGCTGGCGCAGCACCTCCACGAGCTCGCGGCCCTCGTTCAACAGCCGCTCGCCCTCCCTGATCTTCCTGACTGCCTGCTCCGGCGTATGCCTGTGCCGCTTCATGATCGTGTCCATCCTTCCATCCCATCACGGGAAACACGACCACGCCTCCAGCCTGGACCACTTCAGAGGGACCCCGTCACGGTCGCTGTTCATGTCGGCAGGTCTTCGTCCGCGCGCTCGCGCACCATGTAGAGCGCGTACCAGTCCGGCCAGTTCTCATCCGCCTGGCCCGTTCGCTCCTCGTGCTTGCCGTGTGCTGCGGCTGCGCGTCTGAGCGCGTCTGCGAGATCCTCGACGGAGTCATACGCCGTGGTCATCAGCCTCTCCTTTCATCGGCCCGGCAGCCGCGTCGTGATCTCCTGGAGCAGCCAGCCGTTGCCATCCGGATCGCTAAAGGTCGCGAACGAGCCGTAGGTACCGTGGTCAGGCGCTGGCCCCGGCAAACGACCAGGGTCGTGGAACCGAGCGCCCAACGCGCGCTCGTGGAATACCTCGCTCACCTTCACGCCGCGTGCCAGCAGATCCTCACGCGCCGCCTCGATATCGGAGACGCTCAGGTAGACGCTCTCCGCCGAACCGGGCTCGGCGGATGTGACGTTCGTGCCAAATTGAATGGAGCACCCAGAGCCCGGCGGCGTGAACTGGACCAGGTGCAAGTCCCCATCCGCAGTCACGTCCGCGTCGAGTCTCCAACCCAGGCCTCCATAGAATGCCTTCGCCCGATCTACATCCGAGACCGGCACCACCAGGACCTCGAGCTTGAACTCACCGGACTGGATACTGCTCATATCGCCTCCACGATCCCGTCGGGTCGCGCATACTTTCCTCTCATCCGAGCAGAAAGTCAAGGCCGTCCCGCGCGGCGCGTGGCGAGTCCGGCGACGCCGAAAAGCAAACCCGCTCTGTGGTCAGCACGCCAGGCATGCGCGCGACGCTGAATCGATGCCAGGAACCGAAACCGGCCTGCGGATGCCAACATGAGCAGATCGTCTTGAGCAACAACGAGAAGGTCGCGATCGTCACCGGCGCCTCGCAGGGCATCGGCGCCGGTCTCACGAGAGCTTACCGTGAGCTCGGGTATGCCGTGATCGCCACCGCTCGATCGATCGGGCCGTCAGAGGATTCTGGCATCGTTGCCGTCGAGGGCGACATCGGCGACCCTGATACCGCGCAGCGCATCGTGGACGCGGCGATCGAGCGCTTCGGTCGGATCGACACCCTGATCAACAACGCTGGGATCTACATCGGCAAGCCCTTCACGGACCACACCCTCGAGGACTTCAACGCCCTGATCGCCGTCAACCTCGCCGGCTTCTTTCACATGACGACCCGTACGATCAAACAGATGCTCGACCAGGGCCGTGGGCACGTCGTCAATGTCTCGACGACGCTGGTCGAGCACGCGGACAGCAGCAGACCAGCCGCGCTACAAACCTTGACCAAGGGAGGCCTGGTCGCGGTCACGAAATCGCTCGCGATCGAGTACGCCTCACGTGGCATACGGGTAAACGCCCTGTCGCTTGGCGTGATCAAAACGGCGGTACACGAGGAGAGCTCCTACGCGGGGATGGGCGCGTTGCACCCCACCGGTCGGGTGGGCGAGATCGAGGACGTGGTCGGCGGAGTCCTATATCTCGAGTCGGCGCCTTTCGTGACCGGGGAGATCTTGCACATCGACGGCGGCCAAAGCGCAGGACACTGAGTATTGAGTCAATTCCAACAACGGAGGTCAGCATGAGCACCATTGACGAGCAGATGGTCTTGGCGCACTTCATCGTTTCAGATGATGTCGAGCGTTCTCGCCGCTTCTACACCGACGTCCTTGGCGGCACGACGGTCATTTCCGGCGAGGCGGGTGACGAGGTGACGTACGTCGCGCTAGCCAACAGCTGGATCATCATCAACCTCGGAGGAGGTCCCACCGACGACAAGCCGACCGTCACGCTAGAGACGCAACCGGACCCAGATCGGGTGAGCAGCTTCCTCAATATCCGGGTTGCGGACATCCAAGCTGTGTACGCCGAGTGGAGCGCGCGGGGCGCCCAATTCCTGACGCCGCCGAAGCAGCACGAGACGGAGATCCGCTGCTACATCCGGGACCCTGACGGATACATCATCGAGGTGGGTCAAACGACCTTGGCCAGAGGTTGGCGTCCACCGTCCTGATCACACGTTGCCCCGGCCGTCGCACCTGCGGGCGGGTGTATACGTTCGGGCATGAGCGATCGGTTCTGCTTGCCTTGGGCGAAGCGATCAGTCTCCGTCGATCAATGACCGCGCTCTGCGGGGCCGACTACGAGATCGTGAAGGTTGCCGCCCACCTCGAGTCGACCCGACTGTTCGATCTCGCCGACCGTCATGACCCAGCGGCTAGCTGAGAGCGCGGGCACGGCGCGTGGTAGGGATCTCAGTGTCCGGGGGACCGTCCATCGTCGGCGTGACGGATCTCGCTGCTGAACTCGGCATTCACTCCGTGGATGGCGGTGGCGAGCTCGGTCTTGGTCTTCCAGCGTTGGCGGTTGAGCGGCTCGACTTGCATGCGGCCCCAGAAGGTCTCGACCATCGCATTGTCGTATCGCGTGCCGACGGCTCCCATCGAAGGTGCGAGGCCGGCGTCGTGCACCTTCTGGCTGAATGCCCACGAGGTGAACTGCGCCCCGCGGTCTGAGTGGATCACAAGACCGTCCTGGGGGCCACGGCGGCCGGTCGCCATCCCAGAGTGCGTTGGTGACGAGCACGGTCGGCTGCCGCAGTCATCGGCGGCACATATCAGCGGCCGAGCTGGTCGCGATCCTCGTCGAGGACCGTTGACTCGACGTCAGCCGGACGCTCACCGCGGTTGCTTGGCGCGAAGCGTCCTGCCGTTGCCACGAAGCTCATCATGCGACCGGCGTAATGGCGTGATATCCAGCGGCGCGTCAGCTTTCGGGTGAGCGGAAACAGGAGCAGTACGCCAAGGGCATCGGTGACGAACCCAGGCACCACGAGCAGCACGCACCCCAGAGAGCCGAGTGCGCCATCGATCGCGGCTCGCGCGGGCGCGCGATGCTCGGACACCGCCAGTGAGACACGCTCGATCGCCGAGCGTCCCTGGATGCGCAGGAGCCGCGCGCCGAGCACCGAGGTCCCAAACAGCAAGACGATCGCAAGCAGCCAGCCAATCGCGCGTCCGACCTCAACGAAGACGAACACCTCGAGAACAAACGCTCCGATCAGAACAAGCACGAACATCTCAGCAGTGAGCCTACGCGTCCCAGCGAGATGTCTCGACCCCCGCACCGCAGACCAGTCGGGCGCCGTCCGTGGCTCTCGCATTGGTGCTCGGTTTGTTTGTATTGTGGGCTCATAGCTGATAAGGTGGACACATGCGTGAGATGGGAGTCCGCGAGTTGAAGACGACGCTGAGCCAGACGCTGCGAGCGGTCGCTCGCGGTCAGCAGGTGCGCGTGACCCTCCGCGGTCGGCCGCTGGCCGACATCGTGCCGGCCGGTGCCTCGACCAAGGACGATCGCCTGCGCGGGCTGGTGGCCCAAGGGCGGCTGGTTGCGCCCGCGCGCGCGCGGCCAATGCGGGCACCCCGACTCGTGAAGAGCAGTCGCAGCGCATCGGGGCTGGTGCTGGCCGAGCGGGAAGCCGAGCGCTGAACCTCTACCTCGACGCGAGCGCGCTGGTCAAGCGCTACGTCGCTGAGCCCGGCAGCGATGCCGTCCGCGACGCGATGGACCGCGCCGAGGGCTGGTTCATGTGTCGTGTCGGCTTCGTGGAGACCGTCCGCGCCGTTGGCCTGAGCGCAGGCCAGGCAGCCGCCAGGACCGTGCGCGAGGAGTGGCCCGCGTTCGGCGTGATCGAGGTGGACCAGAGCCTGGTCGAAGACGCCGCCAAGCTCGCGATCGCCCGCGAGCTGCGCAGCCTGGACGCCCTGCATCTCGCCGCGGCCCTCATGCTTCCCCCGAACGATCTCCTCCTCGCCACCTGGGACCGCCGCCTCCACGCGGCTGCCGGTGCCGAAGGACTCGCGCTCATTCCAGAAAGGCTCGACTGAGATGAGCAAAATCGCGTGCTCACGCGCTCCTCGCCGCGGCGGCGTCGCTCGGACTTGATGGCGGGATCTCGTCGGGCAGGTCGCCGCTCGGCCATGCCTGCCAGGGGAAACCCCTGCGCGCGTGACGCAGCCTGTAGGCGAGCGCGCCGTGGGCGTTCATCGCGTGCCATGCGGCGTGCGTGGTCAGCGTGAAGTTGGGGATCCAGAAGCGCTCCTCGATCGGGTCAAGCGGTGTCGGCGCCGGCGCCAGGTCGACGTCGGCGGCGACGTGGCCCTCGCCGTCCTCGAGTGTCAGGCGCGCGAGGATCGTGCCGTCGCGGTCGCAGATCTGGGACTCGCCGAGCAGCTGCGTCTTCCACGGAATGCCCGGGCCGAGCGGCGTTTCGCCCTCGATCGCGCCGACGTGGGAGGCGTGGGCGACCGGCGCGCCCGTCAGCCGCGCCACCTGGCCGGGGAGTGCGCGTGCCTGCGCGCGCCAGATCGCGTGCTCGCGCTCGGCCCACAGGCGCAGCGGCCCGGGCCAGTTGAGCGGCATCGAAGGCCAGCACATCCCACCCAGCACAACGTGCGCGCCGCCCGCGCGCACGCGGGCGGAGGTGCGAAAGCGCGCCCACTCCCAGCCCGACATCAGCCCGACCTCGCAGCCGAGCGTCGCGCTTCGTGTCACTCCCAGGTCGTCGCCGCCGACGTAGAAGTGCTGCTCCCACGCCGTGGGGATGTCCTTGTCGTGCAGGTGCACGGCGCCGTCCGGCTCGGCGAGCACGAACGTGCCGTAGGTGTGCTTGCCGCGCACGGCGAGGAAGCCGCCGCCGATCACGCAGCCCAGCTCGCGCGCGAGCCGTGTGAGCAGCTGAAACGGCTGACCGTCCACCGGCCGCGGCGTGTCCCTGAGCACCTTCGCGAAGACGTTCGGCGTGGTGCACGCCTCCGGGACGAGGATCACCTCCGGTGAGTACTCGCCGTGGGCGTCGCGGATCAGGTCCTCGATCCGCTCGAGGTTGCGTGCGACCTCGCCCAGCGCGAGGGCCGGCTGGACGACCGCGATGCGCGTCATGTGACCGCTTCCTCGCCGACCACCTCGTTCGCGGCCCCGCCGCTCGTGCTGTCAGGCGGGCGATTCACGGTCCGGCCGTTCCTGCCAGCGCCGCTCCATCGTCCGGAGCATCTGTGGGTAGACGACCAGGTAGCGGAACGGCTTGATCGCAGCCATGTAGGCGTTCCCCAGGAGGCCGTTCGGCTTCACGTAGATCGCCATCTGGCCACGGTAGTCGCCGCTCCCCTCGGGGACCCAGCCGAAGTGCAGAATGCCGTGCATCGTTTGGTTGGCGATCTCGGCGGCGAACTCGTCGTCGGTCATGTAGAGCGAGGTGAATGGGAGACCCTCGAATCTCGGCCCGGTCGCGGCGCGCAGGTCAGCGGGCAACCGCTCGCGCAGCGTCGTCACCCTCGACCCGAGTCCCCAGCCCGGGCCGTCCAGGCCGAATAGCTCACCGAGCTTCCACCGCAGCGACAACAGCGCCCGCGTCGCGCGGGACGCGGTCTTCGCCGGATCGGCTGAGGCGAACCCCTCGACGAGGATCGGGAACTCGTCGACTCGACCGGGTGTCGGCAACGCCCAGACATCCTCGAGCCGAAAATCGCCGGCGATCTCGTGGATCCGCCAGGGCCGGGAGGTGTGCGCTGTGTTCGGGAGTTTCATCTCGATCCGCCTGCTGCCAGTCCGAGCAGGTAGGGACCGCCGCCCCGGTGAATGTTGCCGAGAACGGCCCACACGACCGATGCCGTCCTGCGCTTCTTGTACTGAAAAGACGTGGTCATCACCAGTCGCTCGTGGTGCAGCCGCCACACCATGTGACCGGTCAACAGCGTCGATCGTGCTTCGAGGTGCAGCAACTCGGGTTCAGACGTCACGATTTGCCAGCCGAAGACGTGCTCGGGAGACGACCACGGCCCGAGCGGAAAGCCGAGCACCCAGCGGTGCAGGAGTAGCACCGATCGGCGAGTTGCCAACGGGAGCCGACCGAAGCCGTCGCGTGCCCACAGCTCGGCCGAGCGTTGGTCTGTCGGGCCCCTGGCGACCTCGAAGGCATCTGTGTAATCGGGCGGGCCACCGGGGAATGGAGGGTCCTCGGTCACCGCGACACGGTGCCCTCGCTTCCTCGCATTTGAGTGTGTGTCCGAGTGCTTCGGGCTCGTCACCATAGAAACTCCTCCAGCGTTCGTCTCCAGCGGTGTCCATCCATACGGCAGCGTATAGTTGAATGCTAGCATGATCGTCGGGAGTGTCAACACCGAACCGAACGCAATAGAGAGTCGATGGCGGCCCCGACCCGCACGCCTCGCAACAGCTGGATCGAGGAGGGCCTGCGCGCGCTCGGCGGCGGCGGCCCGGACGCCGTCCGGATCGAGTCCCTGGCACAAACGTTGGGCGTCAGCAAGGGCGGGTTCTACTGGCACTTCAGCGACCGCCAGGCGCTGCTCGAGGAGGTGCTGGACGCGTGGGAGCGCACTTGGGTCGACGAGGTGATCGAGGCCGTCGAGGCCGAGGCGGAGGCCGGGGACGAGGACGCGAGGTCGAGCTTGAGGCAGCTGTTCGCGCTGGCCGTCGCCTCAGGCGGCGAGCTGTTGAAGATCGAGCTGGCGATCCGCAACTGGGCCCGGCGCGAGGAGGCGGTCGCCGAGCGATTGCGGCAGGTCGACAACAGGCGAATGGAATACATGCGCTCTCTGTTCGGAGCCATCTGCGAGGATGACGACGACGTCGAGGCTCGCTGCCTACTGGCCTTCTCGCTGTTCATCGGCGGCCACTTCGTCAACGTCGATCACGGCGGGCGCAGCCGGGCAGAAGCGCTGGAGCTCGCCCTGGAGTGGCTCACGCGATAGGGTGCTCAGCCGCTATACTATACAAAGTAAAGTATTGAAGTGCAGCCCGGCGCCAGGGTGGCGAGCAGCGCACCAAGGGAACGCCGTGCGGACGCCGTCAACAACGCGTGCGAGGATACGGGGATGGCTGAGAACGAGAACACGGAGATCGAGAACACGATCATCGTCGGCAGCGGCCCCGCGGGGTACACCGCCGCGCTGTACACCGCGCGCGCCAACCTGCGGCCGCTCGTGATCGAGGGGTTCGCGTGGGGCGGGCTGCTGCAGCAGACGACCGACGTCGAGAACTACCCGGGCTTTCCCGAGGGGATCATGGGCCCCGAGCTGATGGCCAAGATGCGCGCGCAGGCCGAGCGCTTCGGGGCGCGCCTGGAGACCGACCAGGCCGAGCGCGTGCAGCTGGCAAGCGAGCCCGGCGGCGTGCACAGCGTGTGGGTGGGCGACACCGAGCACCGCGCGCGCACCGTGATCCTCGCGATGGGCGCCGAGCACAAGCGGCTCGGGGTGCCCGGCGAGGAGGAGCTCGGGGGCCGGGGCGTCAGCTACTGCGCCACGTGCGACGCCGCCTTCTTCAAGGGCGCGCCGACGATGATCGTCGGCGGCGGGGACTCGGCGATGGAGGAGGCGATCTTCCTCTCGAAGTTCGCAACGAAGGTCGTCGTCGTGCACCGCCGCGAGGAGTGGCGCGCCTCGAAGATCATGCTGGAGCGCGCTCGCGAGCGGGAGAACATCGAGTTCCTCACCCCCTACACCGTCAAGTCGTTCCTGCCCGGCGA
This sequence comes from uncultured Solirubrobacterales bacterium, assembly GCA_963720795.1. Taxonomy (GTDB): domain Bacteria; phylum Actinomycetota; class Thermoleophilia; order Solirubrobacterales; family Solirubrobacteraceae; genus Palsa-744. Next base: position 78,562 of record CAVRGU010000004.1, on the reverse strand, counting down.
GAACGGCGCGCTCGACCGCGCGGTGCTGTCCACGCCGGCAGCGGCAAGGAGCGCGAGCTGGAGATCAGCGGCGCGTTCATCGCGATCGGGCACGAGCCCCAGTCCGAGCTCGTGCGCGGGCAGGTGGAGGTGGACGAGAACGGGTACGTGGTCACCGAGGGCCGCTCCACTCGCACCAACCGCCCCGGGGTGTTCGCCGCGGGCGACCTGGTCGACCACACCTACCGCCAGGCCGTCACCGCCGCGGGTCCGGCTGCCAGGCGGCGCTGGACGCGGAGTGGTACCTGCGCGACACCCCCGAGGTGCCGGCGCCTTCGAGGGTATGCCCGACTCGGAGACCTCGCCGAAGCCCAGTGGGCGCCCTCCGCAGCTGTCCAGGCGCGCGACCGAGTAGAGCCCCCGCGTCCAGCCTCCGGGCAGAACGACACCCGCGCCCTACACGCGCCGAGCGCGCGCAGCAGCGGGGGCCATGCGGTAGCGCTCCTCGCGGTACTCCTCGCCACAGCGCGTCCAGCGTCGCCATCACGTGCTCCCGGCCGATCGCGTGCGCCCACGCGAGCGGGCCGCGGGGGTAGTTCATGCCGAGCGTCATGCCCGCGTCGATGTCCTGCGCGCTGCCGACCCCTTCGCCCAGCGCGAACGCGCACTCGTTGATCACCTGGCAGACGATGCGGGGGAGCACCCCGACCGCGGACGGCTGCACGCGCGCGGTGTGCAGGCCGAGCCCGGCGAAAGCCCGCTCGCCGGCCTCGCCGGTGACCTCGACGAGCGCAGAGGGTGCGCCGTGCCGCACGCGCGTCTCGCCGCGCGCGGGGGAGGGGAGCGCGTAGAAGGGCTCGCCCGCCACGGTGCCGCCCAGCCCCTCGACGACGATCTCCGGCCCGGAGTCCCCGCGCGCGAGCTCGCGCAGCGCGTCGGCCACGGGGCCGGCGCCCCGCACCCGGGCGTCGCCACCGCCGGAGGCGGCTCGGGATCGGCCGGCCGGTGCGGGCCGTCGCCCGAGTAGTCGTAGTAGCCGCGCCCGGTCTTGCGCCCGTGCAGCCCGGCGGCGACGCGGAGGGCCTGGATCGGGGAGGGCCGCCAGCGCGGCTCGCCGAAGGAGAGCTCGTAGAAGGAGCGGGCGACGTCGAAGCCGGTGTCCACGCCGACGAGGTCGGAGAGCTCGAACGGCCCCATGCGAAAGCCGCCGCCGAGGCGCACGATGCGGTCGATCGTCTCGATGTCGGCGACCCGCTCGCCCAGCAGCCGCAGCGCCTCCAGGCCGAAGGGGCGGTTGCAGCGGTTGACGAGGAACCCGGGGCCGTCGGTGGCGCGGATCACGGTCTTGCCCATCGCGCGCCCCGTCGCGTCGGCCAGCGCCAGCGCGCTCTCGCTGGAGCGCAGCCCGGCGATCACCTCGACGAGCGCCATCAGGGGAGCGGGGTTGAAGAAGTGCATCCCGACGACCCGCTCGGGGTGGGTGGCGCCGGCGGCGATCCCGGTGACCGGCAGCGAGGAGGTGTTGGTCGCGAGCACGCACTCGCCGCCGACGATCTCCGACAGCCGCCCGTAGAGCTCGCGCTTGAGCTCAGGCAGCTCCGGCGCGGCCTCGATCACCAGCTCGCACGGCGCCAACGCCTCCAGGTCCGCGACGACCTCCAGCCGCGCGGCGGCCGCGCTGCGCCTCCTCGGCCGTGAGCCGTCCCTTGGCGGCTTCCTTCTCCAGGCCCCCCCGCGCCTTCTCGGCCCCCCGCTAGAGCGCCTCGGGGATCGGGTCGTGCAGCAGCGTGCGCGCCCCGGCGCGGCAGGCGAGCTGCGCGATGCCAGCGCCCATCGTGCCGGCGCCCAGTACGCCGATGACACGCGCGGGTTGTGCAGCAGTGTTCATTGGGGATCGTCCACGTGTGTCAGGACGGCACCTGGCGTGTGGCGCCGGGCTTCCTACCCGGCGGCAACGGTCGGGGCTCCGGCCAAGGCCCACGCTCCGAGCGCCGGTCCTGCCGAAGCGAGGCTGCGAGTACCGGCCCACGCCTCGAGCACCCATCACCTCGCCGAAGCACGGGGGCGAGCGGTCCACCGAAACGTCCACCAGGGCCCATCACGAGGGCACCAGCGCGTTGATACCAGTCATCGCGCGCCCGATGATCAGTTTCTGGATCTGCGAGGTCCCCTCGTAGAGGGTCGTGACGCGCGCGTCACGGAAGTAGCGCTCGACGGGGTGGTCGTCGACGTAGCCGGCGCCGCCGTGGATCTGGATCGCGAGGTTCGCGCACTCCAGCGAGGCCTCGGTCGCGTGGAGCTTGGCGATCGAGGTCTCCAGGGTGTTCGGTCGGCCCTGGTCCTTGAGCCACCCGGCGCGCCAGACGAGCATCCGCGAGGCGTCGGTCTTCAGGACCATGTCGGCGATCATCGCCTGCACGAGCTGGAAGGAGGCGATCGGCCGCCGAACTGCTCGCGCTCCTTGGCGTAGGCGACCGACGCCTCGACGCAGCCCCGGCAGATCCCGACGCAGCCGGCGGCCACGGAGTAGCGCCCGGAGTCGAGGTTCGACATCGCGATTTTGAAGCCGTCGCCGACCTCGCCGAGCATGTCCTCGTCCGCGACCTCGACGTCTTCGAGTGAGATCGAGGCGGTGTCGGAGGCGTGCAGGCCCATCTTGTGCTCGATCGTCTGCGCGGAGTAGCCGGGCTGGTCGGTGTCGACGAGGAAGCACGCGATGCCCTTGTGTCCGAGCGCCGGGTCGGTCTGGGCGAAGATCATCGCGACCTTCGCGTAGTTGCCCATCGAGATCCACATCTTCGCGCCGTTGAGCACCCAGCCGGAGTCGGTCTTGTGCGCGCGCGTCTTCTGGTTGGCCGCGTCCGAGCCCGTGTCCGGCTCGGTCAGCGCGAAGCACCCGAGCCACTCGCCCGAGCATAGCTTCGGCAGGTACTTGTGCTTCTGCGCCTCGGTGGCGAACTTGACGATGCCAGAGCAGACGAGCGAGGTCTGGACCGAGATCACCGTGCGGATCGCGGAGTCGCCGCGGCCGATCTCCTCGACCACGAGGCCGTAGCTGAAGTAGTCGAGGCCGGCGCCGCCGTACTCGGGGGGACGATCGCGCCGAGGTAGCCCTGCGCGGCGACCTTCTTGACGAGGTCTAGGTCGAAGTGGTGGTTGCGGGCGTTTTCGCGCGTGCGCTCGACGATCTCCCTGTCGGTGAACTCGCGCGCGGTGTCGCGGATCAGGCGCTGCTCGTCGGTCAGGTCGAAGTCCATGTCGCTCCTTTTTGCGATCTGCCAGGCAGTTTCGCTGGGTAGTTTGCCGCTCGTCGGCTGCTGCTGCCGTGGGGGCGGGGCACGGAAGCCCCGCCCCCGCCCGCCCCTTGAGGTGCAGCGCCGCGCGGATGCGCACCAAACCCACCACCGTCAACCCGCCAGCTTGGGCGTCGTCCACGGCGCCTGGACACGCCGCTGAAGCTCCTGCGCGAGACCCTCCATGGGCAGGCGCTCCTGCGTCAGCGAGTCGCGGTCGCGCACCGTGACCGTGCCGTCCTGCGACGCTCTCGTGGTCGACGGTCACGCAGAACGGCGTGCCGATCTCGTCCTGGCGGCGGTAGCGCTTGCCGATCGCCCCGCCGTCGTCGTACTCGGCCTGCACCAGCTCGCGCACCGCGCGGTACACCTCGCGCGCCAGCTCCGGCTGGCCGTCCTTGTTGACCAGCGGCAGCACCGCCACCTTCACCGGCGCCAGGCGCGGGTGCAGGCGCAGCACGGTGCGGCGCTCGCCCTCGCCGGCGCCCTCGCGCGCGACGACTTCCTCGTCGTAGGCGTCCACCATGAACGCAAGCGTCGCCCGGTCGGCCCCCGCGGCCGGCTCGATCACGTGCGGCACGTAGCGCTCGCCGGTGGCCTGGTCGAAGTACTCGAGCTTCTCCCCGGAGAACTGGGCGTGCTGGGTGAGGTCGAAGTCGCCGCGGTTGGCGATCCCCTCCAGCTCCGACCAGCCGATCGGGAAGAGGTACTCGACGTCGGAGGTGCCCGAGGAGTAGTGCGAGAGCTCGTCGGGGTCGTGCGCGCGCAGGCGCAGGTGGTCGGGGCGCAGGCCGAGCTCGGTGTACCAGCGCATCCGCTCGCCGAGCCAGTGCTCGAACCATCGCTGGGCGTCGGCGGGCGGCACGAAGTACTCCATCTCCATCTGCTCGAACTCGCGCGTGCGGAAGATGAAGTTGCCGGGAGTGATCTCGTTGCGGAAGGACTTGCCGATCTGGGCGATCCCGAAGGGGGGCCGCTTGCGGGAGAACTGCAGGACGTTCTTGAAGTTGATGAAGATCCCCTGCGCGGTCTCGGGGCGCAGGTAGGCGGTGGCGCCGGACTCCTTGACGGGCCCGATCGTCGTCTCGAACATCAGGTTGAAGTCGCGCGCGCTCGGTGAGGTCGCACTCCTCGGTCTCCCCGGGGTGCTTGGAGGGTTTGCGCCCGCACGCCAGGTCCCCGAGGTGGTCGGCGCGGAAGCGCTGCCCGCAGGTGCGGCAGTCCACCAGCGGGTCGGTGAAGCCCGCGAGGTGCCCCGAGGCCTCCCACACGCGCGGGTGCTGCAGGATCGCCGAGTCGAGCGCCACGATGTCCTCGCGCTCCTGAGAGCATGCGCGCGCCACCACTCGCCCTTGACGTTGCCCTTCAGCAGCACCCCGTAGTGGCCGAAGTCGTAGGTCGAGCCCACCCCGCCGTAGATCTCCGAGGAGGGGAAGATGAAGCCGCGGCGCTTGCACAGCGCCACGATCTTGTCCATCGTCACGACCTCCGCCGCGCGCGCGGCCTCGCCGGCCTCGTCTGTGCCGCTCGGCTCGGGCTGGGGGGAGGGCTGGTCATCGTGTGGTCACCGTGGCTTGAAGGGGTGGTCGGTCATCGCTGCCGGATGGTATTCGAGCGTGGGGAGACGGTGGTGTCGCAGGGGGTAGGGCACCGACGCCGCGTGGGCCAAGGCACCAAAAAAACTTCTTTTGACATATCCTCCTTGACAAGCATCGCATTTTGTGTTTTCATTTGGAGGACGGCACACAGAGTGTCGAGGGACAGGCAGAAGCAGGAGCCAAGGATGGCTGAGCACCGGCACTGCCGGGGCTTGCTCGAGCGCCGCTACCCATACCTCTCCGGTGGCGCTCGAGCAAGCCCCGGCACGACGAGCCGCTCAGTGCCGGTGGTGCGGTGGGGGTCGGGATGAGCCCGGCCCCCACCCGAATCGCCGGGTGGCGAGCCGCGAACCCCCCGCGGCGAACCTCCCGGTGGTAAGGGTGGCCCTAAGCCCGACGCCTGCACCGGCGAACCCCCGTACGCTCCGCCCGGTGGCGCGACTACTGATCGTCGGGGGCGGCTGCCGCGGCCTGCAACTGGCGCGGGAGGCCGGGCAGCAGGGCCACGCGGTGCGCGTCACCACCCGGGTCGAGGCCCGCCGCGGCCCGATCGAGGCGGCCGGCGCGGAGTGCTGGATCGGCGACCCCGACCGCCTCGGCACGCTGCGCGGAGCGCTCGAGGGCGTCGCGATCGCCTGCTGGCTGCTCGGCACCGCCACCGGCCCCGAGGAGCAGCTGCGCGCCCTGCACGGCGCCCGCCTGCGCGCGTTCGTGGGGCACGTGATGGACACCACCGTGCGCGGCTTGCTCTACGAGGCCGCCGGCTCCTCCGTGCCCGCCGCGGCGCTCGCCGAGGGAGAGCGGATCGTCAGCGCCACGGCGCACGAGAACGCGGTACCGCTCGCCATCGTGCGCGCCGACCCCGAGGACGTGCCGCGGTGGCTGGTGCAGGCGCGTGCGGCAGTGGCCTCGCTGCTCGCGTAGGTCTCCACGACGGCCGAGGGGGGCCGACCCCTGCCACCCACTTGTTGTGGACCCTAAGGAGCGGTCGCCAGAAAGCCGTCGAGGCGCTCGAAGAGGTCGTCCAGGATCCGCGCGGTGGCGCCCCAGATGAGGTGGTCGCCGACAATGTAAGCGTCGGTCTCAAACGAGAACCCGCGGCGCTCCAGGTGCGTTCGTGTCCGGCCCTCCCGCAGGGCGCCCAGCGGGAGCTCGAGCACCGCGTCCACCTCGCTGGGGGATGCCTGCCAGCGCCGACCGATCGGAGATCGGCCAGCAGGGATCAGCCCCACGAAAGGGTGGATTAGGTAGCCGGTCACGAATGTCGAGACCGGCGGCAGCTCCCCCCGCACGGAGACCTCCGCGCGCGCTAGGCCAATCTCCTCCTCGGCCTCGCGTAGAGCGGTCTCGCGCAGGTCGGCGTCCTCCGGGTCCCGCCGGCCGCCGGGGAAGGAGATCTCCCCCGCGTGACGGCGCAGGTCGGCGCGGCGACGCGTGAGGACCGCGTGGGGCTCCGCGCCCCCGTCGAGGAACAGCGGCACCAGCACCGCCGCAGAGATCTGGTCCGGGGCCTCGCTCAGGACGCCGCCTGCAGCGCGGCAAGCCGCTCGAGCCGTTCCTCGAACATGACCTCGCCGTCGAGCGTGCGGTGCACAGGGCACTTCGCGGCGATCACCCGCATCCGCTCCACCTGCTCGGCGGGCATCTCCTCCGGGAGCCGCAGCACGAGCTCGAACCGTGTCGGGCAGCCGCGCTCAGCAGGGGTGTACTGCACCTCGACCTCCACCTCCCCGATCTCCCAGCCCTTGCGATCCGCGTACATCTCCATCGTGATCGCCGTGCACGAGGCCAGGCTCGCCGCCAGCAGCTCCTGGGGGTCGGGCCCGGCATCCTCGCCGCCTGCCGCCACGCACTCGTCGACCGTGAGCTGGTGCTCGCGCACCCGCACGTTGTGCTTGAACGATCCGTCGTTACGCTTCGCTGTCGCCTTCATGGTTCTGCGCCTCCGATCCGATCTTGCGATCTCACCTGCTTGTGCCACCCCTCCGGCCCCTCATACAGATGGTAGTTGTGTAAGGCCGCTGGTCCAGGGTTGAACCACGCCTCCTCGCCCCCCCGCTGCCGGCCGGCCGGCAGCGTACCCCACCTCCTCCTCCCCCGCGGGGGACCCGGCCGGCCGTCCGAGGCCGGACGAGGGGGCTACAGAGGGTTGAACAGCAGACCGGTGAGCAACTTGGGGAAGAAGAAGGTCGACTTCGGCGGCATGTTCTCGCCGGCGCCCGCCACGTCTCTGACCTGCGCCACCGGGGTAGGGCGCAACAGGAAGGCGACGTCGTACTCGCCCGCCTGCACCAGCTCGAGCGCCTCGCCGGCGTCGCGGGCGTAGCGGAAGTCGTGCAGGTGCGAGATGTCCTCGTCGGAGAGCCCCAGCGCGCCCTTCAGCAGCAGCGCCTCGAGCACCCCCGTGTCCAGGCGCCGGTAAGCCTCGGAGTGTCCCGGCAGGACGGCGTCGGCGATCGCCTGGTCCTTGAGCGTCAGGCGCAGCGGGCGCTTGGCGTCGGAGTCGATGTAGCCGAGCTGCAGCGGTCCCGTCCCGGGCTGCGGCGCGAGCTCCTGCGCCGGCACCTCCGCGACCTCGAAGTCCCGACCCAGCGCCGCCTCCAGCGCCTCCCAGCGCGCGGCGTCAAGGCCCCGCACGAGACGGTGCGTGGGGAACACCGTCAACCCGGGGTCCTCCAGCGCGACCAGGCACATCAGCACGTAGCGGTGATCGCCCTCCCCGCCCACCTCCTCGGCGTAGGCGCGCGCGGTCTCGTAGCGGTGGTGGCCGTCGGCGATCAGCAGCTCGGAGTCGCGCGCGGCCCCCTGCACCGCAGCGACCACCCGCTCGTCCGCGACCCGCCACAGGCGGTGGACGGTGCCCTGCGCGTCGGTCGCCTCCCCCCACGGAGCCTGCGCGGTGGCCGGTGCAAGCGCCTCCCACGCGGCGCCCGCGGGGTCGGAGTAGAGCGAGAAGATCGGCGACATGTTCGCGCGCGTGGCGCGCGTCAAGCGCAGGCGGTCCTCCTTCGGCCCCGGATGCGTACGCTCGTGCGGGCGCACCCGCCCCGGCCCGTACTCCTCGATGCGCACCCGGCAGAAGAACCCGCGCCGGGTCTGCTCGACCCCGTCGGGACCCGTGTATCGCTGCGTGTGCGCCCACACCGCGGGCTCCGAGTCGCGCACGACGGCGCCCTGCAGCTGCCAGCTCTCAAACAGCTCCCCGGCGGCCCGGTAGGGGTCGGCGCGCTCGCTCTCAAGGCTCTCCTGCCCGTCGGCGCCGCCCTTGCCGGCGGCGGGCGTCCGGGGGAGATCCACCGCGACCACATTGAACGGCGAGCGCGCAATCAGTGCGGCCCGCTGCTCAGCGTCGATCACGTCGTAGGGAGGCGCAACCACATCGCCGAGGGTTCCCACGACGGAGAGGTCATAGTGCAGCGCTTGGAGGGGTTGAACGTCAGCCATCGCGGGGCGGGACCCTACCGAAGCCGGGAGACACTCGCGTCGCTCGCATCCCCGTTTCGGCCAGCGGGCGGGCGCTGATGGGTGTTTTGGTTGGGAGCGGCGCGGTGGACACCAAAGAGCAGACACCCGTCCGCAGCGTTTGGGAACATATGTTCGCAATGGCCCAAACGACGAAGCGAATGGCAGTAGACTGGTTAGGAGTCCGGGGCGTGGCGCAGCCTGGTAGCGCACTCGCTTTGGGAGCGAGAGGTCGCTGGTTCGAATCCAGTCGCCCCGATTGCGATCTGTCAGCAACAGGGTCGTTGCCGTTCAATGGAGACCGAATCCGCTCAACTCGATCTTCGTTGGCTCCGCCCGCCGGGAGGAGATCCTGGGGTATGCGGCCGAGCACGGCGCGCGTAACGTTTGCGTTTTCGACTCGATCGCGCGTGGCGAGCCTGGCGCGGAGATCGATGTGGACCTCTTGGTCGAGATGGAGCCGGGCGCAGCCTGGTCGCCCTTGTCGGCCTGTGGCAGAACCTCGAAGATCTGCTCGGTATCCATGTGTCGACATGCTCAGCGAGGGAGGCGTGAGCCCGTTTCTGCGTGAGCGCATCTATGCGACGCCGTAGCTCTGTGAGGGACGAGCGCGCCTACCTGCTGCACGCGATCGCAGCAATTGAGCTGGAGCGGTTCCGTGAGGAGTTCCGCTTGGGCGGCCAGATCATCCAGATCCGCAAGGGGAAAATCCGAAGGAGCTGCTGTTGTGATTACCTCAGGGCGAGAGCAGTCTGGCGGACGATCCGACCCTGACGACAGCTTTGCCCGTGGGCTGGGGGGATTCGAATCATGGGCGCTTGTGCGCGGTGCGGCGGCCTTGGCGCTCTGGGCTCCCAATGCAGATCGAGTGCGTGCCATTACGGCGCTGATCCAGGCCCTACCGCTTCCGACGGCGGCTGAGAGTGGGAAGGGGATCGAGGTCGACGACTGGCGCTCGTGGCTGTCTAGCCAAGACAGCCAACAGCTCCGCGAGGTGGTGCCGGATGGTTACTACGACAGTCCGCCCGCCGTAGAAGCGGAAGATCTTCTCGACCCGCTTCGGATTGTTGACTGGATTTCTCGAGGCGGCGGATCTGCACCTGGGGCTGTGGGTCGACGCGCTGATAACTGGCCTCGAACACAGATCCGACGAGTACGTCTACTCGGCGGTCCGGCTGGTGATGGCGGGCGCAGAGATTTCAAACATGGTCATCGAGCGTGCCGCGCTGGGCAGCTGCCGCTGGCCCGATCACTCGCTCGAAGGGAAGATCGGCGTGCCCGGTGAGGCTGAGTACGAGCGCTTGTGTGCAAGCGTTGAGTTCACCCTTGAGGATTTCGAGGAGAATACTGTCGGAGAGCGTGATCTACGGCGGTTGCTCGCGACTGCCGAGACGCTGGCGGAGGATCGGCACCTCAAGCCACTGGTCAGCGACGGTCGGCGATATCTGTTGGCTAGCCCGGCCGAGCTCCATCAGGCGACGCTCACCCAGGCAGTGGGTCTCGCGCTTCGCTCACCGATGTGGATGACGGTGTTGGGCGATTGGCTTCGCAGGGCGGAGAACGTCCTGCTGCGGGTCGCCTCCGACATGGACTGGGTCGTGGAGGCTCAGACGGGTTCGGGGATGCTGCTGCGATTTGACACGGACAAGCTCGCAGCCGTGGAGTTGTTGCTTGCCCCGGTCGACCCATTGTCCGCCCCGGTGGTTCGGTTCGGCGCCGAGCTGGAACGGGCTCGGCAGCGTTTGAAAGACCACCGCGCGCGTGACTCTCAGGTCGAGCTCGGCCTGGTTGTCTATGTCGGCGACGGTCGATCGGTCGCCTGTCCGCTCCCGGAGAAGACCGAGTCGCCGTTCGGACCGTGGCTGCTGAGTTTGGGCGAGCTCCGCCTGCTCGGAGATGCGCTTCGCCTGGACCCGCTGGGGCTGTGGAGGCTGCTGCTGCGTGCACCGCCGCCGCCGTGGGTTGGCGGAGCGGACCTAGTCGATCTACTGGGACATATACGTCGCCTCGACGAGACACCCGACGGGATGGATGCTCTCTCTCGGGATGGCACCGAGTATCTCCAACAGCGCGCTCGCTTCATGACGGGCCGCCATCCGGCGCCGAGCCCCGATCCCCCCGGATGGGTCACTGTCAGTCGCTGGCGCGGCACTCCCGATGTGAAGATCTTCGCCGCCGAGGCAGGGTTCGCCCCATTCGCCCTGCTCGCGCGCGGCCCCGGGCGGTTCTGCTGGGTTGTGGCCAACGCGCCGGTGAAGGATCGCTATGACTTGCTTGCGGCGCTGACGCAGATGACTGCGTTCTGGGCCGCACGGCTACTTGAGGCTGGCTGGCTGGCGGCTCCGCCGGAGGTGGCGGTCGATGTGGCGATGCGCGTGCTCGTCAATTTCGACGAACGGCCCGGCGCGACTCTTCTCGTCGCTCCCTATAGGGATGGCGCGCGGGTGCTCGCAGGTCAAGGTTTCCTGCACATGCTTTGCAAAGCAGACAACGAGGCCGACCGGATGCTCGTTGCCAGCCTGGTGACGTCGATGCGCCCGATCGATGATGAGTCGCTGAGGGGCGCAGTCGATCAGGTGGTGCCGGCGGGACGTGGTACGTTCATGATCTGGCCGAACCCGGAGGTTCGGCGAGTGAACGTCGAGCTCGACCCTCCCGAGATAGTCCTCGAGTGCGAACGTCGCCAAGTGGGCCACGACATCGCAGCCAATATGCTCGAGGACACGCAGGTGGCCAGTGCACAAGACGACGCCGCCCAAGAGATCTTGCGCGCCATCAACGGACTCGTGGTGGCGCTTCTCGACCACGAACTGGAGTTCAGCCGCCCGGAGATCCTATTGGATCTGATCAGGCTGTACGAGCGCGCCTGCGTCCACGAGGAAAGGCTGGGGGCGGCGTTGCCCAGTCGCGCTGAGTTGCCGGAATCCTCAGAGGTGTTCTTTGGAAACTTTGAGACCAATCCGTATGGCAATATCGCACTGCGGGGACTGATCGAGCGCGTAGCGGCCGCTCCACCGTCTGGCCAAAGGGTGAGCAGTCGCGCGCAGTTGATACGCCTCCGTGCGCTTGCCGAGACGCTTATCGAGTGGGGCACCACCTCCGACGCGCTGCATGCCGGCCTGGCAACCGCGCGAGTCGCGATCGGCGCTTCACTCGGCTGCCTTGTCAGTACAGAGGGCCCGGTCATCGTAGCTCAGGACGCAGTCATGAGTCGGTTGGCCGAGTCGGCGTCGGCGCTGATGCTCGTGGCGCATCGGGACCGGTGGAGAGATGCGCCTGGGCAGGCATCTGAGCTGCGTCTCGAGGACCCGGCGGAGTTTGATGCCCCGGCTTGGGGCGCCGTCGATGTCGAGATGGGCCGTGTGTGGGGGTTCTCGCTTGGTGAGATGATGCGCGCTCTTCGCGCACTTTCAGACCATGCCGAGGAGGCGGAGGACAAGACAGCGATCAAGGAGGCAGGCTCAGTGAGAACGCTTGTGCACGAGGTCACTCGTATCCCAACACCGAGAGTCGATCTCCTCCTTACGAGTTTGACCCTGACACGTCACGACGATTACGATCCTCTCGCACGTGATCTCAAGCCGTGGAGGGCCAACCGAGAGCGCTCCTACCTGCGCAGACCACTGGTTGAGTTGGCCGACGGACGGCTCGCGTGGGGAGCGCTACACACGCTACAAACAATACGGTACGTCCTTCACCTGATCGCAACGGGCCGGCTGTCTTGCAGCGACACTTTGCGCCGAGCAGTGAGAGACTTGAGTCAGCAGCTCGATCGTGACTTCGAGAAGGACGTCGAGAATGAGTGCAGAAGGCTCGGTTGGGAGACACGACGCAACGTGCGCAAGTTGGACAGGACGCGGCTCGAACGAGGACGTGGAGAAGATCTAGGCGACCTCGACGTGCTCGCCTGGGACAGAGTCTCTGGCAGGGTGTGGGTGCTCGATGCCAAGCGCATCTCTCCGTCGATCGTCCCAATCGACATGCGCCGCGAGGCACGTTCCCTTGAGGGGTACGTCGAGAAGCATCTCAAGCGCCTACGCTGGTTAGAGACCCATCCGCTGCAGTTGATTGCAGAGATCGGCCCACCCGCGACTGGAGACTCTTGGGTGGTGAAGGCAGCGTTGGTCAGCCAATTTCCCTTGGTGGGCGCACACCTGAGCTCCCTGCAGCTGCCCGTCTGGTGGTTGGATGACATAAGACGGCATCTGCATCTCTGAGCGGGCCACCGTTCGTTTCAGGCGTCGCGTGCTGCTGGCGTTTTCTTTGCTCTCGGGGCGTTGGAGTTGCGAGGTGTCTTGGCTGCGACGGTGGATCTCCTTCGTGTTCGCCGTCGTCGCACCGTCGCGGCTGTCCCCACGCTGAGCGCGACGGTCTCCTCTGGAAATGCGGCTCGAACCTCCAGGTGTCCGCTGAGGGCCTCGACATACCGGCTGAGTGTGGATAGCCGAACGTCAGCCTCTCCGCGCTCGATCTGGGAGATGTTCCTCCTGGGTGACGTCGAGTCGGTCGACGACGATTGTCTGGGTGAGGTCGAGCTTGCGGCGCAGCTCGCTGAGCATCGGTCTTGTGCTCCTCGACGTTGCACGACGCGCCGGGTCGCATTGATCTGCTTGCGCAGCTCGTCGAACCCTTTGCGGCTCTTGTCATCTTGGCCGTGGCTATGGGATTGTTCCTTACGGAGGCCGTGGCTGTCGCGTCTAAGATGCATGTATGACCACGCGCAGGCAGGCAGCCGAAAACGCGCTCGCCTCAGTACGGGCTGAGGGTCTCGATCCGGGCGTTGCCCAGGCGCTTCTGGATCGGTGGGCGTGCGGCGAGCTCAGCGACGCGCAGCTTGACGAGGCGGCCCGGCGGATCGGTGCCGGCGAGTCGCTTGACGAGCTGCTCGCGCCCGTGCGGGCGTAGGGGCTCCGACGTACTGATCGGGTACGTTCGCGGCGATGGCCGACGATCCGTACGTCTACCCCGGCACCGATGTCCTGCGCAACCGTCTCGACATACGCGATGCGGCCGACCTTGCTGAGCGGGAGGCGGCGCTCAGCGCGATTCGTATTGCGCAGCTCGAACGACGCTTCATCCCCGGCGGCTACGATCTCGCCCACCTGCAGGCGACCCACCGCCACATCTTCGGCGACGTGTACCCGTGGGCCGGCGAGCTTCGCGCGGTGCGGATCAGCAAGGGTGGCGATCTGTTCGCTCTGCCCGAGCACATCGATCCTTATCTGAGGAGGCTGTTGGCCGATCTCGCGCGCGAAGGCTTGCTGCATGGTCTGCGACGCGAGCGGTTCGTGGAGCGGCTGGCCCACTACTACGCTGAGCTCAACGCCGTCCACCCCTTCCGGGAGGGCAACGGCCGCGCTCAACGCGCCTTTCTCGGCCAGATCGCCAAGACTGCTGGCCATCCGATGGCCTGGGCGCGTCTTGATGCTGAGCGCAATGTCCACGTCGCCCGCGAGAGCCATTACGGCAGCGACTCGGCCCTCCGGGAGATGCTCCACGATCTCGTGAAGATGCCCGGCGAGCCGTAACGGGGCTACGCCAGCCCGTACCGGCCCGGCGCCACGCGGACCAGTCGTCGTGAGGGACCCGAGGCGTTGGCGGCCAGGGCGGTCTTGATCGAGGACGTCGCAACCGGCTGGCCCAGCGCCGCCTCGACCGCTGCGTGGATGTCCTTGGGCCGCATTGGCTCGTCCTGGTCGGCCAGGACGCCGACGATGGCCTTCAGCACCCAGCCCGGCCGGCGTGGCCGCTGCCGGCAGGTTGCAGGCCGTCGCCTAGGCCCGCCGTTGGCCCGTACGGCGGCGAGCCTCCTGGCCAGCCGGGCAAGCGACCCCTGGAGGTCTTGGTTCGAATAGTGTCCAAGCAGGCCGATGAGAAAATACCTGCAAATTGGCGGTTTATAGATTTTTGGCCAAGTAGCCAGTTTTAGGTTTGGGGTCCAATTTGGGGTCCAAAGTCCGCTCACTACCGGAAGTTGCCTGTAGGGACCGGGTGGTCGCAGGTTCCAAGTTTCGTCATATTGGGATCGAGCGGGGTGCTCCCGCGTCTCGCGATCGCTTGCTGAGGTCGCGGAATGTCTGGCTCGCGCCTTTTTCGTGTTGAGCTCACGTTGCGGCTGCATAGGAGCACTTATCGAGCGTTGACCGCAAGCAAACCCGGCGGGCTCACTGCGTGGCCGCCGCACGTTCAGGTGCCGTCGTCCTGTTGGTTGTCTCGCGACCATACCTCGCGACCTATCGACTTGAACATTCGGACGCCAAGCTGGCCCCGGTTCCGAGTACGCGACCCCGGCGCCTCTATCGCTCGGACAATAGCCCGTCGGTCTGCTTCGTGGATGGTCGTTGCGTTGAATCGCTCGTCCAGAACGACGAGGATCACTACATCCCACTCGCCATTGAGGTCGATCCGACCGACACGCTGGCCAGTTCGAGATGCGGAAGGGATACAACGCCCCTTGATTTGAATGTGGTCCTCTCCCGTGGCTGTGCGGCGGATCGCGTCATATCCAGGGTGACGCACAGGGGCTAGTTGTTGTGCCCGGTGACGTCCCGAACGCGGTGGATGGGTGGGCGGTTGTTGAGGGCGCTGTGGGTGCGTTGCTCGTTGTAGTGGCGGACCCAGTGTGGCAGGGAGGCCCGGCGGGCGTCGCTTGAGGCGTATTGCAGGGCGTAGGCCCACTCGCGTTGCAGGGTCTGCTGGTAGCGCTCGACCTTCCCGTTGGTGCGAGGCGTGTAGGGCCGGGTGCGGAGGTGGTGGATCGCGCGGCGGTAGAGCAGTTCGCTCAGGGTCTTGTTGCGGATGTAGGCGAACGCGTTGTCGCTCATCAGCCGCTCAGCGACGATCCCGCGCTCCAAGAACCAGTCCAGTGCGCGGCGGGTGAACGCGGTCACGGTCGGGGCCTTCTCGTCGTCGTGGATCTCCGAGAACGCCAAGCGGCTGCAGTCATCAACGATCGAGTGCACGTACTCCCACCCAGCCCTCCGGGAGCGCCGGGTGCGATCACCCGTCAGCGCGTGCCCAGGCTCGGTGAACTTCCCGAACTTCTTGACGTCCATATGCAGCAGGTTCCCCGGGCACGGCCACTCATAGCGGACGACCGCCGCGCGCTCGGAGGGCTCTCGGCGTGAGCAGCCTCCACGCCGCAGCACCTGGTGCACGGTCGAGTGCGGGCGCCCAATCAGCATGGCGATCGCCCTGGGGCTCCAGCCGGTCCGTCGCCGCAGCTCACAGATGCGCTGCTCCTCCTCAACAGGGCACCGGGAGGGCGACCGGTGCGGACGACTGGAGCGCTCAAGCAGGCACACCAACGACTCGCGCTCAGAGGGAGTGGCCTGGCGCCAGCGGTGTACCCACTCCCAGACCGTGGACTTCGACACGTTCCCCCACGCGGCGGCCCCCGCGAAGGACATCCCGTCATCCACGACACGACGAACGACCATCTCCCGCCCACGCGGGGTCAAACGGGCTCTATGGTGCGGCATTCCGGGCCTCCCTTGAGGTCGTGAGCTTTGACACCCACAGCCTCTCGGTAGGCCCGGACCTACCTACACCGCGTTCTGAACGTCCCTGGGCACGTCAGCTAGTTCAAGGTCGATCAGTCGGCACGCCTCGTACTCTGCGATCTCGGCGGTTACCCCAAGCGGTCGCCCTGTCAGTTCGTAGTACTCGCAGGCCACCGACTTTGCTCGCTGGAGGATAGTTTGAAGGCGCTCATCGAACTGTGCCTGTTCGATCCGAACGTGTCGGTGTACTCGACTCCCCACACCCAACGAGCATAAACCAAAGCTTGTAGAAGGCAAGGCTTATGTCGTGGGGTCCAAATTTGGTGCTAGCCGACTTCCGTCCGAAGCTCGCTGCGATTCGCCGCTTCCAGTAGGTGGAAGCGGCGGTCTGATTTGGCTGTGCGGCGGCGGTAACGTGGATGGCAACATGAGTTCTGTCTCCGGCCAGATTGACATGCAGCGACTGCGAACTCGACGGGAGGAGATCTTGAGGTACGCCGCCGAGCACGGTGCGCGCAACGTCTGCGTGTTCGGCTCGATCGCGCGCGGCGAGTCGCACGAGGCGAGCGACGTTGACCTGCTGGTAGAGATGGAGCCGGGGCGCAGCCTGGTCGATCTTGTAGGACTATGGCAGGATTTGGAGGACATGCTCGGCATCCAGATCCATGTGCTCAGTGAGGGCGGCGTGAGCCCGTACCTGCGCGAGCGCATCTATGCCGAGGCCGTACCTCTGTAAGGAATCGCAAGGCATCGGTTCGTCGAAGCTTGCTCAGATCATTCGGGCATGCTGCGCTGCAAAATAGTCTGAATATGAGATGTTTTGCAGAGTACCAAGCCTATAGCTTCTGCAAAACAATCCGCTCGTGGTATGTTTTGCAGTATGCCTCGGCCTCTTCAACGGCTGTTCGATGTCGCCGAGACCCAATGGGGTCTTTGCACGCGCCAGCAGGCGCAGCAGGCCGGCGTGGCCGCGAGCTCGCTTGCGCGTCTGGCGCGTGATGGGTTGATTGAGCGTGTGGCGCACGGCGTCTACATGATCCGTGGAGCGGCCGAGCCGGATCATCTCGGGCTGCGGGCGGCATGGCTTCAGCTCGATCCGGGCACGCCGGCGTGGGAGCGTGTGCGCTCGTCCGATGTCGCCGTTGTCTCGCACGCCTCAGCGGCATCCCTGTACGGGGTTGGCGATCTCCGTGCCGATGTGCACGAGTTCACGCTCCCGGCGCGGCGACAGACGCGCCGGCCCGATGTGCGCCTGCACCGCGGCTCGGGCGCCCGATGGCCAGCGGCATCTGTTGGACGGACTTCCCACGACCAGTGCAGGGCAGATGATCGCCGACCTGCTGGACGATCACGTGGAGCCGGCGAGCGTGGCTCAGATCACTGCGGAGGTCGTTCACCGGGTGCTCGACTACCCGAACACGATCGCCGAGTGCGTGGCGCCATCGGCGGCGCGCTACGGGTTTCGCCGCGGCGACGGCGTGGCGTTGCTGGACTATCTGCTGAGGCTGGCCAACTACGGAGATCGGCTGGAGATGGTCGCGCTTGCCCGAGGTGGCGGTGAGCGCTGAGCGCTACCGCGATCCGCGTGCGATGCGCAACGCGATCGCCGATCGTCTGCGTCCACTCGCGCGTGAGCACGGGGTTGAGCTCAGCAGTCTGCAGCGTCAGTGCGCCTACGACCGGCTGCTGTGCCGGATCTTTCGTGCTGAACCCGACCGATGGGTGCTCAAGGGCGCCACGGCGATGCTCGCTCGGCTTGGAGCCGGCGCCCGGCATACGCGCGATATCGATTTGCTCAGCCGTGCCGGCGATCTCGAGGAAGCGGAGCGGGCCCTACGCGCCGCCGCCGCGATCGACCTGGACGACTACTTCACCCTTACGTTGGCTCCCGGCCAGCGCATCACGCAGGGGGCAGGCGCGATGCGCTTGGGTGTCGTCGCGTTCTTGGGTATTGAGCGGTTCGCGAGCTTCCACGTCGATCTCGTCGCCAGCCTCCTGATGACCGGCCTGCCGGACGTAGTCTCGCCGCTCGTGCCGGTCGAGTTGCCTGGGCTCGTAACGGCGAGCTACGCCGTCTACCCGCTTGCCGACCACGTGGCCGACAAGGTGTGCGCCCTGTTGGAGACGCACGAGCGCTCCAGCGGGTTGAGGGAGCCGAGCACCCGCTTTCGCGACCTCGCCGATCTGGCGATCTTCGCCCACACGATCACGGTCGGGGTCGATGAGCTTGGCGAGGCGCTGGCATCCGAGGCCCGGCGGCGTGGCCTGAGCCTGCCCACCCGCCTCGCGGCGCCTGCTGGGCGTGACTGGCCGAGCGGCTACGCGCGGGTCGCGCGCGAAGCGCCTCAACTGAGGGAGCGCGATCTCACCAGCGCTGTCGAGACCGTGACGCGCTTCATCGATCCGCTGCTTGCGGGAACCGCGCAGGGCCGGCGGGACCCCGAGACGCTGCGCTGGCACGAGGGTGGCGAATTCGCCGACGAGGCTTGGGGTCCAATTTGGGGTTCAAAGTGAGCATAACTCAGAAGCACTCAGACGCACTGAAACCCAGTCAACATGGGCTCCGAGCACCCGGCGACACCAGAACCCGCAGGCTGGGGGCCGGGCGGTCGCTGGTTCGAAATCCAGTCTCCCCGATCGCTGATTTGGTTTCCTTGGCTTCTTTGGTGGCGTGAAAATGGCCGCTTTGCGGGGCTTTTACTCTAGGTGTGGTCACAGGTTCAAAGGCTGTCGCGATCCCTGATCGTATGGTCGAGAAACCTCGCAAATAGCGGACTTTTTGGGTGAAATCTGGGCGGAGGCGTGGTTTTTTGGTGGTCGATCGGCTGCAGATCCGTTGCAGGCAGAGCCGAGATCCGCTGCAAGTCTGCTGCACGAAGAGGAGCCGCTGCGTGCGATTTCAGAGCAGCTTGTCTGGGCGCCGGTGCCCTGCGCGCTGGATCGAATTGCAGCATCGCGAGGGCCTGCCGCATCTTCGCCGGGGTGGCATCGTTCACTACCGCATCTCCGATGTGGAGGCTTGGCTGCTTGGCAGCCCGGCTGGTGGGGTGCGTGATGCCGCACAATCGTGGTACGCGGCGCAAGCCGAACTGGTCGGGGTACGCCTCCTACAAGGGCAAGCGCAAGTGGGTCAGCGGCTGCGCGAGCGTCGCCGAGTATGAGCAGGCGGTCGCCAGGGCACGCGCGGAGTTGCGCGAGAGGGTTGAGCGACCGGACACCAAGCCCGTCCCGACGTGCATGGAGTTCGCGGGCGCGAGTGTCCAGTCGGACGGCCGGATAAAGATGACCTGGCCCGACGGTCAGCGTGCGCGCAAGCGAGACGGCCGGCGTGAGAAAACGGTGCGGTGGATGCGCGAAATGCTGGTGCCGTTCCTACGCGAGTACGGCGAGCGGCCGCTGGGCAGCTTCACCCGTGATGAGGCCTTGACGTACATCTTGCCAAAGAGTGCCAGTACCCAGGAGGTTGTGCGCCAGTTCTTCAACCACGCGCTTGACCGGGAGCTGATCCCGCGCAACCACTTCACCAATCTCGGCATCAACAAGCAGAAGCGCCGCATCGAACGACCCGACTTCGAAATCGTGACAAGCGAGCAGTACACGCGGCTTCTTCAATGCGCGCGAACCTGTCGCACCGACGATTACGCGCTCGTCGTCGAGGGCGCGATCCTCGCGGTCGGCGAGGCCGCGATCCGCCCGAGCGAGATCTTCGCGCTACACAAAGACGAAGTGGACCTCGAGGAGGATGTCCTCGGTGTGCGCTGGCAGGTCGACTCGCGGACACGCAAGCGCGTACCGACCAAGGACGGGGATCCACGCTGGGTCGTCCCCAGCCCGCGGCTTCGCGCACACCTCGAGCTCGTCATGCAATACGACCGGACGATCCTCTTTCCCGCGATACGAGGCGGATACCTTTCGCTCTCCAACTGGTACCCGCACTGGAACGCCGTTCGGATCGCGGCGGGCATGCCGAGCCTCGAGTTCTACGAACTCAAGCACCGGGCGCTGCAATGGATGGTCGACCCTGTCGAGGACGGCGGCCTGGGCCTCGATCCCGCGACCGCCGCTGAGATGGCAGGCCACGACGACGGCGGCTGGCTGATCGCCAACGTCTACACCAAGCTCGCCGAGCGTCGTGCTCGCGAGCGCGCACAGCGCGCGATGCGCGACTACGCCCAGCGTCATCCTGGCGAGGCTCGCAAACCCCTGTAGTCGCGCACCCCGGCCAGCAGGCAAGCGGCGAGGCAGCACCCCCTCCGAGTGCCAGGACGACCACGACCTATACACCTTCGCGCAACCGGAGGAGGCCCCCAGCCTCTGGTCTGTCGGCGGGGCGCTCACCCGCCGCGAGTACGCAGAGCCGCCAGTCGGTTGGCTTGAGGGTCGTGATTGACGTGCTGGGGGAGCGCACTCCCGGTCATTTCCACATACCCCGGGTTTGTGGTCCCGGCGGCCGCAGGTTCGAATCCCGTCGCTCACCCTCAGGAATTGCCTGGAAATCGATACCTTTTAGTAACCGCTCAGTCACTCGCTCGCTCAAGTGAGCAGCGGCGCGGGGTCCCCACGGGCGCTGGCGGCGAGTGCCTCGGTGAGGTAGACGAACAGCGAGCGTTCTTGCAGGCGACAGGTCGTGTGCGCTGAGAGTAGACGGGCGGTCCGTAGTTCGCCACCCTCAGACTGGCTGCCAAAGGAGAGCTTGCGGTAGATGACCGCCGAGCGTAGGGCGCGCTCGGCATGGTTGTTGGTCGGCTCGACGCCGAGGTGCTTGGCGAACGTCCACAGCGCTGGCCACGCTTTCAAAAGATTGCGCGCCATCCCTCGACAGTGGCGGTTGCGCGCACGTTTCGGGTCGGTGAGGACGGCGGTTCGAATCCGCCCGCCCCGATATTCCGCGAGTCAGAGGTCGCCTGGCTGCGCGGGACCTACGCGCGGATCTTCTCAGCGAACCGCTCGCGGGCGGCCTGGCGAGAGACGTCGAGTGCGATCCCGATTTCGCCCCATGATCGGCCGTTGGCGCGCGCACGCGCGACCATCTCGCGGACACGGGCCTCCCCGGCGCGCACGCCGTCGACGGCCTCTGCGAGCATGCGCAGGTCGGTCGTGTCGTCCATCGGAACGCGAGACGGGTCGAGCTCCTCGGCGAGTTTCGCCGCTCGCTGGAGCTCCTCTTCGGTGTGCACGATGACAAGATACCTTGTCAGGGGGAGTCTGTCAAGGAGCCTTGTCGGCCCTACCCCTCGGCGTAAGCCCGCATCGCTTCGACCACCGGCGCGAGGCGCCGCCCGCGCGCGGTGAGGCGGTACTCGACCGTGGGGGGGCTGGAGGGGATCACGGTGCGCTGCACGAGACCCGCGGACTCGAGGTCGCGCAGGCGCTCGGAGAGCATCCGCGGGGAGATGCCGGACACGGCCTCGGCGAACTCGCTGAAGCGCAGCGCGCCCGTGAGCGCGGCGTAGATGATCGACAGCTGCCAGCGCCGCTCCAGGAGGTCCGCCGTGCGGCGGACCTCCACGGGAACGGGCTGACACCTACGGGAGCTGGCGGGCGGCACATGGCGGGTGGGGGGCATCGCGGGTGGACGGCGCCTACGAGAGCTGGTGGGCTACGTCGCGCGTGGGCTCCAGCGCCCGGTCGAGCACCTCCTGGACGGTCATCACCGGGTGGAAGGTCATCTGCTCGCGGACCTCCTGCGGGATGTCGTCCAGGTCGCCGCGGTTGCGCTCCGGCAGGATCACGTCGGTGAGGCCGGCCGCGTGCGCGGCGAGCACCTTCTGCTTGAGCCCGCCGATCGGCAGCACCCGCCCCTGCAGGGTGACCTCGCCAGTCATCCCCACGGTGTGCTTCACGGCCCGGCCGGAGAGCAGTGAGGCCAGCGCGGTGACCATCGTGACCCCCGCGGAGGGGCCGTCCTTGGGGATCGCGCCGGCGGGCACGTGGACGTGGAACTCCTGGCCCTCGAAGGCGGACTCCTCGATGCCGATCTCCTCGGCGTGGCCGCGCACGTAGGAGAGGGCGATGCGCGCCGACTCCTTCATCACGTCCCCGAGCTGGCCGGTCAGCACCAGCCCGCCGCCGCCTCCTGAGCCGGAGCTCTTCATCGCGGTGGCCTCGACGAACAGCACGTCCCCGCCGGTGCCGGTCACGGCCAGGCCGGTGGCCACGCCCGGGGTGGCGGTGCGCGAGGCGGACTCCTGGAAGAACCGCTGGCGCCCGAGCGCCTCACGCACGGTCTCCAGGTCGATCTTCACGGGGGGTGCCTTGCGCGCGGCTCCCTTCTTGGATGCCTTCTTCGCCGTGGGCTCAGCGGGCTGCGCCTGTGCGGCGGGCCCGGCCTCCTCCGACGGCGCGGCGGACTCGACGGCCGACTCCTCGCCGACGGGCTCGGCGCCCTTCGACTTCGCGGCGCCGGCCTCCTTGGTGCCGTCCTGCGCGGCGCCGGTCGCCTTCGCGCCGTTCTCCACGGGCAGGGTGGAGGCGATCTTGGTAGCCGTCTTGCGCAGCAGCGTGCCGAGCTCGCGCTCAAGCGAGCGCACGCCCGCCTCGCGGGTGTACTCCGCGATCACCAGCCGCAGCAGCTCGTCGTCGATCTCGACCTCGCCCTCGAGCAGGCCGTTGCGGTCGCGCTGGCGCGGCCACAGGTAGCCCTTGGCGATCGCGAGCTTCTCCTCGGAGGTGTACCCGTCGAAGCGGATCACCTCCATGCGGTCGAGCAGCGGTCCGGGGATCGTGTCGGCGACGTTGGCCGTGGCGATGAACATGACCTGGCTGAGGTCGAGCTCGACGTCGAGGTAGTGGTCGCGGAAGGAGTGGTTCTGCGCAGGGTCGAGCACCTCCAGCAGCGCCGCGGAGGGGTCCCCGCGCCAGTCCGCGCCGACCTTGTCGACCTCGTCGAGCAGGATCACCGGGTTCATCGTCCCCGCGTCGCGCAGCGCGCGCACGAGCCGACCGGGCAGCGCGCCGATGTAGGTGCGCCGGTGCCCGCGGATCTCCGCCTCGTCGCGCACCCCGCCGAGCGACATGCGCACGAACTCGCGGCCGAGCGCACGGGCGATCGACTCGCCGATCGAGGTCTTGCCGGTGCCGGGGGGGCCGATCAGCGTGAGGATCGCCCCGGACTTCGGGTCGGCCTCGATGCCGCGGTCCTGGCGCAGCTTGCGCACCGCGAGGTACTCGGTAATGCGGTCCTTGACGTCTTCGAGGCCGGCGTGGTCGGCGTCGAGCACCTCACGCGCCCCGGCAGGGTCGAGGTGCTCGTCTGAGCGCTTGGCCCACGGCACCGCGATCAACCAGTCCAGGTAGGTGCGGATCATCGAGGACTCGCCCGTCTGCTCGCCCATGCGCTCCAGGCGCCCAAGCTCCTTGAGTGCCTGCTCGTGCACTTCCTCGGGCATCCCCGCGGCCTCGATCTTGGTGCGGTACTCGTCCGCGACGGAGCCCTCGTCCTCGCCGAGCTCCTTGCGGATCGACTCCATCTGCTTGCGCAGGAAGTAGTCGCGCTGCTGCTTCTCGGCGCCGTCCTGGACGTCCTCGCGGATGCGCTTGCGCACCTGCAGCTCGGCGAGGGACTCGCGCTGCAGCTTCACAGACATCTCCAGGCGGTCGGTCACGTCGAGCGTGCGCAGCAGCTCGACCTTCTGGGCGTACGACAGGTTGGGGGAGTAGCCGGCGGAGTCCGCCAGCGGCCCGGGCTCGACGATCGCGCGCAGGAACGCCGCGATGCGCCCGTCGTCGCCGCGCAGCTCGAGGATCTCCTCGACGATCGCGCGGTACTCGCGCTCGAGGTTGCGCGTGCGCCCGTCGGTGGGTACCTCGTCGGGACGCTCGTCGATCTCGACGCGCAGCTCGCCGTCGACGCCGGTCTGCGCAGCGCCGATCAGCGCGCGGTGCTCGCCGGAGAGCGCCACGGCGCGCCCGCCGCCGGGCAGCCGCAGGTGGTCCTCGACCTCGGCGATGGTGCCGACCTCAAGGAACTCGTTCTCGTGGCGGGGCACGAGCACGACGCGCTCGTCCTCGCCGACGTCCACGGTGAGCGTGATGCCCATGTTGGGGAACACGACCGTGTCGTCGAGGGGTATCAGCCGCAGCAGCGGCCGGTCCGCCGACGTGGCGGCCGGGACCGGGGTGGGCTTGGGACGGGACTTTCCGTTGTCTGAGCTTGCTGGCATCTTTACGCTCCCATAGAAGCTTACGAAACAGAAGCAAGTATAACAATCTCCGAGAGGATGTCAAGGGGCCCGAAACGGCGACCCAGGCGGGCGTGTGCCGGGTGTCCAGGGTCTCTCTCGACGGAGGACGTGCGGCTGGGGCGTTCGATGACCAAGCAGGGCAAGGACGCAGGGGCGCAGGCGTGGCAGCGCCACGTCAAGCCTCGAGGACGCCGCCATGCGCCGGTCAGCGGACGCATCCAGGCGTGCGGACCTGTTGAGATAGGCCCTTAGGGATCGTCCACGTGTGTCCGTACAGGGTCCGCGGGCGTGCGCGCCGGGCCTCCGTGCCCGTCGTCGGCGGTGGGTGCGCCGCAAGACCGGCCCTCGACGGGCACGCCACCAGCCCGGTTCCACGTTGCGCGCGCGACCCTCGACAGCACGCCACCAGCCCGGGTCCGTGCTGCGAACGCCGCTGCCGGCGGAGCCGGCCATCAAAAAAAGAACCTCTCGGGACTCAGAACAGCTCTCGTGGCCACAGGCGCTTGGCACGTACAACGTTGACCTCCGCCGCCAGCACCGTCACCTGGCCGCCGAGGTACAGCCACGTGAGCAGGCCTAGCACGAACGCGAACAACCCTGAGGTCTGCTGGGCGTGGCGCACCACGTGGTCCACGTAGTAGCTCCCGACGTGCTCGAGCGCCTGCCACAGCACTGCCGCGACGACCACGCCGGGGAGTAGCTCGCGGGTCTCCACTTGCCTGACGGTGAGCAGCCGGAAGGCGGTGAAGAACAGCAGCAGGTTCGCCGCGAACGCCGCCAGCACCCCCGCGAGCACTTCCAGCACACCGGCGGTCTGCGCGGTCACGTACCCCGCGACCGCCGTCGAGACGATGCTCAGCACCCCGAGCGTCGCCAGCAGGGCGAGGCCGCGCAGCCGCCACACCACGAAGTTCGACCGCTCGCGGCGCGGCACTTTCCAGACCACGTCGAACGCGTTGCGCGTCGCGCCCGTGATGCCGAGCCCCGCCAGCAGCGCGCCGGCGAGGCCGATGCCCAGTGCCAGGCCGGAGCCCCTCAGCGAGTGCACGTTCTGCTCCAGCTGGTTGCCGATGATCGGGAACTGGCTGAGCGTCGAGTGCAGCACGCTCTCCTGCGCACTCGGGTTGCCCTGCAGCACGAAGCCGAGCACCGTCACGAACACCAGCAGCAGCGGGAACAGCGAGAAGAACCCGTAGTACGCGATCAGCGCCCCCAGCTGCGTGCCCTGGTCGTCGGAGAACTTCTTCACCACCGCCACCGTGAACGCCAGGGGGCTGCGCTGCTGGAAGCGGTCGACCGCGCTCAGACCCCGGCGGATCTGGGAGGGGGGTCCCTCGGGCGCAGGGTGCGACATGCCTGTGTGTCTACCCCATCCGCCTCGCGCACGTCGCCCCCGGGCGCCGGCCTGCAAGCCGATCGGACGGCCCTGGGCGCTGACCCGGCCCAGCTGGCGCCCAGCCGGGAGGATTGGCCTGCGCCGCGTGCCCCCGCCCCGCTGGCCGCCCTTCGATCGGCCGGCCGCCCCCGCGCGGACCCCGCCGAGCAGGTCGCGCTCGTGGCGCGCGCTGCGCACGACGGGCTGCTGCGCGCCCACCGCCACCGTCTGCGTCGCGAGGACCTGGAGGACTGCTTTGGCCAGGCCGTGCTGGAGCTGCTCGCGGCCGCGCGCGGCGGGCGGCGGTTCTCCTCCCGCGAGCACCTCGCCAACGCGCTCGAGCAGCGCTTCCTCTCGCGCGTGCTGGACCGCCGTCGTGCGGTCGCCGGACGCAGCCCGATGGCCGCCGCGCTGGAGGGGGCGCTGCCGCTCGGGGGCCCGGGGGAGCGGGAGGTGCAGGTCGTCGACCCGCGCGCGGAGGTCCACCCCCTGGTCGCCTTTCGGCTGCAGTTACAGCGGGTGACCGAGCTCGCGCCGCTGCTGAGCGACGACCAGCGGCTGGTGCTCGCCTGTCAGGTCGCCCTGGGGCTGAGCCGCGCCGAGTTCTGCGAGCAGTTCGGCTGGTCCTTCGAGCGCTACCGCAAGGTCGCCCAGCGCGGCCGGGCGCGGCTGCGGCGGCTCCTCGACGCCCCTCCGCTCGACGAGCCGGGCCGTGTCTCACCGTCCGGGCCGGGTCCGTCCCACCTCCGGGCCGGGTCCGTGTCCCACCCTCCGAGCCGGGTCGGATTAAAGCAATAGGGACCCACCTATGACATCCCTCACTACCCCCATAGGCGCGTCCCTTGGGACGCCGCAGGTCGGTTGCAGGCGCGACCTCGCGGCGCTGCCCACCCGCGCGCACGCGGCCGGGGGCCGGGCCTCTCCCCGCCCTGGCCCTCGGCCGCTCGCGTGCTTCCCGACCCTCGCGCGGCCCGTGACGCTGCTGCGCCGACCCCCGCGCGGCTCGTGACGCTGCTACGCCGATCTCCGCGCCAGGTCTACCGCGTGTACTCCGAAGCGGAGTTCCTCGCCGCCGCGGACTGGTCGGGGGAGGCTGCCACTGAAGAGTTGGCACCCGACGGGGCTGTTCGGGAGCCGGTCTCGGCGAACGTGCGGGGGCGTGTCGCCGGCGTCGCTGCGCGGGGGCCGAACCCGAGCGCGTGGGGACGTGTGGCCGGTCTCGCCGCCCTGACGGGAGCCCTGGCGGCGGTGGCGGGCGTAGTAGTCCTGAGCGCCTCGCGCACCACCGCGAGCCGGCGAGGCACGCTCGGCCCGTCAGCGGACAGCCGAGCTCCCCGGTCCGTCGCCGCCTCCGCTCCGGCCACGCCGCCGCCCTCTTCGCAGCCGCTCGGCAGTGATCGCCGCCGGCACGGACGCGCTCCGCGTAGGCCTGCCGCGCCCCGGTGGTCGGCGCAGCGGCGTGGTGTCCGCGAGGTCGGGCAGGCGGGTACCCCGGCGATCCCGGCGTCGCCCGCGCCCGCCCCGCTCCCTGCGTCCACGTCACCTGCGGCGCCGGGCACCGCGCCCACGCCACCCCGGGCGCCGGGCCCCGCACCGGCGTCGCAGGCAACGGCGTCTCCCGCGATGCTGCCCTCTGCCACAACGTCCCCCGCAACCGCGTCGGCGCGCGCGGCGCGCGCGGAGTTCGGGTTCGAGCGGCACGCCGG
This sequence comes from uncultured Solirubrobacterales bacterium, assembly GCA_963720795.1. GTDB lineage: Bacteria > Actinomycetota > Thermoleophilia > Solirubrobacterales > Solirubrobacteraceae > Palsa-744. Next base: position 51,464 of record CAVRGU010000004.1, on the reverse strand, counting down.
ATGAGTGTGGGCCCCCGGGTGGCGGTGACGGTCACCCCCCGTCCTCTCTGGCGCCTGCGCCTCGCGCGCGAGGCACCCCGCCACCTGCTCCACGCACTGGCGCTCGCGGGGCTGCTGGCGAGCGCGCGCTTCGCGCTCGACCCCCCGCGCGCGACGGTGCCCGCCGCGCTGCTGCGGCCCGCCCCCGCGCAGGACCTCGCGGCGGAGGGCTTCGCGACCCTGTTCGCGCGCGCGTACCTCACGTGGGAAGGGCAGGACCCCGAAGCCCGCGAACGCGCGCTCGCGCCGTTCATCGGTCCCGGGGTAGACGCCGACGCCGGCCTGCGGCCCCCCGCGAGCGGCGAGCAGCGGGTGCAGTGGACGCAGGTCGTCCAGGCCCGCGAACCCCTCCCCGCGCTCCACGTCTACACCGTGGCTGCGCAGACCGACACCGCGGGGCTCCTCTACCTGACCGTGAGCGTGCTCCACCCGGCCGGGGGCGGGCTCGCGCTGGGCGGCTACCCCGCGTTCGTGGGGCCGCCCGCCTCGGGCCCCGCGCAGACAGGCGGCGAGGGGCGCCTGCGCCAGGTCGCCGACCCCGAACTGGCCACGGTGGTGGAACGCGCGCTGCGCAACTACCTCGCCGGCTCCGCCTCCGAGCTCGCCGCGGACCTCGCGCCCGGGGCGCGCGTCTCGCTGCCCGGGGAGGGCCTGGCGCTGCAGTCGCTGCAGTCCCTGCAGTGGGCGCCCGGCGCGGGAGCGGTGCTCGCGGTGGTGCAGGCCCAGGACCAGCGCGGCGCGCAGTACACGCTCGCCTACGAACTCGACGTCGCCCGCGCCCAAGGCCGCTGGGAGGTCGCGGCGATCCAGGTGGACCCGGACAGCTGATGGACCCCGACACAGACACAGAGACAACCATCAAGGAGGAGCGCCCATGAAAGCCCTGCACACCCACCGCTCGCGTGCCCGCTGGACGGTCGCGCTGCTGATCGCCTACTGCGCTTGCCTCACTCTCTACGGGCCCCTCACCGCGCGCGCCGCGGTCGCCACGGGACCCCGGGATGCCCAGTCGGCGGGCGGTGGGTCCGGGGCCGGTGGGTCCCCAGAAGAAGGCAGCTCGCTGGAAGCGGCCGCCTCCAAGGCGGGGAGCACCGGGCGCAAGGTCGCGATGAGCCTGATCGGCCTGGCGTTCGCGATCGCCGGCACCGTGCTCGCCTTCCGCCGCGACTTCAAGGAGGCCGCGGGCGTGTTCGCCGTGGGGATCGTAGCGGTGCTGCTGGCGACCCCCGCGGGCCTCAACCTGTTGCAGGACACCGTCGCCTCGCTGTTCGGGGCCGGGGCCTGACGCGAGGGGGGCGAGGTGGAGATCCGCTCCTACCGCGCGGTGTTCGACCTCGAGCGGCGCCTCTACCGCGTCGACCGGCTGCGCCTGAACCCCGGCGGCGTCCCTCTGCGGGGGGTCGTCTACTGCCTCGCGCTGCTCGCGGGCCTCACGCTCCTCGGCGCGCTGCCGCTGGTTGGGGCGGCGGTGAGCGCGCTGCCCTGGTACCTGCGCGACCTCGTGCTTCCCGCGGGCGGCGCGGCACTCCTCACAGTGATCCGCGTGGACGGGCGGCCGTTTCACCTGGCGGGGGCGGCGCTGCTGCGCCACGCCCTGGGCCCGAGCGCGCTCGCCGGCTCGTGCGTGCTCGGCGGCGCCTCCGTGCTTGCCGACCCGTGCTCGCCGAGGTGTCTTCAGCGGGTCTGGCACGCGGAGAGCCTGCTCGTGCTCCCCGACGGCTCGGACGCGCGCCTGCGCCGCCTGCGCTTCACCGGCCCGGGGGCGGCGCTCGTGAGGGTGGCGCACACGCGCTCGGACCGGCGCGCCGGTCTCTTCGGGCGCGTGGGCGTCCTGGGGCGCTTGGGCGGCGCGCTGAGCTCGCGCGGGCGTCCGCACGTGACGGTGCGGCCCCTGCCCGGGCACTCGCCACCGGCCGATGGCGTCGTGATCGTGCTGGAGCGCGGCGCGCGGTTGGAGGTGCGCTGAGCGTGCCCGGTGCCGGTGGTCTACACCTGGGCGCTGCGCCCGCGACCGGGAGCGTTGTTCCGGGGCCTGGCTGCGACAAGGAGCGCGATGATCCGCACACGTTGTGTTACGGTGTGTGCGAGATGGTTGAGAAAGCCCGCGGACAGCTCTCCATGCGCCCGACGCTGACGACGCTCGAGCGGCTGCGCCGGCGCGCGCGGCTCTCCGGGGAGTCCCGGACGACGCTCGCTGAGCGGTACCTGGCCGAGGGGTTGGCGATGGACGAGATCCCGGGCATCCACTTCGTCGATGGCGCGATGGGCCGCCGCCCGGCGCTGATGGGGTCGGGCCTGGACGTGTGGGAGGTCGTCGAAGTGGTCAAGGACAGCGGCTCCGCGGCGGAGGCCGCCGCGTACCTCGAGGTCGAGCCGCGGCTGGTCGAGCTGGCGATCCGCTACTACGGCTCCAACCGCGAGGAGATCGACGACTGGATCGCGCGCGTTCACGAGCTCAGCGAGCTCGAAGAGGCGCGGTGGCGCGCGGCCCAGGAAGCGATCGGCGCGTGAGGCTGCTGCTGGACGAGCACCTCTCCCCAGAGATCGCCCGCCAACTCCGAGCCCGCGGCCACGACGTCCTCGCGGTCGCGGAGCGCTCCGAGTTGCTCGGCCGTGCCGATCGCGTGCACTTCGCCTCGACCTCGGAGCAGCGCCGCGCGATCGTCACACGCGATCTCGGCGACTTCCGTCCGCTGCTTGCCGAGGCGCTGCGCGCCGGAGCGAAGACCTACGGGCTGGTCTGCGTGCCGGCCCGCGTTTCGCTGAGCCGCTGGTCGATCGGACATCTGGTGGACTCACTGGAGCAGCTGTTGCATGAGCACCCGGGGGACGACGACGCGATCGATCGCGGCGGGGAGCTCTGGCTTGCGGTTGCACCGTGAGACCGTCCTGAGAGCACCGTGGAGGTGAGTCGGAGACATTCGAGGGGCGAAAAACGCCGTCGTTGCTGGGGATGCAGGCGTCTCCTTGGCGAGCTCAAGGGTCGCTCCGCAAACTCGCTCGGCTTGAAAAAATCGATAAATCCCTCATGGGGCAAGGAGTTGATTGAGATGCGGTTGGGGAACCAGTACGACATGAAGCGTCTGAAGCTTGTGGGGCTCTGCCTCCTCGCCATGTTCGCGGTGAGCATGGTGTCCGTGGGGGCCGCGCAGGCATCGGCCTGGGAAGAATGCGGGACCGAAAACGCGAGCAAAGAAGGCACCAAATATACAACCGATCAGTGTTCTACCGCTTCGTCGTCGGGGAGTTGGACGTGGCAAGCGGCCGCCGAAGAGAATACGGTCAGAAGCAAGGGTTCCCTGATCCTGAGGGACAAAAAAACGACGGCGGGAGAATCGGAAGTAGAATGCTATGTCGAAGGGGAAGGAGCGTTTATCGAGGTAGAAAAAGTAAAAGTTCTCAGCTGTCGAGCGATCAAACTCTGTGAAGCAAAAACGGTCGAAGTAGAAGCGGTCGATCTGCCATGGAAGATCGAAGCCTTCGAAACAGAAAAAAAACTGTCGGCGGCCCTGTCGGAAGAAGGAAGCAGCGGCAAACCAGGATTGAAGGTGAAGTGCAAAGTCGCCGGAGTGTCGGTTGAAGATACGTGCAAGTTTACGGGCACAGAAAGTTTGGGGCTGGAAAACAAGCATATTGGGAGCGAATTACTAATATTAGCAACGTATGATAAATTAAAAGTAAAGAGAAATGCTCTGAGTCGGGCGAAGAATCTGGTGAAACAGCGGGAAGCGTGGCTGTTTCAACGACGAGCGGGCGAGGGCTCCGTGATGCAAAACTACTGGGTCTTGTGGCCAGACGCGGTGGAGGGGGCGGGACCGAGGCTAATGGATGCACGTTCTCGGCGGCCAACGAAGAATGCACAATCATCGTAAAAAATGAAATGGTCGTTGAAGCTACGCTCACAGGTGTGAAAATCAAAGGAGCGGGCTCGGGAAAATTTGAACTCAAAGAAGAAACGTGCAAAGTGAACACTAAATTGGAACCGCGTGGATTTATGAATAGCTGCCACAGCAAAATCAAGTCGATGGGCACCGCGGGAGGTGGGTCGGCTGACTACGAAGTATCTGCAAACCCTGCAAGCAGTGCGGTGTTTGTTCTCGTGTTCTAAGCAGACGAGGCTGTAAGCCGAGACAGTCGTGATGGCACACTAAGAACCGCCGGCCAGCCTAAGCCGGCCGGCGGTTCGTCGTACACGGGCGGTGGATCCGCGCTGCGGCTGTCCCGCTACGCCGCCGCGGTCGGAACAAGGAGATAGGCCCTTCCGATGCCGATCTCCCGCCCTCCACTCAGCCTGGTCTACGGCAACCTCGTGTTCGGCGAGGGGTACGACGACGCGTGGGCCGCGTTCGCGGTGCCAACCGCCTCGTACGAGTGGCTCTCCGAGGACGGAAAGCGCGGGCGGTTTCTCGCACTGCTCGGGGCGGTGGAGGCCGCGGGCGCAGATGTGCAGATCGTGCGCGTCAGCCGTCGCTGGGAGGTGGCGGGATACGTGGATGAGATGGCCCCCGCGACCAGCGACCCGGGTGGTCCCGACGGCTCCGGCGGGAGGCCGGGCGCGGCGCACACGCGCGCACGCCGGCGGTACGTCGCCGAGCACGCAAGGCGCCTGGAGGAACTGGAGGCGCAGAGGCCCGCGGTGTATGTGATGGTGAGCCTGCGCGACCCGGAGCGCGATGTGGCGTCCTACGTGTCCCGCGCTGCAGAGCGAGGGCCGCGCGAGTGGGTGGCGATGCTCAGGCGCGGAGTGCTCCCGAACGACCGTAGGCTGCTGCGCGCGAGCGAGCTCGAGAAGGCCAGGGTGCGGGCCGATCAGGCCCATGCGCGCCTCGCGGACTACCTCGCGGCGAGGCCGGCGAGCGGCGCGGAGTTGCAGTGGCTGGTGCGCCGGAGCTTCTGCCGGGATCTGGGGGAGCCCGAGGTGGACGGGCTGCACGAGCCGCGGGCGCTCGTGTGCGAGCGCAATGGCGAGGCGGTGTTGGCCCCACTGGAGGGGGATGTGGTGCGGTGGGGTGAGGGGTGGGTGGAGCAGCGGCCGCGGATGCTGCGGGTCGAGTCTGAGCTGGGGGTGAGCTGGCAGGCGCAGCTCGTGGTCGGCGCGCTGCCAGAGCAGGTGCACTTCCCGGGGGCGAGGGCGGAGTTGATGTTCGCGCCGGTGGAGTCGCTTCCGTTCGGCGTGGATCTCACCCTGAACGCGCGGTACCTGCCCAACGAGCTCGCGCTGCGGATCGCGCGGCGGCGGATCCAGGACGCCGACCAGATCCTGCGCGCGGAGTCCGACGGCGAGCAGGGGGTGACGGATCTCGGATACCGGCGTACGCAGGAGGCCCGCGATCTACTAGCGCACCTGCAGTCCTCCAGCCGCCCGCCGCTGCTGCGGGCGACGCTGGCGATCGCGGTGGCGGCGCGTGGGGAGGAGGAGCTCGAGGAGCGTGTGGAGGTGTGCCGGCGCGCGTACGGGGAGGTGCGCCTGCACCGCCCGGCGGGCGACCAGCTGCGGCTGTTCTGCCAGCACCTCCCCGGGCAGCGCACCCGCGTGGCGGGGTACGACGACACGCTGACAACCGAGCAGGTCGCGGCGATGGTGCCGACCGCCACGCACGAGGCGGGCAGCACGACGGGCTTCTACCTCGGCCATACGCTCAGCGGGTCGGCGCGCCCGGTGCGCTTCAACCTGCGGGAGGGCTCCGAGCGCGACCGCAACACGACGATCCTCAGCATCGGCGCGCTCGGCTCGGGCAAGACGACGCTCGATCAGAAGCTCAAGTACGAGGGGTTCCTGCAGGGCGCGCGGGTAATCGACTGCGACCCCAAGGGCGACCACCGATTTCACCTGCTGGAGGAGGTGGCACCGCACACAGAGTGCATCGCGCTGCGCCCCGACCCCGCGCTGCGCGGCGTGCTCGACCCCCTGCGCGTGGCGCCCGAGCCGCTGCGCCACGACACCGCGGTGTCGTTCCTGCGCGACCTGCTGCCGGTGCGCGCGGAGCCCGCGTGGGAGACCGCGGTGGTGGGCGCCGTGGATCGCGTGTGCCGCCGCGCGCGCGAGCCGACGTGCGGGGAGGTCGTGCGAGCGCTGCGCGAAGGCGACCCGACGGACGCGCAGGTTGCCAAGACGCTCGAGGTGTACGCCCGCTCGGGGCTGACCCAGCTCGGCTTCGCGGACCCCGCGGTGCGCCTGCCGCCCGTCGGCCACCGCCAGGTGACGTACCTGCCGATCCGCGACCTCCCGAGCCCCGATCCGGCCGCGCCGCGCTCCGAGCACTCGCAGGCCGAGCGCGTGGGGGAGCAGGTGGTGCGGCTGATCGCGATGTTCGCGATGCACCTGATGAGCGCCGAACGCGAGCGGCTCAAGCTGTTCAGTTTCGACGAGGGCTGGCGCCTGCTGAAGGACCCCGTCGGCCGCACCCTGCTGGCCTCGCTGCAGCGGATGGGCCGCTCGGAGCTCGCGGTGCCGATCGTCTCGACGCAGCTCGTGACCGACACGCTGGTGGGCGAGCGCGAGTCGCTGGAGAACCTGGTCGGCGCGACGTTCGTGTTCGGTATGCGCTCGGAGGCGGAGGCGCGCCGTGCGCTCGCGCTGCTCGGCCTCGACCCGGAGGACCGCCGCGCGCGCCAGACGCTGCTCGAGCTCGACGCCGGCCGCTGCCTGTTTCGCGACCACCACGGGCGGGTGGAGGCGATCCAGGTCGACGTGGTCGTGCCGGCGCTGCTGCGCGCGTTCTCGACGACACCCCCGCGGCACCGGTGAGAACCCTCGCGCTCGCCGTGGCCGCCGCGCTCTTGTGCGGAGCCGTCACCCCCACGGCGAACGCCGCCGGTTTGCAGGCGGGGCCAGCATCTGGGGGGTGTAAGGGGGGGATCGTCCACGCGGGTGGTCTCACGCCCGGGCGGGTGCGCGCCGGGCCTCCGTGCCCAGCGACCGCGGCTCGGGCCGTGGCCCCGGCAGCCGGCACCTCGCCCCGCGCGCCCAGCGGACCGCCGCTCGTCGCACCGACCTCCGGCGGCCAGGTGGCGGGAGTGGGGACCACCGAAGGCGACGCGGCGGCCTCGGCGCCCGCCAGCGGCGGCGACCCGCTCGTGGAAAACGGGCTCGGCAGTCCGCTGTGCGGCGAGGCGGTCGAACTGGCGCCCGCGAGCCAACGCAACTGCGCGACCTCCGGCTTCGAGGCGGCCGGCGCGCCGACGGGGAACTACGGGCTGGACGTGCACATCGACACCGGGCTGCTTGGTGTCACCAGCCAGACGCTGCTAGAGGACGACGTGGTCGAGCCGGCGTGGATGGGGCTCGTGTGGGTCGTGCATACCGTGGTCGTGGCGCTGGAGTGGTGCTTTACCCTGGATCTGCTCGACAGCTCCGCGATGAGCGCCGTGGAGCGGGCGCTGCGCCAGACGCAGGCGTCGTTCACCGGGCCGTGGCTGGTGCTCGCCCTGGCGGTGGCGGCGCTGGCGGCCGCCTACAACGGGCTCGTGCGCCGCCGCGTCGCCGAGACGCTGGGGCAGGCGGCGGTGATGCTCGCGATGATGGCGGGCGGCCTGTGGACGATCGCCGACCCGGCCGGTACCGTCGGCGCGCTCGGCCGGTGGGTCGACGAGGCCAGCGCGGGCACGCTCGGGGCGGTCGTGGACGGGACTCCCGCCCACGCGCCGCGGACGCTCGCGCAGAGCGCGGGCGGGCTGTTCGCGGCGATCGTGGGCGCGCCGTGGTGCTACCTGGAGTTCGGCAACGTCGGTTGGTGCGAGGACCCCGCGCGCCTGGAGCCGCGGCTGCGCGTCTCCGGCCTGGTGATCGCCGGGATTGCGCAGGGAGCGCACTGCGCGAGCAGCGAAGCCTTGACGGCGCTGTGCCGGCTGCTGGTGGGAGAGTCCCCGCAGGCGCTCGCACAGAGCGCCACGCTGCTGCGCGCGGCTCGCACCAACGGCGAAGTCTTTCTAGCGCTGCCCGCCAACGGGCCGGCGCGCAACTCGGTCGAGAGCTCCGGCACGCTGCTGAGCGTCCTGTGCGGGGGCAGCGAAGACGCCACCGACTGCCGCGGGCCGACAGCGGCGCAGGCGGAGTTCCGCACCCAGAGCGGCACTGGCCCCCGGGTCGCGGGCCTCGTGCTGATCGCCGTTGGCGCCACGGGGGCGGTGCTGTTGCTCGGCTTCATCGTGCTGCACCTGCTGGGGGCAGAGGTGCTCAGCCTGCTCTACCTGCTCCTCGCGCCCGCAGCGGTGATCGCCCCCGCGCTCGGCGACGGCGGCCGCGCGGCGTTTCGGACGTGGGGGACGCGGCTGGTGGGCGCGGTCTGCTCAAAGCTCGTCTTCTCGTTCCTGTTGGGGGTGGTGCTGCTGCTGACGCGCACTCTGGTGGAGCTCGAAGCGTTCGGGTGGTGGACGCGGTGGCTGCTGCTCACGGTGCTGTGGTGGAGCGCCTACCGCCAGCGCCACCGCACGCTCGGTTTCATCGCGGGCGAGCACCGCGGGCAGAGCGCCCACCAGCGCTCGTTCACACAGCTCGTCAAGCGGCAGCTGGAGGGACCCCGCGCCGCGTGGCGCACAGCGCAGTGGGCGCGCGGCAAGCTGTCCCGTCCCGCTCCAAGCGTCGAGCGCAGGCGGACGCTCGAGCGCATCGGCCGCCAGCGGGTCCAGGCCGCCGCGAACGAGCAGGTGGAACGGATGCTCGAGCGCGAGCACGCGGCGGCGAGTGCGCACGCGGTGGCCACCCCCGAGCGCCAGAGCGAGCTCTCCGCCAAACGCACCCAGTTGCAGCGGGTGCAAGGCGCGCGCGAGCAGGCGGTGGCCGCCGGCGACACCCGCAAGGTCGCCGAACTGGACGTCCGCGCGCAGCGCGTCGAGGGCGGGGTGCAGCGCGGACAGCTCGCGCTGAACGACGCGCGGCGCACCGCCGACGAGGGCGAGCGCGCGCAGCGGCGCACCGGCCGCGTCTACACCCCCGAGCAGGCGCGTGAGCGCAACGAGTGGCTCGACGCTCAAGCGGCGCTGCCGGCCGCGACCGACGCGCGGGGTCGAGCCGGCGCGCGCGGCCGCCACGAGGGAGACCACTCGCAGAGCGGCCCAGCCCGTGACTACGCGGGGCTCGCGAGCCTCGCCGGCTACAACCGCGAGCAGTACGAAGGACTCGCCCCCCGCCCGCAGCGCGAAGCGCGCCTGGAGATCGACCGCGAGCTCGCGCTGCGCCGGGAGCTGAGCGGCGCTGCGAGAGCCGTGACGGCGGCCGGAGAGCCCGCGCCGGGTCGCCGCGAGCGCCGCCGGGCGGGCAAGGACTTCGACCGCGCACTCGAGGAGCGCCTGCGCCAGAGCGGCCACTCCCCGCCGCGGTCGCTGGCCGATCTCCGATCGGTCGCAGGACACCCGCCTCGACCCGCCCACCCCCAGGGTCCGCGCGAGGGTGCCCCGCGCGAGGGGAGCTCGCACGACGCGCGCAGACACCCGCGCAGGCGCGACCCGCCGGAGCACGCGGCCGGTGGCGGACAGGGGCACGGCGGACAGGAGCACGGCGGACACGAGTCCCCGGTGCTGCGCGACGCCCACGAGGTCGCCCGGCGGCGCAAACGCCAACTGGGGGGCGGATGAAAGGACCGGCACTCGCGGCGCTCGCCGTCCTCGCCCCGCTCGCGGCGGCGCTCGCGCTCGGCGCGGCGAGTGTCGCCGTCACGAGCGGCGCGCAGCCGACGGCGCTCGCCGGCGGGGTCGGCGTCGAAGGCGCCGGGGGGTACGGGGTATCCGCCCAAGCGCGTGCCGAAATCCCACCGGAGTATCTACGTCTCTACCTCCAGGCCGCCGCTCGCTACGGCCTCGACTGGGCCATCCTCGCCGGCATTGGCAAGGTCGAGTGCGACCACGGGCGTGACCCCGACCCGTCGTGCACACAGGAGGGTGCGGTCAACTCGGCGGGTGCCGGGGGGCCGATGCAGTTCCTCGCTTCGACGTGGGCACAGTACGGCGTGGACGCCGAAGGCAACGGCCCGCCCGACCGGTGGAGTCCGGCCGACGCGATCTACGGGGCCGCCAACTACCTGCGCGCCTCGGGCGCCCCGGGCAACTACCGCGAGGCGATCTACGCGTACAACCACGCGTGGTGGTACGTCGCCGAGGTGCAGCGGTGGGCGGCGATATACAGAGGCCCTCCAGGCTCCGAGGTCAACGATGTCAGCGACGTCGGTCGTGCGAGCGCCGCGCCGGTCGAGACGATCCCCGGCGAACAGGCTGTGCTCTCCCCCCAGAACGGTCACGTCGCGCTGATCCCCGAGGCCACGCCGCCGACGGTGCAGGCGATGGTGGTGGCCGGCAACGAGCTGCAGGACCTCCCCTACGGCCCCACCGGGCACCCCGACCCGGCGGGCGCCACGAGCGAGGACTGCTCGAGCACGGTCAACTACGTGCTCTACCGCGCAGGGGTGCGCCCGCTGGCGGAAATCGTCAGGGACAACCCCCTCGCCCAGGATTACGTCGACTGGGGCCGGGCGGGCCCGGGTCATTGGGTGACGATCTACGCCACCGACACGCCCACCGCCCACGTCTTCATCGTGATTGCGGGCCTGCGCCTGGACACCAGCCACAACGGCACCGACGTCGGGCCCAACCGCTACGAAGACGGACCTCGCTGGCGGATCCTCGACCACATCCCCGAATGGGCGCACTGGTCGGTGCGCCACCCGCCGGGGTTATGATGAAGTCCAGTGGAGTCAACTCTCATACAGGCAATCGTGCACCCGGAAGACGGCTCTTTCTGGGCTGAGCTTCCCAGCTGTCCTGGGTTGTTCGCGAGCGGTGATACGCGCGAGGAACTAGACGAGGCGCTGCGCGAGGCGTGGCTTCTCTACCACGACGGCGATACTGGCCAACGCTGACCGGTATGGCTGCCCGCAAGGTCGACTACCTGCTGATCGGAGGAGGGCTCGCGAGCGCCAACTGCGCACGGTGGCTGCGCGAGGAGGGCGCGGAGGGGAGCGTCGTGGTCGTGGGGCGCGAGCCCGACCCACCGTACAACCGCCCGAACTGCTCGAAGGGGTATCTGCGCGGCGCCGAGGAGCGCAGCGAGGCGTATTTCCGCCCGCAGGAGTGGTGGTCCGAGCAGGAGGTGGAGCTGCTGACCCGCACGAGCGTCACCGCCCTCGACGCCGGGGCGCGCACCGCCAAGCTCTCGACCAAGCAGGAGCTCGAGTGGGGCCAGGCGCTGCTCGCGACGGGCGCGAACGTGCGGCGGCTGAACGTGCCGGGGTGCGAGCTGGAGCAGATCCACTACCTGCGCACGCTCGGCAACGCTGACGCGATCCGCGCGGGCGTCGCGGATGCCGAACACGTGGTGCTGATCGGCGGCTCCTACATCGGCTGCGAGGTCGCCGCCTCACTGACGATGGTGGGCAAGCGGTGCACGATTGTCATGCAGGAGGAGCTCACGCTCGAACGTGGCTTTGGCCCCACGGCCGGGCGCTTCTTCCAGGAGCTGCTGCAAGCGCACGGCGTCACGATCCACGGGCACGACGAGCTGGAGCGCTTCGAGGGCGAGGGCCGGGTGGCGAAGGTCGTCACCAAGGGCGGCCTGGAGCTCCCCGCCGAAGCGGTGGTGATCGGCGCGGGGGTGACCCCCGACGTGCAGCTCGCGCGCGGCGCCGGCCTCGACATGGGCCAGGGTGGGGGAGTGAGCTGCTCCTCACGCCTGCAGAGCTCAGCCCCCGGGGTGTACGCGGCGGGGGACATCTGCGAGTACGACTCCCCGCTGCACGGCGGTCCACTGCGGATCGAGCACTGGGACGTCGCGTTCAACCACGGCAAGACCGCGGCGCTGAACATGCTCGGCCGCGACGTCCCCCACGAGACGGTGCCCTACTTTTTCTCGGTGCTCGGCGACTGGGCGGAACTCGAGTACGTGGGCCCGGCGCGGGAGTGGAATGAGGAGATCGTGCGCGGCTCGATGGGGGAGGGCAGCTTCACCACGTGGTACGTGAAGGACGCCCGCCTCGTCGCCGCGCTGACCGTGGGCCGCTCGGGCGATCTCGACCACGCCCGCCGGCTGATGGCGGAGCACACCAAGCTCGACGCCGCCGCCCGCGCCGCGCTGGGCGACGTGGACAGCGAGCTGGACGCCGTCGGGTCGTAGCGGCGCGTTGCGCGAAGCCGTCTACATCACCGTATTGATTTCGGTGGTCCTTGGCTCTGCGAGGGCGCCCAGCGCGAGCGCGGCAGACAGCAACGGGTCCGCGATCTCCCACTGCCGAGGCCGCGGCTGTTCGATCAGGTCGAGGTCACGTAGACGAGCCAGCACCCGCGCGACCGCCTGGGAGGGCGCGCCCTTGATCGCGCTGTAAGGAGGCTCGCCCAGAGCGATCGCCTGCAGGAGCCGCGAGGCGTAGGGGTGCAGCGCGCCGGCGAGACGTCGAACATCTTCGGCACGCGCCGTGTTCGCTCGAACAGCTCGATGCCACGCGGTCCTGATCGAGATCAGCTTCTCCTTACTCTCGAGAACGGCGATCGTGGTGGCTGGACGGCCGCGTGTACGCTCCAGCAGCCATTCGAGATCGTCGGGATGCAGAGGACGGTCGTGCTCGGCTAGCACATTCGCCCACTGTGCTGCTGAGGGACGAGGCAACTCGACCGTCCAGACATTGCCAAACACGGCGCCCTCCGGGCCGGTGAGCTTCACCGCGTGCGCCGGGCGTGTGCTTAGCAGGATCTGAAATGGCGCCTCGTTGGCGATCTGGCGCAGCTCCCACAGGACAGACTCTGGTCTGAGGCGATGAGCTTCGAGGACGACCACCCGGGAGTCCTCCGGCAGCGCTCCCAGCGATAGCGCCCGTTCCAGGTGCCACTCACTCGCCGAAGCTCCCTGGCTGATCGCTATGACCTCCTCGGTGTCTGGCCCGAAGCGGTTTGCCACGAGCACTCGCGCCTGTGCTGCGCGCCCGCTGTCCTCCGTCAGCCGAGCAACCTCCAGCGGCGCGATGAGCACCGTCACGATCTGACGCAGAGCGTCGGCCACGAGCGGCTCATAAGCACCGCCTGCCGCGCCGGGGTCGAGCACCACGTTCACGGCGGCTCGCCGAGCGAGCGCTAGCGCGAGTGCGTGCGACCCGCTCCCGACTGGCCCAACCAGCAGCACCGGTCGCTCGCGCAGCCTGCCCTCGATCGTCGGGAGCAGTTCGGGCTCATAGACATCCTGGGGCTCCAGGGCGCTCACAGCAACTCCCGCCATGCCTCATCTCGCCGGGTGGTCACGAGTGCGGCCTGAACGACCGCCTCGTTCACCTCCCCAAGATCCATACCCAACCGCCCGGACTCGTGGGCGAGCAGCATCGTGCAGTAGGGGTGCCCGCGCGACTGGTCCAGCAGAAGCCCAAGGGCAGCCGCGGTGATGGGGGCGCCCAGCTCCGCGAAGCGCTCCCGCAGACCAACCTGCCAGTCCTCATGCGCGATCGCCGGCAGATCGAACCGCGCACCGACATAGCGCAAGGGACCCCCCTGGGCCGTCAACTGCTCCAACGCGCGACGTTCGCTGGAGGCGACGACCACGCCCAGCGAGTGGTTGTCCTTCAGCACCGCGCCCATCGCCATGCGGATGGACTCCGGCCACGCCGCCAGCGTGTGTGCCTCGTCGAGCAGCACGGCTGTCACGCCGTCCTGCACGTGGGCAGCCGCACGCTCGATCACCACGGCAGGGCTGGCGTTCCCGCTCAGCAACTCCTCGGCTACCCGTAGCGCGAAGTCGCCCTTCTCGCCGACCGCCTCCCCGGCATCCGCTCGGCGCAAGCCGGAGACAAAGCCACCGATACGCCTGCGAGCCCGCACAACGCCGCGGGCCAGTTGGGCCGCCAGATCCTTCGCGGCATCCTCGGGGCCGGTGCGAGCCGCGAGGTTCACCTCTGCAACCGCCCCGCCGGTCAACCTGATTCGCTCGAGTGCCGCGTGCGCGACACTGGTCTTGCCCACCCGCCGTGGCTCGAGCATCTTCACGACGTGACCTGAGCGTAGCCGGCCCTCCAGGGAGTCGATCGCGCCGGTACGCCCTATCTGTTGAGCCTCGCGGAGCGGCCACCCCACCGGCAGTAACTCGCTTAGTCGATCCATGCACCTATAATAGTCGATTAAAACGACTAACGACTCACGAACGAGCGACTATCGTGAGTGGCATCACTGCTCCGCGTCCATGCGGAGGGCGCGGGCAGGGCGGTGTCCGTCGGCTGCTGGCGTTCCGTCGCGGCTGGCAGTAACATCCTCCGTACATACGGTCGGTGGTCGAGGGAAGCCGGTGAGAGTCCGGCGCGGACCCGCCACTGTGACCGGGGGTGCCCCCGCTGCGCGTGTCAGAGCGCGAGCCACTGATCGGCCGACGGCTATCGGGAAGGCGTGAGGGGTAGGCCCGGGAGCCAGGAGACCTGCCTCCGGCCGCAAGCCCACAAGCCCTCGTGGAAAGGGGTTGGCTCCATGCGTCACGTACGCCGTAACGACTCAGTCTCGAAGAACTCGCTCGCGCTCTGGGCGGTCGCCTTGCTCCTCTTTGCGCTCGCCGGGGGTGTCTTCGCCCAAAGTGCGCTTGCCGGGGAAGCTCCCACCGTCACAGTGAGGGTTGAGGGGATCAACGCGACGCTGATCCCCCCGACCCAGGTCACGCTCTCGGGGCCTGCCGTCGTCAACGATGGCAACTCGGAAGACGCCTGCAGCATCACCAGTGCTCTAGGTGCGCTTCAACTCGCCAGCGCCGGCAACTGGAGCGGGCCGTGGAGTACCAAATTCAAGCAGTACTCGATTTACGGGATCGACGGCGAGACTCACGAATTCGAAGAAGGGTCGAAGGCGAACTACTTCTGGTCGTTCTGGCTCAATGACAAGGAAGCCGAAGTGGGCGCTTGCGAGGCCCAGCTGAATCCTGGGGACCGGGTCCTGTTCTTCCCCAGCTGCTACGGAGAACAGTGTCCGACGCCGGCCCCTCTGCCGCTCGAGGCCGAAGCGCCCCCCAGCGTCAACGTCGGTGAACCGATCCAGGTCACCGTCCGGCGGTACACCTCCGCAGGTGCTGCCTCAGAAGTCTCTGGCGCAAGCGTCGTCGGCGGCGGCGCGGGCGCGCTGACCGAAGCTCACGGGCGGGCGACCCTGACGTTCTCCCACGCCGGCGAGACGACGGTGCAGGTGAACGCGCCAGACTCGGTTCGCACCGAGACGAACGTCTGCGTCCACAACGGCAACGACGGCACCTGCGGAACCACCCTGGTCGGGTGTGCGACGCCGTCAATCTGCTCCTCTTGCCCGGCGGCGTCTGGCTGCGGTACCACCGTATGTCCGGCAGCGTCCCCCACGTGCGGTGAAGGTCCTCTAAGGGCGCCTCGGCCAGAGGCCGCCCGCGCGGGCGGAGTCGTGAGCGGCCGCGTCTACTCCCGTCGTGCGGCTCCCCGCATTCTGGCGGGAAGCGTCGAAGTGCCCGCTGGGGACACGCTTCGCGAGGTGCGCATCGCGCTTTCGCGCACTGTCCACCACCGCTGCTTCGCCTTCAGCGGGCGCCGGGCAGCATTCGTACGTGCCGGCTGCCACACGACACGCTTCTTCGACGTGGCCGACACGACCTCGTTCAGCTACCTGCTCCCGGCCCGGCTGCCCGCGGGTCGGTACGTGTACGACGTCGAGGCCGTCGACGATGCGGGTCACGCCACCCAGCTCGCGGACGGAGTGAGCCACGTCGTCTTCTATGTCAAGTAGGAGACACGCGGTCCGTGCGAAGGGCCTCTGGCGAGTCGGTCGGTTTGGCCGGACGCGGGCCGGTGGGTGGCCGTCGGCGTCTGGCGGGTGGGCGGCGTGGTGTGGTGGGCGGTGGCGCGTGTGGCTCGCCGCGCCGCTCGCCGTCCTGCTCGCCGGCTGCGGCCTCGGCGCGGGGCCCACGCCCGGCGGGGTGCGCCTGGACGTCACGCGCGACTTCGGGGCCCAGTCCGTGCTGGCCCTGCGCGCCCCCCGCGTGGTGGGCCAGGAGACGGTGATGAGCCTGCTGCAGCGCAACGCCGCCGTCACGACCCGCTACGGCGGCGGCTTCGTGGAGAGCGTTGCCGGCCACTCCGGCGGCTACGAAGGCGGTGAACCGGCCGACTGGTTCTACTACGTCAACGGCGTGCAAGCCGCCAAGGGCGCGGCCGAGACAAACGTGCACCCGGGGGACCGCGTGTGGTGGGACCTGCACGACTGGGGTCAGACCGACGAAGTGCCGGCGGTCGTGGGCTCCTACCCCGAGCCGTTTCTGTCCGGCATCGAAGGGCTGCGGCTGCCGGTGCGCGTGGAATGCGCGCAGCTGGAAGGCCCCGCCTGCCTCACCGTCCGCGCCCGCCTGCGGGCCGCGGGGGTGCGCTTCGCGCTCGCCGCGCCGGGGCCCGCGGGGGAGGAGACCGACACGCTGCGTGTGCTTGTCGGCGCGTGGCCGCAGGTGCGCGCCGACCTCAGCTCACCGGGCCTGGAACGCGGCCCTCGCGTGAGCGGGGTGTACGCGCGCGTAGCCTCCTCGGGGGCCGCGATCGCGCTGCTCGACGCGCAGGGCGCGACCGTGCGCACGCTCACGGGCACCGCGGGGCTGATCGCCGCCACTCGCTCCGGGGAAGCGGACCCCGAATGGATCCTCACCGGCACCGACCCCGCCGGCGTGGCCCTCGCCGCGAACGCGCTCGACGAAGCGGCGTTGCACGACCGCTTCGCCGTCGCGGTGACCGCCACGGGCGCTGTGCTGCCCCTGCCCCAGCCGACCCCCAGCCCATGAACCGCGCCGGGCTGCTCCTGCTACCGCCCCCTCGCGAGCCCGCTGCACGCGACGCGCGCCGGGGTCGCCGCGTTGTGGGCGCTCGCGCTCACCGCGGCCGCGCTGCTGCTCTACCACCCCCTCGCGCTCGCCGCGCTCGCGCTGGCGGTCCTTGGCGCCGGCTGGGGGGTCGGGGTCGGCCGCGAGCTCACGCGCGCCCTGCGCACTGCGCTGATCGTGGGGGTGCCGATCGTCGCCATCAACGTGCTCGTCACCCGCGAGGGCCTCACCGTCTTCGCCCGGCTTGGCGACCTCGGCCCCTTCGGACAGGGCGACCTGACCGTCGAGGCGCTCGTGTACGGCGCGGTGGTCGCGCTGAAGGTCACGGTCCTGATCCTCGTCTCCGCGCTCGCCAGCCTCGCGGTGGACCCCGACGCGCTGCTGCGCGCCTTCCGTCGTCTCTCCTTCCGCTCGGCGCTCACCGCCTCGCTCGCGGTGCGCATGATCCCCCTGCTCACCGCCGACGCCCACCGCCTCGCCGAGGCGCAGCGCACCCGGCCCGGGGGTGGGGCCACCCAAGGATCGGCCGGCGGTGGGGCCGCTGGAGCACTCGGCGGTGGGGCAGCTGGACGAGCGGGCGGTGGCGCCCGCGGGCGCGTCGCACTGCTCAGTGCGGTGCTCGCCGGCTCGCTCGACCGCGCGATGGACGTCGCCGCCACGCTCGAGCTCCGCGGCTTCGCCACCGCCCCTCGCGCCCCGCGTGTGCCTCGGCCGTGGTCGCGCCACGACCTGGCGTTCGCCGCCTCTGGAGCGGCCGTGCTCGCGCTCGCCCTGCTCGCGCGGCTCGGCGGCGCCGCCTCGTTCACCGCCTACCCGCTGGTGCACGCCCCCGTCGGCCTCGGCCTGTGCGCGCTCTGCGCGGCGCTCGTGCTCGCGGTGCTGCTGCCGTTTGGTAACCGTCGAGGGATCGAGCTGTGACCGTCCTCTCCTTCGACCGCGTCACCTACTGCTACCCGGGCGCGGAGCGTCCGGCGTTGGAGGACGTGTCCTTCGAGGTGGCCGCGGGCGAGTTCTGCCTGCTCGCGGGCCTCTCCGGGGAGGGCAAGTCGACGCTGCTGCGCGCCGCCTGCGGGCTGGCGCCGCACTTCCACGGAGGGCGCTTCGCGGGGCGCGTGGAGCTCGCCGGCCTCGACACGCGCACGCACGGGCCCGCCCGCCTGGGGGCCCTGGCCGGGGTGCTCTTCCAGGACCCCGAGACCCAGCTCGTGATGAGCTCCGTGCGCGCCGAGCTCGCGCTCGCCCTGGAGAGCCGCGGGCACTCCGCCACCGCGGTCGCTCGCGGGGTTGAGGAGGTCGCGCTGGCGCTCGGCGTCGACCACCTGCTGGACCGTCCCACGCACACGCTCTCCGGTGGGGAGCAGCAGCGGGTCGCGCTCGGTGCCGCGCTCGCGGGCCGCCCGCCGGTGCTGCTGCTCGACGAGCCCACCTCCCAGCTGGACCCGGTCGCCGGGGACGAGCTGATCGGGCTGCTGCGCCGCCTCAACCAGGAGTGGGACCTCGCGATCCTGCTCGCCGAGCACCGCCTCGAGCGCTGCCTGCCCGCCGCGGACCGCGTGCTCGCGCTGCACGGGGGGCGCCTCGCGCACGACGGCACCCCCGGCACGTTCCTGGAGTGGGCCGGTCGCGAGGCCCCGGCGCTGCAGACCCCCGGCGCCCGCCTGTTCGCGCTCGCCGGGCTCGGCCCCCCGCCGGTGGGCGTCCGGCAGGCGCGCGCCACCCTGCGTGGCTGCGGACTGTTGTCTGCGGAAGGAGTATGCTCCCCTACGCCCCCTGCCGTCGTCACTGCAGCCCTGGACAGCCGCGGGCAGGGGGCCCCACTCGCCGCCGCCCCGCCCGTGTCTGCCACGGTGGCCTCCGCTCCCGTGTCTCCGTCGGGTTCCACCGCGCCCACCGCTCCTGCCGCGTCCATGTCTCCCTCGGGGCCTGCCGCCCCCCCTGCTGCCGCCACGCCCACGGCCCCCTCGGCCGCGCCGTCCCTCGGCCGCCGGCTGCTGCGCCGGGACGCCCGCCCCGCGCCGGCGCTGCACCTGCGCGGGGTGTGGCACGAGCTCCACCGCGGGCCCGCGATCCTGCGCGGCGCCGACCTGCGCGTGGAGCCCGGCGAGACCGTCGCCCTGATGGGGCGCAACGGGGCCGGCAAGTCGACGCTGTTGCGCCACGCCGCCGGGCTGCTGGAGCCCACCCGCGGGCGCGTGGAGCGAGCGGGGCGCGTCGCGCTGCTGCTGCAGAACCCCTCCGACTACTTCCTCCACGACCGCGTCGCTCGCGAGGTTTCCCCCCGCGCGCTCGCGCTCGCCGGGCTGGCGGACCTGGCCGAGCGCAACCCCCGCGACCTCTCTGGCGGGGAGCGCCAGCGCCTCGCGCTCGCCGTCGTCACCGACGGGGACGACGACCCCGCGGTGCTCGCGCTCGACGAGCCCACCCGCGGGATGGACCGCCACGCCAAGGCCCTGCTCGCCGAGGAGTTGCGCCGCCGCGCCGCCCGTGGCCAGGCGGTGGTGGTCGCCACCCACGACCCCGAGTTCGCCTGCGCGTGCGCCACGCGCGCGGTGCTGCTCGCCGACGGGCGCGTGATCGCCGACGGCCCCGCCGCGGAACTGCTCGCCGGTGGGTGGTACTTCGCGACCGAGACCGCCCGCATCCTCGGTGGCGCCGGAGGTGCCCTGCGGCCTGAGGAGGGCGCGGAGCTGCTCGCCGCCCGCCGCGCCGCCGGCGTCACTCCCGCGGCTACGCCACAGAGGACGGGCGCCACCCCCCCGGGCTCCGCGCGCGCCGCCGCGGGCGCGCCGTTGACCCCACGCCTGCGAGGGAGAGCCGCCGCTCCGGCGTCGGGCGTTCGCTGGCCGATCTTCGATCGGTCGGAGGCCGCGCGGTGAGCTGGCCCCTCGCCTCCTTCACGCTGGTCGGTCTCGTGCTGGTGGTCGGCTGGCTCGCCTACGAGCGCGCACGGCCCTCGGCGCGGATGGCTGCCGTCGTGGCCACGCTTGCCGCCGTCGCCGCGCTCGGGCGCGACGCGTTCGTGGCGCTGCCCGACGTCAAGCCGATCACCGCCGTCACGCTCGTCGTCGGCTACGCGCTCGGGCCGCTACCCGGGTTCTGCGTGGGAGCCGTCGGGATGCTCGCCTCCAACGTCCTGCTGGGCCAGGGCCCCTACACCCCCTGGCAGATGGCCGCTTGGGGGCTTGTCGGTCTGATGGGCGCCGCGCTCGGCCGGCTCACCAACAGGCGTCTCGGACGGGTTCCGCTTGCGCTCGCCTGCGCCTTCACGGCACTCGTCGCCAAGGAGATCATGAACGTGTACACCTGGACCCTTGGCGCCGCCCACACCCCTGCCGCGCTGCTTGCCGTCGCCGGCGCGGGGCTGCCCTTCGACCTCGTCGACGTCGGCGCCTCCTTCCTCTTCGGCCTCGCCTTCGCCCCCGAGCTCGCCCGCGTGCTCGCGCGGATGCGCGCCCGCATGGACATCCGCTGGGAGGCCGCCGGCGCCGGCGTGCCCGCGCTGCTCGCCGTTGGGCTTGGCCTTGCCTGCGCATTGCTGGCGGGCGGCGGGTCAGCCCGCGCCGAGGTCCTGCGCCCGGTCGGTGCTCTCACGGCGACCGCCTCGCCGCTCGTCTCTCCGGCGGGCCTCTCGGCGGCCCTGCCCTTCGCCGCGGTGCCCCCGGCCACCGCCTCCGCCGCGCGCGCGAACGTCTCCCCCGAGATCGGCTACCTTGCCTCCGCGCAGGACTCCGACGGCGGGTGGGGGGCCGCGGTGGGGCAGCCCGCCTCCGAGTTGTACTCGGCGTGGGCAGCGATAGGCATAGCGGCCGCCGGGCGCTCCCCACAGAGCGTGCGCCGCGACGGCCACACGGTGCTCGAAGCGCTGCGCGCGCAGGCCGGCACCCTCGAAGGCGCCGGCGACCTCGAGCGCACGATGCTCGCGCTGCGCGCCTGCGGCGCGCCCGTGACCTCGCTGGCGGGGAAAAACCTGCTGGCGGGGCTGCTGCACTACCGCGCGAGCGACGGCGCCTTCTCGCACGAGGTCATCCTCACGGCGTTCGCGGTCTTCGCCCTGCGCGCCGCGGGGTACCCCGCGAGCAACGCCACCGTGCGCGCCGCAGGCGCGTGGATCGCCGGTCAGCAGGACTCCGACGGCGGCTTCAACTTCGCCGAGCGGGGGGGCTCCTCCGACGTGGACGACACGGCCGCCGCCCTGCAGGGGCTCCTCGACGCGGGCATCCACAGCGGCGCGGGCGTCTCGCGCGCGGTCGCGTTCCTCGTGCACGCCCAGAACCCCGACGGCGGCTTGCCCGAGCAGCCGGGGGGCGAATCGAACGCGCAGTCCACCGCGTGGGCCGTCCAGGGCTTCGTCGCGGCCGGCCTGAACGTGGAAGCCGTCCGCCACCGCGGCAGCCGATCCCCGCTCGGCTACCTGGAAAGCCTCGTGGCCCCATCTGGCGCCGTGCGGTACTCCCGCACGAGCGCCCAGTCACCGGTGTGGGTCACCGCGCAGGCGCTCACTGCGCTGGCCCGCGCGCCGTTTCCGATCGGGTGAGCCGTCCGCGAGGCTCGCGGGGGGTGGGGGCGGGGCGGGCCGAGCACTCCCGTGGAGGAGCGTCACCTAAGAGCCGGCCCCCGCGGTGACGCCGGTGCGCGGTGAGGCGTCTACCCTTTTGAGGGTGTCGAGCGCACCTTTGACGGCCTCCCCACGCGCTGCCCGCCGTGGCGCGAGCGGACCGACGCGCCGCAGCGTGGACCGCGCGCCCCAGCCGAGCGTCGCCTGGGCGCTGTGGGTAGCCCTCCTGTGCGCGCTCGCGATGGCCGCCACGTGGGCGCTCGCGGAGCTCGTCCCCGCGGTCCACCTGCGCGACGCGGTGCTGCTCAACGACTTCACCAAGCTCGAGCGCCCCCGTGTGGACACGCTCGCCAACAGCCTGCTGCACCTGCTCGACCCGCTGCTCTACACCGTCTGGGCGCTGCTGCTGGTCGCCGTCGCGCTGCTGCGCCGGCGCCCGCGGGTGGCGCTCGCGGTGGCGGTGGTGGCGCCCGCCGCCCCCGGCGTCGCCGAGCTGCTCAAGCCGCTGCTGGCCCACCCCCACGACAGCGTCGGCTGGCAGTGGGTCGGGCCCGCCTCGTGGCCGAGCGGACACGCGACCGCGGCGATGACACTGGTGCTGTGCGCGCTGCTCGTCACCCCCCACCGCCTACGCCCCCTGGTGGCCGCGCTCGGCTGCGCGGTCGCTGTGGCGGTCGGGTGCTCGCTGCTGATCCTCGCGTGGCACATGCCCTCTGACGTGCTCGGCGGCTACCTGCTCGCGGCGTTGTGCGTGTCGCTCGCGGTCGCTGCGGCAGGCCCTACCTGGGATCGGCCGGCGCCGCTGCTGCGCCGCCGCTCCGCCTGAGCCTCAGCCGGCCCTACGACTGCTCGGGCCTCGCCGCGGCCTCGTGGGCGCCGGGATCCCACAGTGGCTCGGACCCCGCGTCCTGCTCGTTGACCGCGCGGGCGAGGATGAACAGCAGGTCGGAGAGGCGGTTGAGGTAGCGCACCGTCTCGGGGTTGGCGTCCTCCACCGCGAGCGCACGCCGCTCCGCGCGGCGGCAGACGGTGCGGCAGACGTGCAGGTGGGCGGCCGCGGGGGTCCCTCCGGGGATCACGAACGAGCGCAGCGGCGGGAGTGTGGCGTTGGCCTCGTCGCACGCCTGCTCCAGCCACTCGGTGTACTCGGCGGTGATCCGCAGTCGCTCGCGCTCGCTGCCGGCGGGCACCGAGAGGTCGGCTCCGAGGTCGAGCAGGTCGTTCTGCATCCGGCGCAGCCACCCGGCGACGTGGGCGGGCAGCCCGGGTGCCAGCAGCGCCACGCCCAGCACCGAGTTGAGCTCGTCGACCGTGCCGTAGGCCTCCACCCGGGGGTGCAACTTGGAGACACGGCTCATGTCCCCGAGGTGGGTCTCCCCGGAGTCCCCGAGCTTGGTGTAGATGCGGGTCAGGTTGACGGTCATGGGCGCGCGGTGGAGGGTGCCCCTGCCGCATGCGGCAGGGGCGGCAGGGCCGCATGCGGCCCTGCCTGGAGCGGCCACATGTGGCCGCTCCAGGGACCGCGCATGCGCGGCCCCGCCGGTTGGCGCATGCGCCAACCGGACCACCGCTCAGTCTCGCAGATGGTCCACCGGGGTGGCGCGCGTCCGCGCGATCGGATACGTTCCCGCCCCTCAATGCGGGTTGGCGTTCCGAAGGAGACCGCGGCGGGTGAGCACCGGGTGGCGCTCGTGCCCGAGGTGGTCGGCAAGCTGAAGGCTCGGGGACTCGAGGTCCTCGTGCAGCGCGGGGCGGGCGCCGGCGCGCTGCTGCCCGACGCCGCCTTCGAGGAGGCCGGCGCGGAGCTGACCGACGACGCCGCGGCGGTGTGGGGCACGGACGTGGTTGTCACGATCGCCCCGCCGACCGCCGCCGAGGTCGGCCTGCTCGGCGCGAGCTCGCTGCTGGTCGGCTTCCTCGCGCCGCTCACGAGCCCGCAGACCACCCGTGCGCTCGCCGACGCGAAGGCGACGGCGCTCGCGATGGAGGCGATCCCGCGCATCTCCCGCGCACAGTCGATGGACGCGCTCTCCTCGCAGTCCAACGTCGCGGGCTACCGCGCGGCGCTGGAGGGAGCCGAGCGGATGGGGCGCTTCTACCCGATGTTGATGACCGCCGCGGGCACGATCCCCCCCGCGAAGGTGCTCGTGCTGGGCGCCGGCGTGGCTGGCCTACAGGCGCTTGCGACCGCCAAACGCCTGGGGGCGCGCACGACGGGCTACGACGTGCGCCCCGAGGTGGCCGAGCAGGTGCGCTCGCTGGGCGCCCAGTGGCTCGACCTCGGGCTGGAGGCCGCCGGCGAGGGGGGCTACGCGCGCGAGCTCACCGAGGAGGAGCGCGCCCGCCAGCAGCAGGCGCTGACGGAGGCGATCAAGGGCTTCGACGTAGTCATCACCACCGCGCTCGTGCCCGGCCGCCCCGCGCCGCGGCTCGTGACCGAGGATGCTGTGCGGGGGATGCGGCCGGGGTCGGTGGTGGTGGACCTCGCGGGGGAGTCGGGGGGCAACTGCGAGCTCACCGAGCCGGGCGAGACGGTGATGCGCCACGACGTGTCGATCCTCGCGCCGCTCAACCTCCCGGCGACCTTGCCCGAGCACGCCTCGGCGCTGTTCGCGCGCAACGTGCTCGCGCTGCTGGAGCTGCTGGTGGGCGAGGACGGGGCGCTGCACCTGGACTTCGAGGACGAGATCGTCGCGGGCGCCTGCGTCGTGCGTGCCGGTGAGATCGTGCACGCGGGCGCGCGCGCCGCGGTCGAGGCGGCGGACGGGAAGGGGACCCCGGCGTGAGGCTCCCCGTGCTCTTCGACCACCCGCGGCGCCTGTCTGGCGTGCGGCGGCCGTGCGGTGAGAACCCGGCGGGGGGCTCGGCGTGATCCTCGCGAGCGTCCTCACCACCAACCTCGCGATCCTCGTGCTCGCGGGCTTCATCGGGTTCGTAGTGATCTCCAAGGTCCCCAACACCCTGCACACGCCGCTGATGTCGGGCACCAACGCGATTCACGGCATTGTGCTGCTCGGCGGCCTGCTGCTGCTCGGGCTCCCGGGCCTGGACGGCTTGAGCAAGGCGCTGCTGGTGGTGGCGGTGGCGTTCGGCACGATCAACATCGTCGGCGGCTTCCTCGTGACCGACCGGATGCTGGAGATGTTCAAGTCCCGGCCGAAGCCAAAGCCCGCCGCCGAGTCGGACGGCGAAGCGGGCGATGGCAAGAGCGCCGAGGGCGCCGACGGTGGGAAGGGGGGAGGGTCGTGATCGGCCTGCCCCTGGCCACCACCTTCGTGCAGAGCGAAAGCTTCATCTACGTCCTCTACATCCTCGCGTTCGCGCTCTTCATCCAGGGCCTGCGCGGCCTCTCCGGGCCGACGACCGCGGTGCGGGGCAATCGCACCGCCGCGGTGGGCATGGGGATCGCGGTGCTCGCCACGCTGCTGAACCCCGGCGAGGGCAACTGGGGGTTGATCGCGCTCGGCCTCGCGCTCGGTACCGCGGTGGGGGTGCCGGCGGCGCGCAACGTGAAGATGACCGCGATGCCCCAGATGGTGGCGCTCTTCAACGGCGTCGGCGGTGGCGCGGTGGCGCTGATCGCGTGGGTGGAGTTTCGCCACTACGGCTCGACGTACGGCTCGCAGACGTTTCACTACCCTACCGGCGGTTCGGTCTACGACTCTCTGGCGGCTCACGCCCATACATTGAAGGTGCCGGGGGGAAGCGTGGCCGTGGTTAACTCCCATCTATTGACGCTGACGCGGGGCGGCGTGCCCACCTACGTCGCGATCTTCTCGGTGTTCGCGGCGATCGTCGGCTCGGTCTCCTTCTGGGGCTCCAACATCGCGTTCGGCAAGCTCCAGGAAGTGATCCCCGGGCGTCCGATCTCCTTCGGCTCAGCCCAGCAGGCCGTCAACCTCGTGCTGCTGATCCTCGCGCTGGCCGCCGGCATCGACCTGGTGGCGGGTGCGCACTCCGAAGCGCTGTTCATCGGCATGCTCGTCGTCGCCGCGCTGCTCGGCAACGCGGTCGTGCTGCCGATCGGGGGCGCGGACATGCCGGTGGTGATCTCGTTGCTGAACGCCTTCACCGGGCTCTCCGCGGCGGCGACCGGGATGGCGCTTGACAACCCCGCGCTGATCGTGGCGGGCATGATCGTGGGCGCGTCGGGCTCGATCCTCACGAACCTGATGGCCACCGCGATGAACCGCTCGATCCCCGCGATCGTCGCCGGGGGCTTCGGCGGCGGCGGCGCGGTGGAGGGCGCGACGGGCGCGGGCGAGCACGCGGGCACCGTGCGCTCCACGACCGCGGCGGACGCCGCGATCCAGCTCGCGTATGCCTCCCGCGTGGTGGTCGTGCCCGGCTACGGGATGGCGGTCGCGCAGGCCCAGCACGCCGTGCGCGAGCTGGCCTCGGAGCTGGAGGCACGGGGGGTGGACGTCAAATACGCGATCCACCCAGTGGCCGGGCGGATGCCGGGCCACATGAACGTGCTGCTCGCGGAGGCCGACGTGCCGTACGACCAGCTCAAGGAGATGGACGACATCAACCCCGAGTTCCAGCGCACCGACGTGTCGCTCGTGATCGGGGCCAACGACGTCACCAACCCCGCTGCGAAGAACACCCCCTCCTCGCCGATCTACGGGATGCCGATCCTCGAGGTCGCCGACTCCCGCTCGGTGATCGTGATCAAGCGCTCGATGAACCCGGGCTTCGCGGGGATCGAAAACAAGCTGTACTTCGACCCCGGGACGGCGATGCTGTTCGGCGACGCCAAGTCCGCCGTCTCTGAGATCACCGCCGAGCTGGGCCAGCTCTGAGCGCCCGCTGAGGTCCCTGCGCCCTGGGCGCCCGCTGAGCGCCCGCTGAGCGCCCGTGGGGTGCCGTGGGGGGGGACAACGGTCCCGGTGGGGTAACCCGCCAGGATCACGGACAGTCACGTATCGCCGACTCAATGTGAGTGAGCGTTCTCGCTCGGCGGCTGCGCGCCGCCCCACGGTTTTCTTTCATCGTCGGGGTTGCGCGTTTCGACAATGTACTCTACTCTCAACTGAGAGGAATGAACGGTCTTGGTACCGCACTCCGGCGTGTCTACGCTGCGGAGGCGGTGGCCACCGTCATTTGGGTCTTGGGAGTGGGTGCGGTCGGCCCGACGCTCGCGCAGGGGAGTCTCTTGCGGCCTCAGGGCGGTCCGGTTGCCAACGCGAGCATCGTCGACGGCACGGACGCGTCGATCGACGAATTCCCCTTCCAGGTCGCGCTGTACAACCCCCGCGCGGGGTCGCCCGCGAAGGGCTTCTTCTGCGGCGGGGTGATCCTTGGGCCGCGGAGCGTGGCGACCGCGGCGCACTGCCTGATCGGCGAACGGGGACAGCGTAGCCAGCCCGCCGAAATCGAGGTGCTTGCGGGCTCCACCTACCTCGGACCGACCGACCCCGGGAGCGTGCAGGACCCGGTGGTGTCGGCCACGGTCGATCCGGCTTACAACTCCTCTACGAGCGACTACGACGTCGGGGTGCTGCGCCTTGCGAATGCCCTGTGGAGCGGCGCGGCGCCGGCGCCCGACGGCAGCGACGCGATCGCTCCGCTGGCTCCCGACGGGACGCTCGCCGAGCAGCGATCCACCGCGAGCACCGCCGGCCAGGCGGCCTCCGCCCCGACGCCGGCGGTGGTCAGCGGCTGGGGGGACCTGAACCCCGAGCCGGGCGGAGCGCCCTCATACCCCCTACGCCTGCACAAGGTGAGCGTGCCGCTCGTGCCCACGGGGCTCTGCGAAGAAGCGTACGCCGCGATCGAACAGGCGATTACGCCGCGGATGCTGTGCGCGGGGGGCGGGCAGCCGGGGGGGCCGGGTGGCCCGGACTCCTGCTACGGCGACTCCGGCGGGCCGCTGGTGGCCGCGGGCGCGGCCGGCCCGTCCTCCCCGACTGGTGACGTGCTCCTGGGGCTCGTGGACTTCGGCAACGGCTGCGCGCAGGCGGGCTACCCCGGGGTGTACGTGCGGGTCGCGGACCCCGCGGTCGCGAGCTTCCTGAGCGCGGGCTCCCCGCTCGCCTCGGCGGGAGGAGTCCACCGCGGCCTCTGCCCGAAGACCGTACGCAGCGGGCACGCCGGCCACGCCCGCCGGCGCTCCGGGCGCACCCGCCGCTGCAAGACCTGACACGCCCGCCGCTGCGCTCACTGCTGCAGGGCCTCAACGTACCCCCCGCTGCATCGCTGCTGCGAGCCCTGACACCCGCTGCCCCAGTGGGGCCCTGAACTTCCGGAGGCTCTGCGAGACTGGCGGTCGTGATCGAGCGCGACCAGGCCCTCGCCGCGCTGGCGGGCAGCGAGTTCGACGTGGTGGTGATCGGCGGCGGCATCACCGGCGCGGGGGTCGCGCTGGATGCCTCCACGCGCGGCTACTCCGTGGCGCTGCTCGAGCGCGCCGACTACGCCGCGGGAACCTCCAGCCGCTCCTCCAAGCTCGTGCACGGCGGCCTGCGCTACCTGCAGAACTTCGACCTGGGCCTGGTGCGCGAGGCACTGTTGGAGCGCCAGCTGATGGTGTCGCTCGCCCCGCACCTCGTGCGCCCGCTGCCACTGGTGGTGCCCGCCTTCGAGGGCGCCCGCCCGGACCGCCTGATGGGGGTGGGGCTGAACCTGTACGACGTGATGTCGGTCGAACGGGGCCGCCGGCGGGGGCGGCGCGGGGACGGGCCCTCGGGAGCGGAGCGCTCCTGGAGCCCCGAGCGCCACCGCATGATCTCCGGCGAGGAGGTGCTCGAGCTGCTGCCCGCACTCGCCCCGCGCGAGCCGACCGGCGGCTACCTCTTCTACGACTGCCAGACCGACGACGTGCGCCTGGTGCTGACCGTGCTCGGCGAGGCCGAGCGCTTCGGGGCGGTGTGCGCCAACCGTGTGGCGGCGATCGGCCTGCTCGAAGGCGACGGTCGCGCCCAGGGCGTGCGGGCGGTCGATAGGGAGGGGGGAGAGGAGTTCTTGGTGCGCGCCGCGACGTGGTCAACGCCACCGGCGTGTGGGCCGACGAGCTGGTGGGGCGTTCCCCCGCGGGCGAGAGCCTGGTGCAGAGCCCGGGCAGGAGGCCGGGAGCTGCCGCGCGCCGTGCCGTGGCTGCGCGTGACGGGGGCGTGCCCTCGATCCGCCCAGCCGCGGCACCCACCTCACGCTTCGCCACGAGGACCTGCCGCTGCGTCGGCGGCGCGATCGTACCCGCCGGCGAGGGCCGCTCGATCTTCGCGCTGCCCTGGCTGGGGCGTACGCTCGTAGGCACGACCGACAACGACTACGAGGGCGCGCTCGACCACGTGCGCCCGCCGCGGAGGACGTCGCGTACCTGCTGGAGCGCGGTCAACACTTCTTCGCCGACCGCGCTCGGCCCCGAGGACCTGACCGGCGCGTACGCCGGGGTGCGGCCGCTGCTCTCCAGCGGCGACCCCAAGAAGTCGGTGGACATCTCGCGCAAGGCCGAGCTGTACGAGACCGCTTCGACGGCATGCTCACGATCACCGGCGGCAAGCTCACCACGTGGCGGCGCATGGCCAAGCTGACCGTTGACCGCCTCGTGGAGCGCGACACCCGCGAAGCGCCCTGCCGCACGCACGAGATCCCGCTCGGGCAGGCGGTCGCGGAGGAGGACCTGCCGCGCGTCGAGGGCGTCCCAGAGGAGTCCTACCCCGCGCTCGCCGCCCGCTACGGGTACGCCGCCCACGACGTGCTCGCGCTCGCGGCCGAGCGCGGCGAGCTGGCCCAGCCGATCGTCCCCGGGCAACCCGACCTGCTCGCCGAGGCCGCGCTCGCCGCCCGCCGCGAGCAGGCGCGCACCGTCGGGGACGTGCTCCTGCGCCGCACCCGTCTGGGGCTGCTGGCAGCGCGGGAGCTGAGCGCCGCGCGGCCCGGTGAGGGCGGGGCCGGTGTGCCGGCTCGAGCTGTGTCGCCGCCGTGCTCGCGGGTCGAGCTCGGGCTGGAGCGCCGAGGCGCACGCGCGAGGAGGTCGCGCGCTTCGCCGAGGAGGCGCACGCCGAGGGGCTGCGGGGCGCGTGAGCGCAGCGCCGTGGGACCCATGCCTGCGGTCGCCGGGGATCGCGTCCTGGAGCTCGGCGCGCGGCCGTGGCTGATGGGCGTGGTCAACGCCTCGCCCGACTCGTTCTCCGACGGCGGGCGCCACGGGACGCTCGAGGAGCGCGCGCGCTCGCGCGGGAGCTGGTGGCGGCCGGCGCTGAGATCATCGACGTCGGCGGGGAGTCCGCCACGCACGGGCGCCCGCCCCTTGCGGTGGAGGAGGAGCTCGCGCGCGTCGTGCCGCTGGTCGAGCGGGGTCGCGGAGGTCGACGGGATGGGAGAGCCCCGGACCCACCCGCCAGGGCGGCTCCCGTGGCTCGGTGGACACCTACAAGCCGGCGGTCGCGGCGCGCCGCGGTCGCCGCGGGGGCGGGCATCGTCAACGACGTCTCGCGGCCTACGCGACCCCGCGCTCGCGCGAGTCTGCGCCGAGACGGGGGCCGCGCTCGTGGTGATGCACACCGCCGCCGCGCCCCGCGTGCGCCGGCAGGACCCCGAGCTCTACGGCGACGTCGTCGGCGAGGTGCTCGCGTTCCTGCGCGCACGCGTCGACGGTGGCGCTCGCCGCAGGGGTGTCGCGCGCGAGCAGCTGATTCTCGACCCCGGGCCCGACTTCGCCAAGACCCCCGCCCAGACCGTCGAGCTGCTCGCCGCACGCGGAGCGCCTGCACGAGCTCGGCCTGCCGCTGCTGCTGGCGATCTCGCGCAAGGACTTCGTCGGCGCGCTCACTGGCCGCGCCGCCCCGCGAACGGCTCGCCGGCACGCTCGCCGCGCTCGCGCACGGGCTCGACGTGGGCGCGCACGTGTACCGCGTGCACGACGTCGCCGCTGCGGCCGACTTCATCGCCGTGCGCGCGGCGCTGCGCGGCGAGCGCCGCCCCGGAGAGGGATCTCGTGCTCGCCGAGGAACTGAGACACGAGCGGGCTGAGCTGAGGGCCTACCTGGGCTCGGCGTGTCCCTGAGGCCTTAGACTGACCACACACGGGTGCCGGCCGCTGTCCAACGCGGCCGGGCGCCAACCGCCCTACGAGAAGGAGACACCATGGCTGTGATGGAGCGTTCCGAGCTCGACGCGAGCTCGCTGGCAGACCTGCACGCGATCGCCGACCAGCTCGGTCTTGACAGCTTTCGCCGGCTGCGCAAGGCGGAGTTGATCGACGCGATTCTCAGCGCACCGGCGCCGGGAGCGCGGAGGACGCCGGCGAGCCCAGCGAGGGCGAGGAGGAGGAGGGCGAGCACGGCGGCGAGCCACGCCCAGCGCGGCGGCGCCGTCCCCTGCGCCTGCGCCGGCCAAGTACGGCCGCCGAGGACGCCGAGGGCGAGACCGAGGAGGCGGAGGAGGAGACTGCGGCGGCAGAGCGCGAGCAGCCCGCCGCGAGCGAGGAGCGCAAGGAGCCCGCGGTGAGCGGGGAGCGCACGCGGCCCGCCGCGGGCCGGGCGCGCGGAGCGCGACGCAGCCGCCGCGGGAGGAGCGCGGCGCGGCGCGCGAGCGCAGCCGGGAGAACGCACCTCAGCGAGCGTCCCCGCTCGGAGGAGCGCATCGTCGAGGGCGTCGTCGAGCTGCTCGGCAACGGCTCCGCCTTCCTACGCGTCTCCCCGCCCGAGGCCTCCGATGAGGACCTCTACATCTCCGCGGCCCAGGTACGCCGCTGTGAACTGGTCTCCGGCGACCGCGTCAGCGGCCCGCAGCGCGCGCCCCGTCCCTCCGAGCGCTACCCCTCGCTGGCGCGCGTGGACACGATCAACGGCGTCGCCGCGGAGTCCGTCGCCGAGGGCACCCGCTACGAGGACCTCGCCGTGGCGCCCCCCACCGAGCGCCTGGAGCTCGACCCGCAGGACGTCACGCTCAGTGCGATCGAATGGCTCACACCGATCGGCCGCGGTTCGCGCGTGGCGATCGTGGGGGCGGCCCGTGCCGGCAAGAGCGAGACCCTGCAGCGGCTGCTGGGCGCGCTCGCCGGGCGGGAGGGCCTGGAGGTGATGCTCGTGCTGAGCGGCGTACGCCCCGAGGAGATCGCCGCCTGGCGGGAGGGGCCGGTCGCGCCCGCCGCCGCGCTGGACCTCGCAGCCTCCGCGGACCTACAGAGCCAAACCGTCGAACACGTCGTGGATACCGCCAAGCGCGTCGCCGCGCGGGGCGGGGACGTGGCGGTGCTGATCGACTCGCTCGACGGCCTGCACCCCCACACGGCGCGCCGCGCGCTCGCGGCCGCGCGCAACCTCGCCGACGGGGGGTCGCTGACGATCCTCGCCACCGCCTCGCGCCCCTACGGCGGCGAGAGCACCGTGATCGCGCTCGACGTCGCGCTCACCTCCACCGGCCGCCTGCCGGCGCTCGACCTCATGAACAGCGGCACCTGCGCCCGGAGCTGCTCGTCGGCGAGGAGGGCGCCGCGGCGATCACCAAGGCACGCGCCGCAGCGCTCGCACTGGCCCTGACGTCAGCGGCGTCTAGGTCGTACGCGGCGCCCACGAGGGCTCGGGCGAGAGCTCGATCGGCTCGCCGCCGCGCGTGGGGCTCCCTCGCGGCTGCGCGCGGGCTGCACGTAGGCGAAGCCGCAGGTCTCCTCGATCGAACGCGACCTCCGAGCTCGCCCTCGCACACGCGCTGGTCAAGCCACGCGCCGCGGAACACGAGGCGGCGTAGCCAGTGCACGAGCGAGCGCTCGGCGGGGCCGACCAGCTCGGGCCAGCACTCGTTGACGTGGTCGCCCAGCGCCGAGGCGGGGTCGTGGATCTCGCCGTTGACCGCGAGGTTGACGAGGTCTTCGAGCTCGTCCTCGCCCGAGCCGACCCCCGACGAAGCCGAGCTTCAGCGCCGCCTGCTCGCAGCGCTCGGCGAAGTCCCGCTCGTTGAAGGTGAACCGCAGCTCCCCGTATTCGAGGACGAAGTCCTCTCCTGAGTCGTAGTTTCCGCGGCGTGTCTTGTCCATGACGTGTGTGCCGGGAGGTCGTGTCGGGGCCCGGGCCGTCGGAATCATAAGCCGCGGCTCCTGCCTGCGTGGGGGGGCATGAATGGGAATCTGTGCACGGTGCCGTGGCCCACGTATACGCTCCGGCGCGATGGCGCGCCTGAGCGAGCACGGA
Organism: uncultured Solirubrobacterales bacterium; assembly: GCA_963720795.1. Classification (GTDB taxonomy): domain Bacteria; phylum Actinomycetota; class Thermoleophilia; order Solirubrobacterales; family Solirubrobacteraceae; genus Palsa-744. The sequence continues at coordinate 18,970 of CAVRGU010000004.1, read as the reverse complement.
TTGCGCCAGTCGGTCGGGGTTCCCGGCCTGTTCGCGACCGCCTACGGGAACGTCGGCTCCTCGATCTACTACGCGCTGGGGCTCGTCGCCGCGCACGCGCTGGGGCTCACCCCGCTGGTCTTCCTGTTCGCCGGCGGCCTGTTCGCGCTGACCGCGAAAACGTACGCCGAGGGCGCCTCGATGTTCCCCGAAGCGGGCGGGTCCTCGTCGTTCGCGCGCCACGCCTTCGACGACGTCGTCTCGTTCTTCGCCGGCTGGGCGCTGAGCCTCGACTACATCCTCACGATCGCGATCTCCGCGTTCTTCGTCCCGCACTACCTGAGCGCGTTCCCCGGCCTGGGCGCGCTCAAGCACAACCCGGACGACATCTTCGGGGGCCTGATCGTGGTCGCCGTGCTCGCGTGGCTGAACATCCGCGGGCTCGGCGAGTCGGCCAAGCTCAACCTCGTCCTGGCGATCGTGGACCTCAGCACGCAGATCATGCTGGTCTGCCTCGGGGTCGCGCTCGTGCTGAACCCCTCGCTGCTGGTCCACCAGGTGCACCTGGGCTCGGTGCCTACCTGGAAAGAACTGATCTTCGCGCTGTCGCTGGCGATGCTCGCCTACACGGGCATCGAGACCGTCGCCAACATGGCCGAGGAGTCCACCGACCCGGGCAGGCAGGTGCCGAAAGCCGTGAACCTCGTGGTGCTCGCCGTGCTGGCGGTCTACGCGGGCATCTCGGTCGTCGCGCTCTCGGCGTTGCCGGTCGTGCACCACGGCGTCGGCTACAGCGCCGAGCTCAAACAGTCGTTCCCCAAACCTGGGTACGCGACCTCGCTCGGCGGCTTCTTCGAGAACGACCCGATGCTCGGCGTGGTCGAGCACCTCGGGCTGCACGGCACGGTGCTGAAACTGGCCACGTACTACCTCGGGCTGCTCGCCGCGACGATCCTGTTCATCGCGACCAACGCCGGGATGATCGGGATCTCGCGCCTGTCGTGGTCGCTCTCCGAGCACCGCCAGCTGCCGCAGTTGTTCTCCAAACTGCACTCCAAGTACCGCACGCCGTGGTTCACGCTGGTCTTCTTCTCGCTGCTGGCCAGCACGCTGATCCTCTACGGCAACACCGAAGTGCTCGGCAACCTCTACTCGTTCGGCGCGATGCTCTCCTTCACGACGGCGCACGCGGCGATCGTCAAGCTGCGCTTCAGCGACCCCGATCGCGAGCGCCCCTACAAGAGCCCGTGGGGTGTGCGGGTCAAAGGCGCCGAGGTGCCGATGACCGCCGTGATCGGCGGTCTCGGCACGGCCGCGGCGTGGGTCGCCGTGACCGTGCTGCACACCGAGGCGAAGATCATCGGCATCCCCTGGATGGTCGCCGGGATGTGCGGGTACTACTACTACCGCAAACGCCAGGGCCTCGACCCTCGCAAGTCCTATCGGCTGCCCCGAGCCGAGCGCCCCCCGGACTTCGCCGAGCTCGGCTACCGCACCGCGCTGGTGCCGATCTTCGGCGAGGACGTCAGCGCCACTGCGCTCTGCGAGCGCCGCCAAGCTGATCGGCGAGGACGGGGTGCTGTACGCGGTGTTCGTGCTGCCCGTCCCCTCCCAGCTCTCGTTGGAGGCGGGCCTCGAGGAGGAGGAGGCCCAGGGCCGCTCGGTGCTGGAGAGCGCGCGCATCCAGGCGCGCCGCGCGGGCTTGAAGATCCACACCGGCCTGATCCGCACGCGCAACCCCGGCGCGGCGCTCGTCCAGGAGGCCCAGCGGCTGCACTCCGACGTGATCTACTGGTCGACTCTCCACGCCCCGGCCGGCGAGCGGCGCATCGGGCCGACCGCGGTCTACCTGCTGAGCAAGCGGCCCTGCCGCGTGATCATCGAGACCGAGGGTCTCTCGTGCCGACCCTCGCGACGCGTCACCCGTGCCGCTGAGCTCCCGGGCGTGAGCGGGCCGACGGGCTGGGCACTCAACCGGACGCCGGCTGTTCGGGGGCCTGCAGCCCGAGCACCACGCGCGCCCGCGTGACGCCGTCGGGCAGCGACTCCCCGCCGCCCACGGCGATGGCGCTGAGCGGCGCGACCGCCGAGGCGAAGCCCGAGAAGCCCGGGGTCTCGTTCAGCCCGAGCGATTCGATCAACCCCGAGAGCGTGTGGACTTCGACCAACGCGCTCGGCTGGATCCCCTGTCCGAGGGCGCTCGCCGCGGCGTTGTAGTTGGAGGTGCCGGCCAGCGTGGACTGGGGGTTGAGCGCTTCCTGGATCGAGGCCGGCCCGATCCCCGCGACGAACTTTCCCTGTCCGTAGGCCAGCGTGAGCGTGAGCGGGAAGTTGGGGAGCTTCACCGTCACGGCCGTTTCGGTGCCCGGGACGGAGGTGGGCGAGGTCTGCCCGCCCGCTTCGCGGTAGGCCTGCGCGAGTTTGGCGACCGCTTCACGGGAGCGCGCTGGGTTGGTGGAGTCGATCACGACCGCCGCCTGCAGGCTCAGCACGCTGCTGCCGCTCACGTAGACGCCGGTCGCGCCCGCCCAGCTCAGCAGGTCGCGCTGCACGTCGAGCGCGGGCGAGCTCAGTGGCGCGAACGCGGCGCCGAGGCTGATGCTGCCGAGGCTTACCCCCGAGGCCAGCGAGGCGAGCGCGTGCAGGCCCTGGGTGTTGCCGGCGAACGTCTTGCCGAGGTCTGCCGAAGCCGATCGCCAGCCACGCGCTGCCGGGGAGCCCGCGCAGCACCTGCGCGCCGGTCGTGGAGCCGCCGGTGGCGCCGCTCGATTCGCTGGAGGCGGAGCTCGATGCCCCTGCCGCCGAGCTCGATCCGCTCGTCGAGGAGGTCGAGGCCGTCGGGGGCAGCGTGTCGAGGTCGATCGCCACCGAGTCCGCAGCTCGGGATCACCGACAGGTACAGCTGGCCCGGGTTGCCGAGCAGGCCCTCGACCAGGGGCAGGATCGAGGACCCTGTCGCGCCGCCGCCGGCGCGCGGCCTTGGCGGAGCGCGCGAGCTCTTCGGGGCTGAGGTAGGCGTTGGCGAGCGCTCCTGACTCGGCGGTCGAGGTCGAGCTTCGCGTAGGCGCGCCGCCTGCGCGAGCGACGGGCCGCCGGCCGCCGTGTCGATCACGCTCTTGCAGACCCGCTTCGCTGCCGATCACCGCGAAGCGGTGCACGATCCCCTCGGCCACCCCGTCGGGGGACACCTGTAGGTGACGCCGCGGTAGCTGCTCGTGTGCGCGCCCGCGCTGTGGGCCTGGCCTTCGAGGAACGATCTGCGCCGCGTCGACGTTGGTGGTGTCGAGCACCAGTGCCCCCTGGGCCGCGCTCGAGCCGAGTGCCGCCGGCAGGCCGCCCTGCCCGAGCACCGCCGCTTCTACGCCCGGCGAACCCTTCCGAGAGGAGCTTTTGGAGCGTTCGCCGCCAGCAGGCCCTCGGCGCGCGCGAGATCGGAGCCGCGCCGAGGAACACCCCCGCGTGGGGCCCGAGCCACGGCTCCACTTCCTTGGCGTAGTCGGGGGTCTTGCCGGTGGGCCCGCCAGCAGCTGCAGCAGCCCTTCGAAGGGGTGGGGCGGCCGGTGAGCGTGTGCGCCGCCGTGGTCGCGTCGGCCTTCAGGGTGCCTTCGGGCCGCACCACCGCGTCGATGTACAGCGGCGCCGAGGCCGGGGTCACCGTCGCGGGGCTCGCGCTCGTACCGGTCGGGCTGGAGGAGCCGCACCCTGCGCAGCACTGCGCACAGCGGAGTCATCAGGAGCGCAGCGGGCGGTGGCGTCTCACGCAAGAGATCGTATCTGTCCGCGACCGGCGCACTGCAAGTCTGCGTCCACAGGAGACGGCCCTGCAGGCCCGGCGTTGCAGCTTTGGGCGCACCGGAGGCTCCCTGCACGGACCCTTGAAAACCGGCAAGGTGCAGGCATTTTTGGGTATCTGGAGGGCGTTGGAATGGGAAAGTGGGGGAAAATGTGCAATTGGGGTTGCGTTGTGGGGGAAAGTGGGGTACTTTGCCGGGAACGAGCCGAGGTGGAGAGGCTCCTCCCACCTCTCCACCTCGGCTCCAACTAACTCGCGCTCGACGGCTAGGCCTCGTGCTCTCGAGGAGCACAGACACAGTGGCTTTCCGTGGCACCTTCGACCACACGCTCGACGCCAAGAACCGCCTCACCGTGCCGGCCCGCTACCGCGCGACGCTGGCGGAGGGAGTGGTGATGGCGATGCCCGTCGACCTCGAGCCGTGCGTCGGCGTGTGGCGCCCGCAGGAGTACGAGCGCTACACCGAGCGCGCGCTCGCGGAGCTGCCGCCGCTCTCCCCGCGCCTGGCCGAGCTCGAGCGCTTCTTCTACGGCAGCTCCCAGGACGCCGAGCTCGACTCCGCCGGGCGGATCATGCTCCCCGGCTTCCTCGCCGAGCACGCGGGGCTGAGCAAGGACGTCGTGGTCGTCGGCGCCGGCGACCGCCTGGAGCTGTGGGACCGCGACCGTTGGAACGAGCACCGACCGACGCTGCTGGGCGGCGTCGCGGAGATCACCGCGCGTGTCGACCATCCTGCTTAGAGTGCCAGCCGGCCAGGCCCGCGAGCTGGGCCCCTCGACCATTCTGAGACTATGTCCGTCCACATCCCCGTGCTCGCGGGTGAGCTGATCGACGTGCTGGACCCGCAGCCCGGGCAGGTGGCGGTGGACTGCACCTTCGGCGGCGGCGGCCACGCGCGCCTCGTGGCCCAGCGCCTCGGCGCGGGCGGGACGCTGGTGGCGATCGACCGCGACCCGAGGCCGAGGAGCGCTTCGCGGAGCTCGCCGCAGGAGGTGCCGTGCACGGTGCGCTTCATCCGCGGCGGCTACGCCGAGGCGCTGGAGCTGCTCGCGAGGAGGGAGTGCGCGCGGACATGCGCGTACTTCGACCTCGGCATGTCCTCGATGCAGGTGGACACCCGCGAGCGCGGCTTCTCGTACTCCTACGACGCGCCGCTCGACATGCGCATGGACCCCGAGCAGGAGCTCGACGCGCGCGAGGTGCTCGCCACCTGGGAGCAGCGCCGCCTGGCGGCGATGCTGCGCGAGCTCGGCGAGGAGCGCCACGCCGGCGCGATCGCCCGCGCGATCGTGCGCCGCCGCGAGCGGAGGCGCCGATCGAGACCACGCAGGAGCTCGTGGAGATCGTCAACTCGGCGATCCCCGCCCCCGCGCGCTTCGCCGGCGGGCACCCCGCCAAGCGCGTCTTCCAGGCGCTGCGGATCGCCGTCAACGACGAGCTCGGCCAGCTCGACCGCGGGCTGCCGCTGGCGTGGGAGCTGCTGCGCGAGGGCGGCGTGCTCGCCGGGATCTCCTTCCACTCGCTGGAGGACCGGCGCGTGAAGCGCTTCCTCGCCGCGCGCGCCCGCGGCTGCATGTGCCCGCCCGACCTGCCCGTGTGCGCGTGCGGGCGCGAGCCCGAGGCGGCGCTGCTCACGCGCCGCGCGATCACGCGCCTCCGCGGGCGAGCTCGCGCACAACCCGCGCGCGGCCTCGGCGCGGCTGCGCGCCGCGCGGAAGCTCGCCGAGAACCCGGGGGCCCGGGAGGCACGGCATGAGGGCATCCACCTGGCCTGCGGGTGTGAGGATGGTTGAGAGGGCGAATCGCCCTGGCGGCGCACCGTGACCCCGCCACCGCGGGGCCGTCGCGGCGCCCGCTCCCGCGGTTCGTCCGCGACGTCGGGTGGCGTGGGCCGCCATCCCCGGGCCGGACCGCGCGGCCACTGCGACCGGCAAAGCGCCCGCGGCGGGTATCAGGTCCCATCCGCCCTCCGAGCCGCCCGTCGCGCCGGCCCCTCCGCCCGCCCTGCGGCGCGCACCGGGCAGCGCCTGCCCGACCACCTGCTCGACCGCCTGATCCGCGGGCGCGCCTGGATCGCGGTGGTCGCGTTCGCGCTGATCGGGATCGTCGCGGCGCAGTTGTGGGTGGTCAAGCTGGGTGTGGGCATCGGCCGCGCGATCGAGCACGCGGCGACGCTGCAGCGAGAAAACTCGGAACTCGCGATCGAAGACTCGGCGCTGGCCTCGGGCGAACGGATCGAACGGCTGGCGTCCGCCCAGGGCATGGTGCCCGCGCCTCCGGGGCGCTGCACTTCGACACGGTTCAGGGCCCGCTCGACGTGCGCCTCGCCGCGGCGGCACTCGCCAAACCCGTGCAGCCAGCCTCGGGCACGAGCACCACCACTGGCACGGAAACGAGTGCGAGCGCAGCCACCGGCGGCGAAACGGCAAGCGCGGGGGCAGCGACTGCGCCGAGCACTCCCACAGAAACCCCGCCCGCCACAACGGAAAGCGCGAGCGCCCCGGCTGCGGCCGCCACGGCCACGGCGACGGCGACGGCGCCCTCCACGACGGCCGCGTCCACTTCAGAACCCTCCGCGGCGAGCGGAGCTTCCGAAGCCGCGAGCACACCGGCCGCGACGGGCGGAGCCTCCGAAGCGCCGGCAGGCGCGGCTGGAGGCACGCAGGCTGCTCCGGGGGGATAGGGCGCGCGGTGGCGAGCGTGCAAAGCCGTATCGGGGCGCTGTTCGCGGTGTTCGTCGCGCTGCTGGCGGTGGCCGCGGCGCGCGCCACGTACCTTGGCGTGGTGCACGGCGCGGCGCTGCGCCGGTTGGCGCACACCCAGCAGGTAACCGACGAAACGGTGCCGGCGCAGCGGGGCACGATTACCGATCGCAACGGGACGGTGCTGGCGATCTCCGAGCCGGCCGACGAAATCTCGGCGACCCCGTACCTGGTCACGGAACCTCTGAAGACCGCCGAGCGCCTGGCGCCGCTGCTCGGGCGCCCCCAGGCGCAGGTGCTCACCGACCTGAGCGAACGCAGCGGCTTCGTGTACCTCGCGCGGGGGCTGCCCGCGGCACAGGCGCAGGCGGTGCTGGCGCTGAACATTCCTGGGATCGCGGGCACGCCGACGACGCGCAGGGTGTACCCCCGGGGCGCGCTGGCGGGGCAGGTGCTGGGCGTGGTGGGGGGTAACCGCGGGGAAGGGCTGTCGGGCCTCGAATACTCCGACAACGCGGCGCTGCGCGGGAAGGCGGGCGAGCGACGGGTGGTCAGCGACGCGAAGGGCCAGCCGGTGTCGATCGCCAACGTGCGCCGCGAGCAGCCGGGCGCGCAGCTGCGGCTGACGATCGACGCGAACGTGCAGCAGCGCAGCGAAGCGGTGCTGAGCGCGGTCGGCCGGGTCTTTCGCCCGCACGACGCGACGGCGATCGTGATGAACCCGGACACGGGGGCGGTGCTCGCGATGGCTAACTGGCCGCAGATGAACCCGAACAAAGCGGCGGTCGGCTCCGAGGAAGAACTGGAGAACCGCGCGGTGAGCTTCGACTACGAACCGGGCTCGACGTTCAAGTCGGTGACGGTCTCGGGGGCGCTGCAGGAAAACCTGATCACGCCGACCACGGAGTTCTTCATCCCCAACCAGCTGCAGGTCGCCGACCGCACGATCCACGACGCTGAGGAACACGGCGAAGAGACGCTGACCACGGCGCAGATCCTCGCGCAGTCGAGCAACATCGGCGCGGTCGAGATCGGCAAACGGGAGGGGGAAGACCGCTTCAACGAGTGGGTGCGCCGCTTCGGCTTCGGGGCCCCCACGGGGATCGAACTGCCGGGCGAGGAACGCGGGCAGGTGCTGAAGCCGAGCGAATACTCGGGCTCCTCGATGGGCAACCTGCCGATCGGCCAGGGCGAGTCGGTGACCCCGATCCAGATGGCCACCGCGTACGCGGCGATCGCCAACGGCGGCATTCTGCGCCCGGCACACGTCGTCGCGACGGTGAACGGCCACCCGGCCAAGCTGCCGGCCGGCCACCGCGTGATCTCCGCGAGCACCGCGGCCCAGGTGCGCGAGATGCTGCGCGGGGTACTCGCCCCGGGGGGCACCGCCAGCGAGGTGTCGGTGCCGGGCTACGAGCTCGCGGGAAAGACCGGCACGGCCAGCAAGATCGACCCGGCAACCGGCGAATACTCAGAAACCGCTTACGTCGCCTCCTTCATGGGCTTCGCGCCGGCGTCGGACCCGAAGCTGCTGTGCGCGGTGATCGTCGACGAACCGCAGGCCGGCTCGATCTACGGCGGCACCGTCGCCGCCCCGGCGTTCGGCCAGATCATGGCCTTCGCGCTGCCGTACCTCGGCGTACCGTCGGGGTAGAAGATCCCGAGCGGGTCGCAACCCGGTGGTGTTGCTGGGGGATCGTCCACGTGTGTGAGTGGGTGCAACCACGGCCGTGTGCGCTCGGCCTCCGTGCCTCGCGACCGGGGTGCCAGGTCAATCTACTCAGACGGCTGAGGGTCGGCGAGCCGCGGGTCGTCCGGGGCGAGCGCAAGACCTGGCTTGACCAGGTCCTTGACGTCGGCGCTCACGAGCGTCCAGGAGTGCTTGCGCGCCGCGGCGATGTAGCTGGCGTCGTAGGCGGTGAGCCGGTGCTCTGCGGCGAGTTCGATCGCGTGCTCGGCGAGCGGTGCGTCGATCCGTGCGAGGTGCTCGCCAGAGCGTCTGAGGATTACCCGACACATGCGGCCGGCGAGCTCGCGCTGGCCCTTGACCGCGCCGACGACGTTGGCGATCTCGTAAAGCGTGAGATCGAGGGCTCCCAAAGCGCGGCTCACGTCTAGGACGAGCGGGCGCGCGGCAGGGTGGTAGGGGTCGTCGGGGTCGATTGCCGCGACCCACACGCTCGCGTCGAGCAGCAGCATCAGCGTGAGCGCCGGTCGTGGCGAATCAGCTTGACGGTGTCGCCGCCGAGGGGCACGGGGTCGCCGAGCAGCTTTTCGATCTCCGCCCGACCCTGCCGTGCCTCGACGGCAAGCTCACGCTCGGCTAGCTCACGCAGAAAGCCACTGCGGGTCGCGTGTCCGGCCCGCGCCCGTGCGTCGATGCGCTCCAGCAGATCGTCGGGGAGGGACACCATCACCTTCGCCACGCATCGAGTATAGCTGGTATTGCTGGGCATCGATGCCGGCTCGGCTAAGCTCGGGTGTCTTGTCCACTTCATGGGACCCTCTGAAATGCCGCTCGAGCACGTAGACGTGCTGATCGTCGGGGCCGGATTGTCCGGCATCGGCGCCGGGTGCCATTTGCAGGAGAAGTGCCCGGGCAAGACGTATGCGGTGCTCGAGGCGCGCGAGAGCATCGGCGGGACGTGGGATTTGTTCCGGTATCCGGGGATCCGCTCGGACACGGACATGTACACGCTGGGCTACTCGTTCCGGCCGTGGAGGGGCGCGCAGGCGATTGCGGACGGCTCCTCGATCCTTGGCTACGTGCGCCAGACGGCGAGCGAGTACGGCGTCGAGGAGAAGGTCCGCTTCAACCACCGCGTGGTGCGCGCGGAGTGGTCCACGGAGGATGCGCGGTGGACGGTGGAGGTGCAGCGCACCGACACCGGGGAGACGGTGTGGCTGAGCTGCGGCTTCCTGCTGATGTGCAGCGGGTACTACCGCTACGACGAGGGCTATACGCCGGAGCTCCCTGGCGCGGAGCGCTTCGCAGGGCGCATCGTGCATCCGCAGCGGTGGAGCGAGGACGTCGAGTACGCCGGCAAGCGCGTGGTCGTGGTGGGCAGCGGCGCGACTGCGATCACGCTCGTCCCCGCGATGGCGCAGAGCGCCGCGCACGTCACGATGCTGCAGCGCTCACCCAGCTACGTCGTCTCGCTGCCTTCCGAAGACCCGCTCGCCAAGTCGCTGCGCCGCTGGCTGCCCGCCAGGGCCGTGTATCCGGTCATGCGCTGGAAGAGCGTCCTGGTGATGATGCTGAGCTTCCAGTTCTCGCGCCGCCGCCCGCAGGCGACGAGGAGGCTGATCCGCAGAGGCATCGAACGCCAGCTCCCGCCGGGGTTCGACGTCGACAGGCATTTCACGCCCTCCTACAAGCCGTGGGATCAGCGCATGTGTCTGGTGCGCGACGGCGATCTGTTCGAGGCGATCCGCGAGGGTCGCGCGTCGGTGGTCACCGATCGCATCGAGACGTTCACCGAGCGGGGTCTGAAGCTCGCCTCCGGCGCCGAGCTGGAGGCCGATCTGGTCGTCACCGCAACCGGCCTGAACCTGCTCGCGCTCGGGGGGATCGAGTTCGCGGTGGACGGCCGCGAGGTGAAGCTCCCCGAGACGATGAGCTACAAGGGCATGATGCTCGGCGGCGTACCGAACCTCGCGTTCACCGCGGGGTACACCAACGCCTCGTGGACGCTCAAGTGCGACCTGACCCACGACTACGTGTGCCGGCTGCTGCGACACATGGACGAGCACGGAGACCGGCAGTGCACCCCCCGCAACCGTGACCCCTCGGTCGTAGAGCGCCCGTTCATCGACCTCGCCTCCAGCTACGTGCTGCGCTCGATCGACCAGTTCCCCAAACAGGGGTCGAAGGCACCGTGGCGGCTGCACCAGAACTACCCGCTCGACATCGTGAGCCTCAGGTTCGGGGCGCTCGAGGACGGCGCGATGGAGTTCTCGGGCGCCGGAGCGCCGGTCGGGACCCTGGAGCGGGTACCCGCCTGAGCGCGGCGGGACGATGGTCGGGCCTCTCGGAGCGGCCCCGCCGGGCGCCAATCCAGCAAACCACGGGCTCCAGGACTCCCGGGTCCGCGGCAGCCTGAAACGGGAGTCCGGGAGGCGCGTCGGGGGCTGAAACTAGACTCAGAGCCGATGAGGCAAAGGCGGCGTGTGCACCGATGAGGCTGGCTGAGCTGATCCCGGCCGAGCTGGGCGCGAGCGGCGTGACGGGCGGGGCCGAGGCGGTGGAGATCGACGGTCTGGCCTACGACAGCCGGCGGGTGCAGCCGGGAGCGCTGTTCTTCTGCGTGCCGGGCGAGCACAGCGACGGCCACGACCACGCGGCGCAGGCGGTGGCGGCGGGCGCGGCCGCACTGGTGGTGGAGCGCCCGTTGGGAGTGGGGGTGCCCGAGGTGCTCGTGTCCTCCGCGCGCGCGGCGGAGGGGCCGGTGGCGGCGCGCTTCTACGGGGACCCGGCGCGGGAGCTGCGGGTGCTCGGGGTGACGGGCACCAACGGCAAGACCACCACGGCGTATCTGATGCGGGCGCTGCTGCAGGCGAGCGGCGTGCAGTGTGGCCTGCTGGGGACGGTCAAGTCGGTGATCGGCGGGCAGGACCGCCCGGTCGCCCGCACCACGCCCGAGGCGATCGACCTGCAGGCCGACCTGCGGGCGATGTGCGCGGCGGGCGACGAGGCCTGCGCGATGGAGGTCTCCTCGCACGCCCTGGTACTGGAGCGGGTCGGCGCGGTCCCCTTTGCGGTCGCCGTCTTCACCAACCTCACGCAGGACCACCTGGACTTCCACCCGACGATGGAGGAGTACTTCCTCGCCAAGCGCAGGCTGTTCCTGCCCGAGCAGGGGGAGCGCCCGGCGGCGAGCGTTGTCAACCTCGGCGATGAGTACGGACAGCGGCTGGCAGGGGAGGTGCCTGACGCACTCACCTACGCCGTCGAAGGCCAGGACGCCGTCGAACGCCGGGCCGACTACGCCGCCCGCGGTCTGCGCTGCGGCCCGGAGGGGGCGCGCTTCATCCTGCGCACGCCGGCCGGCGAGCAGCCGCTGACGCTGCCGATGCCCGGGCGCTTCAACGTCGCCAACGCACTCGCGGCGCTGGCGGGTGTCCACGCGCTCGGGTGCCCGCTCGATCCGCTGCTCGAGGCGCTGCAAGCCGGGGTCCGGGTACCGGGCCGTTTCGAGCCGGTCGAGGAGGGACAGGCGTTCGCTGTCGTCGTGGACTACGCTCACACGCCCGACTCGCTGGAGAACGTACTCCGTGCGGCCCGGGAGATGGTCCACGGGCACGGCCGCCTGATCTGCGTGTTCGGCGCGGGTGGGGACCGCGACCGCGGCAAGCGACCGCTGATGGGGGAAACGGCGGCCCGGCTCGCAGACGAGGTGATCGTCACCTCCGACAACCCGCGCTCGGAGGACCCGGAGGCGATCGTGGAGGAGGTATTCGCCGGCATCCACGAGCCGCGGGTGGCGCCAACGAGTGGCTACACAGCGAATGGGATCGTCGACCGGCGCGTCGCGATCCACGCGGCCATCGCCGACGGGCAGCCGGGGGACGTGGTGGTCATCGCCGGCAAGGGCCACGAGCAGGGCCAGGAGTTTTCGGACGGAAGGAGGGTGCCTTTCGACGACGCGACGGTCGCTCGCGAGGCGCTGCGTAAGTACCGCGCGCACGTGGCCGGGGCGACAGCGTGATCGAGTGGGACGCGGCGCAGGTGGCCGCGGCCGCGGGAGCGCAGGTGGTGCACACGGGGAGTGGCCCACCAACCCCGAGCGGCGTTGACACGCCAGGACCGAGCCGCGTGAGTATCGACTCGCGCAGCGTGCAGCCGGGCGACCTGTTCGTGGGCCTGCCGGGCGAGCGGGTGGACGGCGGGGCCTACGCGGCGCAGGCACTGAGCGCGGGCGCGTGGGGTGTGCTGGTGCGCCCCGCCCACGTGGAGTCTCTGGAGGCTGGCTCCACCGTTGCGCCCGCCGGGCCCGCCGATGTGCCTGGCGGCTCAGAGTTCGGTGGCGGCGCCGTGCTCGCCCACCCCAACCCGCTGGTGGGCCTGCAGTCGCTGGCGCACGCCTGGCGGCGGGCGCTCGGCGAGCAGGGCGCGCAGGTGGTCGCGGTCACCGGCTCGACGGGCAAGACCTCGACAAAGGACATCCTCGCGACGCTGCTGCGCGGCGCGGAAGCGGAGCTCGGCGGGCCGACGGTCGCGAGCCCGGCGAACCTGAACACCGAGATCGGGTTGCCGCTGGCGGTGCTCGCCGCGCCGCGGGGCACGCGGGCGGTGGTGCTGGAGATGGCGATGCGGGGGCGGGGGCAGATCGCGCAGCTGACGGCGATCGCCGAGCCGGAGGTGGGCGTGATCGTGAACGTGGGCCCTGTGCACCTGCAGCAGCTGGGGTCGCTGGAGGCGGTCGCGGCCGCCAAGGCCGAGCTGATCGCGGGCATGGCGCCGGGCGCCACCGCGGTGGTGCCGGCCGGCGAGCCGCTGCTCGCTGTGCACCTGCGGGAGGACCTGCAGACGGTGACGTTCGGGGAGGGCGGGGACGTGGAGCTCGTGGAGCGCCGGGAGGACGGGCAGGTGACGATCATCGACCACGCCGCCGGCGAGGAGCGCATCGTGCTGCGGCCGTCGTTCGCGCAATCCCATAACCTGCGCAACCTGCTGGCCGCGGTGGCGGCCGCGCGCGCGCTCGGCGTCACCCCCGCGGGGAGGCTGGAGGTGCGAGTTCTCGGCGCTGCGCGGCGAACGCATCGCGCTGGCGGAGGAATCGTGCTGATCAACGACTGCTACAACGCCAACCCGATGTCGATGCGCGCCGCGCTCGACGACCTCGCCGCGAGCGCACGGGCGCGCCGCGTGGCGGTGCTCGGCGACATGCTCGAGCTGGGCCCCGAGGGGCGGCGCCTGCACCGTGAGATCGGCGCGTACGCCCGCGCGCGCGGGGTCGAGCTGCTGGTCGCGGTCGGCCGGCTGGCGGGTGAGGTGGGGGAGGGGTTCGAAGGAGAGGTCCACTGCGTGCCGGACGCCGCCGAGGCGGCCGAGACTCTCTGCGGGACTGCTGCGCGCGGGCGACTGCGTGCTCGTCAAGGGCTCGCGCGGGGTCGGCTTGGAGCGGGTCGCCGAGACGCTGGTGGGTGCTGCCGGGGCGCCGGCGTCGGCGGGGGACCGCTGAAGTGGGCCGCGTTCTGATCGGGGGCACCGCGGCGCTGCTGATCTGCATCTTCCTGAGCCCGAAGTTCATCGAATTCCTGCGCAAGCGCGAGTTCGGCCAGCAGATCCGCGAGGAGGGCCCGGAGGGCCACCGCCAGAAGGCGGGCACCCCGACGATGGGGGGCATCATCGTCTTCATCGCAGTAGCGATCCCGTTCCTGATCCTGACGGGCAGCGAATGGCGTGCCCTGGGGGTGTTCGGCACGATGGTGGCGTGCGCGCTACTCGGGTTCGCCGACGACTACACCAAGCTCGTACGCCGCCGCTCGCTGGGCCTGCGGGCGCGCACGAAGCTGGGGGTGACGATCGCGATCTCGCTCGGGCTGTGGTTCATCGCCACGCACGAGGCGCACTTGCAACCGACGCTGCGGCTGCGGATCGTGGACTACCACGTGGACCTGGGGCCGTTCTACCCGTTGCTGATCTACCTGGTGGTGGCGGGCACGACCAGCGCGGTCAACCTCACCGACGGCCTCGACGGCCTCGCGGCGGGCTGCGCAGCGATCGTGCTGCTCGCGTACGTCGGTATCACGTTCATCACCTCCGAGTACGTCTCGACCCAGTCAGACCTCTCGATGCTCGCGGGGTGCCTGGTGGGAGGGTGCATCGGCTTTCTGTGGTTCAACGCCTTCCCGGCGACGATCTTCATGGGCGACACCGGCGCGCTCGGGGTTGGGGGGCGCGATCGCGGGCCTCGCGGTGATGACCCAGACGGAGGTGCTGCTGATCCTGCTCGGCGGGATCTTCGTGATCGAGGCGCTGTCGGTCGCGATCCAGGTGGCGTACTTCCAGCTGCGCCACAAGCGCGTCTTCCTGATGGCGCCGATCCACCACCACTTCGAGCTGCGCGGCTGGTCGGAGACCGAAGATCATCCTGCGCTTCTGGATCATCGCCGCGATCTGCTGCGCGATCGGCTTCACGATCTACCGCCAGAGCATCGCGTGAGGTCGAGCCCAGAGCATTGATTGAAGAGCTCGTCTGAGCTTGAGCGGGCCCGCGGACCCTCGCCAGCGGTTCGTCGCGCTCGTCCCGCGGGGGGGTGTAAGATGCCCCTGGTATGGGTTGATGAGGCGTACGTCTGTGTACACCCAAGGGAGTCTCGGTTGATGCGACGTTCGTTCCAGTGGCTGATGGCAACAGGGGTCGTCTCGCTGTCCTTCGTGGTACTGCCAGCCGCGGCGCTCGCTGACGGTCCGAGGCCCACTGTTGAAAGCGAGTCCGCGTCGAACGTCACCACGGCAGACGCCAGGCTGGAAGCGCAGATCAACCCGGGCAGCGGCGAAGACGGGTTCTCGCTGGCGACCACCTACGAATTCTTCCTGGAATCGCCCTGGTGCGGCTCGTTTCGCTCGTTCGGCGCCTGCGAAGCATCGGGTGGGAAGCTTGTATACAAGGGCGTGCTGCCCGCCGGCTCCGCACCGCAGCTGGTCAGCGTTGACCTGGCGGGCGTCGAGCAGACGCTGTCCCCGGACGTGACGTACGGCTACAGGGTGGTCGCCTCCAACGAAGCCGGGGAAGCGTTCGGTGGGGAGAAGACGCTCACGACGCTCGCTGGAGCCAAGGCGCCCGTAGTCGAATCGGTGTCGGTCTCGCACCTTACCCCTACCGACGCGACGCTCGAAGCGGAGATCAACACCGAGGATCTGGAAACGGAATACGCATTTCAGCTGTGGTCCTCGCCGTGCAGCAAAAAAGGCGCGGGGTGCGAGTTGATACGTGAAGTCAAGCTGCCCACCGGGGGGCGCCTGTACGGCTCCCTCAAACCGCAGAGCGTGAGCCTTGACCTCAACAGCGCCAGCGTGACGCTCGGCGGAGGGGAATACGGCTTCTCGGTGGTGGCGGCCAACAGGGAAGGCAGTACGAGTGAGTTCGGGGGAGTCTTCGAAGCGCCTCCCGGCATGATCGATCCGCCGAGCCCGGGAGTCTCGTCTCCCTTGCCCACTGGTGTCGGTCCGTCCGCTCCGCCCACGGACGGTGGCCCGTCTGCCCCACCCAGCGGTGGCGGTCTGTCCGCCGGGGCCGGAACGCCTTCCTTGCCGGCGGGGATGTCCGGCGGGCCGGCGAAGGCGGGCGCGGGGAAGCCAAAACCCGAGCACGGCAAGTACCACAAGCGCAAACACCACGACAAGGCCGCGAAGCATCAGACGAAGGTCGAGAAGCACAAGTGGTAGTACGGCCGGCCTGACGGGGACGTGCGCAGTCGGCTGTGGGTTGGTGTAAGCCTGACCTGGGGCGTGTCCTGTGGAGGCTTCTAAGTGCGGGTGTCGAAGTGAGCTTGGATGCCTCCGGCCGCGCGCGGCGCCAAAGCCAAAGCCCAGGGACGGAGCGGTGCCCGCCCCCAGCCGCTCGAGCACCGCATCCTGCTGACCGCGACGCTGTGCCTGCTGGCGTTCGGGGCGGTGATGGTCTACAGCGCCTCCTCGGCGAGCACGGTGCTGCAGGGGGAAGGCAACGGCAGCGCCTACCTCGTGAAGTTCGTGATCTTCGGGGGGGTGGGGCTCGCGTTGATGCACTACCTGGCGCGCAACGGGGTCGCGAAGGTGCAGGGCGTCGTCGGGCCCCTGCTGGCGGTCTCGTTCGTGCTCGTGCTGGCGGTCCACATCCCCCACGTGGGGGTCTCCGTCAACGGCGCGCGCCGATGGATCGGCCCGGGCATCTTCCAGTTCGAGCCCTCCGAGCTGCTGAAGCTCGCGCTGGCACTGTACGCCGCCACGCTGCTCGCGCGCCGTCCCCAGCACGTGCACGACCTGCGTGCGCTCTCACGGCCGCTGCTGGTCGTGGTCGGCGGCGCCTGCCTGCTGGTGGTGACCCAGCCGGACCTCGGCACGGCGCTCGTGATCGCGTTCACGACCTCCGCGCTGCTGCTCGCCGCGGGGATCCCGCTTGCGCAACCTCGCGATCCTCGCCGGCTGCGCGTTGGCGGTGGTTGCGCTGTACGCGCTCGCACGGCCGTACGCGCGTGCCCGGCTGACCTCGTTCCTCGACCCCTGGGCGCACGCCTCCGGCAGCGGCTTCCAGATCGTCCAGGGCCAGATCGCGATCGGCTCGGGCGGCCTCTTCGGGGTGGGCCCGGGCCAGTCGGTGCAGAAGATCTTCTACATCCCCGAGGCGCAGACCGACTTCATCCTCGCGGTGATCGCCGAAGAGCTCGGGCGTCGTGGGCGTGTACGCGCTGTTCTTCCTCTACGCGCTGATCGGCTACGCCGGCCTGCGGGCGGCGAAGCGGGCGCGCAGCCTCTACAGCGCTCTGATCGCGGTCGGGATGACCACGCTGATCCTCTCCCAGGCGCTGCTCAACGTGTTCGCGGTGCTCGGCCTCGCGCCGCTCACGGGCGTGCCGCTGCCGTTCATCTCCTACGGGTCCACCAGCCTCGTCGTGATGCTCGCCGCGATGGGCCTGCTGCTGAACGTCGCCTCCGGCACCAGCGCCCACGTGCGCGTGGTGGGCGACGCGCGCGGGCGCAAACAGGCAGGATTGGCCGGTGAGCGCAAGACCGCCCAGAGTCGTGATCGCAGCCGGGGGGACCGCCGGACACGTCGTGCCGGCACTGGCAGTGGCTGACGCTCTGCGCGCGCGGGGCGCGGAGGTCACGTTCATCGGCGGCGAGCGCGCCGAGGCGCAGCTGGTGCCGGCCGCGGGGTACCCGCTGCGCACGACGGCAGTCGTCGGCTTGGACCGTCGCAACCCGCTGCGGGCGGCGCGCGCGCTGGTGCTCGCCGCCAGGGCGTTCCTGCGCGCCCGCGCGTTGCTGGGAGAGCTCGCGCCCGACGCGGTGATGGGCGGCGGCGGCTACGTCTCCGGGCCCGTGGGCCTCGCAGCGCTCACGCGCCGCGTGCCGGTGGTGCTCACCGAGGCCGACAGCCACCTCGGCCTGGCCAACCGCGTGCTGGCCCCGTTCGCGCGGCGGGTCTGCCTGGCGTTTGCACTCGCAGGCCGCGAGGGGCCCCGCTACCGGGTCACCGGCCGCCCGATCCCCCCGCCCCAGGAGAACCGCGCCGGCGCGCGAGCGCGGCTGGGGATCGAGCCGGGGGAGACGTGCGTGCTGGTCTTCGGCGGCTCGCTGGGGGCGCGCTCGGTCAACCTCGCCGCGGTCGAGGCGTTCGCCGGGGCGGCGTTCCACGTGCTGCACGTCTGCGGGCGCCGCGACCACCCCGAGCTGGCCGCGCGGCTGTTGCCGGCGGGGTACGACCTGCGCGAGTACCTGGACCTCGCCGACTTCGCCGACGCGCTCGCCGCCGCCGACCTCGTGGTCGCCCGCGCGGGGGGTTCGCTGTTCGAGGTCGCCGCCCACGGCCGCCCCGCGATCCTTGTGCCCTACCCGCACGCCGCAGCCGACCACCAGGCAGCCAACGCGCGGTGGATGGCGCAGGGGGGCGCCGCGGTCGTGATCCCCGACGGCGAGCTGACCGCCGCGCGCCTCGCGCGCGAAACGGCCGCGCTGCTCGCCGACCCCCAGCGGATGCGCGCGATGGCGGCCGCCGCCCGGCGTCTGGCACGCCCCGACGCGGCCCAAGCAGTCGCTGAAGAGCTGCTCGAGGCGGCCGCATGACCACGCATAGCTGCGCTGGCCGAAACGGGGATGCTCGCCGAAGGCGGGCGTCTACCGGCTTCGGTCGGCGTCCTCAGTCGCTCGCGTGCTCAGCACGCCACGCTCCCTGCGTCCTTGGCCAGCTTGCTCTGCGTGCTCATGCCAGCGCGGTGGGCACTTGGAGGCATCGTTGAAGATGAGCGGGCCGTGGAGCGGACGGCGGCTGCACTTCGTCGGCGTCGGCGGTGCGGGGATGAGCGGCTACGCGCGCGCCGCGCACGCCCTGGGGGCGCAGGTCAGCGGGTCGGATCGGGCAGACTCGCCTTACCTGGAGCGCCTGCGTGCGGACGGGGTACTAGAGGCGAGTCTCGGTCATGCGGCCGCCGCGGTGCCCGCCGGCGAGGGCGTGGAGGTCGTCTACTCCTCCGCCGTGCCCCCCGAGAACTTCGAGCGGGTTGCCGCCCGCGAACGGGGGCTGCGCGAGCGGCCCCGCGCGGAGCTGCTGGGCGAGCTGACCGCCCTGCGGCGCACGATCGCGGTGGCCGGCACCCACGGCAAGACCACCACCGCGTCGCTGCTCGTGCACGCGCTACGTGCTGCTGGCGTGCAGCCCGGTTGGCTGGTGGGGGCGCCTGTGGGTGGGGGGCTGCCCAACGCGGAGTGGGGCGCGGGCGAGTGGCTGGTGGTCGAGGCCGACGAGTCCGACCGCTCGATGCTCTCGCTTGCGGTGGAGCTCGCGGTGCT